>NZ_JAKVIM010000019.1 GCF_022601715.1 Acinetobacter zhairuonensis | reverse complement strand
GGTCTGGCTGACGATACTACGCAAGTGAATCCAAATGGTGGTGCGATTGCGATTGGTCATCCACTGGGTGCATCGGGTGCACGTTTAGTGACCACAGCTCTGAACCAGTTAGAACAAACCGGTGGTACGTATGCCCTATGTTCAATGTGTATCGGGGTCGGTCAAGGGATTGCGCTGATTATTCAGCGGGTTGAAGCCTGATTCAGATCGCTAAGCTCAATAAAGAATAAAGAAAGGAATTAAGATATGCCCATTTTAACCACGCCAGACGTACAACTGCATTATCAAACCTTTGGCGATGCCAGTAATCCTGCATTAGTGTTTTCCAATTCTTTGGGCACCAACTATGGCATGTGGCAGCAGCAGTTTAATGCTTTAAAGGATCAGTTCTTTGTGGTGTGTTATGACACCCGTGGTCACGGTGCTTCATCGACACCAGCAGGTCCTTATAGCCTGCAACAATTAGGTGAAGATGTGATTCAGTTGCTGGATCATTTACAGATCTCACAAGCAGCATTTTGTGGCATTTCGATGGGCGGCTTAACTGGTCAGTGGCTGGCGATGCATTACCCTCAGCGTTTTAGCCATGTGATTGTATGTAATACGGCGGCCAAAATTGGTCAGGAACAGGCTTGGCTGGATCGTGCCGCTCTGGTCAAAACTCAAGGTTTACAACCGATCGCGCAAACTGCAGCATCGCGATGGTTTACAGATCCCTTTATCCAAAGTCATCCTTCATTAGTGTCTAATCTTCAAAACGACTTGGCAGCTGGCAGCGCCGAAGGTTATGCCCACTGTTGTGCGGCTTTGGCTAAAGCGGATGTTCGAGAGCAACTGAAAAACATTACAGTGCCAATGCTGATAATTGCGGGACAACAAGACCTTGTGACGACGGTCGCAGATGCGCAGTTTATGCAAGCGCAGATTCCGAACAGTCAGTTGGTTGAAATTGATGCTTCACATATTTCAAATGTGGAACAGCCTCAAGTGTTTAATCAAAGCATTCAGAATTTCTTGCAAATGAATGCATGCCTATAGGCGTGCATTCACTTAAATACAAAACATTTCAATAAGATAATAAAAAGTCCAGCTAATGATATAAATTGACCAAAGCGCTTGGATTTGCTATAAAATTGTACAGATCTTAAGGAATAAGATCATGATAAAACGAGGTAGATAGAATGGAGTTCTCACGCTCATGTATTTCAAAAAACGATTAAAACAGGATTTTGTTTCCTTCATTTAATTTTTTAGAAAAACAGCATATTGAATCCAATATGGTCTATATTTTGCATTATCTCTATATGTTTTGCACCCCACTGAATAATCTAAGTGCAGTATTACCACCTTTCTAAAATTATACCGAGCAGTATTTAGAGCGGTGAAATACAAGCAGGAGTTAGCCAAAGGAATAGCTATGAATCATGCCAACTCTTCTGAATTAAACGGTCGACATTTCCAATATGAATCCATTTTTACCCCCCACAATTTACTCTTTAGCCATCAAGATGTAGATGAAACGTGTAAACATGTTGGACAGGTCTTTAAACCCCATGCATTAAAAATTTCAAAACCACAAAAAGATTTTAGTGCAACCATGCACCATGTTAAAACAGGAGCGCTCTCAATTAGCCGCCTCGTATATGGCGCAGATGTTGTAATTGAACCAGACCATTTAGAAAAGTTTTATTTAATTCAAATTCCAACGCAGGGTTATGCAGAAATTGAATTCGACCGACACAAATTTATGTCCTATTCACAGGTTGGATCGCTCATTTCACCACAACACTCTTTACGTATGTGTTGGCATGCCAATTCACCGCAGCTCATTTTAAAAATATTAAAAGATGATTTAATTCATCACTGTCGCCAACATATTCCTGATAGCGACAGCACTCCCCTCATTTTTGATCCGAAGCTTGATTTTTCCACGCAAAATGGCAGTTATTTTTTACAATTACTCCGCACTTTAATGGATGCAATGGCATGTGACAAACACCCACTGCATCATCCCTTGGCGTTTAAACAGTTTGAGTCGAATTTATTAAATGCGCTGATTTATGGGCAACCCAATAATGCTTTGGAAAAAATTGATTCGCATAAAGATAAAACCATTTCCCCGCATTTTATTAAACGGACTGAAGCCTATATCCAGCAACATTTACATGAACCTTTAACTATTGAAATGATGGCTGAGCAAGCAGGTGTGAGTGTCAGAACGCTTTTTGCAGGATTTAAAAATTACTTAGGCACCACCCCAATGGCTTATCTCAGAGAATTACGCTTTGAACAAGCACATTTAGAATTAATGCAAAATGAGCATTTAACGGTAACTGATGTGGCATTTAAATGGGGCTTTACCCATTTAGGCAGATTTTCTCAAGAGTACAAAAGACGCTTTGGCACTTTGCCTTCTTCGACACGTCGTTGTAGCTAAACAGATTTCCAATTAACTTCTCTCCAACCCATCAAAAAATCCATAAAATAGCCTTTTATCCTGGTTGGGATAAAAGGCTATTTTTCATCTTAAAAATGGTGGATATAACGCACTTGTAAGCGGGTTCCCTCAGGTCGGTTTTCAGCATCTTGTTCAAAATAAGCGTTACCCACCACATGGTCATTGGGTGAAAAACTATACATTGCCCCTGGACCAATTGCCCAAACCTGCTCTTTACGCCCTTTCACTTTTTCGCCATCAACTTCTGTATCGGTAATTTGCTTTAACCAATACCCATTTAGCCCTAAACGAAATTGCGGGGTAATCGCATACTCACTGGCAAAATTTGCATGAACGGCTTGACCTGCCTGAATTTCATCTGCATTGCCAAATGCGTAACTTGGATCTTCATTTTTAAAGTTATACAGATAATGAATCCGTGTCGAAGCTGTCCATTTAGGATTAAACCAGTAGGTTGCTGCCCAATATGGATCAAGCGAAACCGCATTATTGCCCGGATTAATATCCTTCTGTTGGCTGTAATCTCCTGTCGGTAAGTTCACTTGGAATTCAATGCGATGTACAAATTTGGGACCTTCAGCCCCCATAATCGGATCAAACTGCACAAAAGGACCAATCATGATGTCACCAAAACCACCCTGTGATTTGATTGCCATTTGATTCAATCCATCATCCATATCCATTTTGCTGACATAGGGAATAAGAAAATTAATCCCCAGACTGGCATGCTCACCCAATTTAACATTCGACAAGTAGCTAATTTGTTCCACAATTACTTGATAGTTAAGATCTGTTTTTGGGAGTGGCAATTTATTGCCATGTGCATCAACCAATTCATCACTATCATAATTTTGGAAATAAGTTTGCGCATACCAACCTGGACCTGCAGGTAAACCCCCATCTAAAAAACTGGTCATACCTAAGTTGACTGTCGGTAAATCATAGGCATGGGTCATGAAAGACATACAACAAAAGCTACTGAGCAAAACACTATTTTTTATTACACTGTACTTCATTATTCTTTCCTAAATAAGAAGTCACGATTGTAGAATCGTGACTTTGTCTTAATTGCTCAGCGCTGGATGTGCAGCAGCAACTCGATATTTTCCTGCATGAAAGACCAGTGGCTCACCTTGCCGCTGTTGGTACTGTTCAATCTGTCCGATAAAGATCAGATGGTCGCCACCTTCATATTGGGTCACATTTCTACAGACTAAGGTTGCTAAAACATCTTCAAGAATGGGCACACCAACCGCACAGTCTCGATGTGCGATACCAGAAAACTTGTCTGCAGATGCTCTGGCAAAATGTCCTGAAAGTTCATGATGTTCTTGTGCCAACATATGAATGGCGAAGTGGTCTGCTTCCACAAAATCTGACAAGCTAGGCGCAGTTTTGGATAAACTCCATAAAATTAACGGCGGATCCAAAGAAAGCGACGAGAATGAATTGGCTGTCATGCCAACTTTACGCCCCTGCTTGCTTCGTGTCGTAATGACCGTTACACCTGTTGCGAACTGACCCAGCAAATTTCTAATTTCTCTTGGGTTTTCAGCATCAATCGGCTGTAATGCCAAATCATCAATCGTATCAATCATTTGTAATATCCTTTTAACTAGATCAGCATCAAGCCACTTTAGCTGCTGTTTTCATGGCAATAAAATTCTGAGCCTGTTCTGCATCAAACCACCATGGTGAAAAGTCACGCGGATCATCAAAGTTATTGGCCATGACTGAAGCAATGGCTTGGTTCTGACTCGCAGCAGCCAGTAATTCCACTACGTGGGGTTGAGGCGGTAACAATAAACTATTGGTCCAAGCCACCACTTTTTCGGCATATGCCCAATAGCGCTCAAAGGTTTGTTGCATCCAAGCCTCACTAAAGGCTTGATCATCATTGGATAAAATCGCATCAAAATAAATCTTGCTACATTTGGCGGCATTATTTGAGCCTTGACCTGTAATCGGGTCATTCACCACTAAGGCATCTGCCATACCAAAGATTTTTTTGCCTGAAGGTAAAGTCAAAACAGGTTTGCGTACTGTTGGTGGGAAGCGTCCTGCCAAATAACCGCCTGCATCGGTTAATTCGACGTTTTTACAACGTTCAAATTCCCACGGTACGTATTTTTGTAAAAGTTCCAGACTACGTTCTAAATGCTGCTCAGATGTTTGCACATCCTGCCAACAATCCATTGGTCCATTTGGAATACCTTCGAACACCATAATGTCGCATGGGCCATTCACGGTCAGTGCTGGAAAAGCAAAGTATTCACCTACTCCCGGAATAATGTTAAACGTGACCCGTGAATAAGGTGAAATTGGCTTCATGCCTTTGACATAGGTCAATGCCAATGCACGTTGAGGCTTATCGAACGTGCTTCTTTCTGCATCACGTTCAAATTGCTTGACCACTTCGCCTTTACCTGCCGCCAACAGAACCAATTCATAGTCATTGGCTAATTGTTCAAGTTCTTCTATACCAACATCTTGAATAATTAATCGACCACCACGCTTTTCAAATTCCTGCATCCAAAATGGCATTTTGACGCGTTGATCGACCGATTGTGCGTAACGCTCAAGACGTGCACTCCATTCAAAGGCTTTGCCACCGTTTTCAGGATTCACCAAAGTCAAGCTAATTCCTTCAACCGCAGGACATTGCTCTTCCCAAAAATTCAGTCCTAAATCACGTTCAGTTTGTAAAGCGGTGTGAAACATACATTGACTCGACATCACTTTACCCTGACGAATTTCTTCGGCAGTACGGTTGGTAATTAAAGTAACGTCATAACCGGTATCTAATAATCCTAAGCCAAGTTGAAGGCCTGACTGACCTGCTCCCACAATTGCAATACGGCGCATATTCTTCTCCAAATTTTTCAATGTTCTAAATCATGAATGTCTGTATTAACTGGCTAAGCGTGGAATGGCAGGTTGCGCACCTTCTGGTCCCATCACTGAATACCCACCATCGACGGCGTAATCTGCACCTGTGACAAAGCTTGCTGCCGAGGACAGTAAGAACAGCACCACATTTGCCACTTCTTCTGGATGCCCCAAACGCCCCAACAAGTGATAATCTGCTGCAACGCCATCAGCTTTTTCACGGTTATTTCCACTGACTTCAGCAATCACTCGTGACCACGTCCAGCCTGGAGAAATGGAATTCACTCGAATGCCATCGGCTGCAAAATCCATTGCCATACTTTGGGTTAATTGTCGGATCGCCGCTTTCGATACGGGATATAACCAGCGTCCAGTTTGCGCATACTTAGCAGAGATCGAGGTGAAATTCACAACTGAACCCTTGTTCTTTTTTAAGTCTGCATAAAATGCTCGGGTTAATTCGACCACTGACAGCAAATTGATATCCAAAGCCTTTAACCAATCTTGGCGAGAAGACTGAAAGCCATCATCCAGATAGGTACACGCCAGATTCACCAAGCAGCTGACTTCACCTAAATGCTGATGAATGTTTTTGACCGCCTGCTGAATCGCAAGGTCACTGGTCAAATCCACCTGAATGAACATCACGTCATAAGGAAAACTTTCTGCAACTTTCTTTCCGTTGGCATCAATATCAAGAATCGCGACACGCGCACCTGCATTCACCAAAGCCCCTACCACAGCCTTTCCAATTAAGGTTGCACCGCCACTGACAACGGCTACTTTGCCTTTTAAATCAATGTTCATATTTTATGCTCCTTCCTGAATCGGCTTGCCTTCACTACTGCCCCATGACGGCATCAGCGTATTTGAAGGTAAATCTTCATCCAGCAGTTTCTTGGCAGTTTCCACACCCGCAACTGGCAAACCTTCAGGATTGAGCAAACCTATTTGCACAAGCACTGAAGCCTGATCCCAATAAATATGTTCGTGACACAGTTTAGGACCTCTAAATTGAATGACCCCCAACATTGGAATTTCGACATATTTACCTGTTGGTTTTACCCCTGGGAGTAGCCAATCAATTTCTGTGTCATGGGTAAAGCTCATAATGAACTCATCCACCACCTGTGTAGATCCGACCGTACGCGAAATCGATGTGATCTTCATATCTTCTGGGTTTTGATGGACAAAGTGATAACGATAGAAGCGAGCGAGCTGACTTTGACCGACACCACCCGTTAAGGTTGGAATGTGATTGACATAAGGTTCAGCCACCATGGTTGCCATTGTGGCAGGGACATCACGGGTATCGAACTCATGTCGAATATGCTCTTCCCATAACGCCACCAAGTCATAATATGGTCCAATGGTGTCATGTAATGCAGTCACTGTGCGCTCATGAGCAAAGCGAGCTGAAGGCTTGTGATAATGCTCACTTTTCGGTCTAGCAAAGGCATGGTCGACATCTTCATACACGTATGCTTTAACATTCGAATATTGGTTCGCAGCTTGCAGAATTGTTTGACGTGCATCAGGTGGAGTAAATTGATCGAGCTCTGCAATATGCAGAACCAGACGACCTTTCAGGTTAGCCAATTCATCCAGAACGTTTTCTAGACCTACACCATAGTAGCCAACGGCACAGGCAACTTCTGGTAAACGACACGCTGCCAAATAAGCCAGCTTTCCACCCAAGCAGTATCCGACAACACCTAGACCTGTCGATGTATCGCATTCTGGTCGGCTTTGTAGATAAGCCAAACTGTCCTGAATATCCTCCACACCTAAATTTTCATCATATTGTTGATAAAGCTTAAAAGCCTTTTCGAAATCCTCTGGGGTATAGCCCAATTCGATATTGGGTGCATCGCGCCAGAATAAATCTGGAACTAAAACGGTATAGCCTTCTTCTGCAAGAAAGTCAGCCTTCTCACGCATTACAGCATTTACGCCAAAGATTTCCTGACACATCACAATGCCCGGTCCTTTGCCTGAAGATGGGGTGACCAAGTAAGCACTAAACTGTTTACCAGTCTTGGTTTTTATCTGAATCGTTTGACCAGCCATAATTGTCAACTCCTGACTTTGTTATGGCTTTATCTTCTATCCATTTTTTAAGGCTGACTGTCCAAAAGCTGCGAGCACTATCCAATCTATGCGCAATTCTAAAATGTACTGCTGAATATGCCTCATTCTTATCATTTCACTGGCAATAAAGTTTCGGTGCTTAAAATTCTATCCATCTGTAATGGAAAAAATGGATGAAGTTCAGGATTTTGTGGATAGTCTCTAGCGTATAAAAATAGTTCAATCAAGGTATGTAGACAGCAATTGGAATCGCGGCGATATCAATTTTTATTTGGAACATATCCTCTAAATTTAAGCTGAAATCCGCACAATTTCTGAAATTTTCGCATGGCTCTGTATATAGAATGTCTTTCTAAAGACACTTACGAGCTCAATAAAGGAAATCAAAGCCTCTAATTTTGGAAATGTAATACGCAATCGAACATTACAGAACGCTTTGGTCATTCAAATGAATTTGTCATTATTTCACATTCACTTGGGTCTATAACTTTGGTTTAAATCTATAGCCGCTAGTAATACGAGCAATGCAGGCAAGGCGAACAGATTTAAACCCATTCATCCAACTAGGAATGTGATGGACAAGTTGGTTAGTACAGGGAGCTCCCCTGACCAAACGGAATTAAACGGTTCAAAGGAATAAGTATGAAAACAATTGAAGTAAACAACATTATCAATCGGGAGAAACTCTCCCCCCTACAGTGGCTAGTCTTTATTCTTGGCTTCTTGGTCTTTTTCTGCGATGGTCTAGACACAGGTATTATTGGTTTTATTGCACCTGCCTTACTGGATGATTGGGGCATCACCAAACCTCAATTGGCACCTGTTTTGAGTGCAGCTTTGGTCGGTATGTCCATTGGTGCCATTATCTCGGGCCCATTGTCGGATAAATTTGGTCGTAAAGGCATTATTGTAATCACCACTTTACTGTTTTCAGTTTTTACCATTCTCTGTGGTTTCGCCAGCTCAACTGAAGAACTCATGTTATACCGTTTTATCACAGGTATTGGTCTTGGCGCGGCTATGCCAAACATCAGTACTATGGTGTCTGAATACATGCCTGCAAAACGTAAAGCCTTTCTTACAGGTTTAGCAGGATGCGGCTTTATGCTAGGTATTTCTGCGGGTGGTGTACTCTCTGCCTACTTGCTTGAAGCTGTTGGTTGGGCAAAAGTAATCATGATTGGTGGCAGTATTCCATTGCTACTGGTAGTAGCCCTTATTGTAATGCTTCCAGAATCGACTCAATCTCTGATTGCGCGTAATCGTCATGATAAAGCGATGCAGATTTTAGAGAAAATTCAGGGTCAACCGTTTAATGAACCTGTAAAACTAGTTTTACCACAAACCGAAGCGACCAATGAAAACCCAGTCAAAGTGGTATTGGGTAAATACTTATGGGGTTCAAGCATGCTTTGGTTATGCTGCTTTACCAGCCTATTAGTATTCTATCTTTTGACCAGCTGGATGCCGACAATCTTAAAAACTGCTGGCTTTAGCACGCAACAATTCAGTTTAATTGCTGCAATCTTCCCATTTGGTGGAGTCATTGGTGCAACCGTCATGGGTTGGTATATGGACAAAGTGAATCCAACCACAGTGATTAAATATGCTTATTTAATTGCCTTTGGATTATTCTTAGTCGCAGGTTTAGTCAGCTCAAATATCCTTTTCCTAGGTATCACCATCTTCTTGATTGGTGCGCTGCTTGCTGGTGCACAGTCTTCATTATTGCCTTTGGCAACGATGTTCTATCCAGCAGTATGTCGTGCCGTTGGTGTTTCATGGATGCATGGTATTGGCCGTATTGGCGCGATCTTGGGTGCATTCTTCGGATCGTTGATTTTCACCTTTAACTTAAGCTTAGGTGGCATCTTCTTTGTACTGGCTATTCCAACTTTCATTTCATTTACTGCTTTAACCTTAAAAGTGATGCATGAAAAATCTAAAGCGAAAGCCGTGTACAACTTAGAAAGTTCAGTCTAAAACGGTTTCTACACCGCATAAAAAACCCCTGATTTAATTTCTAAATCAGGGGTTTTTATTCAACTGGATTTATTCACGCGACTTACTTTTGGTTTCACTTGGTTTCTCGCCAAATTCTTCCTTATAGTCCTGTGAAAAACGGCTTAAATGTGTAAAACCCCAATCATAAGCCAGTTTAGAAATCGATATCTTTTGATTGGTATTTGCATTACTCAAAATTTTATAAATTTGCTGCAAACGATATTTACGCAAATACGACATCGGGCTAGTGCCATAATATTGCTGAAACTCATCATACAGCTTGGATTTAGAAAAACCCGCTAGGTGCTGTAAATCTTCAGCACAAATTTCTTCATGCGCATGCTCCACAATAAAGCTTTTGACTTTACGAATATAAGCCGGCTCTTGTTGCTGGGCATGCGCTTTCAGTGCAGCTGAATAATTATGCTCTTGCGAAAGCAATAATGCTTTGATCAGAAAATTTTCATAATCATCGGACAGCATTTGCAAGCCGAAAAAACCACTATTTTGCGTATTGAACTGCAAAAAGTTCTGGACATTTTTCCACCAAGCATCAATCAATTGCGTAGATTCAACCTGCATTTCAGGATTAAAAATAATCGGTTGATCCAGCGGCTGATTTAATAGATCTGCCAGAACCATCTGCATACTACGTTCTGGTATCACCACCTGTAATTTTTGGCAGTCACGATCAATGATTAATTCCTGATGATCATTATTCGAGACAATCAAACCCCGATTTTCATTCGAGCGATACTGTTCACCCCGCATCCAAAGTGCCTGCTTACCCTGTAAAGGCAAGCTAATGCTGTAGGCTTTCAAATTAGAAATATTAATGGCAACATTTGCACCATAACGAATCGTACCAATCGCCATTTTTCGATTCGGTAAACGCAGCCCATCATAATGAAAATCAAGTGTATCGCGGGCACTCGTATCTAAACGATGTTCACCGCAAATTGTCGACATTAAATTCTGCGCAAAATCCGCCTGATGCGAATAATGGTTTAAATTCATCTGTTGGCTGAGTGATGTCATATCCTTTTTCACCTAGCGAAGACCGTATTGCTTAATCAGCAACTTTTATGCCAATCAAAATCCTTCGATTGGTTGTTTTATAGCATCAACACATCTATCAACGTGTTATTAAAGCATGTTCCATTCTTTTTAAAACATAAATAGCCTCATGTGAAGTACCACAAAGGTATAGCTTTATACTTATTTTTAAGAACTCTTTAATCATGGTGCTATACACCCCATCATACCGATTGATTTTTCATTTAGAAAGTCAAAGCTAAAGAAATCATTTTATGATTAATATTTATAATAATTAGATATTTACAGATATTTTTAAGCAAAGGTTAAAATACCAATTGGCAATTTTTAATCATTTTATTGAACCAAGGCTCAACTTTAACTCTAATTCCCTCTAGTTAGTTAAATACGCAGAATCCAAATGCTGATTTAGGTAGATAAAAGCCTAAATCATGTTACTCAAACATAAGCAGCAAACGGACTTGGGCAATGTAATCAATCTTACATTGCCCAAACCCTAGACATCTACTTTATTTATCTTCTGGTTTAGTAGTACCAGACCTCTGCATTCCAAATCACACAACGGCTGCGATGATTTAATGGCAGTGCATTGCCTTCCAAATCAAAAATCTGAATCACTTCATTGTTTGTATCGCGCTGGCAATTTAATTCAAAGGCTTTACCTTCATTTTGCATGATACGTACAAGACATGCTTTCATAACCAATACCTCCTGATATGGAGAATTCTAATGCGATACCAATAAATGAAAAGGCTCGAACGTCATAAATTGACGCGCTAGGAGAAAAGCACTTTCATTTGAAGAATTTTCAGACAGTTTTTCTTTGGTCTGAAATAGGAAATACTTTCACTCAATAAAGACAAAAAAACCGCTACTCAAAATTGGATAGCGGCAGCTAGATGTGATTTATTAAGCAATTGGGTGAACAAGCATCTTCAGGTTGGATACTGTTCGATATTCCCTTTATTCAAGCCAGATT
Organism: Acinetobacter zhairuonensis; assembly: GCF_022601715.1. Classification (GTDB taxonomy): domain Bacteria; phylum Pseudomonadota; class Gammaproteobacteria; order Pseudomonadales; family Moraxellaceae; genus Acinetobacter. The sequence goes on along the minus strand of NZ_JAKVIM010000019.1, from coordinate 63,841 downwards.
TTTCTTAATGATTTTTAATAAATCATTCAATTTATTAATTTCTGAAGGCTTGATCCCCGCAAAGCTATCATTCAATAGCAGTGAGGTAATTTCATTAATCTTAATCACCATTTCATGACCTTTTTCCGTCAAACTGACACTGGTAATACGACTATCTGTTTCACTAACGGTGGTATTTAACAAACCTTCATCTTTTAAACGATAAATAATCTTGGTCGCTGTCGGAATTTTAATAATGGTCATTTCTGCCAACTCAGAAATACTGGCGTTAGGTCGTGCAGAAGCCGCTAAGATAATACGACGTCTAGAATTATCCAAACCATAGTTTTTCAGCGCATTGTCCATTTTGTGAATATATAAGCCGTAAACTTGAGAAATCCAGTAATACGGAAAATCATCAATATTAAAATCATCATGAATTGGGAAATATTTAGAGTATTTATTGGTCATATGCTTCAGACTAATTGAATATTAAATGGGATTCTAAAGGAGACGGCTATAAACACACAAGCATCTCCATTACACTTTTGAGTTATAAGATTTTGTTAAATAAAATGAATCTTTCATATTATATAGACATAAATGCTATGTTAGCCCCCATTCACATAGAGAAAAGTTAAATAAAGATGCTGAATTTTATTTGCTTTTTCTAATAAAAAACATTTGATAATGCTTTATCTTACATCAAAAAAATGAACAATTATAAATTTTCGTTATTAATTATTTGAGTTTTGATTCATTTTTCACAAAGTCTAGACGCTAGTAATTCAAAACACCTAACCGTAAAGCTCAAATTAATTTCTTGAGCTTCACTAAATCAGACAGATTGATAAAATCGTGATTAGCATCCAGATTTTTCGTGCATTTTTCTGACCATGGCATCAAAAAACTTATTCGCAAAGCCACTTTCTCGAATCAGCATGGCGGTGAGATCGGTACATTTTTGTTTGACCTCCTCAGTTAATGGTACATCTTCTCCACCCATTGCATCTGCTTGACACTGAATTTCTGCTGCGCGTTGTACGGTCCACAATAAGAAAAATGCTTTTTCTATACTACTTTCTCCAACCGCAATACCGTGATTTCTCAACACCAAAATATGATGATCTCCAAGGCTTTGAATCATTCGCTCTTTTTCTTCAGCAAATAAAGTAATGCCTTCAAAGGTATGATATCCAACACGTCCGTATAGTTGGGCACCATAGAAGCTGTCATATTTGAAGCCTGATTTTTTTTGGACTACTGCACTAATTGGCGTGGTATGGGTATGAATTAAACAACGAATATCATCTCGTACACCGTGTACGGCACTATGCAAAGCAAAACCTGCGGGGTTAGCATCATATTCCGAATGCATCACCTTATTACCATGCAAATCCACTTTTAAAAGATTTTCAGGGGTGACCTCACTATAATTCAGTCCAAATGGATTGACCAAATAGTAGTGTTCATCTCCAGGCAGACGTGCCGAAATATGATTAAAAATCGTTTCTGTCCAGCCAAAATAGTCAATTAAATGATAGCAATGTGCCAATTTAACTCGAAGTTCCCATTCTTCTTTTGAAACATTTAACGCATTCACGGTAGAGTTCATCTTAAATTTTCCTATTCATCTTCTATACTTTTAAGCAACTTTATCTGTAGAAGTTTGCATATTACGATTACTTAAATATTTGGTTAATTCGCAAATCTGTTTGGTTACTGGCATTGGACAGTTATACCCCTCAGCCAATTCAAGTACCGCATCTGCAATCACAGAGAGCTCTAAAGGCTGTTTCTTTTGAAAGTCCTGCCACATGGAAGTATGTACTTCCCCCATGTCTGCACCCAACTGTAGAAACAATTTAGGGTCAATGTTAATGCGTGCGCCATAACAAGCAGCAACCTGACGCGCTTCGAGCATCATTTTGGTCACAACATCATGTAAATGTGGATGTGAATAGATGTCATGTAAGGTTGCCCCAGTCAAAACCGACAATGGATTGGAGCTCAAATTGGCAATTACTTTGGTCCAAATCTGATCACGAATACTTTCATGCACACGAGATTCAATCCCAGTGTCAGCAAAAAGTTGCTGAAGCAGTTCGACTCGTGGCGTAATTTGATGAGAAGGCTCGCCAAAAATAAGTAAATACGGGTTACTAGACTTTACCTTTCCATATCCTTGTAATTCTGCGGTAATAAATACCACCGCCCCAATTAAATGTTTCAGCGGAAAGTTTTCAATCAAATACTGATCCGTATCGAGGCATTGAATGGTTTTTAAATTTTGTTGCTGGGTGTCTCCCTCATAGAAATACCAGAATGGAATGCCATTCATGAGTGGTACAATTACAGTTTCATCATGCAAAAGGTGATGCAGGCTTGGAGTGATCTGCTTCAGCGCACCCGCTTTGGTTGCAATAAAAATGATATCCTGCACATCCAGTTCAGAAGCTTGCTCTACCACTTGATAAGGGTACACTTGATGGGTACCTGTCAAATCTTGCAGTTGAATACCTTCAGCCTTTAATTGCTTCAAATTCTCGCCACGTGCAATGAGGCTAACTTGCTCAAATCCAGCCAAAATGAGTCGAGCAGCGACGGTGCACCCGATTGCACCTGCGCCTAAAATCGTGATTTTTGCTGACTTATTCATTTCACCATCTCAACTTTTTTAAATTGCCAATACATCTTGGTGTTTACTGTTCGTACCCAAGTAACTTTCAATAATCCGTTTATCTTCTAATAAATCCGCGCCCTTGCCTTGAATTGACAATTCACCCATTTCAAGTACATAAGCATAATCTGCCAGCTTCAGTGCAGCTCGCGCGTTTTGTTCGACCAATAAAATCGACACGCCCTGACCCCGTAATTGATCAATAATTTTGAAAATTTCACGGGTAATCAATGGCGCCAAGCCTAAGCTCGGTTCATCCAACATGAGAAGTTTTGGCTTTGCCATCAAGGCACGCCCCACAGCAAGCATCTGACGCTCCCCACCCGACAAAGTCCCCGCTTCTTGCTGACGACGTTCTTTCAGTCTTGGAAAAATGCTATACACCTCATCCAGACTGTCTTTATAACCACGATCACCATGGCGATAGCGCTGAAATGCACCCAGCATCAGATTGTCTTCAATACTCATCGAACTGAACAATTCGCGCTTTTCAGGAACTAGACCTAAGCCTCTGACCACCATGCGTTCGATCTGCGGACATTGACCGACTTCACCATCAAAATCGACATTGCCTTTGGATGACAGCACGCCCATGATTGCAGAGAGCAAAGTCGTTTTCCCTGCACCATTCGGTCCCACGACAGAAACAATCTGACCTTCATTCACGCGCATATTGAAGTCGATTAAGGCATCGACTTTGCCGTATGCAACATTCAGGTTTTTCACTTCAAGTAGTGCTTTCCCTTGATCATTATTTATTTTGCTCATGCAGCACCCCCTAAATAGGCTTCGAGTACAACTTCATCTTTTTGCACATCTTCTGGTAGACCTTCTGCAATTTTTTGTCCGAACTCCATGACCACTACGCGGTCAACCAAATTCATCACAAAATCCATATCGTGCTCGACCAGTAAAATTGCCATGCCTTCAGCGCGCAGTTTGGTGAGTAAGGCTGCTAAAGCTTGCTTTTCTTTTAAACGCAGCCCTGCAGCGGGTTCATCCAGTAATAACAGTGAAGGATGTGCACACAGCGCACGGGCAATTTCTAAAATACGCTGTTGCCCAAGTGCCAAGTTACCTGCTTCGGTATACAGATAGTCTCCCAAGCCCACGCGTTCTAATTGAAATTTGGCTTCATTGAGCAGGTTGTTTTCTTCTTCACGGTCTAGGCCAAACATTGAAGACAACACGCCTTTTTGACCACGTAAGTGAGCCCCAATCACGGCATTTTCTAACACCGTCATTTCAGGCATGATTTTCACGTGCTGGAAGGTCCGGCTTAAACCTTTCTTGGCAATCTCGCGTGAACTTTGTCCATTAATTTTTTCACCAAGGAAAAGCACTTCGCCACTGGTAGGGACATCGACCCCAGAGAGTTGATTGAACATCGTGCTTTTGCCCGCACCATTGGGTCCAATCAATGCCAGAATTTCACCCGCATAAATGCTCAGGTTCATGTTGTTATTGGCAACCAGTCCACCAAATTTTTTCGTGACGTCTTTGGCTTCCAGAATCAATGTGCCTTGCTCTGGTAACTCTAAAGACGGTAATTCACGTGTTGGCGGCACAATGTCGAGATGTGCATCTTTTTCAGGTTTAAAGCGTTGAGGAATACATTTCACCAGCATTGGCCATAAGCCTGACGGTGCCTTTTGCATCAATACGACAATCAATAAACCAAAAACAATGGTTTCATAATGTCCTTCTGAACCAAAAATGATCGGCAAGAAATCTTGTAACCATTGGCGTGCCATGGTGAAAATACCTGCGCCAAGAATCGCACCCCAAATATGTCCTACACCGCCCAGTAATGCCATAAATAGATAATCAATCCCCATTTGTAAACCAAAAGGCGTTGGATTGATAAAGGCCTGATTGTGTGCATACAACCAACCTGAAATGGAGGCAAAAATAGAAGAGATAGTAAAGACGACTAGCTTAGATCTGAAGGTATTTACCCCCATAGACTCTGCCATGAGTTGCCCACCATTCAATGCACGAATGGCACGTCCTTCACGAGAATTGAGCAGATTTTTGGTCAAGATAATTGCAATGAATAGAATCAACCAAATCAAGTAATACATTTTATTACTGCTATCTAAGGCATAGCCAAACACTGAAACACTTGGAATATTCGAGATCCCTGAATGACCTCCTAAAGATTCAATGGTGGAGAAAAAGTAATACAGTGAAATGCCCCACGCAATGGTACCAAGTGGCAAATAATGTCCTGATAATTTAAGCGTCATACCCCCGACAATAATTGCGGAAATAATCGTAATGACAACACCTAAAATCAATGCCGCCCAAGGGCTGCCATGCGTCCACGCTAACCATGATGGCAATTGTTCAGTGGCAGTAATATATGCCGTGGTATAGGCACCAATACCCACCAATGCAGCCTGACCAAAGCTGGTCATGCCGCCAACACCCGTGAGTAAAACCAAGCCAAGCACCACTAAGGCATTTAAACCAATATAGTTGAGTAAGGTGACTTGATAATCAGGCAGAATAAATGGGCTGATCATGGTGATCAGCGCGAAGCCAATAAATAAATATTTCGCTTTCATTCGCCATCCTCCTCTGAGTGACGCGAAGTGAGGGATTTCCAAATCAAGAATGGAATAATTAATGTAAAGACAATGATTTCTTTATAATCACTCGCCCAGAACATCGAAAATGATTCAATCAAGCCAACCACAATCGAACCGACCGCAGCCACAGGGAAGCTGACCAATCCGCCAATGATTGCACCGACAAAGCCTTTAAGACTGATGACAAAACCTGAGTCGTAATACAAGGTGGTGATCGGTGAAATTAAGATTCCTGATAGCGCCCCAATAAAAGCCGCCAGAGCAAAGGTGATTTTTCCTGCAAAAATTGGGGAGATTCCCATGAGCTGAGCACCCACTCGGTTTACCGCTGTCGCATGTAAGGCTTTGCCATACAGAGTCTTATCAAAGAAGTACCACAAGGCAATAATCAACAGCACAAAGGCAAACAGGATACACAGTGTTTGACTATTCACACTGAGCGTTCCCAATTCAAAAGCGGCTTCACTAAACGGTCTGGTTTGCGCACCATTCGGTCCGAAAATAATCAGCCCTACACCGACCAAGGCAACATGGGAGGCAATCGAAACAATGAGCAATACCAAGGATTTAGCTGATGCTAATGATTGGAAGAAGGTACGATACATCATCGGACCAAGCGGCGTGATAATCGCCAGTGTCAACAAAATCTGGAAGAACATTGGTAATTCAGCCAGCGGCAGTTGATACATACATAACACCAAGACCATGCAGTACCCGACTAGACCAAGCTGTTTTTTCCAATGGAATGCTGTTTTATTTCTGAGAGATTCCCAAGCATCCAAGCATAAATTGACCAGACAGAAGGCTGTGACCAGCCAAACAATGGTACTAGGTGTTCCCGCCTGAATGGATGCCAGAGTGAGTGCGCCAAAAACGGTAAATTCGCCCAATGGAATCAGCAAAATCCGTGTGACGATGAAAACTAAGATAATGCAAAGTGCCAGCAGCGCGTAAATAGCACCACTGGTAATTCCATCCTGTCCTAGTATTAAAGCAATATTAAAATCCATATGCCTTACCCTTAGTCATTTTTAGAGACAAAACGACCCCGAAGAGACCGAATTAATCCCTAAAAAATCTAGATGAATAAGTGAAGAAAGGTGCTACTTAAATTATTTCAGCAACGTCCATTGACCATTTTTAACTGTAATCATGACCCGACCACGTTTATCAAAACCACTATGATCTGACAGGGTCATGTTATACACACCCTGTGTCCCTGCTAACTCTTTGGTTTGCTCCAGAGCTGTACGTAATTCTTGACGGAATTGTGCAGTTCCCGGCTTCGCCTTCTTCAATGCTACAGGTACTGCTTTTTCTAAGAGTAAACCTGCATCGTAGACATTGGCACCAAATGTCGCAGGATATTCCCCGTACATTTTTTTGTAGCTATTCATGTATTTTAAGGCGATTGGTTTTGAAACATTGTTGTTTGGAATTTCATTAATTACCAACATCAAACTTGCTGCAAGAATGGTGTTGTTAACTTTATTGCCACCCATTTTCAGGAATTGATCTAAAGCCGCACCATGAGTTTGATACATCTGACCACGATAACCACGGTCATATAATGCAGTTTGTGGCGGTACCGCTGAACTGCCAGGTGCAGCCACTAAAATTGCTTGTGGTTTGGTGGCAATTAACTTCAATGCTTGACCCGTCAAAGAAGTGTCTTGTCTTTGGAAACTTTCTTTGGCAACGACTTTAATGCCATTTTTCGCTGCCAATGATGCAATCACCTTGCCCCAGTTATCACCATATGGATCTGCTGTGCCTATAAATCCTAATGTTTTGATTTTGCGCTTTACCATATCTTCAACAAGTGCTGCTGCAATCACGTCATCATTCTGTGTAGTTTTAAACACCCATTTCTTTTGAGCATTCATTGGCAATACAGCGGCAGATGTCCCTACAGGTGCAAGTAAAGGTACGCCAGCTTTAGCAATTGTTCCAATCACTGCCATGGCATTTGGAGAACCTGAAGGACCAATAATCGCATCCACATTGTTCTCTTTAATCAATTTATTGATTGCCTTTACTGAAGCAGTAGGATCACTCGCATCATCAATCGAAATATATTGGACCTTCTCACCACCAAGCGTTTTAGGTAATAGCGCAATAGTATTTTTCTGTGGAATCCCAACCATTGCGACTGGACCACTCGATGAAGTCACTACACCAACTTTGATATCTGCATAGGCTGTAGAAATGCCTGCAGCGATGATTGAACTTAAAACAACAAGTTGAGTGAATTTCATTTAAACCTTTCTCCTTATCGATTTCACCTTAGATATATTTTTATTGAAATATCTAAGATATTACTCCCTTTAACTAAGCAGCTTTCATGCCACATAGATACAACAAACTTAAGTTATTAATTTTATTTATCATTAATTTAAACTAACACATAATCAAAAAAACACCAAAAATAAATTAGAATTTTCTAACATTTTTTGCACCATATTAATTCACTTTTCAATAAAAAGCCCCCAATCTGAACACCCAATATATTGGACATTTAGACTGCATAAAAAACATAGAAAGAAAAAATCGAGATATAAGAAACATATAGCCAACCCGCAGCAAAACTATGATCAAAATAGGAGCTGTATGCCTCTGAAAAAATATTTACAATTCTCTTTCAGCATCCCAATCGATGTCTTTTCAACTCCTATCCCCTCATACATCGACATATGTTTTGGGCAGAACTTTGAATGACAAATCACATCGACCAGCAAAAGCATTGAGCAAATTAAACCCACCAATAAAGAAAGCCACTCTAAAATAGAGCAGCTTTAAAAATAGATAACTGAAATAGAGAGCGAGCAATCAAAGATCTAACGCACTTCAACATCCAAATTGAATAGCGCATCATCACGAATTTGGTTTCGGTTAAGAATGCTTGTAATTCTAGTTTGATCCAACCGATAGGCATGAATTTCCCCTATAAACAAACTTTTGTGACTATTAAAACTGGTATCAAAATTTCCACATACCTGTTGGATATGGGACGACCATTGAGTAGTAGCGCTCTCTCAGCACGGAATCATGATCAACACCCATCATCAAAAGCACTTGGTTTAAGATATGAAATAACCATCAGATATAGAAAAAAGCAAAAGATTGATTTTATAAATTCTTATTATTTAGATGCTTACTTAAAAAATTACACTTCATTGAAATTAAAAATGTATGTGCATCAAACAATACACATACATCTGAGTTTATTTACAACAATACTTAGAATTTATAGGTATAACTCGCAATTACGCGATCTTCATCAAATGAGTTCCCCTTTGCATATCCAGCTCCATATTTTGTGTCGATATCATAGTGAACCAACTCTAAACCAAAGTTTTTCAACACCCCTTCAGGTACTACATATTTCAGTGCAGCACTACGTTCAATTTCAGTATTATCGCTTAAACCTGCGCGATAGATGTCACTACCATGCAAGTAACGCAATGTCGTAGACAAGCCAGGCACTCCCCAACCCTTAAAGTCGTAGCTATACAATACATGCCACGTCAGTTCTTCAGGCTTTACAAAACCCATTAATGACCATGCATGAAGAAAAGGCTGTGGCACATAACCAGAAATTGTTGGGAACGTGCTCTTACCATCATTCTTACGCACACCAGTCGCAAGGGTATGATTCCCTGTATTAATGGTGGTCATAAAGCCATAGGATTGGTTATCAATATCACCATATAAAGCGTCACCTGATTCAGAGTTATTAAAATAACGTCCATCTAAACGCACCTTGGTGTCACCCACCTTAGTGGTATACGCTAAATTGGCATAATGTTGTTGATAAATATCTAGCAACTGACCGTACCAATAAGACCCAGAAACCGAAGGTGTAAAGTTATAGTCCAAACCAACAAAGCCTAAACCATCACTTTCAAATTTGTTTACTGGACTTCCTGTAAACAAGCTCAATTTTTCATAGTCATCATCATTACGTGCATTAATACGATTAATAAAACCCGTAGTAAACACTAAATCTTTAATGTCTTTGGACTGAAATAATGCTCCAGAAAAAATCGTGGTCAACTGGCGAGAATCATCAAAAAATATAACTGGCAATTTCGGCTCAAGCGTACCGACTTTAAATTCCGAGTTATTATATTTGAGTTTTAAAGTTGCCCCAGCCTTTCCATATGAACGCTCCTGTTCACCTTTGGAATAATCATAAGGCAAGATACTGTCTGGTAGATCTGCATGCGTATCATTTAAACGCACTGCATACTGCCCCAATACATCCACCCCCACTTTGAGCGCTGTATCGGTATAACCCGACTCTAAGCGCAATGTTGCAGCTTGCGACCAGCTCCCAATATCTGGTGATGCTGGATTTTCAAAATCTCGCTCTACATAAAAATTTCTTAGATAAATTGATCCTTTATAATCATCAATAAAGTCTGCATATGCATTTCCCACTCCAACTAAACCAAGCATGCATAATAAGCTTACTTTATTCAATGAAACCTTAGGTCTAACTTTAAATACCATAACCATCCCTTTCCAATAGCAAAGATTAAATCATCACGACTTAACTAAAATATCCATTTATTTAATTGAATTGTCAAAGTTTAAGACTGCACCAAAATCACTCAAAACTTCCACACAATCCCTTATAAAACAACCGATACACCCTAATGGTGCACAAACCTAGCCGTTTACATTTCAATCCAATTTCAGCTCTATAAAAATCCTATATTTATATTGAAATGTCAAACATTTTAATTTTTTTAGAAATATGTTGTTTCAAATGCAAGATTATTATTTTTTAAAGTGCACCAAAATAAACAACCCTAAACATGGAATAATATTTGCTTATTAAAAATAAATCATCAATCATTTAAGGAAAGCCATGAACAAAGCAACAAAAGCCAATTTCACCAATATTATTCATAGTGAAAAAACTGACTTTGAAATTATCGCTCAGCATTTTAATGACTTTAAAAAAGGACACGTGCAAAGAGTGATTGACCATCTTCTACTTCTTGAAAATGATCATGGAGGATTTCCGGTCGACCGCCTAACCCACTGTTTACAAACAGCTACTCTTGCTTATCAAGATGGTCGCGATGAAGAATATATTGTCTGCGCACTACTGCATGATATTGGAGATACACTGGCTTGTTACAATCATGCTGATTTCGCAGCCACACTTTTAGAGCCATTTATTAGTGAAAGAAATTACTGGATGTTAAAACACCATGGTATTTTCCAAGGATATTATTTTTTCCATCACATTGGTTTAGATCGATACCAATGCGAAAAATATAAAGATCATCCTTATTATGAATATACAACTGAATTTTGTTTTAAATATGACTCACCCGCTTTCAATAAAGACATGGAAACTCTTCCTTTAGACTTCTTTATTCCTATGTTGAATAATATTATGTCCACTCCTAAAAAATCCATTTATAAAGATATAAAATAATAATAGATTAATTCTATGCATCATTTTATCCACTTAAAAATGATGCATGGAAAATAAATTTATTTATTTTAAAATACCAATTGAGGTACAGTGAATTAAATACCAGCCAAATCTCTCAAAATTTTAATAAAGACTTCTTTTTCTTGTTCCGAATATTGGTCAAATACCTCATTTTGATGACTGTCTGCAATTTCAAATAAATAATGTGCAGTTTCACGACCCTTTTCAGTTAATTCGAAGAATTCACCCCGATCATTGAGTAGTTTCTGTGATGCCAACATTGCAGCAGCACGTTCCACTTCCTGCATCGGCATGGCAATATCTCGCGGTAAATCTTCTTTTGAGGAAGCAGTACCACTGGCCAAGACCAATAACAAACGCGCCTCGCTGGTACGAAAACCCGAAGCAAGTTGCTTAGGCAAATAATCTGCTTGATAGCTCTTAAATGCACGACTCATCAAGTAGCAGGCATTACTATATAAATGCCCATGATGAATTGAATCTAGTTCAGATTGATCAAGATTTTGCTTCAAAGTCAAACTTGGATGCGGAATAACACTTGAGTATGCTCCCTGATGATAGAGCAATGGACTACGCCCCTCATCATGGAAATTGACCACCTTACCAATAATTATCCAGTGATCACCCCCTTCAATAACTTGATGACGTTCGCATTCAAATATTGCCGAACAATTTTCTAGCAATAAACTTGCACCTTCTCCTTCCTGATAACTCGTTCCTTCAAACTTATCAATATTGCGACGCGAGAACTTATTGGATAAATCAATTTGTGAGCCCGACAAAATATTCACCGCAAAATGCGTTGCCTGTTCAAACACAGGAAAACTGGAAGATTTTTTATCAATACTCCACAAAATTAATGGCGGATCCAGCGATACTGAATTAAAACTGTTTGCTGTTACCCCTACTTTTTCACCTTGCTCATTTTGCGCAGTAACAATGGTCACACCTGTTGCAAAATTCCCTAAGGCACGTCGAAATTGTAATGGGTCAATTTTTACATCATTTATTTTTTGTAATGAGTTCATCACTCTCTCCTATAGCATTTAGCTATCAAATATGTCTCAAATCATGAAAGACTTTATATATCCAACACTAAACGCGGTGATTTTGAACGCGAACAACAAACCAATATCTGCTCGTTATCAGCTTTCTCTTCATCCGTGAAATACACATCGCGATGATCAGGCTCACCCTCAATCACATCGCACATACAGGTGCCACACACCCCTTGTTCGCATGACATTTCAATTTTTATGCCTTCACGCGCCAACGCAGTAAGAATGGTCTCATCTGAATTGACCATAATGATCTTGCCACTACGCTGCGCAACAACTTCAAAACTATCGCCTGTTAAATCAGTTTCGACCTGAAAATATTCTTTATGAATCTGCGTATCGGGTAAATGGTGTGCCTTCGCAAGATTAATCACCCAGTCCATGAAACCATTGGGTCCACAGGTATAAACATGGGTCGCAGGTTCAACCTTGGTGAAACTTTCTTGAAAAAATGCGCGGTGATTCGCCCCTTCATCTTTAAAATGGAAATGCGTGAACGCTGCTAACTCACCATGTTTAAGTTCATCAACAAAGGCACTACTGGCTGCACTTTTACCGCAGTAATGCAGCTCAAAAGATTCCCCGTTCTGCAACAACTGATAAGCCATGGTAAGCAGTGGTGTAATGCCTATACCGCCACCTATCAGCACCGTATGTTTCGCTGGATACAATGGAAATAAGTTTTTCGGTGCACTGACCTGAATTTGCATTCCATCTTGAATGTCATCAAAGGCTGAGATCGAACCACCGCGTGATTCTGCATCTCTTAAAATCCCGAGTCGAAACTTACCGACTTGATTTGGGTTTTGGCAAAGTGAGTATTGGCGCACCATGCCATTTGGTAAATGTACATCAATGTGTGCACCGGGCTCGACTTGCGGCAACACAGTTGCGTTTGCCGACTCAAATTCCATGACTGCAATATTTCCACCTTGTACATGGCGGTTTTTTACGACAACATCATAAAGTGTAGTCATTGTTTTATTCTCCTTCTCACCCGCTAAGCGCATGGCTTAGCGCATGAATAAACCACCATTAATATCCCATGTTGCGCCTGTCACGAATCCCGCTGTTGGACTCGCCAGCAATCCGCAAGTTTCAGCAATAAATGACATACTGCCTAAAGCTTTAACTGGAATATTCTGGATAAATTGTTCCATTTTTTCGTCAGGCACTACGCTATGCACAATTGGTGATTCCATTGGACCCGGAGCAACGGCATTCACAGTCACGCCTTTTGCCGCAAATTCTTTGGCAAATATTTTGGTTAAGGTCACGATGGCACCTTTGCTCGCTGCATAATGCGCACCCGTGGCAGTACCACCATTTTGTCCTGCCAATGACGCCATATTGATAATACGTCCGTAGCCTTTTTGCGCCATATACTGACCAATAATCTGACAAGACTGGAAAGTACCGCGCTGATTGACTTGGGTAATCCAGTCAAAGTCCGCAGCCGTGATCTGCAACACAGGGGTTGCCTTAGTGACAGTGGCGTTATTAATCAATACATCCAGTTTGGAAAATTTTTGCTCAATCCATTGCACTACTGCATGAAAATCCGCTTCAACTGAAATATCCAATTTCACTGGAAACATCTGCTCGGGATATTGGCTCTGCGCTTTGGCTTTCTCGGCTTTTTCCAACGTACTGGCAGATAAAATCACCTGATGACCTTGACTGGCAAAATATTCAGCAATGACATTCCCCAATCCTGAAGCAGCACCTGTCACTAAAACAACCTGTTGCATAACGATGCTCCTAAAGAATGTAACTGATACCCGACAAGGTATCGGTAGAGTTAATCAAGTTAATGATTTTACGATTAATTTTAAAACCAGCATCCGCATCACGGTTTAAGTGATAGGTCACGTCCGCGGTATAGTGTTTCAGGTTCTCTTTACGGAATTCACGTAAGTTTTGTGCGCAACGTAAAACAATTTCACCTTCTTCATCTTTTAGAATGCGGACACGTGAAATACTGCGAACGGTATTTGCCTTAGGTGAAGTTGAAATGGCTTCACCATTTTCCAAACGTGCTACGCGCATTTTGCGCATGTGATGATCGTCATAGGCATAGTTCAAATTGTTTTCGTAATCGGTCAAGCTTGGATCAATTGGAATGATATACACCCCTTTTTCATTCCACAGATTTAACCAAGCGTCATGCTCAGAGTGATCCAACATATCGGCTTCTGCCCAAATAAAAGCAGTCACTTCATTTAATAAATTCAAATCAATTTTCATGTTGTTCCCCTTAAGCCGTCATCAACTTTTTCCATTGCTGATAGGCTGCACGCATCCCTGTTTCAGCACTCACATCACTTTTCAAACCATCCTCAGTTTTTACTTCACCTGGCAAGCCACGGTTCAACATGATCCAAAGGTCTTCACCTGCCGCAGCGCCTTTTTGCACACGCTCCCATGCTTCAGCATCGTCTGGTGTACCAAAGCCAAACGGACCTTGGAAATGTTCATGTAAACGTAAACGGTATTGGTTGGCTATTTGCGGACCACCATCCATGGTAATCACAGAGTGGTGAATTTCTGTTTTATCCACTGAAATCGGCTGCATCACACGGAAGAATGCCATTGAGCACGCGATGTTCGGGAATAGATTTAAGTTAAAGCCTGAACCTCCAACAGCACGCACAATACGACGCACTTCAAGTTCTTCATGTCCTTCATCACGTAAAGCCTGAGCTAAATCTTCAAAGCGCTCTTGAATTGGACGTTCCATCAATTCTTCATCAAGATCGACCAGCTCAGGAATCATCACCATCACGCTGTGACCATTGCCCAAGTCTTCGACATAACCTGGCTGATTTTCAAAGTTGAATAATTCTTCGGTTTTCTCATCCACAGAGCTTAAGAACGACTTATGCACCAAGGGGAAATGGTAGGCATCAGTAGTATTTTCCAGTTGGATTTTCCAGTTACCTGGGAAGGTAAAGCGATGCTCACCCAAGACTTTTACTGGATAACCCGCACCTTGTTTCATGAACAAGTCAATCCACTTTTTCGCAGGTCCGAGGAACTGTTCTAAAGGTTCTACATCATGATTGAATGAGGCGAAAATCATGCCGTTATATTCTTCAACACGCAGACTCACTAAAGGCAATTCTGATTTATCCAGACATTCACCATAGCTTTCAGGTGAAGGTACGCCACGTAATGTGCCATCTAAGGCATAACTCCAGCCATGGTATGGACAAACAAAACTGTTGGTTTTACCTTTTTTATGTTCACACACAGTCGCAGCACGATGACGGCAACGATTCAGAAGCACATGCACTTTTTTCTTGCGATCACGTACAACAACCACAGGTTGCTTGCCAATATTGATGGTTTTATAGCTACCAGCTTCTGGAATTTCACTGGCATGTGCCACCCAAACCCAGTTGCTATAAAAAATCTTTTCCATTTCTTCAGCAAAAATGCGTTCATCTTTGTATAGCGAGGTATGTGCACGATCATGTTGTACAAGACTGTGGTAATCCACGTCTACTTGGGTCATTGGAATTAAGCTGTTCATAGTTATTTACTCTAAAATTTATTTTGCTTCGTTGTTTGTTTCTGGCACAGGCAGAATGGCTTCACTCTCCCAATGAGAGACTGGACGGCTAAAAATATTTTCCGTTTGAAAATGCTTTATTGCCCATTGACCATCCGCTTGCTGTTTAAATTCGATAGAAAGCTTGGCCGCATTCAGATGTGCACGACCATCCTGAAAGCTTGAAGTCTGTAGCATCAACCAACGTCCGTTTGCGTGGTCTGCGTTGACCTCGATCTGCTCAGAATTGACAAAATGTGCATTCATCAAAAAGTGCGAATCTTTTTGGGTATAGCTTTCAAACATCGCTTGAATGGCTGCTCGTCCTTCATAACGCCCAAATGAGGCTTGGTAACGCTTGCCTACACCTTCCCAAATTGCCTGCTCATCAAACAACGACATCAATTCATTTATATCTGTGTTGGCATCCAGTACATCACAGATTTCCATATAACGATTCAGCACATTACGTACCGCATTCACTGCTTCAAGCTGCTGTAATCGAAAAAGTATTTGCTCCATAAGTGCTGCCCCGTTTCGACTTAGCGCTGAATAATCAATTCACGCCCAACACGCGCTTCAATCTTGCAGTATTTCCATAATTTAAATGGACCTTCACCAACCACTGTTGTACGCAATAAATTGCACGCTGCATGCACGGTTTCAATGTTGGGTACGTCAGCTAAAAGATACGTCGTCCACGGCCAACCTGAACTTGGTCCAACCATACTTTGGTCATCATCTAGATTGCCAAAAACATGTACGCCTGGCAGGTCATGAATACCATTCCACATCTCACCAAATGCTGCCCAAACTGCTTTTGCTTCTTCAGGGGTTGCATCAAAAAAATTCTGGTTTATACCCATGCAGAACAGGACACGTAAAGATTTTTTAGCTTCCATTTAAAATCACCTCTTTGTAATCTATAAAAATAATAAAATTTGTTTATAAGTAGCCTGGCGTTGGCGGCAATCCAAAGCTCACAGAACCCGCATTTAATAAAGTTGCATCACCCATAAAGGCATGCTGTGTCACCACATTGGCGTCATTCACAAAACGGCTGAATACGTTGTTGGTATAAATTGCCGTCATTCCTGCCAACATCTGCATTTTTCTTGCGACTCGAGCAGAAACACGCGCTGCATGCGTGCACGCCAGACGTACATGACTGATTTGTTCGACGCTCGGTTGTTGACCCTTTTGAATCTCATCCCACACTGCATCCATGGTTTGGTAGAACCAGTTTTTCGCGGATAGAAATTCTGCTTCTGCTTGAGCAAACTCATATTGCGTTACAGGTCGGTTTGCAATTTCAGATCCACCTGTAATGGATGCTTTGCCTGGAGCAAGTTTTTTAAATTCGTCTAAGGCTGCTGCTGCAACACCAATCCCAACCACCGTCAAGACTTGCGTGGCAAAAGAAAGCGACGGGTATTTAAAAAATGGCTCTGTTAATTTCGACGGCTCACCGCGAACGAATGTCCATTCTTCGCGAACAAGCACATCATTCACCAAAAGATCATGACTACCTGTACCTTTTAAGCCAACCGTGTCCCATGTCATATCAATTTGAACTTGATCGGCTGGGATCACTGCCATACGTGGTAAACCTTTGGCTTCATTGCCTTGGCGTGGAGTAATACCAACACCAATAATGTCTGCACCCATGCAACCACTAGAGAACTTCCAGCGACCTTTTACACGCAAACCCTCAGGGGTAATTTCTGCAGGTTGTGGTGGAAAAATACCGCCAGCAAACACCACATCAGGACTATCTCGATAAATCTGTGCCAGCGTAGACTCTGGTAAACCTGCTAAATATGCTGGACTCATACCAAAGCTTGCCACCCACCCCACAGACCCATCCGCCATAGAAAGTTTTTCAATCAGTTCACAAAACTCTCGCGGTGAACACTCCTCACCACCAAAGCGAGCTGGTACCAATGCACGATAAACTCCAAGTTTTTTTAACTTTTCAATAATATCGAGAGAGACATAAGCCTGATCATCAAACTCACCCGTCAATGCTCGTTCCCGAATTTCCTGACATAAAGTTTCCAATTCGACTTCATCATTCACTTGATTGCTTAAGCTAATCGCAGATAGACCATTCATTATTTTTCTCCTTGTTGTTTCGATTGCACTAAATCCATTAAATAAGCGGCAATCGCACACAGTTTTTCATCAGCACCATGTTTGGCAACCAACTGAATGCCTGCAGGTTGACCATCTTGAGTTTCAAGTGGAATAGTAATTGCCGGATGCCCTGATAAATTAAATGGGCGAATGAGCGCAGTCATATTTAGAAATGCCGTAGTATCTTCAGCATCCACAACTTTAGGCGGGATTTGCGGCAATGTTGGCAGCACCAAAACATCATTCTCATTCAGTAACTGGTCAATTTCTTGCGTAAAACTTTGACGCACCTGATTGGCTAATTCGACTTCATTAAGCGTAGTTTTAGCCGCATTGAGCAATCGACTGGCAACATCCTGCCCAACCTTCCCAGAGGCAATCAGATGACCAAATGCCTGCCAAGTTTCATAATTAATCACCTGCATACCCGCACGGTAGGCATCAGAAAAATACGATAAATGCACTTGAGTCGGGTTAGAAAAACCTGCTTGCGCTAAAAATCCGTTTACAGCCGCCCAAATTTCTGGTTTTGCTTCGACATCCAGCACAGCAAGTCGTAATGATTGAATCTGATCTTTCTGCGCAAGATCATAATGAAAAGTCGGGTCAATAATTGCCATGGCTTGCGTTAATGCACCAAGGCTTGCAGCAAACGGTCCAACACAATCAAGGCTCGTACTTTCTGGAAGTACACCTTTGCGACTCACACGACCAAAGGTGGGTTTTAATCCATAAATTCCACAACATGCCGCTGGCATACGGATTGAACCACCTGTATCCGTACCAACAGAAAAATCCACCAGATTGGCAGCAACGGCTGCAGCTGAACCACTAGAAGAACCACCTGGAATCAACTCTGGATATTTAGGATTAGTTGCTGTGCCTGTAAAGTGATTAATACCTGTCGTACCGAAAGCCAGTTCATGCAAATTGGTTTTACCCGTAATTTGACAATCATGACTCAAAATATAATTCACAATATCGGCATGTTCTGTTGCAGGTTGCGAATCCACCAACGCTGCGCTACCACCTACAGTTTTATATCCTTTTATGTTGATTGTATCCTTCAGCATCACTCTGAGAGCTCCGTTCCCCAGAGCCATTTTTTCATACACAATATTTTTCACTACTACACCTTTTATCTCTTAGATGTGTCTTTCTTATGCAACAAAAATGCGTCAATTTGTTTGAAATGTCAAACATATTTTAATGGTTTTATTTTAGTGCAAGCATAGGTACAAAACAGAACAAAATTATATTTTTAATTATTTATTACTTAAAAAACAGTAATATAAAATTTTTCATGAAATTAAATTCACTTTTTCAACATGCATTTTTTTAATTAAATTTTCTATATTTATTTTGCATGCACTTTTTTAAGACATGGTTTTACCTCCTTTTAATGAACCAAACCAAATTAAAAAGCTCTACTCTGACTTAAATTTGCATCTAAAAATATGTGATGGTCATCATTTTTCAAAGTTTCATCACATTCAATTCAACTTCATGTTCCTGTTCTAAGCACTAAAAAATTTATCAATAGTCTGAAGATATCTTGAGATAAAGGGAGCCTAAAAATTCGACCAATGACAAAGTGCAAAATTAATAACTACTTAGACATCTATTCTTATTTCATCTGGACATTTTTTCTGTTTTAGGGTTAAATGAGACTAAACAAAGCCGTGGAACATTGTTTAATAAGCAATCGTGGAACGTGATAAATCCATAAAAAAGCCCAATCAGGGTGGATTGGGCTTAATGCAATACGATAAACAATTGATTTAAATTAGAATAAAAAGAGCATTTCGTATAAGGTGCATTATGTTAATTTTAGGAAATTTAAAGAGTGAGGGTCATGCAAGTAAGAAAACTTTTAAAACAAGATTATGAGAATTGGTTAAATCTTTGGAAGGGATATCAGGACTTCTATAAAGTGAGTTTAACATCAGAACTTTCTAAATTAACTTTTGATCGTCTAATTGATGAAAGTGAAGAAATGGGGTGTTTTGTACTAGAAGTAGATAAGAAACTAATTGGTCTAGTGCACTATATTTTTCATCGTAGCACCTGGACAAAAGGTAATTATTGCTACCTTCAAGATCTATTTGTACAAACAGATAATCGTGCTAAAGGCTGTGGTAAAAGTTTGATAGAAGCGGTATATGCTGAAGCTCATAAGAAAAATTGTTCTCGAGTCTATTGGTTAACTCAAGAAACAAACTATCAAGCAAGAATTTTATATGATCAAGTAGCGATAAATACTGGCTTTATTCAATATCGAAAAAATCTAGTTTAAAAAATAAAAAATGCAGACTTCAACGTCCGCATTTCGCATAATGGCCATTATGTTAAATGAACTCAATTGCTGTCATCAAAAGTGGCATTAATTCTGTCTACAGTCCATTTTACTGTAGTGTTATCTAAGTAAAAAAAATCTCTATTTAAAATATCATCTTCAAAAATTAAGCCATTACTGTCTAGCTTTCCTTCTTTTAAATGTCCAATAATTTCATATCTTAGACTATTATCTATTTGCTTAATTTGATGGGGACAATGTACTTTTTCAACAATGTAATCATCAAGAATAGTAGCTTTTAAAGCTATAAGGTAATTTTTTTTGAGATCAATACATGAGGGTATTGAAGAACTAAATACTTCTAGAATTTCATTACGAACCTTAATTTTTAGAATAAATTCGAGATCCTCATTACATTCTATGATTTGAGCTATATATTTCACTTCAATTAAGAATTCCTAAAATTAACATAATGGCCATTATACGAAATTAAAATGTTAGAACCCATTTAAAGTGTCCAAGTGAGATACGACTCTCTGTTCTTTTGTTTGTGAGATTTGGTGTCCATTAGAATAAGGATATGCAGACAAAGCTGAAATTATCTGAAATATGGCTCCAAAATTTAAAAATATTGTGATTAAAATGCGATTTCTCCTCATAAATAAAAGCCCCCAATTAGGCATTTTTCATCTAAAATCAACTCCAAATGTACTTTTTATAATGTGAATAGATCCATCAAAATTGGAGAATTTAGCTTTGCTCACTATTGCCAGTATAGAAATTTAAACCATTGAAAATAATAGTTTTAATTTAACCAACCAAACATCTCAGCGTCTTTTTGATAAATATGTTTCAATGAATCTTTTTTCTATTTTTATTTAATACTCTTCAAGAATTAAAAAAACAATCGGTATTTACCCCACCTCTAGCCTCACAGTACTCATAGTTTTTTTCGTTCATCCACTGAACAGATGCAAAAGCGATCCATAAAGAAATTCATCTTCTGATCAGGCAAAAACTTAAGGTTTATTGCTCTCTAGTATACTATAGGGTACTATGCTATAAAACATATAAGACTGCGCCCATGCCCAATCAAATTGAAGATAAAAAAAGAATCCTTTTACGTGTTAGACGAATTAAAGGTCAGACCCAAGCCATTGAAAATGCATTGGAAGAAAATGCAGATTGCGGCGCCATACTTCAACAAATCTGTTCTGTGCGTGGCGCAATCAATGGCTTAATGAACGAAATGTTAGAAGTTCATTTAAAAGATACTCTTGTCACAGGCGATTCAACTGAACAAGAAAGAAAAGATGAATTTGTGGATATAGCCAAAATTCTCAAATCATATTTAAAATAGTTCGATAAGGAAAAATCATATGAAATCACGTGCAGCGGTAGCCTTCGCAGCAGGACAACCCCTCCAGATTGTTGAAATTGACGTCGCTCCACCACAAAAGGGTGAAGTACTAGTTAAAATTACCCATACAGGGGTTTGCCATACAGATGCCTTTACTTTATCAGGTGATGACCCTGAAGGTGTTTTCCCAGCCGTTTTAGGTCATGAAGGTGCTGGCATTGTGGTTGAAGTAGGTGAAGGTGTAACCAGTGTTCAACCTGGTGATCACGTGATTCCTCTCTATACCGCAGAATGTGGCGAATGTTTATTCTGTAAATCTGGTAAAACCAATCTTTGTGTCGCGGTTCGTGCAACGCAAGGTAAAGGTGTAATGCCAGATGGCACCACACGTTTCTCATACAACGGTGAACCGATTTACCACTATATGGGCTGTTCAACCTTTAGTGAATATACCGTGGTTGCCGAGGTTTCTTTAGCCAAGATTAATCCAGATGCAAACCCTGAACATGTATGTTTACTCGGTTGTGGTGTAACAACTGGTATTGGTGCAGTACACAACACCGCTAAAGTACAGGAAGGCGATACTGTTGCTGTATTTGGTTTAGGTGGTATTGGTCTTGCGGTTGTACAAGGTGCGCGTCAGGCAAAAGCAAGTCGTATTATCGTGGTTGATATGAATCCAGACAAATTCAAATTGGCTGAAGAGTTTGGTGCAACAGATTTCTTAAATCCAAAAGATTATGACAAGCCGATTCAACAAGTGATTGTAGAAATGACAGGTTGGGGTGTCGACCATTCTTTTGAATGTATTGGCAACGTAAATGTTATGCGTTCTGCTTTAGAATGTGCACACCGTGGTTGGGGACAATCTGTGATCATTGGTGTTGCGGGTGCAGGTCAAGAAATCTCAACCCGCCCATTCCAATTGGTGACGGGTCGTAAATGGATGGGAACTGCTTTTGGTGGCGTAAAAGGACGTTCTCAACTTCCAGGCATGGTCGAAGATGCCATGAAAGGTGATATTCAATTAGAACCTTTCGTAACGCACACCATGGGCTTAGACAAAATTAATGAAGCTTTTGATTTGATGCATGAAGGCAAATCCATTCGCTCAGTGGTGCATTTCTAAGTTTACCCCCTACTCACTTTCAATGCCTCCTTAACCTGAGTTAAGGAGGCATGATAAAAAGCCCACCAATTCAGGTGGGCTTTTTTAAACCATCAATACAATCTAATATTTTTAAAACAAGAAATAACGCTGTGCCATTGGCAATACTTCTGCTGGCTCACAGGTTAAATGTACACCATCTGCCCGAACTTCGTAAATTTCTGGATCAACTTCCATCACGGGCGTATAGGTGTTGTGCTTCATATCGGCTTTAGAAATATTGCGCGTGTTTTTACATGCAGAAATGATTTTCTTCAGACCTAATTTTTCCGCTACACCATTATCAATCCCTGCCTGAGACAAGAAAGTGATACAGGTGTTATGCACACCGCGGGCATTTGCCCCAAACATGGGACGGTAATGCACAGGCTGTGGCGTTGGAATAGAAGCATTAATATCACCCATTGGTGCTGCCGCAATCATCCCGCCTTTAATAATCATGGCAGGTTTAACCCCAAAAAATGCAGGTTTCCACAGCACCAAGTCTGCCAGCTTGCCTTCTTCGACCGAGCCGACTTCATGACTCAAACCGTGGGTAATGGCAGGGTTAATTGTATATTTCGCAATATAACGTTTAACCCGCTGATTATCGGTATGTGGCGTATCACCTTCCAGAGGTCCACGTTGCACTTTCATTTTATGGGCAGTTTGCCATGTACGAATAATCACTTCACCCACACGTCCCATTGCCTGTGAATCGGACGACATCATGGAAATGGCGCCCAAATCTTGCAAAATATCTTCCGCTGCAATGGTTTCACGACGAATTCGACTTTCGGCAAATGCAACATCTTCTGAAATTGCTGGATCTAAATGATGGCATACCATGAGCATGTCCAAATGCTCATCAATGGTGTTGACAGTATAAGGACGGGTTGGATTGGTCGAAGATGGCAACACATTGGCTTGACCAATAGCTTTTAAAATATCGGGCGCATGTCCACCACCCGCGCCTTCGGTATGGTACGTGTGAATGGTGCGCTGCTTAAACGCCGCAAGTGTTTCTTCCAAGAATCCACTTTCATTTAAAGTATCGGTATGAATGGCAACCTGAACATCGTATTCATCTGCAACCGTTAAACAGTTATCGATGGCAGCAGGTGTGGAACCCCAATCTTCATGCAGTTTTAAGCCCACGACTCCCGCTTCAATCTGCTCACGGACAGGATCAGGCAAACTTAAATTACCTTTGCCCAATAGCCCAATATTCATCGGTAAATCATCTATGGCTTGCAACATGGTCGCAATATGCCATGGTCCCGGTGTAACTGTTGTTGCGGATGTTCCCGCCGCTGGACCTGTTCCCCCACCAATCATGGTGGTTGTGCCTGACATGAGTGCAGTTTCCACTTGTTGCGGGCAAATCCAGTGAATATGTGTGTCGATGCCACCTGCAGTTAGAATTTGACCTTCCCCCGCAATCACTTCCGTGGCAGCTCCCAGCGGAATCGTAATATTGGGTTGTATATCAGGATTTCCTGCCTTACCAATTTTCCAGATACGACCATTTTTCAGACCAACATCGGCTTTGACAATCCCCCACCAATCCACAATTAAAGCATTGGTAATGACGGTATCCGCAACATCATCTGCCAATAATTGGGATTGCCCCATACCATCTCGGATAACTTTACCACCACCGAATTTTACTTCTTCACCGTAAGTCGTCAGATCTTGTTCGACTTCAATAAAGAGTTCTGTATCCGCCAAGCGAACACGATCCCCTACGGTTGGTCCGAACATTTCCGCATATGCACGTCGTGACATTTTCATAATGGTTTACTCTAAATTCTTAAAAGATTTTCATATTCCAACTTAGTCAAGTTTCCCCATCACCCGACCCGCAAAGCCATACACTTCACGTTTTCCAACCAAAGCCACCAATTCAACCTCTCGGCTTTGACCAGGCTCAAAACGTACTGCGGTGCCTGCTGCAATATTTAAGCGGTAACCTTTTGTACGCTCGCGCTCAAATTTCAAAGCATCGTTAGCTTCAAAAAAATGAAAATGTGAACCAATTTGAATCGGTCGATCGCCTGCATTCGCAACCGTTATTTTTAAGGTTTCTCGTCCAACATTTAAATCAATATCGCGATCTGGCGTAATTACTTCACCTGGAATCATCTTTATTCCTTATTGTTATTTACATAATTGGTTGATGTACGGTCACCAGTTTTGAGCCATCTGGAAAGGTTGCTTCAACCTGAACTTCAACAATCATTTCTGCGATGCCATCCATCACATCATTACGGCTCAATAATGTGGTTCCATAATGCATCAGCTCGCTTACACTCATGCCATCGCGTGCGCCTTCAAGCAAGGCTGCGGAAATATAAGCTATGGCTTCAGGATAATTCAGTTTTAAACCACGTGCTTTACGGCGCTCTGCGACCAAGCCCGCGGTAAAAATTAAAAGTTTGTCTTTTTCTGTTGGATTTAATTCCATATCTTTTACCTATCTAAACGTGGAGATACTTCACTCATGAGCTGTGCATGACCAGAATTACGTTTTGCCATTCTGTCTTTTAATGACTGGAGAAAATGAGCTTATGTTCTCCAAATACGTGGAAATTCTTCATCCAAACCGTACCAATAACGTCTGAGTTTTGCTCTGATGGCGGCAAAGGCATCATGACATTGCCGAACATCGCTCCCTAAGAAACGGGCACAAATCACATCATCTAATACCGTTAAGGTGACGGGTACATCCATACGCATCATCAGTTCACGGACTAAATCCAGATGCTGTTCTAAATCAAGACTGGCACGATATTGCGAAGGTGGAACTGCCCAGAAACTTCCCATAACAGATTGACCATTCATTCCTAAGCATGAGCTTAACCAACGGTCATTGCCCTTAAAACTTAAGGTATCTGCAACCAATAATGTCTGATTACGAAACAGTTTAAATTGGTTGATATATGCACCATCAGTAAATTGCTCATCACGTGCTTGACGACCAATGACCAACATGTCCCAACCAATAAAACTGGCTGCCTCATCCAAATGAATGATGGTTTCTGAATGGGCATTCGCTCCATTAAACAACATGGTTTCTTGGGGTAGCCATTCAAAAATAGCATTACCATTCAAACTGATATTGATATGCTGATAGGCCTTTTTAGCATTGGTTTTGTACCATTTTCCTGCACCTGGGGTAGTGACTAAAGCATGTGCCTGCGCGTCGACAGACAGATCAAAAGTCAGGTGATCCCCACCCGCAATACCCGCAGGTGGATGCACAATAATGGCATGGCAAACCCCTGTTTTTTCAGGCCAAAGCATTTTTTGTACTCGCACAGGACCATAATGTTTGCGGTGATGTAACACCGTACATTCAGGCTCTTTTTGAGCCTGAAAACCGAGTTCCAACTTGGCAAACCATAATTGAGCATCATGCGTTCGACTGACTGTTAAATCCTGCATGCTTCCTCTGCGTGATGAATACCAATAAACTGGTGTGCTGAAATTCGTCCATCAAAACGACCAGAAAATCATTAAGCCAAACCAATCAGTGCAACAACTGCGGCAATTCCACCGACAATTTTTTTACCGTGCGGCACATATTTTTGTACCAAAGCACCTAAACCCAATCCACCTGCGTAGATGCATGACATAGCAACAACCATGCCTAAAACCAGACCGATCACATGACCTGAATGACTCAATTCAGCACCATGCGCCATGCCATGAAAACTGGCTAAAACCATGCTCGCCACTGCAAATAGTCGATTCGCTTTGCTCCACAATGCAATCGCGAGAACAGATAAGGAAAAAACAATGCCGTATTCTGCAAGATTTGCGGAAACGATATGCAACTGCCCTAGGCTAAAACCAGCAATCATGGCAACGACTAAACCTAACAATCCACCTACTTTCCAACGATTAGCCGCTGACCACAGCAGCACACCAAATGCGATTGCCATGGTGAGGTGGTCAATTCCAGTAAAGGGATGAATAAAGCCCGCCAAGAAACTGTTCTGTTGTTCATGTCCGGGATGTGCCATTGCCCACATTGGAAAAGCTGCAACTAAAGTGGCGAAAGTTCTTTTTAAATAAGTCATTGTGATTCCCCGAATTAAGCTTTGAATAGACCTTGTTTTTCAATAAACGAAATAATGAGTTCCAGACCTTCTTTGGTTTTCATATTGCTAAACAAAAATGGCTTCTCACCACGCATACGCTTAGCATCTTGGTCCATCACGCTTAAATTCGCACCGACCATCGGTGCCAAGTCGGTTTTATTGATAATGAGCAAATCTGACTTGGTAATACCTGGACCACCTTTACGTGGAATCTTTTCTCCCCCAGCAACGTCAATCACATAGAGGGTTAAGTCTGAAAGCTCTGGACTAAACGTTGCCGCCAAATTATCACCACCACTTTCAATAATAATCAGCTCAAGCCCATCAAATTTTTCACATAAATCATCAATTGCCGCGAGATTAATAGAAGCGTCTTCACGAATGGCAGTATGCGGGCAACCGCCTGTTTCTACGCCAACAATACGGTCTGGAGACATGGCTTCATTACGGGTTAAAAAGTTTGAATCTTCTTTGGTATAAATGTCATTGGTAACGACTGCCATATTATATTTTTCACGCAACGCCTGACATAAATTCAAAGTCAGCGCTGTTTTACCCGACCCGACTGGTCCGCCAATTCCCACACGTAATGGGCTACGTTGTGACATGTTTTTTTCCTCTTAAAATTATGATCTGAATAGTCTTGAATATTGAGTCTCGTGGTGCATACTCAGCATGGCATATTGCGGTAAAGCACTACTGATTTCAGTATCTTGCAACTCCAGTGCACGATCTATTGCTGCTGGAATGAGTGCATGTAAATGCCACAAAATACGCTGACCGCTCATTTGCCCCAGCGGAACGGTTTTCACCGCTGCCAGTACCTGATTTTCTAAAACGGTAAAGGTATAGGCCGTCAGCACCTCAGTTTCATTGAGCCCTAAGCTTCCACATAGACTTCCATACACTGGAACAAAGCCCAGCTGTTTTTTGACTTTAACCGGTTGCTTTAATACATCTCTAATCCAGGCATTTAAAGAAAATGCCAACTGTTTCGATTCCGCCAGTAACTCTTTACTTTCCCGACTGGCACGGTAAAAATTTGCCCAGTAGGTGAAGTTTTCTTCGTCATCACTGTATTGCATTAAACGTTTCAGCACAGGCAATTCAAAGCGCACCAAGAGCATTTCCAGCACTTCTTCAAAATAAGCAATACTGGAGGCTTCATCATGAATCAGCCCTCGATCGATTGCACTTTCCACGCCTTGCGAATAGCAATATGCCCCTATCGGTAACGCAGTTGATGACAACGTCAATAGGCTTAACAGTTGTGATGGATTAGTGATGGACATGATGTAATGACTTAATTGGGCTTAAGCGATGATCATGTTGATGTTGTGCATATGCCCCACTTTCAGGCTCAAAAGGATGATCTACCTCTTCAACTTTTAATCCCAGCCCAATCACCATTTCAGCAAGAACGTGATCTGGCTCGAAATATAAAGCTGTAGGTGTCAACATTAAGGGAACATGACGATTCCCGAGATGATATGCAGCTTTTAATAAATCAAACTCAAGTTGAGCAGAAACTTTCATCAGTTTTTCTGGTTTCGCTTCAACTTTGAGAATATTTCCACTCTCGGTCGAAATATATGATCCACTACGCAAAATGCCTGTACGCGGCAAATCTGCACCAATATCGACCCCATTTTTTAAAGTTGCACGAAAACGGCTCTTTTGACGTGTATCAAAATTCAGCTCAATGACATCAAAGTCACAATTTTCTGTAACTGCTTCTAATCGTTGAGTATAAATTTTCATTTTTTCTCCATGCTTCTCTTTTATTTAGCACTGCTTTTGATCCAAATTGATTCAAAAAATAAATCGCTTTATCAAAACGCACCATTATTAACAGTTATGCAAAATTCAGACCAATTTATACTCTCAATTATCAAATCTTGATATTTTCTAAACAAAATTAGAATGTTTCTCTATTTTCTATACTTAAGACTCGGTGATTCATCTTTTAGTTATTCCATATATAAGGAGATCTCCTTATAGCTAAGATCTAATTCAATAAACCTGCTAGCTGAAACTCATGTGATAAGTGCGATATCAGATTTCAACTTTAAATAATCCCTTGCTCTATATTGAGTACGTCAAAAATTGAAGACCGGATTAAAGATCAATTTCACTGAAATGCATCTTATTTATGGTTGTTTAATATTTTACTGCTGGATAGCAGCCCAAAAGAATGATGTCTCTAAGTTTTTTGAGTTGTAAGCCAGTGGGCAAAGGAAATTTAAGGTCTTTTTCAAACTGCAGTTTTCTTATTCTTTGATGCGATTTCGCCAATGCTGGATGCTAGAAGAGTTACTTCCTTCTGATTTGATTTTATCTGTGCAACATCATTTTGACCAATTCGGAGATTAAATTTTTCTGATTTATAAATTATTAACACTTAAATGTTTCATATACATGAGCTTGCAGAACATCATAGCCAATATTGATTCACATACATTTCAGCAGTGCGTTCTCACCTTATTGTTTTATATAAAGTATTTTTAAAAAATGCACTAGCGACACTAAAATATATGCTCTTTTAAATAAACACTTATCCATGAATTTAGATGGAAAAAGCAAGATAATTGAATAGTCTAATTACAAGACCGTTGAGGTCTACAGTAAAGATAAGCTACTCCTAGCAATTTGTGCAGAGGAGTAGCTTAAATCCATCATACAATTAGAACTTAACGATGAATTTACCCGTATTTTCACCTTTAAAAAGCATCATCAAACCTTCAGGTAAACGATCAAATCCTTCAATCAAGTGTGACTTAAATTTAATTTTCCCTTCAGCAACATAGCGCCCAAGAGTTGACATTGCTTCTTCCGAGTACTGAGCATAATCTGTCACGATAAAACCTTGTACGCGTAAACTTTTTAGATTGATATCAACCCAACTTGGTCCTTTTGTTGGAACATCATTATCATAATCTGATAGCACTCCACACACGACTACGCGACCGTATCGATTCATCTGATTGTAAACAATCTCTTGGATTGGACCACCCGTGTTTTCATAAAAAATATCAACCCCATTCGGCGCTGCTGCTTTTAACTGTTCTGCTAAATTTTGCGACTTATAATTGATCGCTGCATCAAAACCTAACTCATCTACTAACCATTTACATTTCGCATCAGAACCTGCAATACCAACTACACGCATGCCTTGAGCTTTAGCCAACTGACCCACCAATGAACCAACCGAGCCCGCTGCGCCAGTCACAACCAAAGTTTCACCTTGCTTTGGTTGACCTATTTTCATCAAACCCGCATAAGCTGTAAGACCCGTAAAATAAAAAATAGATAAAATAGCTTCAGGAGATAATGAAGCATCTACTACATTCATTTCTTCATGACCAAGTACATACTCAGCCCAACCAGTAATGCCCACAACTTGCGAGTCCACTGGAAATTTTGGGTTAAGTGATTCAACAACCATTCCTACACCGTAGGAGCGCATGACTTCACCAATTTGTACAGGAGGTAGATAGCTGTCTTCACGTTGTTGCAGCCAAGTACGCATCGCTGGGTCAAGTGACATATATGTTTGCTTAACTAAAAACTCACCTTCTTTAAGCGTAGGTCGCGGTAAAGATACTAAGTCAAAAATATCTTGTGAAATAGTACCTTGAGGATATTTCAATAATTTAAAAGCTTTATAAATCATATTTTTTCCTGAATACATTGAAATATTTCCAATGATTAGACGTGCGTTAAATCCATTTAATTGTACAAATTTCAATCACCATAAATATGATTAGAAATCTCAATTACAACTGAAAAAAATAGCCTAGCAAACCTTTAAAATTGAAAGCGCCACTCTAACGAATGGTAATTACAATTTAAATTTCCATTCTTGATTTCACGCTCTCATGAGCCTAATTATATTTTTGTCAATCGGGATAGATTGAAAAACAATATTTCTAGGATTATAAAAATGGAAACTTTCAACAAAAATATGTTCCAAAACAAAGTTGCAGTTGTGACTGGTGGTACATCTGGTATTGGTCATGCAGTTGCGATTGCTTTTGCTGAAAAGGGCGCAAAAGTATGGGCACTCGGCTTACAAGCACATCAAGCTGTTTATCCAGAAGGATTAGACATTCATCCTGTTGAAATTGACGTCACCGACAAAAAAGCTGTTGATCAATTCTTCTCAACGCTAGACCACATTGATTCACTCTTTAATGGTGCTGGTATGGGAGCTTTAGATGAACATGAATTTGATTCGTTCAAGCGTGTTATGGATGTGAATTTAAATTCTGTTTTCTACATTAGTGAATGTGCTGCGAAGCTTATGACGAAGTCAGATAATGCTTCGATTGTCAATGTATCTTCAATGTATGCGATTTTTGGTTCACCAATGGTACCAGCCTATTCAGCATCAAAAGGTGCAATTGATCAATTAACGAAATCACATGCACTTTATTTTGCAAAAGATAAAATTCGGGTCAATGCGATTGTACCAGGCTGGATTGACACCCCATTACTCCACCCACTAAAAGATATGCCAGACATTCAAAATCGTATTGCTGAGCGTACACCAATGCTACGTTTAGGCAAACCGCAAGAAGTTGCGGACTTAGTGGTCTACTTATCTTCAAAAGCAGCAAGCTTTATCAGTGGTACAATGGTTAATATTGATGGTGGTTATTCAAGTAACTAACTCATCAAATTTAAATAAAGGGCTTATACAATAAGCCCTTTATTTTTAGCAGCCGCCACAGCTTCCAACCGAGAACGAACCGTTAATTTGCTATAAATATTGCGTAAATGCCATTTAATAGTATTTACAGACAAAAAAATCTTCTCTGCAATTTCAGCATCTGTTAGACCTTCTCCAACTTGAGATAAAATTTGCAATTCTCTTTTTGAGAATTGATCTAAGTGAGCAAGGCTCTTCGATTCATTCGTTGTTGGATGTACTTCATCATTCAAATTTGGTTGCTGAACCTCAAATAAGTACTGAATATATTTCAATAAAGTAATATTTTTGTTCTGTTTACGTGCTTGTAACTCTTTATACAGCTGAGTCATTAACCCCCAAATTATTGGATGCTCATCCAGAATCAACCGCAAAGCACGCGTTGGCATAATCAATAACAACGCTTGCTCTAACTGAGCAAAAGCAAGTGCTAACTTTTTCTGTTGATGGTATGCCATAGTCAGTAATAATTTTAATCTGGCTTGACGTAATGGATATTGTTTAAAGCTTTGCTGTTGCTGCAATAAATATAAAACTGCCGTCTCAGCATTTCCATTCAGAATTTGCAGGCGATAGCTAATAAGATCATCCCCCCTTAACAAATTCGTAAAATTGAATAAATGAGGTACGGGATGAGTGTCGAAGTTAGGATGTTCTTTTGAAAACGGTAATTCTTTGGATTCGGGTTGCTGATAGCATTGTATTGTTTCAGCCAATCGAGGCAAAGACCATAAACTACTTTTAAGTTGAATCTCATTGATACAGCGTTGAGCAACAACTTGGTCTTTTTTCAATTGCGCTAACCTTAGTTTTAAAATATACCCGACTATCACCATATCTGGCATAACCAATTGAATTCCGCCATTGAATTCAGTTAAGGCCTCTTCAGCGAGTGCTAATTTGTTCATTTCATAATAAAGATCAGCTTTAAAACTACTTGAGATTGCAGCTATTGCAGCTATTGCAGCTTGATTATCATCATCCAATCCTAATGCTCTATACTCTTCACACTGACCAATTTGACTGAATTTCTGTTCAGCCAAGTCCAAATCACCGACTAAATAATCACAAAGTGCATCAATACAATCAATTAAAATGAGCCCATACAAGTTACGACCCTGAACATTGATAATCCGTGTATCAACGATTAACCTTCTCGCCGCTGTCATTTCACTACAACAAATGTGGTACAAGACACTAATCCCCATAAGAGGACCTCGCGTAAAGTACGATGTCACTGGCAAATTCTGTAAATTATTTAAAGCTAATTCATAGGCAATAGAAAGTTTATCTTCCAAGATAGCAATAAAAGGAGCTAACCCCAGCTGATCCTTATGTTTTGAAAGTGTTTCATGTTGATCAATGCTATACCACAATTGTAAATAATGATTTGCCAACGCAATTTGATGAGTCAGTAACAAAGACCAAATGACGTCATACAGTAAGCTTGGATACTGTACCAATATAGATTCAGGTAAGTGCTTTACCCATTCCAACAGTGTGTATAAGCGACCTTCAAGTACAAGTTCTCGGCTACAATCATCAAGCAACCTCGCCATTAATGCCGTATCACCAACGTGTTGGGCGTGATAAATCGCCTGCATAACATCTCGGTTATTTTTATACCATTGAGCTGCTTTAATATGCAGTTGTGTATATTTTTCAGGATACATCAACTGAAAGCGCGAAGATAAAAAATCACTGAATAAGGAATGCATTCGATACCAAACTCTTTGTTCATCCATTGCTTGAATAAACAATCCCTTTTGATTCATCAAAGCTAAGTTTTTCTGAGCTGAATTACTCCCCGTCAACTCTTGAATTAAGGTTAAATTAAATTTTTTTAGGATGCTAATCTGCATTAAAAAGTGCTGAATCTCTTCCGTTTGCTGTAAAAAAACTTGCTCATTTAAGTAATCAGCAATTTGATTATGCGTGCCTGCAATAGTCCGAATAAAATTTTCAAAGTTCGTATTATCTTGCACATATATTTTTGCAAGTTGAATACCTGTCATCCACCCTTCTGTTTTAGCAATCAATTGTTGGGCTGTTTCACGATTTATGATCTCAAGATCATTATTTTTACTGTGAAAAAAATTGATTAACTCATCAACATCTCTAGGTTTTAAACTTAATTGCTCTTCAGTAATGATATGCATTCGACCATCTAATAATTCTTTCGTCAAACTACATTCAGGACGTATTCGTGATGCGACTACCAACTTACAATGCTGTGGTAAATTCAAATACAACCACCAGACCAAATGAAGACTATTCAAATTTGTCAAAAGTTCCAGATCATCAATAAACAAGGTTCTTTTTTGTTCACTCTGATTTAATTTTTCAGTAAGCACATAAACATCTTGTTTCGTGATTTTACCCTCTACAAAATTGACTTGAGGGAGTTCTTCATACAGAACGTACCAAAGATATTGGTATAAACGAGGTGGATCATTGTCATCTTCATCCAGTGTAAGCCAATGTGTAGATATATTGTGCTGTTTTTGCTCAAGTGCAATTTGACTCATTAAGGTTGTTTTTCCATAGCCAGCTGCGGCATGAATAAACAACATACTCTTAGTACTGTGACGTGCTATAGAATCCATTAACTGATGCCTATCCATTGCACTTTGATGATCAACAATAGGTGGACTCAGTTTGGAATGTAAAATAAGCATACTTCAAATTACTCACATGTATTATTGTCAACTTCCTGTCAACTGCTTTCCTGAAATTTGCAACCGATTAGCGTATTCACACTCCAACATGTGAATCCAATCTCTCTAGGAATAGCCATTTTCCATATGGCCAACAACTTAATATAAAGATTTCTGTTCTGCAATCCTGCTTGATACTTTCGCTACATCTTTCATGTTGGAGTGTAAGCTGCCAAACCCTTTTTGCTATAGGCAATGAATCCAGCTCCAAACCATCAATATTGCGACCTGATCAGTATAATGTCTCATCTATGCATCAAAATTCTCGTAGCCCTTACAAATAGCAGTTTGATACAAGCCGAACTTTGATTAATCCTATAGAATGAATTTAGTATTAAATAATCACAAAATATGTAAAACGGAATTACCCCAAAGTATGGATACTTTAACCACCAACAGTCCTATGCATGTTCATCTTTCTGACCATATGCTTTTAATAGATGCTGAGACAGTGATTTCTGGTCCTACACGCAGACCTACTTATGTACTCATTTGGTCAACTACGGATCGAACCTTTAGTTTTTCATCGGCTTCTGGGAAATTATTATTTGAAGGCAAAGCGGCACTTGTTGCGCCAGATGTGGAACGTCAACTTAAAACAGTAGACAGTAATATTTTCAGCCTCAATATTGAGCCTGGTCACGCAGCTTATCACTCTCTTTCTCAGCTGACTTATAACCACGGATTATGCCCACTAAAAATAGATCAATTGAAGGAGTTTTCAATAGAATTACGGCGGCATTTAAAAGATGAAAACAATAAAAAGATTGAAGAAACTACTCAGCACATTATGAGCCCTCTACTTCCCAAACATGCTCAATTTCGCCAAAGAGATGAAAGAATAGATCGGTTATTGCCTTTACTCGACCACCCTACGCCACCTGAATTATCATCATTAGCGCAGACGCTACATCTTTCAAAAGATCGACTATCTCATTTATTTAGTGCTGAAATTGGAATGCCTATCCGCTCCTATATCCTATGGCGTAGATACCGTCGTGCTATTCTTGCATTACAATCTGGAGAAAAACTTTCTACCGTCGCCCATCAAGTGGGTTTCTATGATCAAGCCCAAATGAGCCGAACTTTCCAAAACCTATTTGGATTTTCACCATCCACCCTCAAACAACCAGAATTCATTCATATTTCAGGTATTTAAGATCTTACTTTTTATTCTTCTTTGAAAGTCTTATTTAAGATATCTCGGTCTGAAGAGTCACGTACCTCTTTTGGAGAAAAACCAAACCAACGTTTGCAGGCACGACTAAAAGCGGATTGTTCAGAGAAACCTAGAATATCGGTGAGTTGACTCATTGAAATTTCGGTTTGCCACAGATACTGCAATGCCAACTCTTTACGAATACCATCTTTAATCGCATCAAATGAAGTGCCTTCTTGTGCGAGTTTCCGCTGTAATGTCCGAGGATGTAATGCGAGCATCGTAGCTACATGTATTTTATTTGCGCGTGGTGTAGATAAATGAAGACGGAGTGCCTTACGGACGCTAGCACTGACCTGCTCTGAAGGGTTACGGAAATAGCGATGAATATAATCTTCAGCAATTTCTCTTAAGGCTGGATTGGTACTATGAGGTTGACTCTCTAAAGTTTTTCTACTCAGATGTAAGGCAGCACGATCTTGATTAATTAAAATTGGTGCGCCAAAAAAACGTTGATATTCCGTGGTTGAAACTAAAGGCATATGCGGGAGTGAGACCGCTTTAAGTTCATAATTTTCTGCCGCCAACCATTTTAGAATTCGGTGTGTTGTACCTAAGCAATTATCAATGGTTTGCCGTTGTGGTACATAGCCATTAATTCTAATTTCAAAGATAACTTCTGCAGTCTCCTCGAACAGTTGGCTTTGTTCATTCAGGGATATGGCTAAACCAGGCCCATGTAAAAATAAAAAGTCAGAGGTATAGTCAATCACACCACGCATGGACGAGGCGCTTTGCATAATGAGGCCTAAAATCCCCAAGATACTAATATCTTGATGTTTTGAGATACGCAACCCCAAATCAGGGCATTGAGCCAGGTCCGCTGTACACTCATAGAGGTTTATAACGCTTTTTTGGTCAAGCCAAGCATCATCTTGTTTAATTTGGTCTGTCGTTATGTTGTATTGCGCAAGTATGTGTTGAGGATCGAAATTAAGGTCTTGCATAACCTCAAGGTAACCACGAATTCCACTTGCATGTACCATGATTGTCATGTCTTCTAGAGTTAAATAAATGTCTCCTCAAGTCAAGTTAAAATTTAATCAGTTGCTAGTATTAATATCGAATAACAAAACTGCGACATGGAGCCGCAAAAATGCAAATGGAATATGATGTAGTAATCATCGGAGCAGGGATCTCTGGAATTGGCATGGGATGCCAGCTTGAGCAGAAAAATCCAAATAAAACGTACACAATTTTAGATCGTCGACAAGACTTAGGTGGGACTTGGGATTTATTCCGCTACCCAGGTATTCGCTCTGACTCGGATGTCATTAGCTTTGGATATGAATATAATCCATGGAAAACAGGTACTGTCCTTGCCTCTGGTGAGAAAATCAAAGCATATTTAAGAGAAACTGCTCAGAAGTATGGTGTTGAGAAAAATATTCGTTATGGCATTAAAATTGTCTCGGCGAATTTTTCAACTGAAACGAACAAATGGACAGTTTCAGCAATCAATGAAACGACTGGCGAAGCTCAAGTATTTACCTGTAATTTCCTTGTCTCTGCAACAGGTTACTATAACCATGATCATGGTTATCAACCTAAGTTTGAAGGTTTAGAGAACTTCAAAGGTCAATTTGTACATCCTCAGCACTGGCCAGAAAACTTAGATTACAAGAATAAACGTGTTGTGGTAATTGGTAGTGGTGCAACTGCTGTAACATTAATTCCAGCCATGGCTGAAGACACTGCGCATATCACCATGTTGCAGCGCTCGCCAGGCTATATGATTAATGTCAATAATACAGATAAATTATTTAATGCAGCCCGCAAAGTATTCTCTGAAGAATTGGTTTACAAAGCTTTCCGTAAGCGTAATGTATTGAAACAACTCGGTATTTTCATACTATCGCACAAATATCCGCAACACATGCGTTCGTTCTTGCTTTCTCGCACCAAGAAAGAATTGGCTGGTCAATGTGATATGTCGCACTTCACCCCTGAGTATATGCCTTGGGAAGAGCGTTTATGTTCGGTTCCAGACAATGACTTGTTTAAAGTCGTTCGTAATGGTCAAGCATCTATTGTCACTGACCATATCGAACGCTTTACTGAAAATGGGATTTTACTGAAATCTGGCAAAACACTTGAAGCAGATATTATTGTCAGTGCGACAGGCCTAGAGTTGCAAATGATGGGTGGGATCGAAATTTCGGTTGATCAAGAACGCATTCACCCAAATCAAAAAATGACCTATAAAGGCGTGTTACTAGAAGATGTTCCAAACTTTGCGACCTTGTTCGGTTATACCAACGCACCATGGACGTTAAAAATCGATTTAGCCAACGACTATATTTGTAAGCTCATTAACGAGTTAGATATTCGTCAAATGGCTGCTGTGACACCTGTGGCTCCTGCTGGTGAAAATACGGGACATAGTATTGTGGATGGATTGCGTGCAGGTTATGTACAGCGTGGTGGCAAGCAAATGCCACTTCAAGGGAAGTCAGTAGAGTGGTGTGTGAGCCATATTTATTATTCAGACTTAAAAATGTATGCCCTACCAGTGGAAAGTTCAAGCTTAGTTTGGACTGCTCAAGCACAGCAAGCTAAAGCAAAAGGTAAAGTAAAAGCAGCATAGGAATTGCTCTGGATAATTAGCTCATATGGCAACAGTCATATGAGCTAAAAATGCAAAAAGGAATTTAAGATGAATACTTCACAACTGCAATTTATTAGCCAAGGTACACGTTGCGCAGGGACTTTAAAACTCCCCAAACAAAACCGTAAACCACCCGTCATTATTATGGCGCAAGGCTTTGGTATGATTAAAGATGCAGGCTTACCAAAGTTTGCTGAGCGCTTTGTCGCACAAGGTTATGCCGTATTTTCTTTCGATTATCGTGGCTTTGGTGACAGTGAGGGACATCCTCGGCACTGGGTCAGTCCAAAACGCCATTTAGAAGATTGGAAAGCTGCGCTCAACTTTGTAAGAACGCTAGATTCTGTGGATACACAACAGATTATTCTATGGGGTTATTCCTTCTCTGGTGGGCATGCGATTCAAACTGCTGCGCGTGATGGACAAGTTAAAGCCGTTATCTTACAAGCACCCCATGTAGATGGTCTGTCGAGCTTAAAAGGTGTACCTCTGTCTAAATTGGCAAAACTGAGTGCTGCTGGCTTTATGGATTTATTAGGAGGTTTGCTCAATAAACCAGTTTATCGCCCAATTATTGGTCGTGAAAATGATATTGCCGCAATGACCACAGCAGACGCATGGGATGGTTATTTATCGCAATTGCCAGAGAATGCCAAATGGGAAAATAAAACTCGTGCACGTATCTTTTTAGAAATCGCCTACTACAACCCAACTCTTTTTGCACATAAGCTATCAATGCCTGTAGTGGTGATTTCGGGTCAACGCGACAGCATTATTCCGGAACAATCCATTCGTTCTGCAGCGAATAAAATGCCAAATGCTGAATACTATATGCTCAACAGTAATCACTTTGAATTATGTGATGGCGAACTTTTTGAGCAAAATATTGCCCTACAAATTGATTTCCTAAAGAAGCACTGTCCTGCACATGCTGAACTGACTGTAGCCGCATAAAAGAGAGGCTCTTCAGCCTCTCCTTCTCGATTGCACTACATTTAAATCAGCAATATCAATAAAGGAATCAATGAGATATTTGCTTTATTCTCAGAGATATATCTTTAGAGTTCTTCTAAAAATTACTGATGGTGGTTTTAAATCCTAGAACATCAACTCGAGTATTAATACGTAGTCGCATTTCATAAAATATTCATCAAAAAAAGGTAGCTGTTCAGTACAAGTTTTTTATATTGAAGTGCTCTACAGTAAACCTTGGTTGAAAAAACAATAACTGCATTCAATGGAAAATATATGGAACATATTCAACATGATTGGCATGGTGGCTTAACATCTTTAGCTGCAATCGAACACTTCGAAAGTGAAAAGCCCCTTCAGGAGCGTATCCCTAAAACTGTCTATCAACTGTTTGTCGAAGCTGCAGCAAAATATGACAACAAAGTTGCATTGACGATGATTATGACAGGCGACGAACATGAACAACCTGCTCAATTAACCTATATAGAATTACTGAATAAAATTAATCAAACCGCAAATTTATTTGTGGATATTGTAGGTCAAGGTGCTGGTGTTGCTTATATTTTACCCTCCTTGCTCGAAACACAAATTACGCTTTGGGCGGCTGAAACATCTGGTTATGCAGTTCCTTTAAATCCACTATTAAATGCTGAACATCTCGCAGATTTGATCGAAAACTCCAAAGCAAAACTACTGGTTGTTCCTGGTCCAGCCATCGCACCTCAAATATGGGAAAAAGTAGAGGCCATTCGAGTGCGTTGTCCACACTTAAAAATTGTTGCGATTGTGGCACCTCCGAATTCGGATGCCATTGATTTTCATCAAGCCACTGCAATTCAACCTCAACACAGCCTTAGCTTCGAACAGCAAGAAGATTCAGAGCGTGTCGTTGCCTACTTCCATACAGGCGGTACAACTTCTGCACCCAAACTGGTTTCACATACGCACACCAATCAACTTGCAGCAGCACTGGGTACAGCAGCTTTATTAGATATTCGCACAACCGATATTTTAACCAATGGCATGCCCATGTTTCACGTTGGCGGCGCCATTGTCAGTAGCCTAGCCTTCTTTTTATCAGGTGCTGAAGTTTTAATTTTGTCGCCAAGTGGATTTAGAAACCCACAAATGGTTCAACAGTTTTGGTGTATTGTTAAGCACTATAAAGTCACTGTATTAGGTGCCGTACCGACAGCACTCGCTGCAATCCTCACTCAACCTGTTAATGCTGATTTGTCAACTGTGCGTTTAGCGATTACTGGTTCAGCTGCCACTCCAAAAGCTGTCGCTGAACAATTTAAAACGAAAACAGGACTATCAGTTCATGAAATCTTAGGCATGACCGAATCTGGTGGTGCTACTGCAATTGACCCTGCAGGTGTAGAAGCGACCATGAACTGTGTTGGATTGCGTTTGCCATATACGCGACTCTCCATTCATAAGCGTTTAGAGGGTGGTAAAATTGGAGGTGAGTGCTCGGTGAATGAAACTGGAATTTTAGTGGTTTCAGGTCCAACTGTGAGCTCAGGTTATCTCAATACGGCGCAAGGTGCAGATACATTCCATCAAGGTCAATTAAATAGTGGGGATTTAGGTCGACTCGATGCTGAAGGTCGACTCCAC
The DNA here is from genome assembly GCF_022601715.1 of Acinetobacter zhairuonensis. Classification (GTDB taxonomy): domain Bacteria; phylum Pseudomonadota; class Gammaproteobacteria; order Pseudomonadales; family Moraxellaceae; genus Acinetobacter. The sequence continues at coordinate 23,606 of NZ_JAKVIM010000019.1, read as the reverse complement.
CTCTCTGGGCGCTCTAAAGATCTAATTATTCGTGGTGGTCATAATATTGACCCTGTCATGATTGAAGATGTACTTGCTTCACATCCCGCTGTTGCTGCTGCGGCAGCTGTGGGTCAACCCGATGCTTATGCAGGCGAACGCCCTGTGTGTTATGTCACGCTGAAAGCAAATCAACAGATCAATGCAGATGAACTTTTAAGCTTTGCTCAACAAGGGATTTCAGAACGCCCCGCTTGGCCTAGCATGATCCATATTATTGAAGAGTTACCACTCACGGGCGTTGGTAAAATTTATAAACCAGCGTTACGCGCCAATGCCGCACTCTATGTACTTACACCGCTGATTCAAGAAGCTGCTGGATCTAGTCTGATACAGTTAACTTCTGTTGATGAAGGTACAAAAGGCTTAATTATAGAAGTACAGCTTTCCAATTCATCCAAAGTTCATCTCGTGAATGAGGTATTAGGACGCTTTACTGTAGCTAGCCGTATCAATATTTTATCTTTAGATACCTCAGCCAGCACGATCTCACTCACTGCATAATTTTTAAAAGGGACAATTTAAATGATGAATCCAAACGTCAGCCGCCTTATGCAAAGATTAAAAAATCAATTAACTATTCCAGTCATTGCGGCACCTTTATTCATTATCTCAAACCCCAAATCGGTAATTGCTCAATGCCAAGCTGGCGTTGTTGGTTCTTTCCCATCTTTAAATGCTCGACCTGCGAGCTTATTAGAAGACTGGCTTAAAGAAATTACGGAAGCTTTAACACAGTGGGATATTGAACACCCTGAGCACCCCGCTGCGCCTTTTGCAGTAAATCTGATTGTGCATAAATCAAATGATCGTCTGGAACATGACCTCGCACTATGTGTGAAATATAAAGTGCCGATCATTATTACGTCTTTAGGTGCCAAAACAGAAGTGAATGATGCCATTCATAGTTATGGTGGTGTGGTTTTTCACGACATTATCAATCAGAAATTTGCGCGTAAAGCCATTGAAAAAGGTGCGGATGGTCTAATTGCCGTTGCTGCTGGTGCAGGCGGACATGCAGGAACTCAATCTCCATTTGCCTTAATTCAAGAAACGCGTGAATGGTTTAAAGGCCCATTGGCATTGTCAGGATCCATCACGACAGGTCAAGCCTTATTAGCTGCTAGAGCTTTAGGGGCTGATTTTGGCTATATCGGTTCCGGTTTTATTGCGACTCAAGAATGTGGTGCTGTTGATGACTATAAACAGATGATCGTAAATAGCACTGCAGACGATATTGTTTATTCCAACCTATTCACTGGCGTACATGGTAATTATCTACGTGGTTCAATTACTGCTGCTGGCCTAGACCCAGAAGGCTTAGAACAATCTCATGCAGATGCCATGAATTTCGGCTCTGGTGGTATTAAGACAAATAAAGCATGGCGTGATATTTGGGGCTGCGGTCAAGGTATTGGTACTATTCATGAAATTCCAACTGTTGCAGAGTTTGTGGATAACCTGAAAGAGGAATACCTAGCTGCCCTCAATCGTAACGATTTAAATTTGCCGACTTTTACTCAGATCAGCACTAAAGAAAGCTGTTCTGTTTAATCTGTCTTTAAAAAACCACAGAAGCGACATAAGTTGCTTCTGTGGTTTTTTTGTATTTCATTTATAAATCTTTATGCTTTAGAGGCAATGATTTAAACCATAAACCCCGAAACCCGTTCAATCACCCAAAATGCACTGATTGTCCCAATGGCATAAGGTGGAACTTTCTGTAGCCACAGCGGCCAGTCTTTCTTCAAATTTAAGAGATAAATGAGCAACAACATTACCCCGACAAAAGCCAATTGACCAAGTTCCACACCAATATTGAAAAAAGCCAAAGCTAATGGAATCTCTGTTTGTGGCAAACCAATTTCTGTCAAAGCACCAGCAAACCCAAAGCCATGTAATAAGCCAAAGGTAAAAGCAACTAACCACGGTTTACTACCGGTTAAGGTCACTTGCCCATTCAATCCTCTTAGAATTTCCAATGCCAAAAACATAATACTTAAGGCAATCACAGCTTCAACAGGTGGTCCAGGTACATGTACATAGCCCAATGATGCCATGCCTAAAGTAATACTATGTGCAAGCGTAAATGCTGTAATGGTTTTTACAATTCGCATTGCGCCTTTGGTCAAAATAATCAGTGCCAATACAAAAAGTAAGTGATCAAAGCCTAACAGAATATGCTCAATGCCCAGTATGGTATAGGTTTTAACTACATTCCATTTGGTCGGAGTTTGCGGAATGAGAATTTCATTGGTACTAGGTTGAATTAAAAAACTATATTTTTGTCCATCTTGCAAATGAAGATTCACCAATACATCAATCGTTGTGAGCGGTAGATTATTAATTTTGAGTGCTGTGCCTTGTAGTGGGTGACTACCAGTTAACTGATAGTGAAAAATTACAAAGCCTTCTAAAACAGTTTCAGGACTACTCTGCTCTAATTTGAAAGCTGGATCAAATTCAGGCTGAATATTACTTACCGTTTCACCGCGACTTGGGACTTTCCAAAGCACTTGATAATGCTCAGGATCAGACTGATTAATTTGTAAATAAGCAGGTCGAATTTCATGTGCCCAAACCTGAGTTAAACAGGCCGTCCAAACTAAAATAAAAACGCGTATAAAATTTTTGATCATTTTTTTGTATATAACAATGAAATATCCGAGGGAATGTCCTTGGCAGTAATACTCACGTTATATTTTGCCAATAACTCTTTATATACACGGTCTTGAGTCTCAAGCTCAGTTTGATATTTATATTCTCTTTCTACCTCATCCTTTATCTCTGCAAATTCAGGCAATTGTGTCTTTTCTTTAGTTTCAATAAAAACTAGATGTTCGCCAAACCCAGAAGAAACAGGTCCTACCCATTGATGTAACGGCAACTTGTCTAAAGCCTGTGCAAAGCCTCCTCCAAATGCATTATCCAAATCTGTCACTGGAGTTAATGACCACTCAGAAGGAATTCCTAAACGATTCAAGTCATTTTCAGGAATACTGCCACCTTGCTTTAATTGCGCCAACAACGTATTCAATTTTTGTGTTGAATCAGCTTCACCAGCAGGAAATACAATCTGTTTAAAGGCATAAGACGAAGGTTGCATAAATAATGCTGCATGTTGACTCAAATATTTCTTTAACTGTTCATCTGTAGGAGGCTGAGTCAAAGTGTTTAAATCAGTAGCAACCGCTTCCATTTTTTGCGACAAGCGCTTCTTAATAATCTCATCGTTGTGATCTAAGTTCAGTGCCAAAGCCTCACGATAAAACACTTCTTGACGAATATAACGATCAAGCAATGCCTGAATATCCGTTTTCTCTGGCTCTTTTTTCCATTGAATCGACCATAAGTTCTTTAAATGCTCAAATTCAGATTGATCAATCACGATGTGATTATTCTCTATCTGATTGCGGTTTACCCAGAAATAAACCGCAAAAATCAGAAAGCCCAATATCAAAAAGTGTATGAATGGTTCTTTTACTAGTCGTTTAATCATATATTCTTAATTTACTTCATGCCAAATAGGTGAACCCCAAGCGCGTTCTACAATTTGTTTTTTCACATCGTCAGGATATTTTACATTTGCACGTAACTCGTCATATAAATTCCAGCGTGCAGTTGGTAGTTGTAATACACGTACATAGTAGTAAGCTTGTTGTTTTGCATCAAAATCAGGGTCAGTCCAAACCCCCATTAACTCTGCACTACCTTTTTGGGTGTTAAATTGTCCTGTTTTTAAATTAATTGGCGCATTAATTGGCTCAACCGAACCATCTTTACGTAAACGATTGCCTGATGCGACAACGTTATATATTTTGTCTTTCATCTGACCATTTTCGACCCAACCTTTCACAATTTGAATCCGGTCCAAATTTGGTCCAATCGGGTCTTTCACCGCCCAGACTAAAATTTGAGGGGCAGTTTTTCCTTTATAGTCCCCTCCCATTGGGACACCTTTTTTATAACCATCTTGAACTAAAGCGTTATAAGAAGTATACGATTTAGCAAAACCTTGACCTGCAAATGCACGTACTTTCATACGTGGACCACTGGTTGCGAAGGTTTCTTTGGCTAACATCGCATCCCAAATTGCACCACGCGTATTGGAGGTTGCCCAAACGCCTGTTAATGCACCAGGGCTCATATCAGCAATACGCATTTCTCCTTCCAAGATATTATTAGCGCGTGCTTCTGGTTTACGGTCAGTTAATCCATGACTACCTAAGGCATAATTGTCTTCTTCCACATTACTCGGCGTACCATTGTGACTATCTGTTCCGCCCACGAATCCATACTTAAATGGGTTAGTACCTAAGTCTTGTTTATATTTGAGTCCACGGGTGAGCCCATAACGAACGAAGTTCTCTTTCTTGAATACGCGACCATTATATTTTTGTAGTGTTGCAGCATTTTCAAAATCAGCAAATTCATCATTTGGCCAGAACTGTGGAACAACTTCCGAATTTCCTTTAATTTGCATCATCTCAATTAAAGGTTCCATACTGGCACGAGTTTGTACATATTCTTTGGTAATTGGTTTACCTTCTAAAGTCGACTCGGTAAATAGCATGCCCTTACTTTCATTTGAGTTATGTGGCATTGCAAAGACTTTCATACCTTTGGCACGCTGAGTTCCCATCCATTGCCATAATTTTTCTGGATCTGGGCTTTCATTCGATGAGAATGGCATATCTGGAAGATTGGTATCTCGGAATAAAAGATTGCGGTGTAAATTTCCGCCATCAGGTGCCGAAGTCCATTCATAACCATGAATAGTGGTAAATTTACCTGGTTGGTAATATTTTTCAGTGGCTTCAAAATTCTTTTTCCAGGTCGATTTTATGGATTCAGGACCTTGGAAAAAAGAAGGATGCGGACTACCACCGCCACTTAAAGGATCAAGTACGTATTTTTTATATAAACCTAATGCCTCATTTAAATCTGTGGTTTCACGGAACGCTTTTGCTATTGGGTCATTATATCCTGGCGCACCTGGATTCATGAGGCTATAGGCTTCGCCCATAAATTCGGAATGATCTGTCACTGCACAGAAATCCAGTGGGCGCTTAATTTTATGCATTTGCCCATTCATATTTACGGCCTCACCCCGAGCAAATCGGTACGCATCTTCAGGGGTTAATCGGTTTCCACCAATGAAGGCATCCATGGATACCCCAGTATGTACATGGGTTTCACCAAAATAAGCGTCTTTATACGGATTTTGTTTGACTTGAGCTTCTGCTTTTTGGTTTTGACTGGTTTTTGACTCTACTTGAGGCGATCCTGTGGAGGTGGTAACAGCAAAGACATTGGTAAATATAAGTGCTGAAATAGACGAGGCTGAAATCACGCCCAAAATAGAGTAACGTAAAATGGAGATATTCAACTTTTTCATAATCAATTTTCCTAATTTTTAATCTTTCTTATCTTTACTTTTAAGAACCAGTAAGACCATAAATAGGTTAAGTTCTGAATATAAAATACTCCCAAGTAAGTTTAAATTCCAGATCAAACTTCAATCAATTATGTTTATTTTATTAAATCCGCAGTAAATGTGCCTAAAGATAGGGTTTACGCTTATTAACCAATAAAAAAGGCACTCTAAAGTGCCTTTTTGTCAGTGAATAACTACAAATTATTCATTGCCATTCTGCATTTGCTTAATCACTTCACTGAAGTCAAGCGTCGCAGCTTTTTGTACAGGAGGATACTTCTGTAGGGACTGAATATGCTCATTCAAGATTTCCTGAACAGGCTCATTCAGCCACTGTTTACTTTGAATAATGTCAGAACGATCTGTCTTATTGTCGAATGACTCATACGGATCTAAATGAATATTGTAAAAAACTGGGAACTTTTGTTTCTGATACTGGTCGTAATAGTTTTCGCTGGTTTCAAAATGCAGCTTCCACTGATTGAGGCGAATCGCACGTAAAGTTGACTCATGGTAATACAAAAAGTTATTACGCTTACTTTCTGGTGATTTTCCAGTCCAGTAATCTAAGTTATTGACCCCATCAATATACTGTTTACGCTTGGTTTTCATTTCCTCTACAACATTTGGATTACCTGCCGCAGCTGCCAAGGTCGTGAAGATATCCATATGTGCTTGAATGCCTGATCTGGTCTGTCCAGCAGGAATGTGTCCAGGCCAACGAACCATCATCGGCACACGAACACCACCTTCATATGTCGTCATTTTTTCGCCACGGAAAGGTGTAGTCCCCCCATGTAAACGCGCACTATGCTCAGGTCCATTATCGGTTGAATAAATCACGATCGTGTCATCAAGTACACCCATCGCTTTCATGTCATCGAGTAATTTACCAATTTGCATATCGTGTTCAAGAACACCACTACCGTACATGTCTGCACCAGTGGTTTTATCTGCCGCAAGATAACGATGTGCATCACGTAAATGGGTATACATATGCATACGACTTGGGTTTAACCAAACAAAGAATGGCTTGTCTGCATCCTTGCTTTTTTTCATAAAATCTAAGCTGGCTGCAATGAATTCATCATCCACTGTTTCCATTCGCTTAGTTGTTAAAGCCCCAGTATCAGTACAGGTTTGTTTGCCCATTTTCCCAAAACGTGGATCATCTGTACTGTCTGATTTGCTAGATGCATAACAATGCAGGACACCACGAGTACCAAATTTTTTCTTAAATTCTGGATCTTTTGGATAATCGTATTGTTCAGGCTCTTCTTCTGTATTGAGGTGGTAGAGGTTACCAAAGAACTCATCAAAACCATGTACGGTTGGTAGGTTCTCATTACGGTCACCCAAATGGTTTTTACCAAATTGACCGTTCATATAACCTAAAGGTTTTAAAACTTCAGCCAATGTTGGTGATGCCGCTTTAAGACCTAATGGAGAACCAGGACGCCCTACTGTGGTCATACCTGAACGAATAGGATACTGACCTGTAATTAGTGCTGCACGTCCTGCTGTTGAGCTGGGTTGAGCATAGTGTTCAGTAAACTTAATGCCTTCATTTGCAATACGGTCAATATTAGGTGTGGTATAACCCATGACACCTTGACCATATGCACTGACATTTGACCAGCCGACATCATCTGGAAAAATAATTAAAATATTGGGTGGTTTAGCAAAAGCCGCAGCGGTTAATAATGCTCCCCCCATTAATGCCAGTGAACGTGAGATGATATTCTTCTGCATATTTTCCTCTCCAGTTTTAACGGTTTTTCTAGTTAAGCAATTCAAATCTATGTTCTTTTATATGTTTTAGTTTAATGATCAAACTAAAATTTCAATATCATCAATATCATCAATATACAAGTAAAGTATTTCTTTGACCAGTTAAAATTCAACCAGAAAATTACGAGTGATATCTTTTTCTTGAACATGTATGAAGAATGAAAGCCATTAAAAAATATAATAATATCAATTATTTACAAGTTAAACTCATTGTTTTAATTAAATAATTATCGTTATCTTTATAAAAAGTTATCTTTCATTCTAATCCGCCATCCCTACTCGCAACCCACGCACTCTACTACATATTTAACACTTAACTTCTACATAAAATTAAGCTTGAGATTCTTACGCAGAACTTGTGTGCAACACACTGCAAAAATCAACCAAGCTCAAACAAAGCATAGCCGTATTCCAGCAACTCCAAAGCTGTTTACTTTTATCTCCTAGTGTCGATTGGTTGATTCATCCCCTCTCGCAATCATAATGTGGTTTTCAAAATAGATTTAAATTAAGTCGGCAAAATCAACTCTCTAAAAGTAGATCACTGACACACCTAATCAACCTCACTGTGAATCAGCGTGCAACAAAATCAAATCAACTAAGCGCTGGGCGGGTGGCGACAGTGAACGATCAGCCAGCTGAACAATTCCACACTCAATATTCATTGCTGTCTCAGGTATCTGAGGTTGTAGAAGCGGCATAAGATTCACCAACTCATTCTTACTATCTACCCATGATTTCCAAGTCAAAAGGATGTTGTCACTATGCAACGTCAGGTCATGGAGTAATTGTAAATTATCGCACGTCAATGCAATCGGCAGCGCCTGATTCGGCTTCATGCCTAAGATTGAACGTAGACGTGGCGAGAGCGATTTATCTAACGCGACAGCAGACCAAGGATAAGCTGGAATTTGTGTGGGTGACGGTGGCGTATTTTGCAGTAATAACGGATGGTCAGCTCTACAGTACATCGAAACAGGTTCAGATGGGAGCCAAGTAATTTCAAAGCGTTCATCCTCTTGCAAATCACCCGGAAAGGCAACAAAGAACTCAATTCTTTCCTGCTCTAGGTGGGATTGCAAGTTTGGGGTTTGACTCGCTTCGATATGTAATTTTAACTGCGGACACTGTTGTTTTAGTTCTATCAACGCTTGGCGCAGTGGTCCATCCGTCGCAAGTAAGCTGACACCAAAGTTTAACTCACCACGTTCAGCATTGGATAAGTAATAGATATCATCGGCTAAATCTCGCGCTCGCCCCAGCAAAGTAAGGGCTCTGGCAATTAAATATCGACCCGCTGGCGTTGGGCGTACAGAGCGAGTATCCCGATCAAATATTCGTATACCAAATTCAGTTTCAAGTGCTTGGATACTTCGACTAAATGCAGTTTGCGACAGATTTGCGCGTTCGGCAGCCCTTGAAAAGTTCAGTTCCTCTGCAAGTAACTCTAAATGGCGCAATTGTTTTAAGTTGATTGATGCTTTCAATGCATAAGTTTCCTGTAAATAATGCATTAGACATGAATTTATGAGCCTGATAGCGTGTTGTCAACAGGCTGAACTGATAAGGCTATTACAGAGATATGTTCTTATCGCACTGCAAGTTTAAAAACAAAACGACTTAGTAAGGAAACTAATCATGAACAAACACGCTAGCTTTACTCGTATGGATCAAAGTGTCCAAGAAGATTGGGATATTATTGGTGCCGAATTCCGTCCTTTCAGCAAAGAGCTGCCTGACCGCATTATGGCGCATCTCCGACTATTAGATGGTGATTATGCAGGCTTCCCGATTGATCGACTCAGCCATTGCTTACAAACCGCAACTTTAGCTTATCGCGATGGTCGTGATGAAGAATATGTGGTGTGCGCGTTACTGCATGACATTGGGGATACTTTGGGTTCTTTCAACCATCCTGAAGTCGCTGCTGCAATTCTGAAGCCTTTTGTCAGTGAAGCGAATCATTGGATGATTCAAAATCATGGCGTTTTTCAGGGCAATAACTTTTTCCATTTTATCGGTATGGATCGAAATATGCGCGATATGTTCGCAGAGCATGAGCACTATGAGCGTACGCGTGAATTTGTAGATTTATACGATAATCCAGCGTTTGACCCTAAGGGTGAAATCCTTCCACTTGAGTTTTTCGAGCCAATGCTGCGCAACGTTTTTTCTAAGCCTAAGAACTCTTTATATAAAGCTGCGTTAGAGCATATGGCAGCGCAGTCTACAGAGTAAGTACGGGTTGGAGAAAGACATGCAAATTGAATCTTTGAAAGGTAAAGTGAGTGAAGTCGAGTGGAACCTACGGGTAGAGCTCGCTGCAATCTATCGACTCGCTGCTTTATATGGCTGGACGGACTTGGTCTTTACCCATATCAGTGTGCGTTTACCTACCGCATTGGGAGAACCAGAGCAGTTCTTACTGAATCCCTATGGCATGTTATTTGAAGAAATTACCGCTTCCAGTTTGGTTAGAGTCGATGCTGAATGCAACAAATTAAGTGACTCACCTTTCCCAGTCACACCAGCGGGTTTCACAATTCATAGTGCGATTCATGCCGTCCGCGAAGATGCCCATTGTATCTTGCATACGCATACCCGTAGTGGTGTGGGCGTTAGCGCGCAAAAATGCGGCGTTCTACCCATTAGCCAGCAGTCCATTTTTGTTCTTGATTCATTGGCTTACCACGATTATGAGGGAGTTGCGATTCGTGAAGATGAAAAGCAACGCTTACAAGCCAACTTAGGCAATGCAGATTATCTGATGCTGCGTAATCATGGTCTACTTGTCGTCGGGCGTAGTGTGGCTGATGCTTTTTTAAAAATGTATACCTTCGAAAATACCTGTCGCATTCAGATTGATGCTCAGGCTGGGGGTGAATTGATTGAGGTTGGCTCAACAATACGCCAAGGGCTTGAGCAAGTCTTTAAAGCTGCGACTAGCGGTATGGGTTCTGACATAGCTTGGCCAGCATTGCTGCGTAAACTAGATCGCTTAGATCCAAGTTATAAAACCTGATTTCAAATGATGACACCAGAGTAAGTGTCTGACATAGCTTGAAGTTGAGAAACATCAAGCTATGTCTATCTACATGGAAAGAGTTACTGCGTTAGGAATATTGAACTCCTATCAGTAATACTCAAGAGAATTATAAAATGAATGAAATCGTTACCACGAAGTCTATCGATGAATCACCAACCTCTGAAATATTATCCGCAGAGATTGATCAAATTGTACGTAAAGTTGCATGGCGACTGATCCCTATTCTATTTTTAGCGTATTTGATTAACTTCATCGATCGCGTCAATATTTCTTTTGCCAAGCTACAGATGAGCCAAGCGCTTGGGCTAAATGATGTTGCATATGGCATTGGTGCTGGCATGTTTTTCATTGGTTACTTCTTCTTTGAAGTTCCAAGTAACATGATTCTTGAACGCATTGGCGCACGGCGTTGGGTTCCCATGATCATGGTTGCTTGGGGCGGTGCAACATTAAGTTTAGCCTTGGTCACCACGCCAATCGAATTTTACATAATTCGATTTTTTATTGGCTTTGCTGAAGCTGGCTTTTTTCCAGGCGTCGTACTCTTTATGACTTACTGGTTCCCCGCCTCTCATCGTGGGCGAATTATGGCGCTATTTATGGCTGGACTGGCTGTTTCTGGGGTGATTGGAGGTCCTGTTTGTGGAGCCATCATTGAATATCTGGATGGTTATGCAGGTCTAGCGGGTTGGCAATGGTTAATGATTACCACAGGATTACCCTGTTTTATCATTGCAGCGGGCATTTATTTTTTACTGACCGATAGACCTGAACAGGCGAATTGGCTGAGTCCACGAGAGAAACAGGTTCTTACAGACAGTTTAGGTCATCAAGATCGGCCTAAAGCCTCAATCAAAGCCGCCTTGTTAAACTTCTGGACGTGGAGCAGTGCTTGGATCTATTTCTTAATTGTCTGTGGTGGCTATGGTATATCGTTTTGGATGCCAACCCTATTCAGTCAAGCAGGAATAGAGTCAAATGCCAAAATTGGCTTATTGGTCGCTGTACCCAATTTACTTGGTGTGATTGCCATGCTCTTGATCTGCCGTCATTCGGATAAAACGCAAGAGCGTCGCTGGCATTTAACAGCTTGCTTTACATTAATTGCTATTGGGTATCTAGTCATTGTGAGTCAGTTACATAGCGTAGTTGGCTTACTGATTGGCTTTAGTATTGCCCACATCGGGATCTTAGCTGGAGCACCATTAAGCTGGACCATCCCTACTCGAATGCTCACCCCAGTAGCGGCAGCGGTAGGCATTGGAGTCATTGCATCGGTAGGCAATCTAGGCGGCTTTTTTGCCCCAGTTTTGATTGGTAAGTTTAGTGCGTTAACAGGGAGCTTCGGTATTGGCTTTTTGGTTATCGGAGCATTGCAGTTGATCGGGGCTTTGTGGACCGCTTTAACAGTACGAATTCCACATCACTAGGGTCTGTTGACATTTCATAATGGTAACCAAATAAATATACAAGCTAAAGCAACTGAATTTTCGTAGTTCTGCTTTAGCTTGTCATAGCGTGTTGCAATTCCTCTAAATTGCTTGATTCTTGCAAATGTATTCTCAACTAAGTGCCTGATTTTATATAAGTGCCAATCCATATAATGATTGTTCGAAAGTGTGTTGGATTTATTTGGAATATTTGCTTTTGTGGATGTTCTTTCTATCTGCTCTCTCAAAGCTTTCGAGTCATATCCCTTATCAGCGCTAAGAATATCGGTATCTGTTAAGTCTATTTTATCAACCAATGCAGGAGCAACTTTCACATCATGAGTTGTGCCATCATGAATAAGAAATTGAATTGGGTTCCCATTTGAATCTACGGCTAAATGGATTTTAGTACTGTTTCCACCGATGCTTCTTGAAATAGCTTGATCCTTGAGTCCTGTAGCATGTTGATGTGCTCTGATATGGCTAGCATCAATAAATACCCACTCTAGATCAGCATGTTTTGACAATAACTTAAATATTTTTAATAGCTTATTATCTTTAGACCATCGGGCGAACCGCTTAAAGATCGTATTGGATTTACCAAAGGATTCAGGTAAATCTCTCCAAGGACAGCCAGTTCTAATTCTATAGAGAATTGCTTCAATAAAACTTCTGAGATTATATTTGAGATAAATACTCGTACAAGAATAAAGACACATAGTAAAAATTAAAAAATAATTTATTTTTAACAAACTCACCATTTTTTTTAATCACAAAAATAAACTAAAAATAGATACATAAACAACTAAAATCTATAAATTAATTGAATTTTTCATTTTTACAATATGCAGTACCTTCTTTAATATATTTCAAACTTACCCCCCACTTATCAAGACTACTTGATTTAATATAAAGCTTTTGCCCAAACTTATCGTAATAATATAATTTTCTTGGATATAGAATAGTCATTTGATTATATTTATCATAACAAAATACATATTGATCTTCTGATGTATAAACCAACTTCCATTTCTTCTCTATTTCCCCCTTAACTTTCTCAAATTCACCTAACGATAAATCTTGCTTTGAAACAAAAACATTATAATAACTAACAAAGTCTCTTTTCATCCCTTCCTTTAAATTGTAATTATAGTTTTTAAAAATTCGTTCAACTTCCTTTTTTACATCAACTTCATTACTACCATCTTTATCTTTATTTATTCCTGCGCAAGCTTGCATAAAAATAATAGTTAATAAGATAATTACCTTATTCATAATATTCCTCCATTAAACAAAATCATTTCCGAGTTTGATTAAAAAAATCAAACAGACTGAAATTATCAGACTTTTCACCATAGGAGAAATCAATTCCATTAGAACCTGCCCCAACACATCCTTCAATAGCAAAAGTACCACTTGAGGTTAAAGTTGCTTCATTTGATGGAATTGTAATTCCAGCTTTAATTATTTTACAAGTTGATCCACTTACAGCCAGCCCCACTAAGAAATCGTCTATTTGTTAAGCTAATGGTCTAGCTGTATTGTCATTTATAATATGACCTGCCATTTAACTCTATTTAAAAACAACTTCAAAAAACTACTTATTTTCAACAATCGCATTAACACATTTTTTTTAGCCTCAAAATAGGAATTTAAAAAATATTTTTTAGAATAATTATAATAATTTTCTGAAACTATTCTTTTTGTATACTCCAACGCCCAAAGCTCACTAGCGAGAGAAACCATCATAGTACAATATCTATATGGATTATCTATTTCCATTGAACCATACTTTTCTTTACTTACTTCCAAAAGAATCTTATATTTAAGGCTATGATCTGCCACATCACTAATATTATTTAAGTTTATTTTTGACTCCTCATTTTTTAGCTTCTCCAAATAATCATTTAGTTTTTCGAAACTATCCAAATCTTTAACTTGATAGTTAAAATCCATATAACGTTCTTTATTAATTATAATATTATTTAAATTTTCTTGATATTTTCTTCTACTTTCTATAGATTCAGGCTCATTAATGTAATGATATTCCTCATCACTCACCACCCGTTCCAAGCTACTTTTTTTAAATAAATAAATAACACAACTATTGCAACCAAAAAAAATATATTCAAAGACTTAACCATAAACCACCACCCAAACAATCAAAAATAAGAAAATAAAAAAATAAAAAAATAAAAAAATAAAAATTAATCATCTCACCTCTAATATGCCATATAACTTCATTTTTTTATTTCGATAATACCATTTATCCACATATTCAACTGTTCCTAATTTTGTTTTTCTAAGAATATTATCTACTTTATTCCAATCAGCTTCACCTTGTTCTGTAGTACTATTTATTGTTACACATCCCCAACTTACTGAACCTGGATGTAAGCGAAAGCCAGATCGTACTTTTCCATATTGATCAGTATGAGAGTCATCAATTTTATCATCAATTGCTAATAACCCATACCAACCTTGTCCTGGTTTAGGGTTTGGGTGCTCTGTTATATAATATTTACCAGGTGGAATAGGTTTTTCTGAGTTATTACCATAAGGAATAATAGCGCCAGAACTAGAATCAATATGCCCTCCAGTAAAACCTTTAACGACTATTTTCTCCTTTGAATCAATATCAGTGAAGACAATATTCCCCGACTTTGTGTTAAATCCAGCCCCAACTTGAAGCCCTTTTGCATCAATCCACTGGTTAGGATTATTAACATATTTACTAGTATTAATCCCTCCGAACAACCCGATAGGATCTTTACTTACATACCTTGCACTATACGGCTCATAATAACGATAACGGTTATAATGCAGTCCTGTTTCATTCTCATAATAAGGAATAGTTTTCAAAACTCTCCATCTCAACCCACCCATCTGATTTTAACTTATTTTCTATCTTACTCATTTCTATCTTTGATAGTTTTTTCTTATCAATTAAAATTATTCCAGCATTATTTCCAGGGTGCCTAATAGATGATTCAAAAGCAGGATCATAATATTCAAAATATTTAGATATGATATCTTCAAAACTCATCATTTCAAATTTCTCGCGTTCGCTTGCACAAGATAAAATAGACAAAACAAAAACCAAAAAAAAGATTTATTTCAAAAAATTCTCTCATCCAAGCAATCATCATATAGAAAATAAGTAAAATATATTTTTAAAATACTAAAAACATTTAATCCAAATTAATTACTGGAATTTCGTCTTTAATACAATGCTTAACCCCTGCTTCGCTATATGACAATCCAATTGACCATTCATTTATGTTTTCATATTTTATTTCATCACCATCATAACCATAGTGTTTTAGATTTATTGGATACAACACTCCCATATATATTTTTTATCCCAACAATATTCAAGAAAACTATCATGACTTAATATTAGCACCCAAACATCATCTTGAATTTTTTTTGTATACTTTCAAAATCACCAAATGACATTTTTGATTTTTTACCTCTGCTGTTGCATACTTATTAAAAGGTTTATCAATCCAAACTTTCTCTTTTGGGCTGTACTCTCCAAAGTAATTATAAATTACCACATTAAAATATTGATCTTTCTGTTTTTTATCAGCACGTGAACAAGCCATCAACCAAACTGTTAAAAATAACATTAAAATAAATTTCACAAACTTTCTCTTAATATTTAATCGGCGCTTGTAGAAGTGAAATACTAATCGAAGCACCAGTATCTATATCTCAGCCAAAATTTATTTCTATAGTATTATAGATACTGATATTATCTCCAAGAAAATACTAAAAACACGCCTAAAACAGCACCTCAGAACTTATTCAAATTATCTTTTTAAATTAATCCAACTTTATTACGGATATTTCATCTTTTCTACATTGATTCACTCCACTTTCTCCATAAGACAACCCTACTAACCAGTCATTAATATCTGTATATTTAACTTCACGCCCTTCAGAGTTGTAATGATGCGGTCGTATTGGATAAAGTATACCTATATGTATTTTCTTACCCAAACAATACTCATAGTAACTATCTTGATCAGAAATAAGTTTCCAACCATAAACTTCCAACTTCCAACTTCTTACGAATATTAGAAAAATCATTTAAAGAAAGATTTGATTTTTTTATTTTAGTAATTGAATATTTACTTTCTGGCTTATCAACCCAAATTTTCTCATTTGGTTGATATTTCCCAAAGTATTGATTAATGACATGTGTAAAATACTTACCTTGTTAAGTTTCTTCAACGCTAGTGCAAGAACAAAGATATAGTATAAAAAATAAAAAACTAGCTTTATTCAATACTTTTTTCATTTACTAAATAACCTAAAAACAAAAGAGTCAACATACCCATCTCTATTTATAATTATGACATATATATGAGGTTGTATTATTAGCTTTATAAAATATTACATGCCAATCATCATTTAATTGCATTGCAACAGAACCTTCGGCCAATTCTTTATTACCCACAACAACTCGCGGTGCAATAATTTCAAGTTGACTCTTATTCCTACAAAATATATAACTTTCATTATATTTTTGATAATATTCCCACCCCATTTCTTTTAATTGTTTATCTTTCTTGTTTAAGAAATTATTGATATGAAATTCATCTGCTTTAATTTTATACGAAACCGTATTCGAGCTATAAGATGAGTAACCTTTTAGATCGCCAGCTTTACCATCAAAAAGGACACTAGCCTCATTTACAAAGTCCTGATTTACTTTATCTATATAGGGTTTTCGTTCTACTTCCCTATCACATCCGATTAATAAAAACGAGAGGATTATAACAATTTTTTTCATACAGTATTACTCTCCTGTCTACCTGAATATTTACAAAAAAATAGTTAAAAAGAATGCAAAATACGATTTTCTCTGAGTAAAATTTAAAAAATAAGCTAAAATTATTTTTTAAGCTTACACCCACAATTCGTACAATTTTTAGTATAAATACTAAACCCAAGATTAGATAAACCACCTTCTTTTTTAAAAAAACTTTTATTACAATTTGGGCAAATATTTTCATCAAAAATTAATATTTTTAATATATACATACTATATATAGCCACAATAAAAAAACCTAGGAACACTAAAACATTGAGATCAAACTCACTACCAATCACAGTAAAAAATGCAAGTATTATTATAGAAAAAAACTGGTACGAACAACTTTTTTGGCTACACCTCTTAGTCTTTCATTAACATATCCATTCATTATTTTTTACCCAGTATTAATTAATTTAATAAACGTATAGCAAAGAGTTGTACCTCCTACAAAACACATAAACACTTCACAAACTTCCTTTAAAGAAATAACACCACATCCAATTAAAAAATAAAATTACATACGATATAAAAGTTCAACTCCCAATTTAATAAAAAATTTATTTTACTACACTCATATCATCTGGTTTTCTTGGGGTGGCAAAATAAACTAGCAAAATTATCTCTCACAACTATTCACACCATTTTTGTTATAGTACAACCCTATATTCCAAGAGTTTATATCCTCATAAGTAATTTCCTCACCTTTCTTGTTTCTCTCAATCAAATCATTAGGATACAAAATCCCAATAAGCTGATAATTACCAAGACAATACAAGGTATAGTTTTCCGAATTTTCCATTTCAACCCACCCATCTGATTTTATTTTATTTTTTATCTCATCCATTCCTTTATTTGATAATTTTTTCTTATCAATTAAAATTGTTCCAGCATAATTTCCAGGGCGTCTAATAGATGACTCAAAAATAGGATCATAAGATTCAAAATACTTAGATATGATATCTTCAAAATTAATCATTTCACTTTTTTGTTCAGTTTCATTCACATGCGTACATGCAAATGAAAAAAAACAAACAAATAATATAATAACATTCTTAATATTCATATTAATTACCCAACCTTTCTTTTGCCTTATCATATTCTTTATTAATATTAACTGATTTCTGGTTTATAGAAATACCACCATCCCAACCAACAGTTTGTGAATTTAATCCAATTTCAATTGCCTTTGGTGTCGTAATATCAAACCAATCTTCATTTACCGGATTAGATACTCCAACCCTTACATTTCGAAGAGTCACACCTGCTCCACCAGCCAAACCATCTAAGAATGAATCTGTAGCATCTGCCACAGATAAACCTTTAGTTTTATTAAAAATATAACCTAAGCTACAATTCCCACCTAGTGAGTCTGATAGTTTTTTTATACTTACTGAATTATTATTTACACCTGTATATTTTTTATTCTCTACAAAAGGCGCTGAATCCAACCCTTTTCCTATATATGACTGACCATTATATAAGTTTATCGTAACTGCGCCCGTTAAAGTTGTAGCAGATCCAGAACAAACTAAGTAATCAGGCCTTCTGCAGGCTCCCGCTGTTTGACATAATAGTACTGTAAAAGATATAGTGGAACTAGCTCTTTTATATGCACTTTTCCCTATTGATATTGCATCATCATATAGAATTTCAGCTCCACCTTTTACATAAGGGTATAAATATTTAGCTCCTGTTTTTATATTAGTACCCACTATCTGAGCACCATTTAAAATTTCATCACTCGTTTTCTTGATTTTCCCCCCTATTAATACAGCACCACTAGCAGCTGAAGTCATATTTTTCACTGCCAAATCAAATGGTTTATTTAATAGCTCTCTTTCACTTTTTGTAATCCATTCATTACTCTTATAATTTTCTTTTTCACTCAACCCAAAAACATCTATATTTTTCAAAGGATTCATAACATATGCAAAAATATTAATTCCACCTTCCAGTCCTATCGGATCCTTACTTACATACCTTGCACTATACGGTTCATAATAACGATAACGGTTATAATGCAACCCTGTTTCATTATCGTAATACTGACCTTGGAATCTCAGATTGCTCTGTTCAAATGGATTGTCCTTATTTACCACTTGAATCTCGAGTGCAGTCCCCCATGTATCTTGCGTGATTTCCCAGACACATTCACCTGTAGCATTACTCAGTGTTTGCGGTGTTCCCACCTGATCACAATGATAAAAAACAGTTTGCTCTAAAGCCACGCGGTTTTTACGTGTATCTGTGTTCCAGACTGGATCTTTATAAATAGAATAAGGCTTGTTGAGGTATTCGCTATAATCAGGTGTTTCAATTAGTTCAATAAAACCTTGATAACCTGCCTGCATTAACGGCACAAAGCTATCAGGCTCATAGACATAATGTTTGGTATAGCTCTTTTGGGGATTGTCCGTATTTTGACTTGATTCCCAAATCATCAAATCACCATCCCAACCAAATAAGGTGAAGTCTTGGCTTGATGATTTCTTATATAAACGACGTCCAAAGACATCATAACCATACTGAGTCACTTGCCCATTCAAGTTACTTTGGATCAAACGGTTATGATTGTCCCACGTCAGTTTTAAAGTTTTACCATTTTGCGTGGTTTCAATCACATTGCCTTGTACATCATATTGATAATGCTTGCCTTGATACTGTTTGATTAAATTATTTTTGGCATGTGTTGTCTGATTCATTGGATCAACCAGATTCCCCGCTGGATCAAACTTAAAACTTTCGTTTTTATGCTGACTCTGCGTTGAAATCAAACGTCCAATCGGATCATATTGATAATTAACCTGTCCTAAACGACTGTCTTCAACTTGGGTGAGCAAATAGTTTTTATCATATTGATAATGTCTATGCGCTTGATACCGGAGCCGATCTGAGGTTTCTTGCTCAGGTCCAATCTGTTGAGAAATCAGTAACCCGACATCATTATAATGCTTAGTTTGTACCAAACCATTTGCCAAGAAGCGTACCGTTTCACGATGCAAATCATCACGTTGGAAAGAAACAACATCCTGCTGGTTAAACGCAATTCCGTAGATATGTCCTGAACCATAGCTCAGATTCGTCTGTTGCTGCCCATCTGGGCGAATGGTTTTAACCAGATTACCCAGTTCATCATATTCATAACGTAGTACAGCCGTTAGATTCAACATTTTATAATGCTGGTGTTCACGCACCAATTGCCCAAGCTGATTACGATATAATTGAACCTGACTTTCTGCATTACTGGCTGAGCTGAGTTGTTGATTTAAATTATATTCAAATTGCTCTGTCTGACTTTGATGAGTATGCAGGTTAGTATACTTTTTAGATGCAATCAGCCCATCATCATAATAGCTAAATTCAGTCAAAATATTGGGTTGGCGAATCTGGAACAATAGACCATTTTCACTATAACTATAGTGCTTTTCTTCACCATCAAATGCTTGTTCACGAACTAACTGACCCAACTTGTTATAGCCAAACAAGTATTCAGCCTGATTCTGGTTCATAAGCTTTTGAAGACGTCCTTGTTTATCCCATTGATAGCTCACACGGTGCTGATTGGCATCAATGCGCTGTTCTAGTAAGCCGACAGTATTGTATTGATATTGAGTGGTTAAGCCGTTGGTGTCCGTGTGTTTAAGCAAACGTCCTTCTTGATCATGCTCAAATAGCTCTTTTAATCCATCTGGATAAATAATCGCTTGAAGCTGACCTTTATCTTTGCCTTGCATACTATACAGATATTGAACTTTCTGCTCATTTGCCGCTTGCTGGGCACTTAAGTCACCTTCTTCATCATATTCCCATATACTGCTTTTGCCCGAACAATCGGTATAAGACAGCATTTGTCCTTGATCATTATACTGGATTTTCTTGATACCTCCTTTGGCATCAATCACTTCCACAACTTGATTATTGTTATTGTATTTATATTGGGTAACATGACCTAAAGGATTAATCTCTTTACTGACGTTGCCTTGTGCATCATATTCACGTTTCCAGATATTGCCTTCTGGATCTTTAGTCTCGGTTAAATTGCCTTGTTCATCATAAGCAAAACGAATCACCCCACCATTCGGCTGTACAATTTTCGCCAGTTGGCCCTGATCATTATATTCTTGTTGAGTTTCTCGACCTTCAAAATCAATTTGTCGGGTAATGCGTTTTTCACCATCACGAGAATACCAAGACTCTCGGCCATCGGCTAAACGAGTCCGATAGGTAAAACCATCCAGATCGAAATAATAATAGGTTGGTACATCATAAGCATCGTAAACCGCAACTTGGCGTAAACGTGGATGCCACTTCAGTTTGGTATGGAAACTGCGGTCATCTGCCCACTCTTCAATGGCTTTGGCATTTGGCAATATTGATTCATAGCGAATGTTTTGCCCGCGTCCTGTACGATCGGTATAGCGTGTTAACTGGTGCGCCTGATTATATTCGTATTGACGTGCATGTCCATTTTGATCGAAAGCTGTGATCAGGTTGCCTTGTGCATCATATTGATAACGTGCCCAAGGCTCAACTTGATCATCCACAAATACAGCAATAATCTTAACTTGCTCATTAAAGGCAAATTTTAGTTGATGCTGAACCTGTTCAAACTGGAAATCAATGGCTTGAAGATAAGCAACACCATCTGCCAAAAGGTAACTTAGGCTAATTTTTTCATTGGTGTTTTTGTTGAATTGTTGAATTAAATGATAGGGCTGACCAAGACTAAATTGATGAAAATGGAAACTCCAGTCACCACCAAAATTTAATAGCAAATCACCATTTTCAATTGGATGAACCGTTATTCCTTCATAAGGAACAGTATATGTCTGCTGCAAAATCGTAGGCGGTAATGTATGTTTACGCCCTTTCGCATCAATAAAGATATAACCTTGTTGCTTTGGTAGAATTACATTGGAAAATGGCATCATCCAACGAGCACCAATCATGCCTCGATCAAACTCACCCATTTGTGAGTTATATTGACGACTAAATACAAAACCAATTTTCGGTAAATAGAAATCAGCATGCTGAACCCGCTCTGCACCAATTGAATAACTGATACTCTGACCCGTCTCTGAACCTCTACCTTCACAAGGTGGTGCATTCAACGCATCCGCCTGTAAGCTCACAAACTCTAAGGTATCCCCTTTGGTATGGCGCTCATATTCTCCAGTCTGATTGATGGGCACGCTAGCATTGCCTTTATTTTCGCTGGCCTGAATCGCAGTTAAAGTTTGTTGTAATAACCAGGCCAAGCTGTATTTTTGCCCTGCATTGGCTTGCTGCTGTAAAGTCTGGCTTAATGTGGCAATTGCTTGGGTTGCTTTTTGCTGTAATCGTGTTTGAATATTTGGCTGAAGCTTAGATGTTAAGTCCGCCTGACTCGGCTGAGCAATTAAATCAATAAGTGGTGCAGCCCAATTACTAAATTTTAGTGTCGGATCTCTTTTCTCTGCTGTCGCACCTGCTGATATTGCAGTCATACTTGTGCTTATTGGTGTAGCAGGTACTGACAAGCTTTTAAGTATGCTACTTCCTAGAACTGTTGCTTGCGATAATAAAGCCGTTAATTTGGCTTGTGTTTCTTGCAAGAATTTCTCTAAATCACCTGCGACCATCGCATTCAGATGCAGCCCCAAACGTTTAATATCAGCGTCTTTAATTTTTCCGTTTTCAGGATATAAACATTGCGACATTAGACCAAACATCGGACGTAATGCCATCCGCGCATGTGCTTCATTGCTTGGCTCTGCAAATAGACCTATTAAATTTGCAGCGAGCAATGCACCCTGTTGTACCGCAGCATCCTCTGTCTTGCTGTCGGTCGCGTATAAAATTAAATCCAGCACACTGCCTGTTAAAGCAAAAATATTGGCTACCGTTGCAGTATTCGCACTACCTTGTAATTGTTCTAAACTGGTATTCCCACATACCTGTAAATAAAGCTGGATTTGCTTGGCAATCACTTGCAGGTCAGTCACCGTGTTTACGCTATCTAAATTAAAAACAGCAAGTTCAACCTTTGACGCTTTTTGATCTGTTGCTTGTTGTGTTTTTTCCGTAGCCATCAATCTCAAACCCTTAATTTATTTCAATACATCTATTTTTTAAATTGCTGCGCGTGAATTAAAATCTGTTCTAACCATTGTTCTGACTATGAAAACGATCAACGATACCTTGTTGAAGAATCGAATCCATTTGGGTGGCCTCCGCCAATTTTGTAGCCGCCTGATCTTTTACAAAACCCACACCTTGTGCTTTGATCATGTCAACCGACTGGCTCGGATTCATGGCGAGTTGTGCCAAGCTTTTCATTTGATCTGGAGAAATATTAAGGTTCAGCTGCTTTGAAACAGCACTTAAAGCGGTAGTACTGACTTGATCTTTAATTTGCCCAACTGTCTGCTCAGCTAGATCATTTAAGGTATTTTTCCCTATGTTTTTAAGATTATTTTTATCCATCGAAAATAAACTGCTGGTCAGTTGTTGTTTCATGTTCTGTCCTAATGCACTACTTAATGACGCTGCAACTTTTTCTACAGGCTCAGCCCACATATAATCACGTTTAAAGTCACTACTTAGTGCCCATGCACTGGTCTCATCTTTCTCAAAAATAACTTTAGCTGCACCTGGGGCAATGCCTGTCACTTGGGCAAAACCATTTGCATCCAGCTTACCTGTAAGCTGCTTACCTAGTGAATCAATGACCTTATAGCTATTCTGTTTAAAGAAGTTATCACCACCATAACTTCTCAATAACTCTAATGTACCTTTAAGCGATTTCGGTTGTGGCAACTGTGGTGTATTGCTATCGGCATTCGTCCCTGATGTAAACACATGCTGCCCCGCCTTCACTTCAAACTTGCCACTGGTGGTTGGAAAAATACCCGAACCATCAATTTTAAGTTGCGAACCACCTGCGGTAATCACAATCTCTTTCGGACTGGTTATTTCAATACGGTCTTCTGTAGAAACAATCTGAATGTTTTGTTTGGCTAAAATACCCAAAGCATCGCCCTGAGCCTGCATTTCAAA
>NZ_JAKVIM010000018.1 GCF_022601715.1 Acinetobacter zhairuonensis | reverse complement strand
TGGGTCGTTAGCTCAGTTGGTAGAGCAGCGGACTTTTAATCCGTTGGTCCCGCGTTCGAGTCGCGGACGACCCACCATTTATTTCAAAGCTTCTTCAATTTTATTTTTCTTCAGCACTGCTGTTCTCAAGCTTTCCGCTTAATTTATATTTTAATTTCTCTCGTATTCCGCAAATTGAACCTGTGTATTATTGATCTTTGATCAAGCGATAGGCTTGTGTCGGCATTGGATAACCCGCTGCGAAAAAGTGTTGATTGGTTTGATTCTCTAAATCTACAGTCCGATCCAAATCTAAAATTAAATTATGCTGCTCATCGACCTGATAATAAAATTTTGCGCCTTCTTCTAAATGCACCACCAATTCTGCATTTCCTGGGTTCACCGACCATGTGTCCCGACGGTAAGTACGAATCCTGCGATCCTCCGCCATTTTTTCGCTAAAAAGTTTTCCCGTATAGATAATGCTGCGATAGGCCGAACCATCGGCGACTAGGGTCAAAATATATTCTGCCGAGCCTTCCGAGCATTGAACAAAATCATCTTTACAGGAAATTTGTACATGATAGCGCCCAATATAAGGGGCTTTTTCATTCGCTGAATCTTGCTGTAGCGTGGATGATGCCTCATTATCAGGCAGACTCGCCTGCCCTGCCAGTTCCGTGAGTTTTTTACCAGACTGGGAAGGATTCACCACTGATGCAGGTTGTTCTTCTTCAGCAGAAACAATCTGTTCATCGGCGGGCATTGGCGATTGGCTACATGCAGCCATAACCAGACTGACACACAGACAACCCAACAGCTGCAAGCCGAACTTCGAACGAAGTTTTACACGGTTCGATTTCATCACGTTAATACACAACCCACATTCATTTGACCGAGCACCCAAAGGGTAAAAAATGATATTGCGTTATTTTTCCTTAAATTCAGCAATAGCATTGCAAGTGCCTGTATTTGCTTATCAAAAATAAAGACATCTGTAAATTTGATCACATTTTATGTATAGCGCAGCTCAGAACAAATCTTTCTTTACATAACTTAACTATTTTCATGATGGCTTTGCTTTAAAAATTGAATTGCATCACCATTTATAAATTATGAGATTGCAATAAATCTCTCATTTATTTTCTAAGGAGACCTAGATGGCCAATGTTGGTTTATATCGTTCAAATCGCCAAAATATAATTGCAGGTGTTATGGGCGGTATTGCTGAACGTTTTGGTTGGAACGCGAACTTATTAAGAATTATCTTCTTTTTAGTTTCCGTCATGAGTGCCGCATTTCCAGGCATTTTAGTGTATTTGGTTTTATGGTTAGTTATTCCGAAACGTCAAGACACGAGTTATTCAGATTCATCGAATTATCAACGCCCAGTACGTACCGTGAATAATCACAAGTCGCCATTATAGGTTTTCATTAACATCATTTGACCTACCGTTTTGGTCGCTACGACTTTTTCCCCAAAGAGTCGTAGCTTTTTTTTATTTCAGCCCGTCACTTTTACTGTTTCAGCAGAATTAGTTGCTGGTTCAATGCCGCAATCATATCTGCCCGACTAATCATACCGACCAGTTGTTGCTGCTCAACCACAGGAATGTAGTTAAATGAGCGTTCAACAAAGTATGGCACCAAATCCTGTATCGGTTGGCTCGGCTGCACCGTCACCACTTGGCGGTTCATAATCTGTTTTACCTGATGTTCCCAACTGGCTTTAGGGTCAGCAGCACGCTTAAACCATTCCACCACATCATACAGCGCCAAAGTTCCTACCAACTGCCGTGCATCATTCACCACAGGCAGACTCATCAAGTTAATCTGCTTGAACTTATCTAGAGCCAGATGAATATCATCCTGCGCATTCAACATGGTGACATCTTTAGACATGAGGTCTTGGCAGGTCAGTTCATTCACCGTACGCGCGTTGGCAATTTGCTGCGCTTTAAGAATAATGTTTTGTAAATCATATTCACTGATGTCGAGCAACTGCGGCTGATGTTCCAAAACATTCTGAATATCTTGCGGCTGAATAGTGACTTTTTGCGTTGGAGTTGGATCATTAGAACGTAAATTTAGCTGCGCAGTCTGCGGATATTGACGACCCAATATTCGGTTAAACACAATCGCAATGAGCAACAACAACAAGGAATTTAAAAGTACAGGATAAGCAATAAACGCATAGCCCATGTCGTACACACTTTTTCCACCCAGTACAGCGGTAATGGCGACAGCACCACTCGGAGGATGCAAAGAGTCTGTGGTCATCATCAGGAAGATTGACAGTGCTACTGCAATACTAAAGGCTTCAGTTAAATTTGGCAGATACAGTGCACAAGTCACGCCGATAAAACCCGCCAACGTATTGCCAATGATCATATTCCACGGCTGTGCCAATGGGCTTGCAGGTACAGCAAACAATAAGACAGACGAAGCGCCCATGGGGGCGATATACCACGCATTAATTCCGCCCAATACCCACCAACTAATCAACGATGACAGTGCCAGACCCAATAATGCACCGAAACCGCAAACTAGGCGCTCCCTTAAAGGCAGCACTTTAAAATTGGGCTTAAGTTGACTGAACCAATCGATACGGCTATTGCTCACAGCAGATCCTTCACTGATTTATGTTGTGCGGTGGTGGGCTCAGTATAAAGCTGAAACCCAAGTAAGGTATATTTTAATTACACCTTATAATCATCATTATTTTTGATACCCTGTTCCAAACAGCCGACCTGATCCATCAGGCAGCCTTTATATAAACACATACAAAAAATTCAAGTTGATTGATGCAAGTGTCGCTATGCACCATCCTGTTTGGGAGTAAACATGTTCAAAGTCGAAATCATCACCTTCGTTTTGTGTGTACTCGCTGCGCTATTACATGGTTTAAGTGGTTTTGGTTTTCCCATGATCAGTACTGCCGCACTGTCCATGTTTTACCCGCTCCCTATTGCTGTAGCAATGGTGATTATTCCCTGCCTGATTTTGAACCTGATGGTGCTCCACTCTGATCCAGAACGGCCATTCCTCCACACACTGTACTATTATCTACAAAAGTACTGGGTACTGATCTTGAGTAGCCTGATCGGGAGTTTCATTGGCGTCATCCTGCTCCTTTATATCAATGAAAACTATTTAAAATTTATGATGGGTCTGGTCATTCTGCTGTATGTGCTCGACCAATTGAGAGCACAGCCCATTCGTATTCAGCAGTCTTTGCCTAATATGCTGATCTTTGGTTGTCTTGCAGGAGTCATTGGCGGTGCGACCAATGCCATGGCACCTTTTTTAATGATGTACCTGTTAAGCACCCGACACCAAAAAACCGATATCGTCATGATTAGCAACCTGAGCTTTTTGGCAAGCAAAATCATTCAGTTGGGTATGCTTTATCCGACCCTATACAGCTTCCAGACCACACAGATTTATTTATTGCTTGCGATTACCCTTGCTGCCTTAGGCTTTGTTTATCTCGGCAGTAAAATTCGAGCCCATCTGTCCCAACAAAAATTCAAACGCATCATTTTAACGCTGCTAACATTACTGGGTGCAAATGCCATCTGGCAGGCAGTTACCCATTTTTAAAAGATGCCCGTTACAGAGTCGGAACAATCTTGTATTTACTTCAATAAAAACAAACACTATGGTTAATATTGAGCACTAAATAATCAAAAAACTTAAAAAAGGACACCTTATGAATGTACCTCATCTTGAAACACCCACTAATGCGATGCCCAAAGGCTTAGTACGCGGCTGGGGGATTATTATCATCGCTGCAATACTGGCTTTTTTGCTGTATCAAACACTGCCTTATGAACAGAATGCGAACAAAGGACTCAGTTTACTGTTTTTTATTGGCACGTTATGGCTGACTGAAGCCATTCATATCACCATTACCGCCCTACTAGTGCCTATTTTAGCTGTGCTCGTAGGCATGCCCAGCAAAGTGGATGGTGAAATGGTGGCAATCAGCACCAGTAAAGCCCTGAGCACCTTTGCCGACCCGACCATCTTCTTGTTCTTTGGGGGCTTTGCACTGGCAACTGCCTTGCATGTGCAAAAGCTGGATCGAAAAATTGCCATGTGGATTATTGGTCTTTCGCGTGGTCATTTAGGCATTGCCGTGCTCGCGATCTGCGTCGTTACTGCAGTTTTGTCCATGTGGATTTCCAACACAGCAACAGCCGCCATGATGTTACCATTGGCTTTGGGACTGCTCTCACATTTTGATGCAGAGAAAGAACATAAAACCTTTGTCTTTATTTTATTGGGGATTGCCTACTCTGCCAGTATTGGCGGATTAGGTACGATAGTCGGTTCGCCACCGAATGCGATTGCAGCAAAAGCACTCGGCTATGATTTTGCCGACTGGATGAAAGTCGGCTTACCGATGATGCTGCTGATTCTGCCTGCAATGCTGATTAGCCTTTATGTGATTCTGCGCCCGAAACTGAATCATCGGGTCGAATTTAAAACCGAAGTGATTGCATGGAACCGCGATCGTATTCTGACCATGCTGTTATTCACTGTCACTGCACTAGCGTGGATTTTTGGTAAGAGTCTTTCAGAGAAATTCGGGATCAGCCAACCCGATACATGGGTTGCCGTAGCTGCAGCCTGTATGGTGGTCATTTTAGGTATTGCCACGTGGAAAGATATTGCAAGCAACACCGATTGGGGTGTTTTAATGCTGTTCGGTGGGGGGCTTACGTTAAGTGCCGTACTCAAAGACTCTGGCTCCTCTCTTGTTCTGGGGCAGACGCTTGCCAATGCATTCGGTGATGCTTCACCATTTTTGGTGATTGTGATTGTGGCTGCCTTTATTATTTTCTTGACTGAATTTACCAGTAACACCGCATCGGCTGCACTGTTAGTACCTGTTTTTGCTGCGATTGCCGATCAAATGGGCTTGCCTAAAGAAATTCTGGTCATCGTGATTGGGATTGGGGCATCTTGTGCCTTTATGCTGCCTGTGGCGACACCACCGAATGCGATTGTATTTGGTACAGGCTATATTCAACAAAGTGAAATGATGCGCGTGGGCTTTGTACTCAATATTTTGTGTATTGCCCTGCTCTCCATCTTTATTTACTTATTCTTTATTTAAACCTAAAAGCACCTTCGGGTGCTTTTTATTTAGAATGTCTAAAATTACTTAAAAAAGAGAAACATAAATAATGAAAATCTGTTGGATTTGTGGTGATCATGCAAACAGCTCTGAACATAAAATTAAACGCTCCGATATCATTCAGTCTTATGGCAAGCAAAACTATCAAAGCATACCTGAACGTCCAGTGCATTATGCGGATGGTGTTTTAAACAAAGTTCAAGGCTCTAACTCAAAATATATAAAATACTCCAATGACTTATGTTCAAAATGCAATAATGAAATGACCCAACCATTTGATAAAGCCTATTCCATCTTTTCAAATTATATCTATAACAATAAAGAGCTAATTTGGAACAAGCGAATGATTAATTTTCATCATATTTACGGAGATGAATTTGAATTCCAACAAAGAAATTTATTCAAATACTTTGTAAAATCATTTTGTTGCCGTCTTAATGATGCAGGCTTACCAATTCCAAATGATCTTAAAGAGCTATTACCTCTCGATTATTTTGTCACTAGGCTCCAAGTTTCATTCTCAGTCCTTGAAGTGATGAATAAATTACCTAATGATTTCACAAATGGCTTTTTCCATTTAGGCAATTTGTATACAACAACGTCAAATGGTTATTTATGGAAACAAGTCCTTAATTACCTTGTCATCAATTTCTTTTATTTAGCAAACCCTGAAGGTGAAAAAGGATATCCATGGATTGCCGACAATCAATTTTTATATTTAGGTTCGATTGAAACATTTACTCAAGAAGAATGGGATGACATCATCTCTGTTGCAAAAAAACTAGAAGAAAACGATTAATTAATACCTTTGCCACTCCCCTGCAAAATCCTTATACTTAGGAGCAATTTTTCTCTAATTTTTAATGGATGCACCATGAGTCGCGCCATATCGCATATTGATACATTTCAAGGCTTAATTCTTGCCTTACAAAACTACTGGGCTGAGCAAGGTTGTGTGGTTTTACAACCTTACGACATGGAGATGGGTGCAGGAACATTCCACACTGCGACATTCCTTCGTGCGTTAGGACCAGAAACGTGGAACGCGGCTTATGTACAACCTTCACGTCGTCCAAAAGATGGTCGTTATGGCGAAAACCCGAACCGTTTACAGCACTACTACCAATTCCAAGTGGTACTGAAGCCAAACCCAGACAACATCCAACAGCTTTACCTCGACTCTTTAAAAGCGATTGGTATTGACCCACTGGTTCACGACATTCGTTTCGTAGAAGACAACTGGGAATCTCCAACACTCGGTGCTTGGGGCTTAGGTTGGGAAGTTTGGTTGAATGGTATGGAAGTGACTCAGTTCACTTACTTCCAACAAGTGGGCGGCGTTGAATGCTACCCTGTAACCGGTGAAATCACTTACGGTCTAGAGCGTCTTGCGATGTACCTTCAAGGTGTAGACTCCGTTTACGACTTAGTTTGGACCAAAGGTCAATTCGGTACAGTAACTTATGGCGATGTGTTCCATCAAAATGAAGTAGAACAATCGACCTATAACTTCGAATATGCCCCTGTCGACAAATTGTTTGAATTGTTCGATTTCTACGAAGGCGAAGCAAACCGTTTAATCGAAGCGAAATTGTCTCTTCCTGCTTATGAACAAGTCGTTAAAGCATCACATACCTTTAACTTACTCGATGCTCGTGGCGCGATTTCGGTGACTGAACGTCAACGTTACATTTTACGTGTGCGTACTTTGGCACGTGCGATTGCACAAAGCTATGTGGCAGCGCGTGCGGAATTGGGCTTCCCAATGGCAGAACCACATTTACGTGATGAAGTTTTAGCACAACTCAAAGCTCAGGTTGAAGCAGAAGCTGCTCAAGCAGAAAAAGCAGCGGAGAACAAATAATGTCTAAACATACTGTTTTATTTGAACTTGGCTGTGAAGAACTTCCACCAAAAAGCCTAAAAACTTTACGTGATGCCCTAAAAGCTGAAACTGAAAAAGGCTTAAAAGATGCAGGCTTAGCATTTGATGCGATTGAAGCCTATGCAGCACCACGTCGTTTAGCCCTTAAAATTGTCAATGTTGATGCAGCACAAGCGGATACGCAAAAGCGTTTTGATGGTCCTGCGGTTCAAGCAGCCTATGATGCTGAAGGCAAACCAACTAAAGCTTTAGAAGGCTTTATGCGTGGTCAAGGCATTACAGCCGATCAAGTTTCGACTTTCCAAGCAGGTAAAGTTGAAAAAGTGTGCTTCTTGAAAGATGTCAAAGGTCAAAGCCTTGAAGCACTCTTGCCACAAATTTTACAAACGGCTTTGGACAACTTGCCAATTGCAAAACGTATGCGTTCTGCGGCAAGCCGTACTGAATTCGTGCGTCCGGTAAAATGGGTGGTATTGCTGAAAGACGACCAAGTGGTTGAAGCAACCATTCAGGATCACAAAGCTGGCAACGTGACTTATGGTCACCGTTTCCATGCGCCTGAAGCAATTACTTTGGCGAATGCAGATGCTTACTTAGATGCACTTCGTGCAGCGAAAGTTGTGGCGAATTTTGAAGAGCGTCAAGCGATTATCGACCAACAAGTCAAAGCATTGGCTGATGAAGTGAATGCAATTGCGATTGTGCCTGCGGATCTTCGTGACGAAGTGACCGCATTGGTTGAATGGCCTGTGGCATTACGTGCAAACTTTGAAGAACGCTTCCTTGCTGTTCCTCAAGAAGCATTGATCACCACCATGCAGGACAACCAAAAGTACTTCTGTTTGGTCAATGCAGACAACAAGTTACAACCTTACTTCATTACCGTTTCAAACATTGAGTCTAAAGATCCAACGCAAATTATTGAAGGTAATGAGAAAGTTGTACGTCCACGTTTGTCGGATGCTGAATTCTTCTTCTTGCAAGACCAAAAGCAACCGCTTGCATCTCGTAAAGAAAAACTGGCAAACATGGTATTCCAAGCACAATTGGGTACGCTTTGGGACAAATCTACACGTATTGCAAAACTCGCTGTAGCCCTTGCGCCAATTACAGGTGCGACCGTTGCTGATGCTGAGAAAGCAGCACTTCTTGCAAAATGCGACTTAACCTCTGAGCTTGTGGGTGAATTCCCAGAACTTCAAGGTATTGCGGGTACTTACTACGCACGTCTTGAAGGCGAAAATGACGAAGTGGCTGAAGCTTTAGGTGAGCAATATCTTCCGAAATTTGCGGGTGATGTATTACCACAAACCAAGACAGGTACTACCATTGCCCTTGCAGACCGTTTAGACACGCTCACAGGTATTTTTGGTATTGGTCAAGCGCCTACAGGTTCAAAAGACCCATTTGCCTTACGTCGTTCTGCCATTGGTATTTTGCGTTTAGTGACTGAAAACAACCTTGATGTTTCAATCGAAGAACTCATCAAGTTGGCTTTAGCTGCTTATGGCGATGTAGTGAAATATCACGACAAGACTTTGGCAGATGCTGTTGCATTCTTAGAAGGTCGTTACCGTGCGAAATACGAAGACCAAGGTGTTGCAGTTGATGTGATTCAAGCCGTTCAAGCATTGTCACCAAAATCTCCTCTTGATTTTGATAAGCGTGTAAATGCGGTCAATCACTTCCGTAACTTGGCTGAAGCGGCTGCGCTTGCTGCGGCAAACAAACGTGTTGCCAACATTCTTGCGAAAGAAGCGACTCCTGAAGGTGCAGTCGTTGAAGCGAAATTGGTTGAAGATGCTGAAAAAGCATTATTCGCAGAGCTTCAAGCGATTACTCCAGTGGTTGAGCCATTATTGGCTGCGAAAGACTACACCGAAGCGCTTTCTAAACTCGCTGCCCTTCGCGCGCCAATTGATGCCTTCTTTGATGGCGTAATGGTGATGGCGGATGATGCTGAATTGAAAGCAAACCGTTTACGTTTACTGGCTCAGTTACGTAGCTTGTTTACAAGTGTTGCGGATATTTCAGTGTTACAACACTAAGCCTTAATTGGTTGTAAATTAAAGAAAACCCCGCTATAAATTAGTGGGGTTTTTAATTAAAAGAAACAATGGATAACATATCTTTCTTACATACTTTCTTACTACTTTTAGTATATAGCGTTAGCTTTATGTATTTTTACTTTAAAGATCGCAATCCCTTTTTCCTAAGACCAAAAAATTATAAAAAGCTAGACATGATGATAGCTTTTACATTTTTAACATCTCTTTTATTTATCCTATGGAATTCAATTTTTTTCAATTTAAAATTCCTAGGGTTAAAAATCTCAAATGAAACAATATTTTTTAATGATAAGTTTGTGACTTTCTTAGGTATTGCCTTAGCTGTTATTGGTTGGGTTTATACTATCCGTAGTCAATTAATTACGAATATGAGAAACCACTCTATACAAACTATTATGAATTCTCGCTTATCCGATTGTTATAATCAAAAGCTTGATAAAATTTATAAAATTCTTGGAAATTCAACAACTCTTACATTAGAGCAATATGAATCTTTATCTTTTGAACAAAAATCTATTGTTCACTATATCCTTAATTATTATGAATCGGTTGCTATCGGTATTAGATATAATGAGTTCGATGAAGAAATTGTCAAAAGCATGACTCTTTCTCAAGTAAGAAAAACATATGATACTTTTAAAGAAGTAATTGAACACCTAACTCATGAATCTCCCTCTTACTTTCAACATTTTGTAGCTTTATATGTACGTTGGAAATAATGCACCCTAAATAGATGGTTATTTGATTTTAGACACCCATATTAAAAAATACCTTGGGTCTTCTATCCCTATCCCTAAGAATGATAATTGACATCCAGAAAATACGATTATTCTGTTGTAGACTTTAAAAACTATAGGTATTTTTTTATGAATTCCCTATACTCAAGCTAACAACACTCAACAAGAAAGAACGTTATATGAAATTAAAAACACTTTTACTTACGGGCTTCACTTGCGCAACACTTACAGCATGTACTTCATCTCCTAAAATTCCACAACTGGAAACAGGTGTACTGCAAGAAGTTCAAAACTTAGATGTATATCCAGATACAACAGACAATAAAGCCAAACTGACCAAATTTGCAGACAAATGCATCATTGAATTTACGGGGAATTTAGACGGCAACAAAGTCGTTGAACAATGGTCATTTAGAGGCAACACGCTCATTACCGGCGGCACAGCAACCTTTGCGAAAGATGGCACCAGCCAAGCCAGCAATTTCGACCTGAACAATGTCGACGTTCAACAAAACTTTATCAAGTTACGTAAAAACTTCGCTAAAGATGCCGTTGCACAATGTGACTAAAAGACACTCAGGCTTTGCGTCCACATGACGTGAAGCCTTTTAAGAATGCTTAAAATTCAAAACCATAAATTCATTTCCCACATCTTCCCCGCACTTACACAACTTTGCCGATGCCAACAAATGGCAGCATTCAGATACATATACATCCTCTAACGGACTTATATCTCTACAATCTTGCGCAAACTGTAAAACTGCTGTGCGGAACTGTGTAGCTTTCATCTCAAAGCGCAAAAGAATCTTTAAATCTGTTTATGATGGCTCACATTCAGCACTCCCATAACACGGAGTGAAGTCACAGAGGAAGATCCAACATGAACATGATGAAAACAGCTTTAATGAGTACCGCATTTTTTGCTTCAGCTTCGGTCTTTGCTAACGTGGCAGTCAATGGACAGGTCAATGCCTCTGCCGAAACACAAGGCAATACGCATGGTGTATTACACAATATTCATGAGGGCGCAACCACGTCTGCCAAGAAAGTCGGCAATGGTTTAAGCACGGCGACAGAAAACATCGGACAGGGCATTCAACATAGCTCAAGCCAAGTCGGACAGGGACTTAGCACAGCATCTGAGCGCGTTGGGCAAGGCATTGAACATGGTGCTGAAAAAACAAAATCTGCCAGTAAAGCGGCATGGAACAACACCAAACAATTCAGTGCAGAACAAGCGCAAAATGTAAATCAAACTGCAACTAAAGCCAAAAACTACAGTGCAGAGAAAGCCGAAAAAACCCAAACCTATTTGGGACAAAAAATGCTGCAAGGTAAAACCACCACTGAACGTAGTTGGAACAAGACCAAAACTGCATTGAGCACACCCGCACAGGCAGATGTAAATGCACAAGTGGGCGTACAGACCCCAGTTGCTAAAACTCAGGTTGGAGTTGCATCACAAACCAAAGTGAACACATCAAAATAATTCTGCCAATCTGTTTGTATAGACACATTTTTAAACCAAGCTGTGCATTAGCACGCAATGAAAATTCTTGACGTCCGAATGGATACAGCAGAATATGGG
The DNA here is from genome assembly GCF_022601715.1 of Acinetobacter zhairuonensis. Classification (GTDB taxonomy): domain Bacteria; phylum Pseudomonadota; class Gammaproteobacteria; order Pseudomonadales; family Moraxellaceae; genus Acinetobacter. Next base: position 66,201 of record NZ_JAKVIM010000018.1, on the reverse strand, counting down.
GTATCCATTCGGTCGTGACACTATGCAAAACATGCCAGCCTACAGCATGTTTTCGCCTACATAGTGCAGAGCAATAGAGGACAATGTGCATGCAGTTGATTAAAGCCGCCTTAATTTCTAGTACGGTGTTTATGGTTATGGTGCTCCCTGCCCATGCCGCAGAAAGTAGCAAGAAAACAGGCTATGGAGACAACCCCAATATTTTTGAAGTTCTGGGACAAAAAACCTTAGATACCGCTCAAGATGCTGCCAATGCCGTAGATCGCACTACTCAAGAAGGCATTGCCAAAGTCAGACCGAAAGTGGCTGAAACTTGGCAAGGCACCAAAACTTATAGCGAAGAACAGGCAGAAATTGCCAAAGAAAACTCGCAAAAAGCCGCAGCCACAGTCAATAAAAAATGGCATGAAGCCAAAGCCAGCGTCTTAGGCGATCCAAACAGCCCACCTGCTCCAATTGAGTCACGCCCACTGAGTCAACCGAATAATGCACCTGCTCAGAATGGACAACTTTAAGTCCATTTGCTCTGTCCTAAAATCAAAAAGCGCAGCATTAACACTGTGCTTTTATCATTTGAAACGTGAAAATATCACATCAATACTTCTACACTTAAGCGACTTGGCGAATTGGTTGTCCTTGCTGATAGGCAACAAAATTTTCCAGCATTTGCTGCACAATACGCTGTCTGGCATCAACACTGCCCCAGGCACTGTGTGGGGTAATAATTAAATTGGGGATATCTTCTGCCAGTAATACATTACCCTCTTTCGGCGGCTCGACCGTTAATACATCGGTCGCAGCACCTGCGATGCGCCCTTCGCGTAACGCCTGTGCCAAAGCCACTTCATCGACAATACCCCCACGGGCACAGTTAATGAGGAAGGCGCTGTTTTTCATCATTTCCAGTTCATCACGACTGATTAAATGACGGGTAGATTCAGTCAGTGGGCAATGCAGGGTCAGGAAATCAACCTGAGGCAATAACTTTGCCAAAGGCAAGCGACCTTCTCGTTGCGGGCGATCAGCTAGACCTGCAATCAAGACGCGCATATCAAACGCCTGAGCCAGTTTTGCTACCGCCTGCCCCAACTCACCATAACCGACAATCCCCAAGGTTTTACCTGCCAGTTCCACAATTGGAAAGTCCAACAAACAGAACTGTTTGGCACTATTCCATGCACCCTGCTTCACCGCACGGTCATATTTCAAGAGTGAAGTCGCCAGTGCCAGCATCAGCGCCAAGGTATGCTGTGCCACCGCCGAAGTACCATAACCCTGACAGTTACATACCACAATGCCTTGCGCTTTGGCATGTATCAAGTCGACATTGTTGGTGCCTGTGGCGGAAATTAAAATCAGTTTTATCTGCGGGCATTGCTGCATCACTTGTGCAGAAATCTGGACTTTATTGGTGATGATGACATCCACATCCTGCACCCGTTGTAACACCTGATCAGGTGCAGTGGCGGGATAAAGTGTCAACGCGTCAAAAGCAGCAGCTAAGGGACTCAAATCCAGATCATGCTGATCTAAAGATTCCACATCTAAAAATACTGCTTTCATTCGACGCTCCTGCTGATGTTGCTGATGACCTGTATGCAGTTCATTAAAAGCCAAAGCAGGTTTGGGTTCAATACATGTGCGATAAAAAAGAAAAATCCACTATTTAGTGGATTCTTTTATACACTCGCGCACCGAAAGTCGAATTTGCTGACAGACATAACTTGCCAGCATCAGCAGTAGCAAGACACTACTGACAAAGACAATCGCTGCCAGATCAAAACCTTGAGAAATGAGATAAATCAGGCTGAGAATCAGCGTGATAGAAAAAAGTACAGCAGGTATAAATATCCTATTCATACAACCTGACCTTGAGTGAATAATAAAAAAGAGTGGATGTTTTTCATCCACTCTTTCAATCTTAAACCTATTCAGTTAAAAATCAAGCGATACAAATCGAATAAGATTCACCTAATTTTTAAGCCTGTTCAGACTCTTCCGCTTCTTCTGGTTGGGTCAAGAACTTGGCTGTATCTGGCGTATCTTCAACAAAGTCATTGCCGCCATATTCATCACTGCTCAAGTTAAATTGCTTATAGCTGAGTAAGTAATAGTCGCTATATTTTTTTAAGACCAGTGGATGCATACCGCCAGATAATTCGTCCTGTTCTTTAAACAGTTTCATCACATGGCGGTCATTCATGGCAATCACATAACGCTCATCATTCAGACTAATTTGAACCAGACCTGTACCTTTGGCAAAAATTGGAATCAGGAATTTATGGTTCAAGTTAATTGCATTTTGCGCATAGCTTTCAATTTTCTGGCTAATCACGTTAAACACCAGACCATGACCAAAACTATCCAGTAACTGGCTGTTACTTTCCTGCGGCAAATTCACCTGAATACCCAGTTTCAACAAGTCCTGCTCACTGACCTGACGGTTACTGAGTAACTGACGAATAATGCTCTGTTTTAACTTGGCATCAAAGAACTGGCTATCCAACTGCATGTCATTGTTTCTAAGGATTTTCCCCAGTGAACGACGGTGATGCGGTAATAGCGTTTCAATCACTTTGCGGTAATAGAACTTACTGCCCTTTTTCACCTGACGAATTTTTTGATAGAAATAAACACTATCAAATTCACGGGTTAAAAAGTCTTTTAACAGCTCGGAACTTGCCAACACCGCGATGGCATCATGTCCTGTAAAAGGCAAATTCAGCACTTTAATTTCTGGAATCACCTGATCCAGCTCGACAAAATGCGCACGGTCTTCGGCACAGTAAGGGTCATAAACCACAATATATTCGCAGTCTGTAGCAATATCTTGTGTTTGTACCTGCATATCTGCATTCAGTTCTGAGTGATAGAACATGTTATAGCGGCTGTCTTCAACCACCTCTGGATCAATCGAAAACTGTGGTACCAAAGACACTACACGGTTTAAGCCCAACAGTTTGGAATACTTAATTGCCGCATAGCCGCCCATTGATCCACCATAACCAATGCGTTTTTGAAAGGGTGCGATCAGCTCTTCAATGGCTTGAAATAGATTGTGCATGGACTCCGCAGGAAACCATGATTTTTCTTTGGGCATAATGCCAATCACATTAAACTCAAATTTGGCTAATGATTTTTCAGCATTGATTGCAAGTCCTTTGGCGCGGGTAATTAAATCACCAAAAGAAAAAACTAACTCGTCTGACGAACCTTTTAAAAAAATAGCGCGAATTTGTTCGTCTTCAAAAATAATGTGTTTATCCATGTCCACACCGAAACAAATCGGCCCTAATTTTTTGTATCAATAAAATTCATAGTCCAGCAGCCTATCACGCTGTCTATGCAGGAGAATGTGCTGACTGTCATCTTAATCACAATCAACAACAAGATAATTCAACGGCATCACAAATCCGTGGCAGCATTTTAACGTATGCATCAGCAGATGTATGTATCAGAAAAACACATCCCGCTCAGGCTTGCTAATATCCATCGACAAGGACTATGTTATTTTATAGATGCACAGCAGATAAAAAAGCGCAAAATATGACACAATCACTTCATCCTGCCGCACAGCAAGGCTTCAGTTCTGCCGCTGAACTTTATCAACAAGCACGTCCAAATTATCCACAGCAGATCGTGACTTGGTTACAACAACAATTAAATTTAGATGCGCAATCGACAGTGGTCGATTTAGGCTCGGGTACAGGAAAATTCCTGCCCTACTTACAGCAAGTGACCAGCAATATCATCGCGGTCGAACCGATCAGTGAAATGTTGGCGCAGTTGAAACTCGCTTATCCGCAGGTTTCAACCCTGCAAGCCAGCAGTGATCAACTGCCTATTGTCTCGGAAAGTATCGATGCCGTGATTTGTGCGCAATCTTTTCACTGGTTTGCCAATATTGAAAGTCTGAACGAAATCCATCAAATCTTAAAACCGAATGGACAACTGGGTTTAGTCTGGAATCAACGCGATATTCAGGTGGATTGGGTCAAAGCATTGGCAGATGTGCTCGAACCCCTCGAAGGCAATACTCCGCGCTTTCATAATGGGAAATGGCGACAGGTGTTTGAGCAGCAGTTTTTATTTGAGCTGGATCAGGTCAAAATCTTTCCGCATGTGCATATTGGACGGGTTGATGAAGTGGTGTCTAAGCGCTTGCTCTCGACCAGTTTTATTGCTGCGATGCCAGCCAATCAGCAACAGCAGTTAAAAGCTCAGTTTGAACAGATTGTTGCCGATTACACAGGCAAAGCAGCACATGACGAAATTGCTTTCCCTTATGTCACCTACGCGTATAATTTAAAGAAAACAACATAAAATACTCTTTAGGATAACCCCAATGCATAACTTTAAAACCTATTTACTGCCGCTGCTTTGCAGCTCGCTGCTATTCACAGGATGTAGTAAAAACAACGAAGCCGATGCACCTGATCCTTCCGAAGATCAAATGATGCAGGAACTGGAATCTTCTCCGATTAAAGAATTCCCGCAGACCGCAGATGATCAGCATGACATTGCCCTGCTCCTCGACTATGACCGACGTTTTAGTGAAATGAGCGATGAAATGGAAGATGAACTGATTAAGATGCGGGACAATGGTAACCTCACCGATGAATTTGCCCGCAGTCGCAAACAGGACAATATCCAATCGGCATTGACCATGCTCAAAGATCTGGATTTAAAAACTGAACAAGGGCGATATATTCAAGGGCTGATGGCGCAGTATTGGGAAAATCAAGCCAAACTACTGAACAACACCAGTAAAACCTCCCAAGACATTCCCAATTCCACCCCAGACAATATTAAAGGCTTGGGTGAATTCCTACATGCACAGGAACAACTGGATCATTGGGAAGCACAATACCCAACGACTGAAAAAACTAAGTCTTAAGCAGCTACGAACACAAGTACTCCGCGCATGAAAAAGACCAGAGACAAACTAGTATCATCTGGTCTTTTCTTTTTTATGATCACTGCCTCAAGGACGTTCAGGATATTGCGGCAATTGATCGCAAATCACATCCCATTCCGCCTTAGAATCCACAAAAATATGCATCATCGGCTTTTGTGCTAACGGCGTATCCAAAGTCCCTATACGCAGACGGTAATACTCTGGCGTGTCCGCTTTAATGCTCATAATTGGCGAGCCACATTCACTACAGAAACAGCGCTGTGTAGTGGCGGTTGATTGGTAAGATTTTAAAAACTGCTCCCCTTGAACCACCTGAAAATCTGACTTTTTAATTGGTGCATTGGTGGCAAAGGCTGTGCCATTGGCTTTACGGCAACGCTGACAGTGACACTGCACCACATCGCCAATTTCACCGCGCACTTCATAACGAAGTGCTCCACACAAACAACTTCCCGCATAGTATTGTTGTGACATCAGTTTAGTCCCGTGATTAAAGGAATTTTAAACTAGCATGTCTCTAGCTGGCTTTACATCTGTTTTTGTTGTTGGGACAGATATTCATGCACCCCTTCGCCCGCTGCACGTCCCGTGGCAAAACAAGCCGTTAAGAGATAACCACCTGTTGGCGCATCCCAATCCAGCATTTCACCACAACAAAAAATCTGCGGCTGCTGTTTTAACTGCAAATGAGCCGTCAGTGCTTCACGTTTCACACCACCAGCGCAGCTAATCGCTTCTTCAATTGGACGAAAGCCAGTTAGGGGAATATGTAATTGCTTAATCTGCGATGCCAATTTTTCAGCGTCATTCCAGTCAGCTTTTGGTACCAACTCACGCGCTAAACTAGCCTTCGCAGTATCCAAACCTGCTTTGCGCCAGACATTACTTAAAGACTGTTTCTTGCTTGGCTGTAACTTTTGCACCAATTGTGCATAGCTCAGTTCAGGCAATAAATCCAGCATTAACTGCATTTCAGATTGTTGTCTTAAGGCTCTACCCAGTTTATAAATCAGCCCACTTTCCAAGCCATAATGGGTGATGACAATATCCCCCTGACTCTTTTGTGCAGGATCAACCCAAGCAACCACCCGTTTCAGGGGTTGCCCAAAGATGGGCTGCATAAAGCTCGACCATGGACGTTCAACGCCTGCATTACTGGCTTGGAATGGATTCAACTGCTCGCAAGCTAGCCAGTTTTGCCATTGCCCATCACTGCCCAATTGCGGCCAAGAGACTGCGCCACATGCCAGTACAACGGCGTCAAAATCTTCACTAAATTCCCGCTGCTGAAGCAGATCTTTAATCTGTAAAGTATTGGATTGAATTCCTGTGCAACTGTGTCGGTAATGAAATTGCACGCCTTGTTCAACTAACCGTTTTAACCATGCTCTTAACAAAGGTGCAGCTTTCATTTCAATGGGGAAGATACGTCCTGAAGAACCAATATAGGACTCAACTCCCAAGCCTTGCATCCATTGCTGAATCCACGTCGCATCCCAACGGCGAATCCAGTCTTCCAACCACTGCACCTGATCATAGCGCTGTATAAATTGCTCAAGCGGCTCGGCATGTGAAATGTTCAGTCCCGTCTTGCCTGCCATCAGAAACTTACGTGCCGCAGAGGGTTTCTGCTCATACACATGCACTTCATAGTCCCATTGGCTTAAGACTTCGGCTGCCATCAAGCCTGCTGGACCTGCCCCAATAATCGCAATGCGTTGCTTCATGACTTAGGCATCACTTGCCGTATCTATAGAAGTTGGTTTCGGCATATTCACGCCCGCCAAAGCCTGAAAATCATCAAATCGTGTGCTGTAATGCTCAGGCTTTTGAATCAGTAATTGCTGGCACAATTCACCACGTTCCAAATATTTTATTTCAAAATGAGTTCGTGCTGAGTCTGATGCAATCACTTCTTTCACATAAGGCAGTTTCCAAACCTCTTGAAGCTGCTGTTCAGCTTCTGCAATATATTCAGGAATATTACTGGCCAGGGTAATTTGTCCACCGACTTGTAAGCGAGACAACAAGAACTCGAAGAATGGCATATTCAACCAGCGCTGTGCTGGATTATGCGGCTCTGGGTTTGGATATAAAATAAAGAACTGCTGCACTTGCTGTGGTGCTAAGGCATGCACAATCCACGGTAAGGCATCGGCATGCACCGTTTGTAAATTGGTTTGACCTTCTAGTTGATGCTGTTTTTGCATCGCCAAGAATTTCTCGCGGGTGCGCTCAATCGCAATCAATTGGCTGTCTGGATGTTCACGGGTAAACAATAAGGCATGCTTGCCCTTACCTGCTCCAATTTCCACACAAATCGGGTCTGAATCAATCATGATAAAATCACGAGGGGCATGCATGTGCTGTGCTTGAAATTGACGAATCGGCATAATCAGATCAAACTAAAGAAAATCTGCGCCAGTCTAACACTGCACAAAGTTTTGACCAAATCTTCCAAGCCTTTTCTCAGGAGCCTATCATGCCGAAGACCTTTGCTTGCCCACGTTGTGGCGAACCTTCAACTTGGGAAGGCAATCCCTATCGACCATTTTGCTCTGAACGTTGCAAGCTGATTGATTTGGGTGCTTGGGCAAATGATGAATATAAATTACCTACCCAAGATGCGCCACAAGCAGACAATTCAGACGAATAAAAAATTATTTTTACAATTCATCATAACGACATACAAATCATTAATTATTTTATACATGATTATTCTTTGCGCAGGTGCCTTTTTGGCACCATAATTTAAATGAGAAAGATTTTTATTCCTTATTTTATAAATTGCGTATTTTGACCTATTAGAGAATTTCCCATGAGAGAATTAGCCTTAAAAATATTCTTTTATCTTTCTATTGCCCTGACGTTCTGTAGTTTTATTGCAGCTATTTATGCACAAGACCTCTTGTTTGCAGGAATTGGTATTCTACTTGCAATTGCAGCAGTGTTATTAGGCTTAGAGAGTAAGCAATTCTCAGCAAATCCGTTCAGGAAGTAATCTTCATCTATCTAATTACATGCTGTTTAAAACCACTTTCAATTAACTGTCTACAACCTCTAAAGTTAGACAGTTTTTTAAATTTCTGAATAGCTCTGAATTTAAAAACTGACTTGGAACCTAAAAATCACTAATTGTCCTTATCTTAAGGAGCTAACTTATAAGGCTTTTCTAAAAAGCCATTTTCTTATCGCTTTCAATCAACAAAAACTAAAACTAGTTATCATTTTTTTAATATTTATCTAGATTTTCATAGAAACCTCCTTATAATGCCTAAAATTTTACGTATCAAGTAACAAATTGTTAATTGCATACCTTTATATGCCGATTTGGGGAATCTCCTATGAAAGAATTAGTACTAAAATTCTCGTTCTATCTTCTGATTGTTTTAACCTTATGCGCCGTGACTCTAAGTCTTTTCACACATGACATGATGATCATGGGGGTGGGTATTCTCTTGGCAATTGCCACTCTGCTACTTGGATTGGAAAAGAAGCAATATAAAGCAGATCCATTTCGCAGCTAAAACCGATATTTCTAAAAAAGAATGGGAACCAAAGGCTCCCATTCTTTTCGTAAAAGGTAGTAAATTCAGACAATTTAAAATCTAATCCTATCTGAATGGAGTTATTGAATAAAAATAACCTCATACTCAAAGAAGTAAAATACAACTAACCCGCCTTACCCGCCACAAAAGGGTTATGCTGTTTTTCAAAACCAATCGTACTTAAAGGTCCATGACCTGAAATAAATTGTGTTTCATCAGGCAAACTAAAACATTCTCGCTTGATTGAATCGATCAATTGCTGATGATTGCCACGCGGGAAATCAGTTCGACCAATCGAGCCTTTAAACAGTACATCTCCCGTCCATAACAATGCATTTTCCGCGTTATAAAACATCACATGACCTGGAGTATGACCTGGGGCAAAGCGAACTTCAAAATTTTGCTGACCGAGCTGTAAGGTTTCACCACCTTCTAGCCATTGAGTGACTTCAACTTTTTCTGGAATCGGAAAACCATAACGTGCTGACACTTCTTGCAGCATATCCAACCAGAACTGGTCTTCTTTGTGCGGACCAATTACAGGGACATTCCAGACACGGCTTAGGGCGCCGACTGCTCCTGCATGGTCTAAGTGCCCATGTGTTAACCACAGCGCTTTTACTGTTAAACCCAATGCTTCAACTTCTGCCTGTAATTTTTCAGGTTCACCACCCGCATCAATCAGTACTGCTTCTTTGCTCTCAGAATCCCAAAGAATAGAACAGTTCTGCTGAAAGGCAGTTACAGGTACAATTTTCACTTGAAGCATAGTGGCAGCTCTCTCTTAAGCAGATGCTAATGTATGTTTTAAGCCATCAAGATTAGCTTGCAATAAGCTCAAGAGCAATTGCAGATGATCTTCACGCGTATTCAGTGCCGGAATATACGCATATTTTTCGCCACCATGTTCGAAGAATAACTCGGCATTCTGAATGGCGAGCTCTTCTAAGGTTTCCAAACAATCGGCTGAAAATGCAGGACTCATAATCTGCACCGATTTCACCCCGTGTTCCGCCCAATCTTGTAGCAATTGATCGGTATAGGGCTTGACCCATTCCTGCTTCCCAAAACGTGACTGGAAGCTAATCGCCCATTGATCCTCACCCAAATTCAGGGCTTGAGCCAGTAATTGCGCAGTTTTACGACAACGATCTGCATAAGGATCGCCCTTATCGGCATAAGGTTGCGGAATGCCATGAAAAGACATCAATAATTTTTCTGCCTGACCATGTGCTGCCCAATACTCTTGGACGCTCTGTGCCAAAGACTGAATATATAAAGGATGTTGGTAGTAATCCCGTACAATTGAAAGACCCGGTAAATTGCGTTGCTTTTGCATCCACTGCGACAATAAATCATATAAAGGGGCGGTCGAAGTCGCCGAATACTGCGGAAACAGTGGCAGTAAAATAATATGATCTTGTGGTGTCTGACTCAAATTTTCCAGCACCGTTGCCATACCAGGTTGACCATAGGTCATGGCAGGCACTACGTTTAACTCAAACTCAGGATATTGCAGCAATAAAGCTTCACGAACCTGTGCCACTTGATCCAATACAATTTCACGCATGGGAGAATCTCCCCCCCAAACACTGGCATAAGCATGTGCCACGCGTTTCGGACGGAAAGGTAAAATAAATAAGCGTAAAATGATTTGCCATAACGGCTTTGGAATCTCAATCACGCGTTGATCAGACAGGAATTGTTGTAAAAACTTTCTAACTGCTGGTGCCGTGGGCGCATCAGGTGTACCCAAATTGGCTAAAATAACGGTGATCTTTGCTTTTTCCGCAGGCATTATGTGACCTTCATTTCCAATTCAACCCAGTCACTTTAACAACTTTTGAGTTAAATTAAATCTGAATTAATACAATTATTTCGATAGAGAAACACGATCATCTGAAAGCAAATGACTTTCGATCAGGTTATGCCCCTTCTGGGTCAACTTCCATAACAAGCGTTGACGGTCATCACGCCCCGCAGGGCTAATCCATTCATTCTGACGCATCTGCATCTTAATATTATGTAAAGCCCGAATATTGATTTGAGCACGTGCCACCGCATGCGCGCGTGGCATTTCGATGCGTGCATCTTGCAGTCCAATCTCATTCAAATATTCATTGATGCGTTTAGAAAAATATTCTTCTGGGGTTGGATGCAAAAAGGTACTACCCAATACCGCCAACAATTCTGCCCATGTCAGGGTTTTCTGAATTTTTAATTCTTTGAAATTACCATCTTGATAAGCATGCACACGATACTCAAAACTAAAAGCTTCATTCATGGCTACTTTGGGCAAAGTCAAAAATGGATCGGCTTCTCGTGTTCCCAAATCGCGTTCTAATTGCGCCATTTTGTCTTTTAGGCGATCAATTTCATCATGCAAAGCTTGGGTATTTTGTGGGCGCACCCAACCAGTTGCAGGATAACGTTCCAACATTTGCGTCATATTCAAGCGTACCGCCATTTCCAGATCACGCAATGTTCGATAGGTAAATACTTGATCAACTTCCTGCTGCAATAGCTTACGAAACTCTTTGAACTTTTCTTTGAGCTCTGGTTTCTGATCATGCAAAGTCGGATCACGGGAAGTTGGATCCTCATGCATAAACACGATAATCGGCTTTTGCTTGGTCATAGCATAAATATATTCCAGATGCATATAGCCCACACCCGAAACCGACTGCTCCCCGTATTGGCTGCCTAAAAGCATAATTACATAATCACAATCATCAATCTGACGGCGTGCAAAAGCAGTACTCAGCGGTGTTCGTTGTTCTAATCCCCAAGAAAAAAAACCCATGCCCACCAATGTTTGGGACAAAACCATCCGTTCTGGTTGCATCTCCACACCAGATGTCGAAATAAATACTTGATAACGCTTATCGATCATTGGTTATCCTCATCCTTTCTTTGCATACCACAATCAAGATCTTGTGGTATTACAACCCCAATTTTTAATATTGATACTTAAGATTGAAGACGGATTATTGTTCTGCATTTATTCCATCGCGATATTGTGAATACTCCAACTCAAATCAGGCTGAATTAGATGTTGCAATATCGGCTCTAAATGCGCGGCATTATTTCCACTGACATAACATGCTATGCGTGGTAAACCATCATTCCGTCTTTGTTCAAATAATAACTCATTTTTTAACAAAATACGGGAAGTTTGACGTGCAACGGCATATCCAGAGTCAATTAATGTCATTTTTTGCCCAAAAATTGACTCAATTGCAGGTTTTAAGAACGGGTAATGCGTACATCCGAGCACCAAATAGTCTGCGCCTTGATCCACCACGGGCTGTAAAATCTGATTTAGCGTCGTTAAACAGGCAGGACTCATCTGCTGTCCATTTTCGACAAACGGCACCAAATCTAAACAGGTGACAGGTATTACGGTGACATGAGAAGGAATAGCAAAACGCTGCACCACATCGTGAATGAGCTTGCCCCGAAATGTTGCTGGCGTCGCCAGCACCGCAACGGTTTTACTTTGACTTTGCAATACCGCTGGCTTCAGTGCAGGCACCAAACCAATAATCGGGAAATTTTCTCCATAATGCTCACGCAAATAATCCAGACTAAAGGCGGAGGCGGTATTACAGGCGACCACGGCTACTTTACATCCTTGTCGATATAACCATTCAATCGCACGCGCAGTCAGTTCTCGAATCTCCTGATCTTCTCGCGGGCCATAAGGCACATTGGCGGTATCAGCAAAATAGAGAATGCGCTCATTTGGCAAATAGCGTGCAATTTCCTGCGCAACCGACAACCCACCAATGCCTGAATCAAAAATACCAATCGGGGCATCCAATTGCGCTTTTGGCATGGGATTGACTAAAGGGTAAATTGGATGGATCGCTGTCATGACACGCTATTTACAAAGAAAAGTTGGGAATGGATCAAGCTTAAACCTCAGGCGCCCAATTGCAAGTGAAAATCGCCGCTTTGTAGGCTTAAAATGGTATCACCTTGTGCATTTTCAAGCAGCTCGCCCATCTCAATCAGATGAAAAAAGACGGAACGTTGAATCAAGGCATTCATGCCCCAGCGTACATGCACATATGGGCGCAGTTCTCCTGCAAATTCACGCATAAAAATGGGATGTTCTGCATCCACAATAATCACATCCTGATTGGTGGTGGTAAATTGAATGATTTTTTGTCCCGCAATGACCGCAGAGTCAACTTGGTTGACGAACAGCGCTTCATCTTCCACTTCAATTTCAATTTGCTCTACAGGTGTCTTTAAATAAAAGCGCCCCTCTTCTTTCCATAGGACACTCGAAAACAGGTCTAGTAAGGACTGGCGCTTAATCAATTGACCTTCGTGCCACCATTCTCCGTTCGCAAAAACCTTCAAATCCATTTTGCCACAATGCTTTGGGTTCCATTGCTCCAAAGGGGGAATTGACCTTTTGTGACCGCCCTGTGCACTTTTTAAGTATTGTGCAATACTCATTAAGTTTTTATCATCATTTTTCGCTGAATTATTCGTCGGACTGTTGGAATTAGTTTGATTTACCATGAATTAATGCCTACCTGACGTAAAAATATTATGATTCAGCCAATTGGCTAGACCGCGGTTTAAAACTATACTAGCCCACAATATAAAAGGCACGATAATCCATCTGTGCTGAATATTTAAGAACACTCATGGCAGCACTGTAAAGAGTCATACAGTTGCCACCTTTAAGTAATATGAGGAGTCCTACATGGAACACATCGAACGTGAATCGATGGAGTTTGACGTTGTTATCGTAGGCGCAGGCCCTGCAGGTCTTTCTGCTGCGATCAAAATTCGTCAACTCGCGATTGAAAACAATTTATCTGATTTATCCGTTTGTGTGGTAGAAAAGGGCTCCGAAGTCGGTGCGCATATTCTTTCTGGTGCTGTACTAGAACCACGTGCAATTAACGAATTATTCCCGAACTGGAAAGAAGAAGGTGCGCCTTTAAATGTTCCTGTGACGGAAGATAAAACTTATTTCTTGATGTCGCCTGAAAAAGCGCAAGAAGCGCCACATTGGATGGTGCCTAAAACCATGCACAATGATGGCAACTACGTCATCTCTTTAGGTAACGTAGTCCGCTGGTTAGGTCAAAAAGCGGAAGAACTCGAAGTTTCAATTTTCCCGGGCTTTGCTGCGGCTGAAGTGCTTTATCATGCAGATGGTACGGTAAAAGGCATTCAAACTGGTGACATGGGCATTGGTAAAGATGGCGAACCGACGCATAACTTTACTCCGGGTTATGAACTGCATGCCAAATACACGATTTTTGCTGAAGGCTGTCGTGGTCACTTAGGTAAGCGCTTAATTGCCAAGTTTGATTTGGACAAAGATGCCGATCCACAACACTACGGTATCGGGATTAAAGAGCTTTGGGAGATTGATCCTGCCAAACACAAACCAGGTTTGGTGATGCACGGTGCAGGCTGGCCTTTAAGTGAAACTGGTTCTTCAGGCGGTTGGTGGTTATACCACGCTGAAAACAACCAAGTAACTTTGGGTATGATCGTAGACTTGTCTTACGAAAACCCACACATGTATCCATTTGCAGAAATGCAGCGCTGGAAAACCCACCCACTGGTGAAACAGTATTTGGAAGGTGGCAAGCGTATTTCTTACGGTGCACGTGCTGTCGTCAAAGGTGGTTTCAACTCACTGCCTAAATTCACCTTCCCGGGTGGTTCTTTAATTGGTGATGATGCAGGCTTCCTGAACTTTGCGAAAATTAAAGGCTCACACACCGCCATGAAATCAGGCATGTTATGTGGTGAAGCGGTATTTGAAGCGATTCAAGCTGGTGTTGCTAAAGGTGGTGATCTTGCGATTGCCCGTGTCACTGAAGGTGAAGACTTCTTCGCTAAAGAACTGACTGCTTACACAGAGAAGTTCAACAACAGCTGGTTAAAAGAAGAGTTATACAACGCGCGTAACTTCGGTCCAGCCATGCACAAGTTTGGTCAATGGATGGGCGGTGCATTCAACTTCATCGATCAAAATATCTTTAAAGTGCCATTTACGCTACATGACTTAGTGCCTGACTTCAGTGCATTAAAAACTGTCGATACAGCTACATTTAAGCCGAATTATCCAAAACCAGATGGCAAGTTAACTTTTGACCGTTTGTCTTCAGTCTTCGTTTCAAACACCGTGCATGAAGAAAACCAGCCTGCACATTTGAAACTGACCGATGCTTCAATTCCTGTGAACGTGAACTTACCAAAATGGGATGAGCCTGCTCAGCGCTACTGCCCTGCGGGTGTTTATGAAATCATGGAAAATGATGATGGTTCAAAACGCTTCCAAATTAACGCAGCCAACTGTGTGCACTGTAAGACTTGTGACATTAAAGATCCATCACAGAACATCACTTGGGTAACGCCGGAAGGTGGCGGTGGTCCGAATTATCCTAATATGTAATTCCTTGCGACACGGCAAAGCATTGCTTTGCTAACCGTGTCTCATACCCAAACATGTAATTCACGCGTAGGTTCGGGCTATGCCCGACCTCACTCAGGAGATCATGATGATCTCGAT
The DNA here is from genome assembly GCF_022601715.1 of Acinetobacter zhairuonensis. GTDB lineage: Bacteria > Pseudomonadota > Gammaproteobacteria > Pseudomonadales > Moraxellaceae > Acinetobacter. The sequence continues at coordinate 51,182 of NZ_JAKVIM010000018.1, read as the reverse complement.
AAAAAATCCCCTCACTTGAGGGGATTTTTTATCGGTGAAACTTACAGACGAGTTAGCCCTTTTTCACCAAATAATGGAATTCTTTATTGCCGTTTTCATCCAAACGTTCTTCTTGCAACAGTAATTCGTGTCCCAAGTGCATACAAAATTTAGGAATATCCCAAGACGTTGAATTATCCGTTGCAAACACCTCAACCACATCCCCAGATTTAGATTTACGAATGGCCTGATGCAACATCATCACAGGTTCAGGACAACGCAAGCCACGGGTATTCAATTGTAAAGTCGGGGTCATAGAGGATTCAGACATCTAGGCACTCTTGGTTCATTTTCAGCGCTATTCTAACATAAACTCGACTAGACACAGCAGGGCATGCTGCTTATCCCTTAATCCACAAAACACACAATCATAAAATAGCTGTTTTAGTCTAAGACTTGCATCAAATGATGACGATAACATTCATATTTTGCTGTATTTTTTGCATAGACATCTGCATTTTCTAAGGTATGATGAAAATAATTTTTTTCACATCTAGAGTCTTTAGGAAAGATCATGCACGATGAATCCAGCCCGTCGTGGGGCATGCGTGGCTTAAGAAAGTGGTTAGGAACTGCACCAGAAACTCGCGACGAATTGCTCAAACTCGTACAAGATTCGCGTCGTTTTTTAGAACCTGATACGGTCGCCATGCTAGAAGGTGTGCTTGACCTGCCTGCGACCAAAATTCGCGAAGTCATGACCCCGCGTACCGCGATGATTAGCCTGCAAGAAGATGATGAATTACTTGATATTCTGCATGTCCTGATTGAATCGGCGCATTCACGCTTTCCTGTATTTTCTTCAGATCAACCCGATAACGTGGTCGGAATTCTGTTGGCGAAAGATCTACTGCCATTTCTGACCGAAAAAGCCAGTAAAGTCGACATTCGGGTCTTAATGCGCCAACCGCTGTTCGTCCCTGAAAGTGCGCGCTCTGACCAAGTGCTGCGTATGCTGAAAAATACCCAGACGCATATTGCTGTGGTGATTGATGAATATGGCACGACGTCTGGTTTGGTGACACTGGAAGATATTCTGGAAGAAATTGTCGGTGAAATTGAAGATGAACACGACACCGTCGATGAAGAAGCGCAATACATTGTGCCTGATGATGATCCAAAAACTGCCAATACGTGGATGGTGCAGGCACTTACACCAATCGAACACTTTAACAATCTTTTAGATGCTGATTTTCCAGAAGATGAAGTAGAAACTATGGGCGGTTTATTGCTTCAAGAAATTGGTTTAGTCAGCGATTTACAAGGTCAAGTGATTGAAATTGGCGATTGGGAATTTACCATTGTAGAAGCAGATGCACGCACTATTCATCTGATTCGAGCTGTACTTAAATGAGAACATATTTTCATGCGCTGTTAAGGTCTTCACAACAACAAAAACAGCTACCCATGATTTTACCTTTTATTATTTCCTTATGTTCAGGTGCCATGCTGAGTTTCGCATTGGCACCTTACTATTATTGGTGGATTGCACTCCTCTCACCTGCCTTGCTGTATGCCTGCTTGCGCCAACGTTCAGCCAAACAAGCCTTTTTCATTGGTTGGGGTTATGGTTTCGGACTGTGGTTTGTAGGTGCGTTTTGGCTTTACACTTCTATTCACGTCTATGGCGATACCAGTGCAGTACTCAGCGTCCTCATGATTGCGATCATGGCTTTGGCAATGGGACTGTTTACGGCGCTACAAACTTGGATTTATCGTAGATTTTTCCCTGAAACGCCGCTGACCTTCGCACCGCTCTGGGTGTTCTTTGAATGGGCAAAAACGTGGGTCTTTACTGGCTTTCCATGGCTCTTTGTCGGTTATGCCTTCACTGAACGTTTCTTAGATGGCTATGCGCCATTGTTTGGCGTATTCGGGGTTTCTTTTGTCGTGATCCTCTTGGCCTGTGCCATGGTGGAAATCCTCAATAAACGTCTATTTTGGTTGGTTCCATCGCTCCTCTTACTGCTCGGAGCTTGGGGTGCAGCACAAATCCAGTTTGTTCAGCCCAAGAATGAAAAACCTCTTTCGGTCTCTCTGATTCAAGGCAATATTCCACAAGACCTGAAATGGCTGACGGAATACCAAGCACAGACCTTGATGATCTACGCGGAATTGAGTCGCAGTGAATGGGGACGCGATTTAATCGTTTGGCCTGAATCGTCTATTCCCATGTTCCAAACCGACATTCAGCCTTTTTTAGATGCCATGAAAGTACAGGCAGAAAAATCAGGCACAGCATGGGTTACAGGCATCCCTTACTGGGATTTAAAAGCATCTCAACAACAAGGTAGCCCGATGTTCTATAACGGCATTATGGCAATGGGCGATCAATCTGAGGGACTATATAAAAAGCAACGCTTGGTGCCTTTCGGTGAATATATTCCACTTTCAGGCATGCTGAGTTGGGTATTGCCTGCATTACAAAATGACCCTTCTATGAGCGGGTTTTCACGTGGTGCATCAGATCAAAAGCCTTTACAAATTAAGCAGCATCCCTTAGCTGCAGCAATTTGCTATGAAGTCGCTTATCCAAATCTGACTCGTCGTAATGCCAGTCAGAGTGACTTCTTAGTGACGGTGTCGAATGATGCATGGTTCACAGGTACGGCTGGCCCATGGCAACATTTACAAATGGTGCAAATGCGCGCCAAAGAAAATGGGCGTTGGTTCATCCGTGCGACCAATACAGGAGTCACCGCCTTTATTAACCATGAAGGGCATATTGTGCGCCAAGCTCCGATTGATCAACGTACGGTGTTACGCGGAGATTTACCTGCCATGCAAGGTCAAACACTGTATAACCGTCTCAGTGACTGGCCAATTCTCGGATTTTCAGTGCTACTTTTGATTGTGGGTTGGTTCTTCCGCCCTCGCAAGGTTGATGTTTCGTTTAAATCAAGACGCTAATACAAAGGGGATTTTAAAAATCCCCTTTTTTTATATTGAAATTCAATCAAACTTTTGAAAGCTAGAATACATTACAACACGCTTGCAAACTGACTCGCCAAATAGGCCACTAGACTGGATAAAAACAGCATCGGTACATAACGATAGGCATGAAAGATTTTTTGCTCAAAGATGGAATGCTGACTTTGCATCTGCCATAACGTGGCTTTAAGTGCCGTCATAAAACACACCACCAACCAAGCACTCATGACACTCAAGGCAAAAAAGCCAATCATAATCTGGCTGCTGCCCTCAGTATGCTGCCATAGAGTGACTGCCGCATTCATCAACGGCAAGATGGTTAAAATCAACAGAACAGATTTCAGCATCGCCCAATGAAATTGGGTGATTTCATCTGATAAAACGAATGCTTTCATTCTATTCTCCCCAGCACACTTTTTGTTCTTAAAATCATTATGCTAGGTTTTTTTTAAATAAAAAGTCTCTTTATCTAGATACTTGACAATTTTTGTAAACATTACGGTTAGGAATAATTCTTACTATAAATCTCAACATCCTCTTATTATATTTAATGCTTACCTATCAGATGTTTATATTTAAATGTGTAAATAATAAAGATTATCACTTTATCTTTAATTGAAGTACTCAATTATATAAAGTGATAATTTCCATGAATTTAAAAATCTATTTTTATGGTTGATAATAAATATCGGCATCGGTGCCTTCACCGCCTTCTTTGCCATCAGCACCAAATGAATATAAATCAAAAGCACGACCTTCAGCGCCCGGACTAATATACTGAATATCATTTTCCCAGCTGTCTTTTGGATAGCCACCTTTGACATAGCCGCCTTGCATCCAGTTCTTCGCCGAAGCTGGCTGATTCACCAAGGCATCTAAACCACCATCTTGCATAGACGGATATTTACTGTTGTCCAATTTGTATTGATCCAGTGCCCCCGCAACCCCCTTCAGGGTAATCACAGTGGTATCCACTTTGGCTTTTTCGCCTCGTCCCATCACATTCGGTACAATCAGCGCAGCCAATACCCCTAAAATAACAATCACCACCATCACTTCAATTAAAGTAAAACCCGATTGCTGGGTTGGATATTTATTCATTTGCATTCAACGACTCACTCTAAACTCTTTTACTTCTTAAATCATATTGTTCATATTTACGATTGGCAGCATGACCGCGATTACAATCACCAAAACAATGCTCGCCATCAGCACCAACATTAAAGGCTCCAGCAACGCCAACAAGGTCGAAATCAGCGTGGTCACCTCTCGATCTTGCATATTAGACGCACGCTCCAGCATACGGTCTAACTCGCCCGAGGCTTCGCCACTTTTGATCATTTGTACCATCATCGGGGGGAAATAACCACTGCGCTCCAACTGGGTCGCCAAGTTACCTCCCTCGGTAACTTTTTCAGCTGCTAAATCGACTGAATCACGAATCACCCAGTTACTGCTCACTGCGGCTCCAATGCGTAAAGCATCTACCAGTGGTACACCCGATTTGGTCAAAATAGACAGTGTACTGGCAAGGCGAGCTGAATTAATACCACGTGACAATTTACCAAATAATGGCAACTTGAGCGTTAAACGATCAAACGCATAATGCCCTGCGGTCGTTTTTAAAAATCTTAATAGCAACACGATGCCCAATACAGTCGCAATCAATAAAAAGGGCCAAGCCACCCGAATAAAAGCACTGGCTTTCATCAGTGCCACGGTAATCCACGGTAAAGCATCTTTATTCTGATCGAAGGTTTTGACGATATCAGGTACCACGTAAGTCATTAAGCCCATCACAATTGCAAAGGACATCAACATCAGAATAATGGGATAGATCATTGCCCCTTGAATTTTCTTTTGCATGGCAAAGCGATTCTCTGTGTAGTCTGCCAATTGCTCCAAAATTAAATCCAAATGCCCTGAACGCTCCCCTGCAGCAATAGTGGCACGATACAGTTCTGGAAATCGCCCCGATTGCTGTAGAGCACTAGCGAGAGAATGCCCTTCCAATACTTTTGAGCGTACGGACAATACCAGTTGTTGCACATGGGCTTTTTCACTTTGCTTGGCTACAGCACGTAAGGCTTCTTCCAGCGGAATGGCTGCTGCGACCAAAACAGACAATTGACGGGTAAACAACGCCAAATCGTATGCGGTAATACTTTTTTGAAACCAACGCGCGCCCTGCTGTTTAGATTTATGTTCTACAGGGTCGACCGTAATCGGTATCAGTGATTGCTCACGTAACTGCTGACGAATCTGACGTGCCGAATCACCTTCAAGCACCCCTTTTTGCTGCTTCCCTAAAGCATCAAGGGCGGTAAATTGATATGCTGGCATTGTAATGCTCTAATTTTCCAAAATTTGTTTCAGCGCTGTTGCGTCTGACCACTATAATCATTCATATTCTTCAATATAAATTTTATTTGCTCACTCTAACATAACTCAAGACTTCACACGACGACCATTCAGCTGGAACCTTTGACCTGTTTATGCCAAATACTGTATCACCCACTCTACCTCTTTATCGGATTCGTGTTGCCGTTCCAGCGCATGTCTATGACTGTTTCGACTATCAAATTTCCGCAGACGATTATGAGCGGGCACAGATTGGCGCACGCGTTGCAGTTCCCTTTGGACCACGCAATTTGGTTGGGGTCATTATGGAAAAACTTCCACTCGACGCACCCAGCAACCCCAAATTCAAGTTAAAGTCCATTCAAGCCCTGTTAGATGACGAAGCCATTTTAGATGACAAAGTTTTAACTTTGTTGACATGGGTGGCTCAATATTACCAATTCCCGATTGGTGAAGTCGTGCAGAGCGCATTGCCTAGTCTATTACGTCAAGGCAAACCCTATGATTTACTGGCACATATGTGGCGCCTGCTTGACCAACATGCAGAAGACAAAATTAAGCGTTCTGAGAAACAGCAACATGCTTATAAAATTTTAAAGCTGCACCCTACCGGAACCTCTGAAAATATTTTGAATTTGGCAGGGATTGAAACCGCGACCTTAAGGGCTTTAGAAAAGAAAGGTATCTGTGAAGCCTATTTAGAGCAGAAGGATTTTAGTCCACAAACCTTAAGTTTGGCGCAAATGCCGCTGACTGCTAATCCAGATCAAAAGCATGCCATTCAGCAAGTCTTAAAGTCTCTCTCTTCTTATCATGCCTATTTACTGGATGGTTTAACGGGTAGTGGTAAGACCGAAGTGTATTTGCAAATCATGCATGAGGTACTGAAGCAAGGTAAACAGGTACTGGTACTGGTGCCTGAAATTGGACTGACTCCTCAAACCATCAGTCGTTTTCAATCCCGCTTTCACTGTCATATTGCGTTGCTGCATTCGGGACTGACCGATGCCAAACGTCTGCAAGCTTGGCAAAGTGCACAAACGGGCAAAGCCTCGATTATTTTAGGCACCCGATCCGCCATTTACACCCCACTGCATAATTTAGGTTTAATCATTCTTGATGAAGAACATGATCTGTCTTTTAAACAGCAAGAAGGCTTTCGCTACCATGCGCGTGATGTGGCTCTGTATCGCGCACATCTAGAAAACTGTCCGATTATTCTGGGTTCCGCCACCCCAAGTATGGAAAGCTATGCACTGGTCAATCAAGGCAAATTAACCTGTCTGGAATTGAATGAACGTGCAGGCACCGCGCTACTGCCTAAGTTGCACATTTTGGATTTAAAGCTCGGACGTAAGCAGCATGGATTTAGCCAGTTTTTACTGGATGAAATGCATAAGCGTCTAGCCCGTAAAGATCAGGTCCTAATTTTTCTTAATCGACGTGGCTATGCGCCCGTGCTGATTTGTGAAAGTTGTGCTTGGCAAGCCAAATGCCCACATTGCGATGCCAATTTTACCTTGCACACGCAGCCTTATCAGCACCTGCATTGCCATCATTGCGGCACCATTCATCGTGTTCCCGATCACTGTCCACAATGCCAACATACTGAACTGAAACCGATTGGTATGGGCACAGCAAAAGTCGAAGAAAGTTTAAAAGAACTTTTTCCTGAGTTCGATGTGATTCGGGTCGATCGAGACTCGACTAGCCGTGTCGGCAGTTGGCAAAAAATTTATGATCGGATTCAGAAAAGTGAACCTGTAATTTTGCTCGGCACGCAAATGCTCGCCAAAGGACATCACTTCCCTTATGTGTCATTGGTCGCCATTTTAGATATTGATTCAGGCTTACTCAGCGTCGATTTTCGTGCACCAGAACGTACTGCGCAACTGATTGTACAGGTGGCAGGTCGTGCAGGGCGTGGTGAGAAGAAAGGCGATGTCTATTTACAAACCCTACGTCCAGAACATCCCTTGTTGCATACGCTAGTCGATGGCGATTATCGACAGTTTGCACGCCAGACCTTAAAAGAACGACAACAGGCTTTATTTCCACCTTATCGTTATGCAGCACTGATTCGCTGTGAATCGAAAAGTCAGGAACTGAATCAGCAGTATCTCACTGAACATGCACAACAACTGCGCCAAATTTCGGAACTGAATATCGATATCTGGGGACCGATTCCAGCCCCCATGGAACGTAAAGCAGGTCGTTATCAGGCACATATGGTGCTATTGTCTAAAGATCGAGCACGTTTACACTATTACTTAAGAGCATGGTGGCAAAATATGTTGCAACACAAACCAGCCAGCATGAAACTGAGTCTGGACATTGATCCACAAGAATTTAGCTAAATGGGATCAGCCCAAGCGATTCACCGTTAAAAAATTATATTTCAGGACACAGGCATGTCGTTATTGTTGCAAGTCACGCTTTTTCTAGGTGCAGCCCTGATAGTAGTGCCACTACTCAAACGCTTGGGTATTGCTACAGTCTTGGGCTATCTCATCACGGGTATTGTGTTGGGACCGCATGTGCTGAATATTGCCAATGACCCCGAAGCAATTCATAAACTGGCTGAATTTGGCGTGATTTTCCTGATGTTTTTAATTGGTTTGGAGCTGCGACCACAACGGCTATGGACGATGCGCCAATCCATCTTTGTCATGGGCAGTGCACAAGTCGGTATCACTGCGGTAGTGATTGGCACTATTCTGTTTTTCGTGTTGCAACAAGGTATTGCGACCAGTTTGGTAATTGGCAGTGCACTGGCACTGTCTTCAACTGCATTTGTATTACAACTGTTGACTGAGAAACAACAACTGAATACCAGTTATGGACAACAATCTTTCTCAATTTTATTGTTCCAAGATATTGCCGCAATTCCACTCATTGCAGTCATTCCCCTACTTGCAGGGAATGAAGCCTCCCATTATGGCATCGCCTACTTTGCGGCAATTGTGGCGGCATTCACAGGGCTATTTCTGTTTAGTCGCTTTTTAATTCGCCCTTTTTTCCGCTTTATCGTGAAAACAGGTGCGCATGAGTTAATTACAGCAATCAGCTTATTCATTGTTCTCGCTGTTGTGTTATTGATGGATCTGCTCAATATCAGCACCACACTAGGTGCATTCTTGACAGGCGTATTACTGGCAGACTCCGAGTTTCGACATGAACTTGAAGCCAGTCTTGCACCTTTTAAAGGACTGTTACTAGGGCTGTTTTTCATGACTGTGGGCATGCTGACCCCAATTCAATTGTTATGGCAACAATCACTGTTTATATTCACTGGCGCACTGCTATTACTGCTGATCAAATTCACCCTTTTAATAGCTATCGCACGTTATTATAAGGTTTCATGGTCCAATAGCTTACTGCTCGCCAGTTGTTTGGCTCAGGGTGGAGAATTTGCTTTTGTGGTGTTCAGTGTGGCGCAAAGCGAACAACTGCTTACAGAAGCGATTATCGCGCCTATAACCTTAATTGTCATTATCTCGATGATACTTACCCCAGTTCTATACTGGATTATTCGTCAAGGGATTGTGCCGCGTATTACACCAGTGACAGTACCCGCTTACGATGAAATTCTGGATCAGCGACCAGCCATGATCATTGCAGGTTTTGGTCGTTTTGGACAAACCATTGCACGGGTGGCGCATCTGCAACACCAAAAGTTTACCGCCATCGACAGTAATTTAGAAAAAGTCGATTTTGTCCGTAACTATGGTGGGCATCTATATTATGGTGATGCAACGCATCCTGACATTTTAAGAGCTGCAGGTATTGAACACGCCAAAGTATTTATTCTGGCGATTGATGATATTGAAGATTCAATGAATGTTGCACGTCATATACGCTTAAATTACCCCGAGTTACAGTTATTAGTCAGAGCGCGGGACCGACATCATGTACACTTATTACGTGACTTAGGTGTACAGCATATTTGGCGAGAAACCTACTTATCTTCGCTTGGCATGGCGTATCGAGCCTTGTGTGATCTAGGAGTCAGTGACAGCGATGCCAAGAAAAGCATTGAGTTATTTCGCGATTATGATCAACAGCTATTAGCACAGCAACAACGCGTCTATACCGACGAACAGAAGGTATATGAATCGCATCGCAATGCCCTAGCTGAACTGGAACATTTGTTTGAGCGCGATGCTGAAATTCGTGCGGTCGAAACAGGCATCGATTTACAACGCGGTTTAGATTCTACCCGAATAGATGTGACACGAGATGAAGGAAAGTGACTTGTGTTTTACAATATCGCCACCATTAAAGCAGGGTTTTGGAGAAAATTATGTCTGATATACGTCAACGCTTTTATATTGAAGATTGCCCTGTACGTGGTGAAGTCGTTCACTTGGAAGAAACCTTACAAACAATTCTTGCCCAACGTGACTACGCACAAGCCGTAGAAATTTTACTGGGTGAAATGCTCAGTGCGACGGCCTTACTGGCGAGTACGCTAAAAATTAAAGGGCGTATCAGCTTACAAATTCAAGCCTCTGGAACATTCAAGTGGGCAATGGCGGAATGCAACCATTTAGGTGAAGTCCGTGCTTTGGCTGACTATGAGGAAGATCCGCGCTTCCAAGCCGCAAGCGACAGCAGCACTGTGCTGAAAGCATTAGTCAGTCCTGTGTTGTTCATTAACATTGAACCTGAATTTGGTGAGCGTTATCAAGGGATCGTGCCACTAGATCAACCGACTCTGGCTGGCTGCTTAATGCAGTATTACGATCTTTCTGCGCAGATTCCAACCCGTATTGTGCTGGCAAGTACTGCGCAACGTTCAGGTGGTTTACTGATTCAATTGTTACCGCGTATCAGTGAAGAAGAACAGCAACGTGTAGATGAAGATTTATGGCCACGTCTGACCATGCTTACAGAAACTTTAAAAGTGGAAGAGTTGACCGACTTAGAAGCCAATGAAATTCTGTACCGTTTATACAATGAAGAAGACGTCCGTCTGCCTGAAATTGAACAACTCAAGTTTGGTTGCACCTGCTCTAAAGATCGTTGTGCCAACGCCCTGCAACAGATTGGGGTGGAAGCAGTACGTGAAACCTTAGAGCATCAAAATCCAATTACCATGGATTGCCAGTTCTGTAATACCCAATATCAATTTACCGCTGAAGAAGCGCTTGGATTGTTTGGTGAGCATTTAAGTTAAGTACTGATTGCGCCGTCTGCCTGTACTCATCGACTCGTCATGTACTACAGGCAGTCACCCCCTCCTGAAACAGCCCTACAGCATTACTCCGACCACGCTCATCTTTACAGCACACCTGCCTTAGTCTTTGAATCTATTGGACTAAAATCGTATTTATTCGAACCACCCATACACTTTATAAAATACTGCGACCTAGATAACAATCATTTGTTGAACAGCGTCCTAATATGACAATAAATCCATAATTTTTATATGTGATTCATTCTAATTTTATACATTGATATTGAGGTAATGTTTCATGGGAACTTCTTTTCTTTCCCGTACGGTTTTCCTTTCTGCGTTACTCTACAGTGCGCACAGCTTGGCAGCAACAGATCCACTGGTTGGCAAATGGAAAACCATGGATGATCGTACAGGGCACTCACTGGCAGATGTGATCATCAGCAAAGACCAAAATAATCTGTACAGTGCCCAAGTCACTGCAATTCGCCCCCTACCCGGCAAAGAGAAACTGATTACTTGCCAAAAGTGCATAGGCAACCTGAAAGATCAGCCGATGATTGGCTTAACCATTTTATCGGGCTTAAAACGCAATCCTGAAAAGCGTGACCAATTTATTGAAGGTAAATTTCTTGATCCTTTATCTGGACAGCAATATGCATCAGAAGCCCGTTTAGGTCAGCAAGACAAATATCTGCAAATTCGTGGTCAGGTTGCAGGCTCATCCAATGTACGCCATATGACATGGATTAAAGTGAATTAATCTCTACGATCTACGCTACAGAAAAGCCCCAAGTGGGCTTTTTTTCTTGTCATAATTTGAAACAAATACGAACAGTTCTACACTACTTCCCACTTTCCGAAAGACATAATAATATTGATGAAAATATAATCAATTTAACTATGCTCTTATGCCTAAGAATTATTACGAAATCCTTGGGGTAACACGCGACGCAACCCCAGACCAAATTAAAAAAGCGTATCGGAAGTTGGCACGCAAGTACCACCCCGACATTAGTAAAGAAAGTGATGCTGAAGCCCGTATGCAAGAAGTGAATGTCGCATACGACACCCTCAGTAACGAAGAAAAGAAAAAAGAATATGATTTCATCTTAGATCATCCTGAAGGTTTTTCAGGGTTTGGTGGACAAGCAGGTGCTTCAGGATTTGATGAGGCTGAGTTTTATCGGCAAGGATTTGGTCAAGGTAATTCTTCCGATTTTTCAGGATTTGAAGACCTTTTTGGTCGCTTTGGGACTGGTTTTGGAGGAGGAAACTATCAGTACAAACAAAGACAACAATCTTTCCGAGGTGAAGATCAACACGCCAAGCTTGAGGTCGACCTAGATGTTGCCTTTCATGGTGCTTCACAACAGATTACCCTGCAAATTCCAACCATTAATGCCTATGGAGAACCCGAAGTTCAGCGTAAGACCTTAGAGGTCAAAATTCCCAAAGGAATGAAAGAAGGACAACAAATTCGTTTGACTGGACAAGGACAAGTTGGTGTGCGCGGTGGCGAAAATGGAGACCTGTATATTGAAATTTATTATAAGGATACGGCGCAGTACCGCGTTGAAGGCACAGATATTTACTACACCATTCCCGTGACCCCGTGGGAAGCAGCCTTGGGACAACAAATAGAATTACTGACGCCAGCAGGAACAAAAGTTCAGGTCAATCTGCCGAAGAATGCGCAAACAGGACAACAATTACGTTTAAAAAATCAAGGGATTCCCAATAAAACAGCAGGACATTTATTTTTAATTCTTAACATTGTGAATCCACCTGCGCAAAGTGCAGAACAAGAACGTGCTTACCAAGTGTTTGCCGAAGCCTTTTCGCAGTTTAAGCCTCGACAACTTTAAGGAGAACGCTATGACAACCATTCATTATCGAGAAATTATTTGCGACGGTTATTGCACCGCAGAGATCGTCGATGAACATCGTAGTTTCGATTTAAAACACTTTGCCGAAGCCTGTGGTCAAAGCCCAGAATGGGTTTTACAGCTGTTGGAATACGATATTTTGCCGACACGTCCTGAAGAGCGCATTCATCAATTTTTTGGTGAAGATGTCTCGCGCGCACGTAAAGCCTATCGTTTACAACGTGACTTTGATGCCAGTTTTTCTGCAGTGGCTATGATGCTGGACCTGATTGATGAAGTACAACAATTACGTCGCCAAGTTCGACATTCACATCATCAACAATCATAACCCCAAAACACCACCCATTCCTTGATGCAGAAACATCATTGAATGGGTTTCTTCTTTGATCGCCAATACGAGAGAAATACGGTTCCATGAAAACAAAAGAATGTAATAAAAAAGTCAAACTCATGTTCCCAGAACATCGCGAAATTATTCCGCAATTACGTCAAGATAATCCGCATTTTGCGAAAATTTTTGAAGAGCACGAAATACTCGATCAGGAAATTTGCCAGCGTGAGCTGAATCCTGTGTTTCGCATTAATGATGACATAGAATCCTTAAAGCGAAAAAAACTGCGCCTCAAAGATGAGATTTATCGCCTGTTACAGCACCATGCGAATTCTACAAATCTAAGCGAATCATGAGCAGCCTATGCATTTGATTTAACTTAAATCATCTTGATCAAAACAAAGTCCTATCAGAACATTTTGACCATATAGAGCATAAAAAAAGAAGATGTCACTTTGATGACATCTTCTTGTATTTGATCGTGATTATTTTAACTTGGTTAGTTTTTCTACTTCTTTTAAGGTGACTTTAACGCCTTGCTTAATTGGCTCATAATCCAAGAACCACAATAAGCCCACATGCTGATCTTTATGTTGCTGTGCCAGCATATCCATCACACTCTTTTCCCCACGTCCAACCAAATGACGGCGGTAGAAATACAAAAGCAACCAGATGGTGGTCACCAGCATTACCACCAACATGATCCAGAATCCAAGCGGAGATTTTAGCCCTGGAATAAACTCAAAGTTCATGCCATATATCCCTGTGAGTAAGGTCAGTGGAGCGAAAATTGCGGTAATAATCGCAAGAATACGCATGTTTTCATTGGTCTGGTTGGCAATCGCCGAAAAGTGTAATTCAATGGCTGCTTGTACGGCACTGCGTAAGCGCGTGGTATGCTTTTGAATCCGCTCGACATGACTGACCAAATCATCGGTACGCACCAATACGATATCGCGTTTTTCTGAGCGCTTTTTCGGCTTCAGATGGGAATAATTTTCCACAATTTCATCACGCAATTCTTGTAAGACTTCAATTTGCTCTTCGCATAAATTCTCGATTTGCTGAAACGCCATATTCTCTTGCAACAGCTGATTCCATTTGGCAAAGCGTCGATGACCTTGTAACAGCTCCTGCTGCCAATATTCCACCCGTCGGGTCAAGGGAGCTCTCAGATCCAAATAACCATCCACCATAGCATTGAGTAAGCGTAATGCTAAATCCAAAGGGCTATGTGACAGTTTACGTGGCTTGTTTTGTTCATCCAACGCACGGGCTGCAATCGCGTTGATCCGTTCAATATATTGCTCCACCACCTGATTCCCCTGTTCCCGCACCGTAATCAATACTTGTGAGGTCAAGATAAAGCTAATCGGTGTGGTCGACAGACCGAAAAAACGCTCATGCTGTTCTAGGGCTTGCTCCCCAACTTGAATCTTGTCATCTGGCGTAATCAATTTACGGAAAATTAAGAGATCATAATCTTCCATAGCATCGAAAGCACACGGATGCTCCAGATTCAAAATATCCTTAAGATGGAACTCATTCAGGCTAATGCCGGTCAGTTCAAAGATTTGGTTTTGCCATTGCTCGGCATGATTCACGACATCATCACGTGTGCTGTCTACCCAGATAAATTCTGGCTCAATATCTTCCAATGGCTGTTGTTGTACATACAGATAAGCATCAGTCGGATGTTGATAAAAATAGTAACTTTGCATCTATCTAGTCACTCTATTCCGTCAATCTTGTTATTCAATTCATGGCTTCGAGTGTAATGCATTCAGCTGATAAGATTCATTTTTATCGCAATTTCACCACAAACTTTCTTCATTTCACCTTCATCCCTAAAAATTCAGGCATAAAAAAGCCCGCTCAAGAGCAGGCTTTTTGAAAGATTATGCAGTCAAGGGATTAAACTTGCTCAATATCTTTCATAGTCAATTTAATACGACCACGGTTATCAACATCCGCAACTTGTACTTTCACTTCCTGGCCTTCAGATAATACGTCTGCAACATTGGCAATACGCTCATTTGAAATTTGAGAGATGTGAAGTAAACCGTCAGTACCTGGAAGGATGTTTACGAACGCACCGAATTCAACAATACGGATCACTTTACCAGTGTAAATCGTACCTGGTTCAACTTCAGCAGTAAGCGCTTGGATTTTCGCAATCGCCGCTTGCGCAGCAGCTTTAGTTTCACCAAATACGCGAACTGTACCGTTGTCTTCGATATCAATTGCCGCTTTAGTTTCTTCAGTAATCGCACGAATGGTTGCACCACCTTTACCAATCACGTCACGGATCTTGTCTGGGTTGATGTTAATTACTTGGAAAGTTGGTGCATGCATTGAAATTTCAGGACGAGCGCGTGAAATCACTTGGTTCATTTCGTTCAAGATATGCATACGACCTGCATACGCTTGGTTCAATGCCGCTTCCATGATCTCTTCAGTGATACCTTCGATCTTGATATCCATTTGAAGTGCAGTAATACCGTTCGCAGAACCAGCTACTTTAAAGTCCATGTCACCTAAGTGATCTTCGTCACCTAAGATGTCAGAAAGAACTGCGAAACGCTCGCCTTCTTTCACTAGACCCATTGCAATACCTGCAACTGGCGCTTTTAATGGAACACCTGCATCCATAAGTGATAATGAAGCACCACATACAGAAGCCATTGAAGATGAACCGTTTGATTCAGTAATATCCGATACGATACGAATCACGTACGGGAAGCGGTCAGCCGCAGGAAGAACAGCTTGAACACCACGACGCGCCAAACGACCGTGACCAATTTCACGACGCTTAGGACCAGATTCACGACCCGTTTCACCTACAGAGTATGCAGGGAAGTTGTAGTGCAACATGAAGTTGTCAGTTTTTGTACCAGCTAGGGTATCAACCATCAACGCATCACGCGTATTACCCAAAGTCGTGGTTACCAATGCTTGAGTTTCACCACGTGTGAATAATGCGGAACCGTGTGCACGGCCTAATACACCCACTTGAACATCAATGGCACGAACTGTTTTGGTGTCACGACCATCAATACGTGGTTTACCAGACAAAATGTTGTCACGTACCGTACGGTATTTCAAATCTTCAAACAATTCGTTCAAGTCATCAGCAATACCAGTTTCGTCATTTTCTGGAACGAATTGTGCAACCGCTTCTGCTTGAATCGCGTCTAATGCTGCATAACGGTCTTGCTTAACAGCAATGGTATACGCTTCAGAAATTTTCGCTTCGAAAGCTTCTTTCAATTTAGTACGAAGATCTTCATTCTTCTCTGGTGCAGTCCAAGTAGACTCCGTTGCACCTGCTGCTGCTGCAAATTCTTTAATCGCTTGAATTGCGATTTGCATTTCGTCATGACCGAAAAGCACAGCACCCAACATTTGGTCTTCTGAAAGTTCTTTCGCTTCAGATTCAACCATCAACACAGCTGATTCTGTACCTGCAACCACAAGGTCAAGATCACTTTCTTTCAACTGTTCGTTGTTTGGGTTAAGGATGTATTCACCGTTGATTAAACCAACACGTGCACCAGCGATTGGACCACGGAACGGTGTACCTGCAATCGCAAGTGCAGCAGAAGTACCGAGCATAGCTGCAATATCAGCGTCCATGGTTTTGTCAGAAGAAACAACAGTTGCTGTAACTTGGATTTCGTTGTAGTAACCTTCTGGGAACAACGGACGGATTGGACGGTCAATTAAGCGTGAAATTAACGTTTCTGCTTCTGAAGCACGACCTTCACGTTTACCATAACCACCCGGGATACGACCCGCAGCATATTGTTTTTCTTGGTAGTTAACAGTTAACGGGAAGAAGTCTTGACCCGCTTTCGCTGTAGGTTGAGCCACAACGGCAACCAATACCGTTACGCCACCCATGGTGATCACAACAGTGTTTGCTTGACGCGCCACACGACCTGTTTCTAAAACAACCGTGTGTTGACCATATTGGAATTCTTTACGAATAATATTAAACATCGACATATATTTTTCTTTCCTGATTTTATTCTAGTGGAGACCCCTAAGGTTTGGCATTCACAACCATAAGTTTGTGCAAATGACAAAGCTTAGAAGCCGACCTCACTAGATACACCATTTTTAAACACAAAGAAGGAGCGAAACATTCGCCCCTTCCCCATTATCTAGACACAGCTAGATAGACTTTAGTTTTCAGTAATACAGCATTCAACATGCAATAATCCGAAAATAAAAGTTTCAATCGAATTAACGACGTAAACCTAAAGCACCGATCAAAGCAACATAACGACCGTGATCTTTACCATTTAGGTAGTCAAGTAACTTACGACGTTGGTTAACCATACGGATAAGACCGCGACGGCTATGGTGGTCGTGTTTGTGCTCTTTAAAGTGACCTTGTAAGTCATTGATTTGAGCAGTTAAAAGAGCTACTTGAACTTCTGGTGAACCAGTGTCGTTTTCAGCACGAGCAAATTTAGCGATGATTTCTGCGCGATCTGCGTTTGTTAAAGCCATTCGATTTCTCCGAGATGCTTAATAAATTACATTTGATTCGAATCAATTGATTGCTCAATTGACTGCCGTGCATCACTACAGCAAGAGCGATATTTTAAGGGAAAACGGTGCTGATTGCAAAATATGCGCACTATTTAAATTTTCTAAATAAATAAACTATTCTTTTCAATCACTCTCATACAACTTTGGTATGAAATGTTTCCTCAGCTTTGCTTTAAAATTAAAAAATGAATAATAAATCACATTTTAATTTCCATTTAGCAATTAGAGCCGCATTCTCTTAAGCATTAAAATGCAAACTCTATAGACAGCATGTCTTTAGTGAGAATAAACAGCCGAAATTTTAATCGACATCCTCATTAATACTAGAGTTGCAGACTACAATTTGAATCTTATAAAAAGATCTTGGATCGTGCTTTATGTTCAGATACAAACAGATAAAAATGTGCGTTAAATCTCACAAAACACCAATAAACACTCACTAGCTTTTACTATGCATAAATCATTTTTTGATATTTTATGCCAATCTATTCACCCTCTAAATACAAAAAGAAAAATGCCCAAGCTAAACTTGGGCATTTTTCATTGCGCTGTAGTTCTTATATTTATTTTTGTCATTGTTTTTATTATTGCGCATTATGCGCTTATTGTGCAAACAATCCTTGTTTCCACCAAGATGTCCTTATGTGTAACATTTTGCCACAATAAAAAAAGAAGACTAGAGGTGTTTTTCCTAACTCGATGTACGTTTTAACTTACAGCAGTTGAGCGGAATAAATCAGTGTTGAAGAAGTCGAAGGCTGTAAATCATACAAAACGAACAGCAATAAAAAAGCCCTGTAGTCTCTCCCAAAACTACAAGGCTTAGCGGCTGTAAGTTTCCTCTTTCACCTACTTCACTGTAAGCTCGCTGTCAAATTCTGACTTTGTTATTATCCTTTTGCGATTATGGCTCAACGTTCCGTGTTGTGCTCTTTATGTGAACTCATCTTCTCAGAAACCGAATGAAAGCTCTATGCGCAAATATCTCGAATCACTGTAAGCTATTTCGTACAAAACTTAACAGTATTTAGTACAGCTTAATAATCCAGAATACCTTTTATTTTTTCTAAAACTCCACTGACGCGAGTGGTTCTTTTTGACAACGCTTGCATGAGTGACAGAGGATCTGCCAGCACACTCACCACGGTTTTAGCACGGGTAATAGCAGTATAAAGTAATTCCTGACTCAATAAATTTTGCGCTTGTGCATCTAGCACGACAGCCGTATGGGTAAACTCCGAACCTTGTGATTTATGAATGGTCAATGCAAAAGCAGTTTCAATGCTCTTTGGCAAACGTGTTGCCAGTACCCATTTCTCTAGACTTGGGAAATAAACCTCAAACTGTGCCTGCCCCTGATGTTGCCGCTTAAAACAAATGCCAATATCACCATTCGACAGTCCCAACTGGTAATCATTGTAGGTCATCATCACAGGACGTCCGACATACCAATCACCTTGCTTGGTGGCATAGCGACTCAGTCCATGCAGTAAGCGCTGTTCCATCTGTTGATTGAGTTGTTTTAAGCCAAAGTTGCCATGCCGAATCGCCGTAAGAATTCGATAATCATCAAAAACTTGAATGACATGTGGAATAGACACTTCAGGGTCATCAGCACTTAAATGTGTTTTCAGTGCTTCCATATAGCGCTGATAGCCCAGCATCAGTTTATCGTAATACAGCTCTGGGGCTTGAACCTCCTCCGTGAAATACTCCAGTTGCAACACATTCGACATATCTGCGATAAGGGGCACTGCTTGAAGTTCAGTCGGAGCAACCACCTGTTGATGAAATTGCTCCAATAATGCTTGCGGAGAGGTCACGTCAGGTGGTTGTTGAATAAATGCCGCCATCTGTCCAATCAGTGCTTCACCATCAAAGCGTCGACTGGTCTTTAAATGCACCCGATTGCCCTGCAAGGCAGGAACCTGTTGCAAATCTGCCAGCACTGCCCCGACATCCACCGATGCCAGCTGATTGGCATCACCCAATAGAATCAGTCGCGCCTGATTGGGCACAGCAGCCAACAACATGCTGGCGAGATTCAAATCCAGCATCGAGGCTTCATCCACCACAATCACATCATAAGGTAAAGGCTGTGTCGTATCATAACGTGGTCGTGCGGAATGCCCCAAACCCAACAAACGATGCAAGGTGACCGGGTTTAATTGTTTCAATGCTGGTGTTACTAAAGCTTGCAAGTTTTCATCATTCAGGGCTTTTTGCAGTGCTTCTTTCATGCGCTGTGCTGCCTTGCCTGTCGGTGCTGCCATGGCAATCCGTAAATTAGGTAAAGACTGATTCAACGCTGCAATGATACGTGCCAAGGTATAGGTTTTACCCGTTCCTGGTCCCCCTGTAATAATATTCAAGCCTTGCTGACACACCATGCGCAGTGCCTGTTGCTGATGCTCATCACTGAGTAAAGTGGCATAAGCTTGGTCATCGACCACAGCAACTGATTGTTTTTTTAGTCGTGCCACATGTTGAGCCAGTGTGGCTTCCTGTTTCCAATAACGATAGAGATATAAATACTGAGTGTCATAAATAAAGGGTGCAACACCATTCGACACTTCACTCGCACTGACCGCCAAACCCTCTAAGTTTTGCAGCGCATTTGCCTCAACAGGCACGCAACTATTGCCCTGTAGCATCGCTTCGAACACGGACTGAATCACAGCATCTGTCTGTAGATTGGGTGTTGCACAAAAAGGAGGCTGCTGAATGTATTGACTCCACGACTTGATCCATTCGGCATTCAATGGCTGTTCACGCTTGTTTTCCACACAGTTATCCTCAAAGTTATCCACAACTTAATTCATTGTTTTTACATAGAAGCAATCGCGACTTATGCACTTTTATGAACATGCTCTTCAGCAAAATAGCCCAATAATGCATCCAAACGCAGAATAAATTCTGCATCAGGGCACCAATAGTTGACCCCATACTGCGCATCACCACGCATACCTCGTAAATACAGATAACTGGCGCCACCTAAATGCTGCTCGATCTCATAGTCTTCCAGTTGCACCTGTAAATAGCGATGCAGCGCCACCAAATATAGCCCCGCCTGCAACCAGTAACTGGCATGCGACATGCTTTCCTGTAATTTTGACGAGGTGTAATCTGCAATATCCGCACCCAAGAAATTACTCTTGTAATCGGCAATTTGGTAACGCTGCCCATCAAAATAGACCAAGTCGATGGAACCAGTTAGATAGCGTGCGGAATTGGCAGCATTCAGTTCAGGCATGAAAATGCCATATTCGGCATATAAGTCCTGTATGCGCTTAATAGCCAAGACATGATTGGACAATGACAAATAGAACGGAAATTCAGCCAGATGCGACTCTGCATTCAACTGATTCAGACAAAACTGTTGATGCAATGGAGTCGAAAGTACCTGCAACAACCATTCCGTCATCCACAGCAATAACTGCTCTTCATCCAACTGCTGAAAATCCTGCTGATATTTGTCGCACAGTGCATGCCACAAACTTGGATAATCATTTTTAAAACGACGGCGAACTTCGATTTTCCAGTCTTGTGGCTGTTGGAAATCAATATGTTCAAAAATTTCATGCAAGAAATTTCCTGCTAGCGTTCCCATTGGGAATTGGCGTTGAATCCAACTGATCTGTTGAGCAACCTCTTCAGACTGTTCCATCACGTCCAGATTGATTTCATCCGCTGCACTTTGCAAGTGTTCACGCTGTACCGCGAGTGCATCCAGTGCTTGCTGCCGACTCAGATGCTGAGCCAAGGCACTAAAACTAGTTTTGGCACGCGGATAAAAGCGTTGTGTTGGAAACTCAACTGCATAAAGTTCGGGTATCGTCTGTTCATGTACAAGTTTGATTGCAGCAGGACAGTCGGTTAAAAAGGCTTCATCTGTGCTATGTGGGTGCTGAAAAACTTGATCAGCATGCCCACGCCAGAACGCCAAACCTGTGCTCGACTTGCCTGCCTGATCTTGCAACATGGCATAGACTCGATGACTGGCGCGGGTCAATGCCACATACCATAAACGATGCTGCTCTGCCTCGGCACGAGCATTGTGCTGCTGAATCGCCACGTCATCCAAAAGGTGTTTGTCATTCACCGCAATCACACGCTGCATTTCGGGCTGTCCTGTCACAGGATCGGGCAATTGCTGGGTAGAGAAATTCAGGGTCTTGTTCATTTCCCGAAAATCTTTATCTGCGCCCAACAGGAATACGATTTTAAATTCTAGACCTTTGGATTGGTGGATGGTCATCAGCTGCACGCCTGCCTCATTCGACAGCTTGCGCTCCAGCTCCCACTCACGCTCACTTGGTGCTTGAATTTGTCTGAGATACCAGTGATAGAGCGCCTGTGGTCCTTGAAACTGCTCACTGTGCTGACTCAGCAATTCAGTTAAATGGCGTAAGTTCACCACACAACGTTCATTGTCACGACTTTGACTGGCAACCAAATTCGACCAGGCTTTAAACAGGTTTAAAGCATATTGCCATGCACTTAAAAAGCCCGTGTTAAACCACATTTCCCGAATGTAATCAAAATCCTCAATAAACTGGCTCAATCCTTCAGGACGTTGTTCCAATTCCATCAACTGGCTGAGTTGAAAATTCAGTAAGCGTGTAAGCAGTGCCCGTTTCACCTTGGCTTCATCATAAGGATGCATAATTGCTGTTAAAATTGCGGCAACATCCTGTGCAATTGGACTATCAAAGACGCTGCGCTTAGAAGGTCGATTCACCCGGATGCCCAAACGTTCTAACTCATATTGCACCTTATCCAGTCCATCATGGTTTTTGGATAAAATCGCAATGTCATTTTCATCTACGCCACGGTTGCCTGCACTTTCTGCCAAATACAGTTGCTGCTGAATCCCCTGATTGAGTAAATCACGGATTTTCCACGCCACTTGGATAAATTCATCTTTCTTGTCTTGCAGCATTAGCCAGCGTAAAGGCTGATGATTGTTGCCTTGGGTATCGACCAATACTGGATGTGGACGTGGTCCAGCCTCAACTACCGTGTATTCAACCTCTTCGCCAAATTGGGTTTGGCGCTGGAATAAGGCATCCACTACCGTGACCAGTTCAGCCACAGAACGGTGATTGTATTTCAGACTATACAACCGTCCCTGCTTACTCAACACATCGACACGGGCTTTGTTATAGGTCAGCATGTCACCGCCACGGAAGCCATAAATCGCCTGTTTCGGGTCACCCACCATGATCATGCAGCCTTTGGCATAATGTCCTGCATCACGCCAGATGCGTGCCAACATATTGTCCTGATCCTGATTGGTGTCCTGAAATTCATCCACCAAAATTAAGGGATACCGCGCTTGGACAAAACGAGCAAAGCGCGCGCCTTGCCCATCTTGCAGAGCATCGGCTAAGGTACGAATTTGCTGAGCAAAGGTGGTTTCGCCTTTTTGCTGCAACACTTGCGGCAAGCGCTTTTTCACTTCCGAAGCCAGATAGAACTGCAAATAGCTATCCAGCGTTTCTAAATCAAAGCTGAGCTTATCCAGACTTTGCATAAATGCGGTGAGTTCACGGATCAGCACATGCTGTTGAAAGCCCTGAAATACCTCATCAGGGCATTTGTTCAGTACTTTATTGGTAGCATCACTCAAATTTTTCAGGGTTTCGGCATATAAAGGGGCAAATAAAGCATAGGTGCCTTGCTGCTTTAACACGTCCAATAATTCAGGCAACTTGATTGTCAAAAGTTGCTGTAATTTGTAGTCATCGCGCCATTTCTTCGCCAGCAACTTAAAATGTGCACCATCGGCACTATAGTAATCTGCCAATTCAGCAATGCGGCTCCAGTCCAGCCCCAGTAAATGTTCAACTTGCTGGCTAAAGCCTTCCACATCGACTTCGGGAGCAGTCACTGCTTGAAAATGCGCTGAAGCAAAATTCAGACTGTTTTCTACCACTGCCACATACGCCTGCTGCGACTTTAATTTTTTATTCAGCAGTAGATAGTCCAGAATATTTTGCGGTTGCTGCTGAATCCATTCACGCAAGACATCGTGAATCAGTTGCTGCGTGTATTGTTTGGCGTCATCGGTAATTTCTGCACGCTCAATTTTTCCGCTTTCAAAGGCAAACTCACGCAGCAACTTCTGGCTAAAACTGTCCAACGTCCCCACAAAAAGCTCATCCAGTTGATCAATCACCAATTTCAGCCGTTCACGCGCATAATCCACACGCGGTGCATAATCCTGCAAAACTTTTTGATATAAAGGATCCGATTCCTCTGCGATTTTCTGTTGTAGCTCCGATTGCGTCAGGGTTTGACAGGTTTCAAAGTAACGCAAAGTATCCACCAAGCGACTGCGAATCCGTCCTTGCAACTCCGCTGCCGCCGCACGGGTAAAGGTCGTAGCAATCACCTGATTCGGCAGATAATCACCCAAGAAAATCCGTACCATCAAACTGGATAAGGTAAAGGTCTTGCCTGTGCCTGCTGAAGCCTCAATCCAGTGTAAGCCTTTAAAATGCATATCCACAATTGGATGATAAGAAATTGCAGCAGCTGGTGTTAATGTGGTCATCTGCATTATTCCTTGATCAACTGTTGATATTGAAAAATCGGGGCATACAAATCATAGGCATACTGCTGGCAAGCTTGAGCCAACAACGCGGTGGTATCTTGCTGTTGCAAAATAAATTGCCAATCGCGGTGCTGTTGACTGGCTTCATTGTCTAGCACGGAGTAACCAGCGAAGCGTCCATCATCCTGCCAGTCTTTCACCAGAGCTTCCCAATCTTTGATCTGAGGTCTGCCTTGTTCATCAGGCTGCCATTCCAGTTCTTTGCCTTTTTCTGCCACTTTAAACAGCAAGGCTGCGGGTAAGACTACAGGTTGCGTCTGTCCGTGTTGCCACAGCTCAAACCATGCCTTCAAATATTCTCGTGCCTGATGGGAAGATACCCCACGACAGAGCACCGTCTGATCACTAAACACCACCAGTCGCACCAAGTCCTGTCCTGCATCGCCCAAGTTTTCATGTGCCAGCCAAAACAGATATTCCAGCCAGAGTTGTACTCGTCGTTTGGCGCGAGCACTCGAGGCTTCCAGACTGACCCATTGCTGAGTCGTTTGTGTAGGAACACTGATTTGAAACTGAATCGTGGCATCCATATTCCAGAGTTGCTGCGTCACAGGCGTGACGTCTGGTGCATAACGTTGCAAACGTGCCTGTAATTGCTGCTGTTCAATCACACTAATTTGCCAAGCTGCCTGCTGCATTTTACCCACAGGTAATTGATCCAATAACAGTTCTGGTTGGGTCGCCTGTCCTTGCTGCTGTAAGAAATGCCGCACTGCATAACGTCCTAAACCATCTAGAACCAAAGGTTCTACTTCATCAGGTAGATTCTCAGGTTTTAAGTTTTCCACCCCAAGAGTTTTCAAATACAGACGCGCTGGGAAGCAGACATCCTGAATCCACTGTCGGCTTTGCAGACTAAGAAAATCACTTTGCGTCGTGAGATAGGGACTATCTTGCCATGCCTGACGTTGACCTGTCGGTGCTGCAATCTGCTGCGCCACCCGATACCAGTGATCCTGAAAGCGGGTGGGTTTAGACTGGGTAAAGCCTGCAACATCAAATGGTTGTAAGGGATGAATCTGGTACAGCGTATGCAATTGTGCTGGTACGTCTAAGCCTTGCAAATTCTGGCCAGCTTCTACTGCTTCATCTTTCCGAGTAATCAAAGCCAAATATTGAATCAATTCCTGTACAGCGGTAGAAGGTTCACGCATTTCGCCATCATTGACATCAAACCCTTTATAAAACAACCACAAACTCTGCCGTGCCAACAACAAGGCATCCAAGAAAGCCCCCTGATCATCCTCTAAACGAGAGCGATCACCCAATTGTGGTTTCAGGATATCCATTAAATCAAAGGGTAAATGTTGATTACGACTTGGAAATTTACCACTGTCCAAATTCAGCATCACAATCAATTGATATGGAATTGGACGAATCTGCCCCAACTGGCTAAAAGTAATCTGTCCGGTTGGTTCCGCCTGATCGAGCTGTGCATCCAAAGTGGTGTGAATTTCATCCAGCAAATACCCCAATGGCAAGCTTAACTGATTCAAGCCATATTGATCTTGCCCCTCATAGAAGTTGGACAGCGTCAGCATTCGTTCTTGTTTTTTAATGATTTGCGAAACTGTGGCTAATACCTCTACACCCGCTTGCTCAAATTCCGCCACTTCCTGCATCAAGATTTTTAGCCATTGCTCAACCTGCTTCGGCTGCTGCTGTTGTTCATGCGCCAATAACCATTCACGGCGGGCATCCAAATCTTGATAAATCTGAATGAGCTTCGCAATCAGCTCAAAATCACTTGGCATCACTTCGGCAAAACTCAAAGTGTCTTCAAACAAAGTATGTTCAGGAATGGCAATGCCTAAAGCCAAACGATCAAGTGCAAATTTAAAGCTAAAGCGGTAGTCCCGATCGCCTTCAGTCAGACTGAGTGCCAAATGTACTGCATCGAGTCCTCGTTTAAAGCCTGCTTGCTCCAGCAGTTCCAGCATGCGCTCAACCATATTCATGTCTAAGCCATAGCATTGCTGTGTGGCAGCCAAGCCTAACCAGTCAGCAAAGTCATCCAGACGGAAACGCCCTTGAGTCAATTGCATGCGTCCCAACACCGCGCGCCATGCATTGGCGGCATCCAATTGCGTTACCCCTGCAATTTTCACCGGCAAATAAATGCTGTCTTGGGTAATTCGTCCCGAGATGCTTTCTGCATCTTCACGCTCACGAACTGGCGGTGTAAACACGCTTCGAATATGCGGTTCAATATCTTTTAAATTGGGGCTGAGCACCAAAATATCGCTCGGACGGCGAGGGTGTTCTTTAGAGCCTTGTGCCAACCATGCAATCAGCTGCTCTTTCAGTACTTCTAATTGACGCAAACTAGAATGGCAGACATGCACTTGAATGGAATCATCCTGTGCATCCAATTTGAATTGATTGGCTTCAGGCTCGACCAAATACAAAATATCCGACTGGACTTTACCCAATAAAGTGAGCGGATATTCATCGACAAATACATCTGCCCACACCCCATCTTCTCCCGAAGAAAGTCCTGAAAGCAGTGAAAAATGATCACGTGCCTGCTTACCAAAACGGGTCAACAGTGGATGGCGTGATTCACGAATCTCGGCATTAAAATGCAGGGTGAAATCCTGAAAGAATTGTTGGATTTGCTCATCGGTTGCCTGCGGATTTTTGGCAATAAAACGTTCTTTAACGCGTAAGTCGTAACGTGCTTTCCAGTTCGGATCGACACTGTCTGCCCAATATTCCTGTGACGGGTTATAGTGCAGCAGGTAAATATCAATATATTGCCCCAAACGCTGTAAAAACTGTAACTGACTCGGTGGCAAGTCCAGCAAGGTAAACACCACCAAAGGCTGTGGCAATTTTTTTAGTGCTGCTGCATTCGGTGCTTCGACACTGCCCAAGGTCTGCCAAAATGCCGCATCAATCTGCTGCATTTCCATGAAGTCCTGATGAAACACCACCTGCCACAACCAACGCTGCCATGCTTCTAATTCATGTGCTTGATTCAAAGTAAATGCAGAAATTTCAGTATTGGTCTGGAAGAACATTTGCTCAATCGGCAACGCCTGATCATTGCCCCAACGTTGCAACCAGTTGGTCGGACAGGAACATTGATTGGCAGGGCAGTTTTTCTGACAATGCCCGCGATATTCCATGTAATGACTGAATAATTTGGAAACCTGTTCCGCCACCCAATACAACATACGCTGCTTTTTCAGTTGTTTTTCGCTGCCCTGTTCAAGTTGATCCGCACTGGCATAAATGCGTTGCACAATCGGGGTCAGTGGATGTTCAGCAGCTAAAGTGCAATGTTCAGGTTGAATATACGCCAGCAAGGCTTGATAGACCCGCCATTTAATAATAATGCGTGGAATATTGGCTTTACGTACCTGCTCTTTGTCTTGATCCAGCACCCATTGATATGCGGACCATTGAAAACCACGGATGCGATGGTGAAACTGGGTATTGGCACTAATGCCTTTTTGTTCGGCCATCTGCTGGGTCAGCCACGCTTCCACCGCAGGTGATGGCACAATAAAATGCTGGGTTTTGAGCACCTGCAAGGGATTACGACTTTGAGATTTTACCGTTTTCAACATGGCCTGTAACAAAACATCAATCCGTTGACTTTGAATCACGTGAATGGCCATGAATATTTATTCTCCAACGATAAATGAACGACAATCTACAAAAGCATAAAGATTATTGACTATACTTGGTGTACTGTCTATGTCACGGTATAGCACAACATCGATTTAAAAATGACTTTGAAAATCGATGCTTAAAGATGCTTCAATATAAAAATAGATACAAGGTTTAGACTAGACAATGAAAATAGACAATCTTCCTGACTCAATTGATGCCTCATTAAATCTAGAACACATCCGCACCGAATGCCTTGAACTAGTGCAAAAGCGTGCCTATGTCTCTGCGGGTGCAGCGGTCATTCCCGTGCCTTTTTTTGATGTGATGGTTGATGTTGGCATCTTGTCACAACTGATTCCAGAAATTAATGCCCGCTTTGGGCTGGCACCTGAGCAAATCAGTGTTTTTGACTTGGAAACCAAGCAGGTTCACTGGCAAGAACTACGTAAACGTGGCTTTGAGTTTTCAGGTCTGATCGTGGCTCGTACTGCCGTAAAAAGCTCGCTGCATAATGTCGCTTCTAAAATGATTACCAAACAAGTGACCAAATATATTCCCTTGGGTGGTCAGCTGGTGGCGGCAAGTCTCGGCTATTTCGTCATGAAAAAAGTGGCTGAGGCTCATGTAGAAGATTGTTACAAACTCGCCAAATCCATCCAACAAAAGAAAAACCTGCAAGCCACCGTTTAAACTTAAGCGAGTTAAAACCGAATACGACCAAGCAACTCAACCCAGATTACTCTGCTTTGAGTTGCTTCAAAATGCTTCTTAAAATTTCCAGTCGCGCACTATATTTATCATCGTTAGCGACAATATACCAAGGTGCATAATCAGTATTGGTTCGTTCAAACATATCCGCTGC
Organism: Acinetobacter zhairuonensis; assembly: GCF_022601715.1. Classification (GTDB taxonomy): domain Bacteria; phylum Pseudomonadota; class Gammaproteobacteria; order Pseudomonadales; family Moraxellaceae; genus Acinetobacter. Next base: position 22,790 of record NZ_JAKVIM010000018.1, on the reverse strand, counting down.
AGCATGTAAATATTCGTCCCACTTTTCTCGATTACGCCAGTCATCTGCCGTGATTTTAAAGCGCTTATGCGGTGTTTCTTCACGCTCCTTAAAGCGCGCATATTGCTCATCTTTACTGATAGACAGCCAGATTTTCACCACCACGGTACTGCTGTCCGTCAGATCTTTTTCAAAACGGTTAATTTCTTCATAAGCGCGTTGCCATTCCACTTCATTGGCAAAGCCCTCAACCCTCTCCACCAATACGCGTCCATACCACGTCCGATCAAAAATCGTAATATTCTGATTGGGTATAATTTTCCCCCAGAAACGCCATAAATAAGGATGACGTAATTCGTACTTTTCAGGTGCCGCAATACTATAAATATCGTATTCACGTGGATCCAAACATTTAACAATCCGTTTAATCGCACCACCTTTGCCCGCAGCATCCATGCCTTCTAAAGCAATAATCACATTACGTTCCCCGAAACGTAAGGTATCCGCAACCTTCCGGGTCAGCCGATCTAACTCAGCTTTATATTCGGCCTTGTCAATTTTATTGGTGGGTGGTTGTTGCAGAATGGTGGGGATATCAGCTTGTTTCCATTTATGTTGTGCTGACTTCACATAATCAGGGCAATGCTGCATGGCTCTTAATACATGCTGTGCAAACTGTTGGTCTCTTAATTGTTCATCTTCACAGTCAATAATGATCCAGTCTTCGGTAAAGCGCTGACGTAACTTCTGTAAACGTTCATACTGCTTTTTATTGCGCCAATTTAGGCCGTGTAATTTGTGCCAATGAATTTCACTGGCATCCATATCATCCAGACGTTTTTGCAACGATTTCCAAGACAAATCAAACCAAACTTTAATCACATCGACATGGTTATTTTTCAGGTCTTGCTCGTAGGCTCGCATGTTGTCGACGTATTCATCGTAGAGCGTTTCATCCAGCGGCTGCGACACATGTAAGGCGGTACTGAGCAAATCACCATACCAGTTTCCAAACATCACCACAATTTGTCCTTCCGCAGGGATAAACTTTGCATAAGGTTGCCAAAAGGTTTGAGTGTTATTAAACATCACAGGCGCATCGGCTTTCACCCGCAAATATCGTGGATCCATCCACTCACGTAACTGTTTAACCGACTCCCCCTTACCTGCCAGTTCTATACCGCTAACCAACACCAATAAGCTTTTGGCATTCGGCTGACCTTGGGTATCTTTTAAGGCGTATTGTGCATCAATTAAATCGAGTGACAGTTGGCTTTCATCTACCAAGGCTGGTTCTAGTTGTTGTTTCGCCATTTTTGTCTCGCCATCAGTTGAAAGATATAAATTCGGTCTTTTAAAGCCGCTGTTTTGTTTCAGTATAGAACAAGCTGAAAGCTCATTTTTACAGATCTTTGTATAATTTCATGACAAATTGGCTGATTTTCATGCCGTATTCGATCATTTTGTCATAGCGGGAACTTGCAACAAGCTCTAAGATTTGCACACGTTTCAAATCGAGATAGCTCATGTCTAAACTTGCAGTACTAGATGACTTACTAGAACAGTACAATCAATTGCAATACCACCAGAATGCTGAGCTATTTCAACGCCTGCACGATGTACAAATGTGGCAAAAACTGCGTATGCAACGCACCCATCAACAACACTTCAATGTGAAAAGTAACCAGTTGATGGCGCAGTACTTTTTGAACCGTTTATACGGTGGTCCAGATTTTGATGCTTTAGCTCAACAAATCGCACGTATGATGAAATATGTGCATAAAGCCGAAAAACTGATTCCTGACAATGCGATTAAAACGGGTACGGCTGGGGTTGAATTGGCAATCCTTGCTGTACAACTGGATGAACATGTTGCACGTCAACTATTAGAAGACTATGCCCCAAACACCCCACTAACCGATGAGATGATGCGTCTCAGCTATTTGAAACTGGATCAGGGACAGTCACGGTTACATCAACTGGAACTGCTGGATCAGTTAGGTGCCAGCCTCGACAAATATATGCGCTCATTCATGGTCTATACTGCTTTTAAAATGTGTAAAGGTGTCGCCTACAAGCACCATTTCGATGTGATGTATGAATTTATGCAAGACGGCTTCTTGGCCATGAAACCGTTAAAATCGGCAGAGCAATTTGTGAAAGATTTTACCACCATCGAACGTCAGATTATTGCCAAAGTGCATGCGGGTGACCTGCATCCCTTTCAATAACAGCGCATTCGCAACAAGATAAAATCGTGCGCATAGATACAGGATGCATCATTTTTTCTGTATATTATTCATAACAATTGCATGATGGTTACTGTACATCGGCTGAGAATCTGTCATCATGCTTGCACTGCAACATTAACCCTATTTTTATGTTAGGAGTGACTTGAATGTCTAATGAAAATCAAACGCCTACCCCTACACCTGAGTCGGCTCAACAAACAGACAAAGTCAGCCCATTCCTAAACAGTCCACTTCCTGAGGGAGTTCCTCAAGGGCAACAACAATCCTTACAACAACAATTAACCGATACTCCTGTGAATGGCACGGTACCTAAATACAATCTGCCTCGCGGTGCCAATACAGGCAATGTTGGCGCAACCACACACTTCGGCTACCAGACTGTCAGCAGTGAAGATAAAGCACAGAAAGTTGCGGAAGTATTCCATTCCGTTGCCAGCAAATACGACATCATGAATGACCTGATGTCTTTTGGTATTCACCGTCTATGGAAACGCTTTGCGATTAACATGTCGGGTGTACGTCGTGGTCAACATGTATTAGACATTGCAGGCGGTACAGGTGACTTGGCGAAAGTCTTTAGCCGTGAAGTTGGTCCTACAGGTCATGTGGTACTTTCAGATATTAACGAATCGATGTTGAACGTCGGTCGTGACCGCCTGATTGATGCAGGCTGTACCAATGTCGACTTCGTCTTGGCGAATGCCGAAACCTTGGAGCCATTTGCGGACAATAGTTTTGACCTGCTCACCATCAGCTTTGGTTTACGTAACGTGACCGATAAAGATGCCGCCCTAGCAGCCATGTATCGCGTACTTAAGCCAGGTGGTCGCCTACTGGTGTTAGAGTTCTCTAAACCTGTATTTGAACCATTCTCAAAACTGTACGACTTGTATTCCTTCACTGCACTGCCAATCATGGGCAAGATCATTGCCAATGATGCTGAAAGCTATAAATATTTAGCTGAATCGATTCGTATGCACCCAGACCAACGTACCCTGAAAGGCATGATGGAACAGGCTGGCTTCCAGAACTGTGATTACCATAACCTCACAGGCGGTATCGTGGCAGTACACCGTGGTTTTAAACTTTAAACGGACTGGGTGAAGGTTAAGCTATGTGGTCCATTCTGGCACTCGGTGCAGTTGAACGCTTGATTCACCATGTGATTGATCTGGATGCTATTACCCGCATTCAGCTCAATCAATTGCAAGGCAAAATGCTGCGTGTGGTGCTCGAATCACCGCAGTTGTCAGTAGATGTGTTCTTTGATCAGGACAAAGTTCGTCTTGAACCGAGTGTGACAGGTCAAGCAGAGCGTCCATCCATTTTTGAACAACGCCCGTTTGATCCGCAGCAGACCTTTACAGTTGCAACAGCAACCTTGCAGGTGAAAAATGTGGTCGAACTGCTGAAGTTATTTTTAGCGGAAGATGTCGGCACCATTCCAGTACAAGGTGACTACCATTTACTGCAAGATATCCAAAGGATTATGCAACAGGCAGAACCTGATTTGGCTGCGCATCTTAGCCCTTGGATTGGACCTGCCTTGGCGCATGAACTGGGTAAAATCCAGCTTGCACCCAAACATCTAAAACGCTCTTTACAAAGCCATCTATTTTTTGCTGAAGATGCCCTCAAAGAAGACTCAGGCCTGTTTGCTGCACGCTGGCAAATGGATGACCTGCAACAAGACACTCGTCTTTTGAATCAAAACCTTGACCGTGCAGAAGCCAAAATTCAGCAACTGCAACGTCAAATTGATGCCCTTCCAGACTCTATTTAAATTTAGGTAATACACTTTATGATTCCGCACGTTTCACGTTTACTCGAACTTTGGCGCATCGCTGCGCACTATAGACTCGACACGTTGTTTCCTGCGGAAGAATTACCTGAGAAAGCGCGTCATGCCATAGCCATTATTCGCATGCATCCTGCGGCATGGTCGAGTAAAGAACGTAAAAATCCGCTCAAACTCAAGCAAGCCCTCGAAGACATGGGACCGCTGGCAATCAAGCTGGGACAATTACTCTCGACGCGTCGTGACTTGATTCCACCTGAAGTTTTGGCACAGCTAGTGTTGTTGCAAGATCGCGTCAAACCGTTTAACAGCGATGTGGCAAAAACACGGATTCAGCAATCCTTGAAAGCCGATGTTAACACCCTGTTCAGCCGCTTCGATGAACAACCACTTGCTGCGGCATCCATTGCACAAGTGCATACCGCTGCCCTGCATGATGGGCGTGAAGTGGTGGTCAAAGTCACGCGTCCTGATATTCGTAGCCAAATTCTGCAAGATTTCGAAATTCTGGAATGGCTCGGTGCAACCCTAGAAAAGCGTTTGGAAGCTGCGCGTGCACTACATCTTTCCGAGATTATTCAGGATTACCGTCAAATTATCCTGAACGAATTGGATCTGACTTTAGAAGCAGACAACACCCGTCGCATGCGTCATTACTTTACCGGTTCAAGCATGATGTATGTGCCTGAAGTCTATATGGACAGTAAAGAAGTGATGGTCGCGGAACGCATTACCGGTGTGCCGATTTCCGACACAGCGACCTTTGATCGTATGGGCATGGATCGTAAAGATTTGGCGGAGAAAGGTTTAACCATCTTCTTTACCCAAGTGTTCCGTGACAACTTTTTCCATGCGGACATGCATCCGGGTAACGTCTTTGTCGAGACCATCAACCCAAGTAATCCCCGCTTTATTGCGTTAGATTGTGCGATTATGGGCGAGCTGTCTAAGCACGATCAAATGACGGTTGCTCGCATGTTACTGGCGGTGATGAACAGTGACTTTATGCAGCTGATTCAGATCGTGCATCAAGCCGGCTGGATTCCACCGGGTACCGACCAAGATGCTTTGGCACGTGAAATGCGTCGCACCGTAGGACCGATGGTCTCTAAACCAATGCATGAATTGGATTTTGCTGGCATTCTGATTCAGGTCATGGATATCGCACGTCGTTTCCATTTAGAAATTCCACCACAACTGATGTTACTGCTGAAAACATTGGTGCATGTGGAAGGTTTAGGTACCGACCTTTACCCAGAATTAGACATCTGGAGCTTGGCAAAACCAATCCTCACCGATTGGATTAAAGCTCAAATGAATCCGCAAAAAAATCTAAAAGAACTCGGGCAGAAAATCCCCGATTTACTTTTGGGTGCGCAGGACTTCCCAACCCTGCTGGTGGACAGCTTAAATGGCTTAAAAAATCAGTCGGCTTGGAATGCGAAACAGCTGAATGAACTGCAAAGCCTGCGTCTGCAAATGGAACACCAACAAAAACGCAGTTGGATTTTTGGCAGTCTGATGGCCATTTTGCTGTCAATTGCGATTATTGCCCCGTGGTACATCTCTATTATTTTGATTGTCTGTGCCAGCCTATTGTCAATCTGGCGCCTGTTTAAATAAATATTTGTCGATAAAACAGACTGTGGATAGCCTGAGAGTTATCCACAGTTTTGTCTATTATTAACCCGTTGCATTAAAGTGACTGATAAGTCACCTAAAGTTTTTCCACGCCATTGAGCCATTAGACAGAACTTTTAAACTGAGTGCACATTCGTATATTTATAATTGCACTATGATTCAAATTCTTGAAAAGCGCTCTCCCGCCTTGAACATTCGTGCTGGTCATCTTGCTCGCCAACTGATCCAACAACAAGGCTTCCATGCCAAACAGGTCGATATTTTACCCGGTGCTGCAGGTGGTCCCAAAGGCATTGGCTTAACCGGGCTTGATCAGGCTATCTTTGGCAGTTTTCTGCCACAAGCCAAACAACGCCGCTTTTTGGTGGGTTCTTCTGTCGGTGCATGGCGCTTTGCAGGGATTCTGGCGCAAGGTGAAAAGCTTGGTCCCGAGCAATTGGCGGAGCTTTATATCCATCTGCCTTTTCATAACAAGATGAAAATTGCCGATATCGAAAAAATTTCACGTGACATGCTGGCAGGCATTTTAAATCAGCAAACCCAAAAATTGGTTGAGCACCCCGATTATCACCTGACCATCATTGCCGCCAAAGCCGCACATCTGTTTCAAAGTGATCAGCGACTGGCGCTGTATGGTTCTTTGCTCGGCATTATTGGCAGCAATGCCGTTTCCCGTCAGCATTTAAACCTCTTTATGCAACGGGTGATTTGCCAGCCTCAACATTTCCCGCAGTTCAAAATTAAAGACGATAGTTTCACCACGCATTATCTTAACTTCAATCAAGACAATGTTGCGGATTGGCTCATGGCTTCCGGTTCGATTCCAGGGGTAACGCCTGCGGTTAAAAATATCCGTGATGCACCACAAGGTGCCTATCGTGATGGTGGCTTAATTGACTATCACATCGATTTACCGTTTGAAAGCCAAGGGATTGTGCTCTATCCACATTTTAGCGACAGTATCACCCCAGGCTGGTTCGACAAGATGTTTAAATCACGTAAAGCCAATCCGAGCAATCAAGCCCGTACCCTACTGATTTCACCTTCGCAGGAATATCTGGCAAGCTTACCTTTGGGGCGTTTACCAGATCGTAAAGATTTCACCCTCAAAGGCCTAGAGCCACAACGTCGCATCCAGCTCTGGAAACAGTGCGTGGCTGAAAGCCAACGTTTGGGCGATGAGTTTTTAGAACTGGTCGAAAAGCAGCGATTTGCTGAAGTGATACAAGACCTTTAAGCGCAGGACAACGTATGAGCTGAACGTATTCAGCTCATGTTGATTATGCCACCTAGGTAAATTGGGTAAAGATAATTCACACAAATCCAGCCCGATCACCTACACTATAGCCTGATGTTTTTCGCATCAACTTATATTCTTTTCGATTAACTGATTTTGGTGAAGTCCCTATGAACAATGTGCTATGGCTCGATGAAGTAAAATTTAACGAACAAGGTTTAGTCCCTGCCATTGCTCAGCATCATCAAACTGGACGTGTGCTGATGGTGGCGTGGATGAACCGCGAAGCCTTGGCACTCACTGCTGAAAAAAATCAGGCGGTTTATTTTTCTCGTTCACGCAATAAACTATGGCACAAAGGTGAAGAATCGGGTCACTTTCAAACGGTGCATGAAATTCGCCTCGATTGCGATGCCGATGTGATTGTTCTGCAAATTGAACAGCATGGTGGTATTGCCTGCCATACTGGTCGTGAATCGTGCTTCTACCGCAAGCTCACCCCGCAAGGCTGGGAAATTGTGGATGCACAACTGAAAGATCCAAACGCCATTTATGGTGAAAAATCCAGTAATCCGCATACTCTTGCAATGAATGCATCGAATGCACAATCAGAACAGGTTGAAGTCTTGTCTTATCTTGGTCAGATGATGGCTGAACGCAAAGCCGCAGACCCAGACTCCTCTTATGTGGCAAAGCTGTATCACAAAGGGCTGAACAAAATCCTAGAAAAAGTCGGTGAAGAAAGCGTTGAAAGCATTTTGGCAGCGAAAGAGCTGCAACTTGTTGCCAATGAAGACAATAAAAATGACCTGATTTATGAAGTTGCAGATTTGTGGTTCCATACCATTGTGATGCTCGGTCATTTCGACCTCGATCCACAACTGGTATTAAATGAATTGGCACGCCGCCAAGGCCTCTCTGGTTTGGTTGAAAAAGCCAACCGTAGCCACTAAGTCCGCTTTGCCTGTGTCGAATCAATATCAGAAACCGAGCGCTACTTATGAGCAGGCGACTGCCATTGATAACGCTCGTCTGGGACAATCCTTTAAAGTGATTGCCTATGCAGGCACAGGTAAAACCACGACTCTGCAAATGGTTAGTGATGCCATGCCACAACGACGTGGCATGTATCTCGCTTTTAACAAAGCCATTGCCAGTGAGGCACAGCAAAAATTTCACGCCAATGTGGATTGCCGCACCTTTCACTCGCTGGCATTTCGCAGTGTTCCACGTGGAATTACCGATAAACTGCGTTTACCCCGTTTAAGTCCAAGTTTTATTGCCAAAGAGTATCGCCTAGAACCGATTACCTTAAGACGCATGATGGGTGGACGTTATGAAAAATACGTACTGATGCCAAGTCGTCTTGCCAGTCTAGTTGCCAATGCCGTCAGCTATTTTTGCTCGACCAGTTCGCAATACCCTGCCCCACGACATCTGCAAGCGCCGAACTGGATGCATCCAGATGACATAGACGTTTTACAAAAACACCTCTACCCCGCGATTGAACGGCGTTGGCTGGAATCAATTGATCCCAACCATCAAGCTGGAATTGGGCATGATGTTTATCTAAAACTTTGGGCACTGTCTGAGCCGAATATTCCTACAGATTATGTCTTGTTTGATGAAGCCCAAGATGCCGATCCCCTTATGCTCGGCATCCTATTACGTCAAAAAAGCACTCAAGTGATTTATGTCGGTGATGCACATCAGCAGATTTATGCTTGGCGCGGTGCAGTCAATGCCATGCAGCAATTGCCGCTGCCCGAATCGCGTCTGACCACCTCATTTCGTTTTGGCGAAAGCATTGCGCAAAATGCCAATGCGATTTTAGGTGCGCTCAATGAAAAAGTACCACTTTTGGGTAATCCACTGCTGAATTCTAAAGTGGTGAATAAACCACACACCAAAATGCGTGATGCCATTTTATGTCGTACCAATGCCCGTGCCATGGAACTGCTGCTTTCTGGTTTGGTGCATGGTGATAAAGTCAGTCTGCAGGCCGATCATGTCAAACTGAATCGTTTTGTCGATGCCGCTAGCATGCTGAAACAAGGCAAACGCGTCACTGATGTGCCTGAACTGGCGTGGTTTAACTCATGGCATGATGTACATGAATATTGCGAAACTAATGAAGGCAGTGACATTAAACCTTTGGTGAAATTGGTCGATGATCATGGTACCGATCCACTCAAACGCGCTTTAGCCAAAATTACGCCGATTGAGCAGGCGGACTATATTATTTCCACAGCACACAAAGCCAAGGGACTGGAATGGGACCGTGTGCATATTGAAGATGACTATCAATTTAAACTGACCGAGCAAGATCACAAAATTAGTGACGAAGAGTTAAGATTGCTGTATGTCGCCTGCACTCGTGCTAAAGTAAGTCTAAATATTCACCATATTTACGACTTGATGCAACAACTCAAAAAGAAGATGCCTATATCGTTACGCCAAGCAGTAGGCTAGTTGTTGAACGAATGCGGGGCTTATATGAAAATCAAATCGTTACAGCTCAAACACACCAATCTGTTTGCCAATTTACAACTGCAATTCCATTACCATGATCAGCCGATTACTCTGATTCTAGGCGATCAGGCTTCAGGTAAAACCAGCATTTTAAAACATGCCTATCAAGCTCTGACCTGGTTTTCTGCTCGCTATAAAGATTTGCGTAGCGCTGGTGTTGTCATGCTTGATCAAGACATCATGCACAGTCGCTTGCAATCCAAAGTCCAGATTAGTGTCGAAATTCCTGCGGACATCGGTACTCTCGCTGAATCGGAAACAGCACAGCCCGAAGAGTCGAATTATTGTCGTTGGCAATTGTATAAAACCTTAAATCAGCAAGGCATAGGTCTCAGTAAAGCAGAAACCGATCAACTGGAACAACTGGTTCAGCTTTATCATCGCGCCTTACAGCAAGACCCGATGCAGGGCTTACCCCTGATTGCCTACTATCCCGCTGAACGCTTTGTCAATGAAATCAATTTGCTCAGTAAAAATAACCCAATCGTATTTCAGGCAGGACATGCCTATGAAGTGGCTGCGATTCCGTTTACTACCTTTAGTCGTTTTTTTGAATGGTTTCGTGAAATCAGTGATCTAGAAAATGCGCAGACCGCGCAACTGTTCCAGCAACTGATGCGGGATAAATTACATTTGGGTCCGCATCTACAACCTGAAAATGTACCGAACACCCTGTTTCAGGCGCATATTCAACTGCATGCTCCCTGTTTAAAAGCCTTGAAAGACAGTCTAAAAATCATTGTGCCTGAACTGAATGATATTTTTGTGCAATATCAGCCCAAACTGCAATTGATGGTGAACTACCAAGGCAAGGTCATGCAATTTCAACAGCTGTCCAGCAGTCAAAAGAACTGGATTGCCTTGATTGGCGATATTGTACGGCGCATGTGTTTACTCAATCCCCTTAGCCTGTATCCGTGTTTGGAAGGTGATGGAGTGTTATTAATTGATGCGATTGATGAGCAACTGGATCAAAACCACTGCAGTCTGATTTTGCAACATTTACATCAAGTTTTTCCGCGCTTGCAGATTATTGCCACAGGCAACCGCACCGAACTCTTAGAAAATGCCGCTGCCTACCAATGTCTGCAACTCAGCTCACAGGGCGTGCAGAATATTATGCTACACCCCCTGCAGCAGCAATTTGATCAGATATATGCCGAACTCAGTCAAATTTCTTTATCGGGTGCTACCGCATTGGAACAATTGTCCGATGAACCTACGATATCTGCTGCGCAACAACTGTATGCACAAATCCAACAACTCTCACCCGAAGCCCAAGCTGAATTACAACAACTTTGGCAACAACCGAATGACTCTTCCTTCAAAGATCCCTCCTCTTAATTGCAGATTTACACTGCATTCTACCCCTAAGTTTTAACCGCAAACTAGCGTTCAGCGCGTATAATCGGACAGGTGTGCGCAAAATGGTTTGATGTTGTTTTATTCATGTAATAAGATCAGATTTATTGGGCTTTTTTATAGTAAAATTTTGTTTTGCTATAATTTTGCAAGTTGCGCAACACAACTTGTTTTTCGTTTTTTATTTTCTTTACGGCTTTCAAGATCGAGTATTTTTGGATAACTCTTTGCTGTCCTGTAATCCTTGAAAGATAAGATTCACCCTTAGGTTTCGACCTAACACGACAATGGATACAAGTGTGCTACCAATTATTATCTTGTTACCGTTAGTACTTGGCACAACCCTTGTCTCGTGGCTGAAGAAATTTTCGCGCGGGGTAACGGCTCTCGGGGCTATCGGAGTCAGTCTAAGCAGTTTAATTCTGTTGCTGACTCAGGCAAAGCAGGTCTTTCATGGCGAAGTCATCACTCAAAGCTGGTCTTGGTTACCGCAACTGGGCATTGATCTGAGCTTTCGACTCGATGCCTTAGGTCTACTCTTCTCTTTGCTGATTACCGGTATCGGTACCCTCATTTTTATATATGCCTATTATTACCTTAGTCCTAAAAACTCATTGAGCAAACTGTATTTGTTACTAATGTTGTTTATGGCGGCAATGTTGGGTATCTCTCTTTCCAATAATTTAATTTTGCTGCTAATTTTTTGGGAACTGACCAGTATTTCCTCCTTCCTACTCGTTGGCTACTGGAGCAACTATGATGTTGCACAGCGTGGCTCACGGATGGCACTCACCATTACTGGTATGGGTGGCTTGGCGATGCTGGGGGGCTTTGTGCTGCTGGGACAAATTACAGGTACCTATGAGATTGACCAGATTCTGACCATGTCAGAACAGATTCAAAGTCATTCTCTATTTGTACCCACCTTATTGCTGATTTTATTGGGTGCTTTTACCAAAAGCGCACAATTCCCGTTCCATTTCTGGCTACCCAATGCCATGGCGGCACCCACCCCTGTTTCGGCTTATCTGCATTCAGCCACCATGGTCAAGGCAGGGATTTTCCTGCTGGCTCGCTTACTCCCGATTTTTGCAGGGGCTGCGCTGTATCACAATATTGTGACCTTTGTTGGCTTATTTACCTTTTGTATGGCAGCTTTCTTTGCCATTTTCAAAGAAGATCTCAAAGGTCTATTGGCCTACTCCACCATCAGCCATCTTGGTTTAATTGTGTGTCTCTTGGGTATCGGCTCACCGCTGGCGGTTGCTGCGGCAATTTTCCATATCATCAACCACGCAACTTTTAAGGCTGCGCTGTTTATGATCGCGGGGATTGTTGATCATGAAACGGGAACTCGTGACTTACGTAAGCTCAGTGGTGTCTGGCAATTGCTGCCATTCACAGCAACCCTGACTATGGTTACAGCGGCTGCCATGGCGGGTGTACCTCTGACTAACGGCTTTTTGTCTAAAGAGATGTTCTTTACCGAATTGCTTGCAAACTTGAATGGTCCAGTACTGATTCTGGCTGCAATCGTCGCCACTTTTGCAGGTATTTTCGCGGTGGCCTACTCGGTACGTTTGGTTCATGGCGTATTCTTTGATGGTCCACTGGGTGCACAGGTCCCAAATAAAGAAGGACACGAGCCACCCATCGGCATGCGCGCCCCTGCCATTCTCTTGGCAATTTTATGTATTGTAGTGGGCATTTTCCCTGCACTGACGGTTGAACATATCGTCAATAGCACCACACGTGCCAGCACCCAATTACATGATTTCGGTGGTACTCATTTAGCCATTTGGCACGGGTTTAACCTGCCTTTGCTGATGAGTCTAATTGCACTGGTCGGTGGTCTAAGCTTTTACTTTGTACTTGCTAAAAACCGCAAACTCCGCAGTATGGATCTAGATCCAACTTTAGGGGCATTTCAAGGTAAGCTTTTATTTGAATCATTCCTGAAACATTTATTACTGACTTCACGCAAGATTAAACGCAAAACAGAAACAGGTTCCTTACAGACCTATCTGATCTGGATTGTAGCATTGAGTATAGTCATGGTCGCAGTCCCTCTAATTGGTCAAGGTCTGACCACAGGCACACGCGAACTCACCCATGCACCAATGCTGGCAGTTGTGCTCTGGCTACTGCTGTTCTCTGCTTGCTGGATGATGCTCTGGTTCCACCATGAACGCATCAAAGCAGTGTTGATTAGTGGTGCAATCGGTTTAGTCGTGACCATGGTGTTCGTCACCTTATCGGCACCTGATCTGGCGTTGACCCAAATCACCGTCGATGTAGTCACGACTGTGTTGCTATTAATGAGCCTATCACTGTTACCACAACTCACCCCGTATGAATCCAGTCAAGCACGTCGTTGGCGCGATGCCATTATTGCAATTGCTGGTGGGGTTGGGATTGGCTGGATCACTTGGCTGATTCTGACCCGCGATCATAATTCGATTTCTTGGTTCTTCTTGCAACAGTCCATTCCATTGGGTGGTGGCTCCAACGTCGTTAACGTGATTCTGGTGGATTTCCGTGGTTTCGATACCTTCGGTGAAATTACCGTATTGGGAATTGCAGGGATTGGTACCCTCTGTTTAATGGATGGCATGCGTACGCATGGCACCACCACGACACAGGGTTTAACCTACCGCTTTAACCCCTCCCCTTTAATGCTCCGCATCGCCTCTTCTTGGATTTTGCCTTTGGCATTGGTAATTAGCCTGTATATTTTCCTGCGTGGACACAATTATCCAGGCGGTGGTTTTATTGCAGGCTTAATCACCTCCTTGGCACTGATCATCCAGTATATTGCATTGGGTCAAGACCAAGCTGAACAAATGCTGAAAGCCAAATCTGGTCGTTTGTATGAAATCTGGATTGGTACAGGCTTAAGCATTGCAGGATTAACAGCACTGGCTGCTTGGTATTGGGGACGTCCGTTCCTGACCAGCGCACACATCTATGTTTCACCACCAGTTTTAGGTGAAATGCATTTGGCATCAGCGGCAGCCTTTGACGTCGGGGTGTATATCACGGTGGTTGGCGCAACCATGCTGATGATCTCGGTGTTGGGCGACTCACGTCACTCCAGCATGGCTGGTCCATTACCAAAGGGGAAATAATATGATTAGTCTAGAATTTCTTATTGCCTCTGCGATTGGACTATTAATTGCAACCGGCATTTACCTGATTCTACGGGCACGTACTTTTCCTGTTGTGCTCGGTTTAGCCATGATTGGTTATGCCGTGAATGTGTTCCTGTTTGCCATGGGTCGTGTACAAGTCAATGCCCCTGCGGTGTTGACCGAAGCCACTAAATCCAGCGACCCATTACCGCAAGCACTGGTACTTACCGCCATTGTGATTGGTTTTGCCACCACCGCCTTTATTGTACAACTGGCATTACGCAGCCGCTATGAATCAGGGACAGACCACGTTGACTCCAAAGAAGAGATTAGTCTTGTCGACCCACGTGAGGATGAGCCTTAATGCATAATTTCATCCAATTTTGGGCCGAACATACACCAATTTTTAGCATCATCATTCCTGCATTCACAGGTTTCTTACTGGTTTTACTGGGTAATCCGGGTTCAGGTTCACTCGCCTACGACTGGCGTCAACCGTGGCGACGCGGCATCAGTTTAATTTCTTCATTACTTGGACTAGCCACAGCCATCAGTTATTTAATGATTGCCAGTCACGGTCAAATCAGCAGTTACAATTTGAGTGAATGGACTGCACCTTTCGGTATTGTCTTGGTCTTAGACCAGCTCTCCGCCCTGATGCTGGTCTTAACCTATGCCCTTGCCGTACCTGTGTTGTGGTTTGCCAGTCGTGAATGGGATACCCGTGGTCGTTATTTCCATGCCATGTTCCATTTCTTGTTAATGGGACTCTGTGGAGCCTTCTTAACAGGTGACTTGTTCAACCTATTCGTTTTCTTCGAAATCCTGCTACTGGCATCGTATGTATTGCTATTACATGGACAAGGTAAAGCACGTTTCCAGCTCGGCATTCATTACGTCACCATCAACCTGCTGGCTTCTGCCCTGTTTTTGATTGGTCTGGGCATGATTTATGGCAGTGTCGGCAGCTTAAATATGGCGGATGTCGCACGACTGATCCCAAGTCTACAACCTGATCAGCATAAACTTGCAGTTGCGGGTGGTTTGCTGCTCTTCGTGGTGTTTGGCATTAAAGCTGCCATGCTACCTGTCGGTTTCTGGCTACCAAAGACTTATGCTGTTGCCACTACGCCTGTCGCTGCCATCTTTACCATCATGACCAAAGTCGGGATTTACGCGATTTTGCGTGTTAACGGTACGGTATTTGATGATGCCTTGAGCCAATCCATTCTACAAAACTGGTTATTACCGATAGGATTGATTACCTCACTGTATGGCGTGATTGGTGCGATTGGTGCGGAACGCTTACGCCGCTTTGTCGGGTTTATGGTGCTGTCTTCGATTGGTACATTACTCATCGCCATCTCAACGATGAATACACAGGCATGGTCAGCCACACTGTATTATCTGGTCCACAGCACGCTGATTGCTGCGGCCTTTTATCTGCTCTGTGGCTGGATTACTTCTCAACGTGGTGTCTATAAAGACTATCTCAAAATTGCACCACAAATGAAGCAACACCATGTGCTTTCAATCTGCTATTTCCTGATCGCCTTGATGATGGCAGGTTTACCTCCATTCAGCGGCTTTTTGGGTAAGGTTTTCATTCTACAAGCTACCGCCAATGAGCCTTATCAAGGTCTGATTATTGCCGTGATTTTGATTGTCAGTCTGTTAAGTATTATCGCCTTTACCCGTGTCGGTTTTATTCTGTTCTGGCGTGCCAGCAAGCCTGAAGAATTGGCGCATACTGAAGCGGATTTTATGGCCTATCAAGCCACTCCAGAGCAAGCCCCTGCACGTAACGATACAGCAATTTACATGCTATTAGCAGGTTTAATGGTGTATATGGTTGCGACTGGACCGATCCAACAATATACACAGAATGCTGCACTGCAAATTCAGAATAATGCTTTGTACGAAGCTTCTCTTTTGAAAAAGGATGAACTCAATCAAGTGATTAGTGTGCAACCTTTCGATCCTGAGAATTTACCAGAAACCAAATATGGTGGTGAAACACGTGATCCAAATGCACATTTAATTCCGTATGCCATCAGCGAAAAAACCTTGTCAGGTGAACACATCTCACCGTATAAGTTACATCAAATTCAAGAACAGCAGACTCCAGAAATGTTGATTCCTGATAATGCTCAACTTAAACCAGTGGAGCCATAACGATGCAAAAAACAAATTTTCTTAGTCGCTGGCTGCCACATCCTTTTGTTTCCGTTTTGGTTGCCATTACATGGATAATGTTGGCGCATAGCTTAGATGCAGCCACCTTAGTCATGGCGGCTTTGCTGGCAGTGATTATTCCTCGTCTAGTGCAGCCGTTTATCCAACCTACCTCGAAGATTAACTGGGTCGCTGCGATCAAACTGTTTTTTGTGGTGCTGTGGGATATCATTATTTCCAACATCCGTATTGCAAAATTAGTGTTGGGTCCAATGGATCGCTTACATCCAAAATGGTATCGCGTGCCTTTGGAAACCCAACACGATGAAGTCAATAGCTTACTGGCAATGATCATCACCACCACCCCTGGTACCGTTTCCGCAGGGATTGATCTGGATCGTGGCGATATCCTGGTGCATGCTTTAAGTAGTGAAGATGTCGAGATTGATATTCAGGACATCAAGAACCGCTATGAAAAGCCATTACTGGAAATCTTCCACGTCAACTCAGGAGATGCCACATGACCATTTTGCCTTATGCTTTAGGAATTTGCATGGTGGCGATTACCGTTTCGATGCTCATGTGCCTAGGTCGTCTAATTATTGGACCTTCGATTGTGGATCGTCTCTTGGCTTTAGACACGCTATTCTTGAATGCGACCTGCCTGATTGTGGTATTAGGCATCTACTGGAGCACCACTTCATTATTTGAAGGAGCTCTACTGGTGGCCATGCTCGGCTTTGTTTCAACCGTCGCCTTGGCACGCTATTTCACTTCAGGTCATGTCATCGATTAAGGAGAGCCTTTAATGCAATTACTCATGGAAATTTTGGTTTCTATTTTCTTGCTGATCGGTGCATTCTTTATGCTGGTCGGCGGTATTGGTATGGTTCGCCTGCCCGATTTGTTTATGCGCCTACATGCTCCCACCAAATCGAGCACCTTGGGTTTGGGCAGCTTCCTGATTGCCGCCATGATTTACTCAGCGTTTCAGGGACGCATCGGTTTTGCAGAAATTTTACTCACACTATTGGCTTTCATCACTGCACCCGTATCTGCCAACCTCATGGCACAAGCAGCATTACATTTACGTTTACGCTCAATGAGTGGTGATGTACCTGAAGCATTAAATCGCCCTTTACCATGGCAGCGCCAACGTCGTCGTGAATAACCTCTAAACATAAAAAAGCCACCCGAAGGTGGCTTTTTTATGTCACTCAATTTCGCAATTGAGCTTATTCATCATCTTGTTGTTTTGCTTCAGCATCAGGTAAATCCTTCACTGCTTCTGCAATCAGACCAAACATGTAGTTACCGTAGGCATTTGTCTTATCATAATGAAAACGCAAGCGTGGCGTAATACGTGTCTTAATACGACGGCTTAATTCATGACGTAAGAAACCAGATGCTTTGTTAAGTACATCAAGCGTTTCTTTATTTGCCACTGCACTTTGCTCATCGCCAAGTTCACGCCCCATTACGGTGACATAGACTTCTGCATAGCCTAAATCTGGGCTGACCTTCACCGCCGAGATGGTCACAAGACCACCTAAGCGTGGATCTTTCAGCTCTTGACGGATTAACTCAGACAACTCACGCTGAACTGTATCTGCCATTCGCTTAAGACGCTGACTACCCGCCATTAAAGACTCCGTTTAATCAGTTGAACATCATAGACTTCGATCTTATCTTTGACTTTGATGTCTTTATAACCTTTCACCGCAAGACCACATTCCATACCTGCACGAACGTCTTCAACCACTTCTTTATAGCGACGAAGAGACTCAAGCTCACCCTGGAATACCACCACGTCATCACGTAATACGCGAATCGGTTTATTACGGTGTAACATACCTTCAAGTACCATACAGCCTGCTGCTGCACCAAACTTACTTGAGTGGAATACTTCACGAACTTCAGCCACACCTAGAATCGTTTCACGATGTTCTGGCGCAAGCTTACCGCTCATCGCATCTTTCACATCATCAATCAATTGATAGATCACGCTGTAGTAACGAATGTCGATACCGTCTGCATCCGCTTTTTGACGCGCAGTGTTGTCTGCACGAACGTTAAAGCCAAGTAATACAGCTTCAGAAGATTCAGCTAGTGTTACGTCAGACTCAGTGATTGCACCCACGCCTGAACCGATAATACGAACTTTTACTTCATCCGTTGCAAGTTCAGCAAGGGCTACGTGCAATGCTTCCAAAGTACCGCGTACATCAGTTTTCAACACTACATTCACAATCGGCACATCTTTCTTGCCCATTGATGCCATGATGTTTTCTAAACGCATTGCACTTTGACGTTCAAGACGTTTTTGACGTTCACGATCCATACGCGCATCAGCAACTTCGCGTGCTTTCTTCTCATCGCTAACAACAAGAACTTCATCACCCGCCATTGGTGCTTCTGGAAGACCCAAAATTTCCACTGGAATCGATGGACCTGCTGACTTAATGCGTTGACCATTTTCATCGGTCATTGCACGAACGCGACCATAAGATGCGCCTGCTAGAACAAGGTCACCGACTTTCAATGTACCGTTTTGAACAAGAATAGACGTTACCGCACCACGGCTCGTGTCTACACGTGCTTCAATCACCACACCTTGTGCTGCACCTTCTTCAGATGCTTTCAACTCTAACATTTCTGCTTGAATTGAAATTAGGTCTAGAAGCTCATCGATACCCATACCAGAGTGTGCTGAAACCATCGCCACTGGTACATCACCACCCCATTGTTCAGGGACGATTTGTTTCGTTGTCAATTCGTTCAATACGCGATCTGGATCAGCAGATTCTTTATCCATCTTGTTGATTGCAACAATGATAGGTGTACCTGCAGCACGCGCATGATCAATTGCTTCCGCAGTTTGTGGCATTACACCATCATCTGCTGCCACAACCAACACCACGATATCTGTCGCTTTCGCACCACGTGAACGCATTGCAGTAAATGCTGCGTGTCCAGGTGTATCTAGGAAGGTAATGATGCCTTTATCAGTCGTTACATGGTATGCACCGATGTGCTGGGTAATACCACCTGCTTCACCCGCAGCCACTTTCGAGCGACGGATACGGTCAAGCAACGATGTTTTACCATGGTCAACGTGACCCATAATCGTAACAACTGGCGCACGAGTTGATTGTACACCACGTGCTTCTTCAGCAGCTTCAAGTAAGTTATCTTCTGCTTGTGTATCAGAAACTAGAACTGGGTTATGACCCATTTCTTCAACCACGAGTGCTGCAATTTCTTGCTCAATCGCTTGGTTCTGTGTCACTAACTCACCCATTTTCATGAGTGATTTAATGACTTCACGTACTTTAACTGCCATTTTTGCAGCAAGGTCAGCAACAACAATCGTTTCACCAATTTCAACATCATAAACTTGTTTTTTAACTGGTTTTTCAAAGCCATGCTTGTTTGACTGGCTTGTTTTTAAACCACGTTTATGTGAGTTATCACGGAAAGATTGTTCTTCACCACGACGACCACCTTTCTTCGATGAACGTGTATTGGTCGTGCTTGTACCACGCTTAATTTCACGGTCTTCTTTCGCGAAAGAATCTTCGTATGCCTGACCAACAAGACCCGCTGCAAGAGGAGAATCATCAATCACGCGAATGGTAGGCGTTGCATCATCAGAAGAATATTTTGAAGCCATCTGACGCATCTGTTCAAGCGTACGTTGTTGTGCTTCTTCTGCTGCCTTGCGACGAGCAGCTTCTTCAGTCGCTTTAAGTTGTGCTGCTTGAGCTTCACGCGCTTTTTTCTGCTCAGGCGTCTCAATTACTTTAACTTGCGCTTTTACAATCGGCTTATTGGTTGATTTACGCTTCACCACTACCGCTGCTTTCGCTGTTTCTTGCTTAGTGGTTTCTTGCTTAGCAGCAGCACGCATCGCTTCTAAATTTGCAGCCGCTTTGTTTGCTACTGGAGTTTCAGCTTTAGGCTCAGCTTTCGCTTTAGAATCAACAGCTGTACGTGCCTGTTGTTCAGCTTGTGCTTTTGCTAAAGCTTCTGCTTTGATTTGTTCAGGATCTGGCTTAGTAAATGTATGTTTCTTGCGAACTTCTACATTAATCGTTTTAGCCTTACCTGAGGTACTTGCCACTTTGGCAGTACCTGTAGTTTTACGTTTCAACGTGATTTGTCCTGCTTGCCCTACGTCCTGACCATGAACTTTCTTCAAGTGGTTAACGAGGGTATCTTGTTGTTCAGTAGAAATAATGTCGTCAGCTTTACGTTGCGGCAAACCTGCATCGCGAACCTGCTCTAGGAGCTTGTCTACAGGACGTCCTACGCTGAGTGCTAACTCTTGAATCGACTTGTCCGTCATATATTACCTCCTAGTTAAACCATGATTCGCGCGCTTTCATAATCAATTGACCCGCTTGTTCAGCCCCTAAACCTTCAATATCAGAGATATCGTCAGTTGCTTGGTCTGCCAAGTCATCAACTGTCACTACTCCACGTGCAGCCAATGCATACGCGATTTCTTGTGTCATTCCTTCCATTGCAAGAAGTTCTGCACTTGGATCTTGGATATTTTCCTGCTGCTGTAATGCATCTGCCAACGCTACTTCTTTAGCACGGCTTTGCAGTAATTCAACAGTTTCAGCATCTAGCTCAATTTCATCAAAAGTTTCAGCTGGTACATAAGCGATTTCTTCGAGTGAAGTAAAGCCCATCTCAACCAAAGCCATTGCTAAATCTTCTTCAATATCTAAACGTGAAACAAACAAGTCTAGGTATTGTTGAGCTTCGTTTTGCTGACGTGCATGATACTCTTCTTCAAGCATCATGTTCAGTTTGTAGCCTGTTAATTCAGACGCCAAACGTACGTTTTGGCCTTGTGAACCAATCGCACGAGCCAATTGATCGCTCGTTGCAAATATAATGTCTGCAGTACGTTCTTCTTCATCAATCACGATACCCGTTACATCAGCTGGCTCTAAAGCACTTGCGATATATTGAGCCGGATCATCAGACCACACCACCACATCAATACGCTCACCATTCAGTTCCTGTTGTACTGCTTGAATACGCGTACCACGCATACCAATACATGCACCTACAGGATCAATACGATGGTCATTGGTTTTCACTGCAATTTTAGCACGAACACCTGGTTGACGAGCTGCTGCTTTAATCTCAATGATTTCTTCAGAAATTTCAGGAATTTCCTTTTTCATCAATGCCATTAGCATTTCAGGACGTGCACGTGACAATAACAATTGTGCACCACGACCTTCACGATTCACGTTAAACAAAATCGCATTTACGCGTTGTTTCGGACGTAAAATCTCTTTCGCGATCATTTCTTCACGCGCAAGATATGCTTCAGCATTATCACCAAGATCAATAATAAAACCGTCTTTGGTCTGCTTCTTCACTTCACCGTAAATCAGCTCACCGACTTTTGACTCATAAGCATCAGCAACTAAAGCACGCTCAGCTTCACGAATCTTTTGCACGATCACTTGTTTCGCAATTTGCGCAGCAATACGGCCGAAATCAATCGATTCCACTTCCAATTCGCGGATGTCACCAATTGACCATTTGGCAGGATCAACATCAGTAATCGCGTCTTGGCATGCAGGCATTTCGTGATCTTCATCTGCAACCACTTCCCATTGACGGAAAGTACGATAGTCACCAGTTTTACGATCAATCTCTACACGCAGACGCGCTTCTTCAGAATTCGTGCCTTCATAAAATTTCTTTTTCGTCGCTGCAACGAGAGCTTGTTCAAGCGCTTCGAAAATTGCTTCGCGACCTACACCTTTTTCGTTACTAACCGTTTCAACGACGGTAAGGATTTCGCGTGCCATAAGTCACCTATTTGTTCAGATTCTTATAAATTGAATTAATCTTGATAGACCAGATGTGCTTTGTCGATATTGTTACTATCAATTTCAAGTACTTGTTGCTTTTCTACTTCAACCTGAATCATTTCATTTTCCAGATCTACTGCAACCAATTTAGCTTGAAATTTACGACGATTTTCTACAGCACTGATCAGACGTAATGCGACTTGTTGACCAATATATGCCGGCATTTGCTCCAATTGGAAAAATGGACGATCCCAACCTGGAGAAGACACTTCGAGTGCATACTCTCCTGAAATTGGATCATGAACATCGAGCATAGCACCCACTTGTTGAGTGACACGCACACAGTCTTGCACACCGATACCACGACCGAGTTCAACCTCGCCATCTTCGTTGATAGCTGGTTCTACATCTTCGTCAACAGCTTTATCAATATAGATACGCAATAATGAACGTTTACCTTGTGGGATAAATTCAATCCCCCAAAGATCTACATTACAAGCTTGCACTGCAGGAGCGATTAAATCTTGGAGTGCTTGGGTTTTATTTGATAACTTCATTTACTCTCGTCATTTTTGTGCGATTCAATGGTCGTTGTGACCGATGAAACAGACCTACTATAGTGAAGCATGACTATTTGACCAATTGATGTCGACACTACACGATAGCCAATAAAAAAGGGCGCAATCGCCCCTATTATTACACAGAAAACCAATGTCCACTGTGCAAAAAGGCCCACCTAGTTGTGAGCCTCTTTAGAAACTTGGTAGCGGGAGCTGGATTTGAACCAACGACCTTCGGGTTATGAGCCCGACGAGCTACCAGACTGCTCCATCCCGC
>NZ_JAKVIM010000017.1 GCF_022601715.1 Acinetobacter zhairuonensis | reverse complement strand
GTTTTACCATGGTCAACGTGACCGATTGTGCCCACGTTTACGTGTGGCTTATTACGTTCAAACTTAGCCTTAGCCATGTTTATATTCCTCGTTTACGTCGAACACACTTCTGAGAAAAGCTCAGCATCGACATATCGCCTAAAAAAGCAGACACCCAATACTTGAAAAGCAGACTAATAAGCCTGCTTTTTAAAATCTTTGTAGAATATCTACTAAACTGTATCTGGAGCTCTTATCGAGATTTGAACTCGAGACCTCTCCCTTACCAAGGGAGTGCTCTACCACTGAGCTATAAGAGCAATCTTCTTCGATGGAGCGGGAGACGAGGGTCGAACTCGCGACATGTAGCTTGGAAGGCTACCGCTCTACCAACTGAGCTACTCCCGCTTAATGTTGGTAATATACCACTTCAATCGAAGTTAATGGTGGTGAGAGAAGGATTCGAACCTTCGAAACTTTCGTAGCGGAGTTACAGTCCGCCCCCTTTGACCGCTCGGGAATCTCACCATTTCACACTTATTTCAGTGTTGCTCTTCACTTCACTACTACACACCTTTAAGATGGTGCCGGCACACGGATTCGAACTGTGGACCTACTGATTACAAGTCAGTTGCTCTACCAACTGAGCTATGCCGGCTCTTTCTTAGTGTTTCGTACGTTTCGTATCGGAACGGTGTGCAGTTTAGCAAAACTTAGAATCCTTGCAAGTGTTTTTTTCAAAAAAATTGCGAAAAACTTATAAAATCAATCCATTTGATGATAATTCAACCGCTTTGATCACTGCGCGAGCTTTTATTTGGGTTTCATTCCACTCAGATTCAGGATTTGAGTCCGCAACAAGCCCTGCTCCAGCCTGAACAAAGACCTTATTTTCACGAATTACACAGGTGCGAATCGCAATCGACATGTCCATTTCACCGTGCCAGCCTAAATAACCAACAGCTCCACCAAAAATTCCACGTTTTACTGGCTCAACTTCGTCAATAATTTCCATGGCACGGATTTTTGGCGCACCAGAAAGTGTTCCAGCAGGGAAAGTTGCTTTAAAAACATCCAATGCATCAACATCATCACGCACTACGCCTTGCACATTGGAGACGATATGCATTACATGTGAATAACGTTCGATCACCATTTGATCAGTCACCTGCACTTTACCAATTTTTGACACGCGACCAACATCATTACGCCCCAAATCAATCAGCATTAAATGCTCTGCGATTTCTTTTTCATCGGAAAGTAAATCTTTTTCTAAAGCCAAATCTTCTTCTTTGGTCTTCCCACGTGGACGTGTGCCTGCTAAAGGACGCACTGTAGCCACGCCATTCTCCAAACGCGATAAAATTTCTGGTGATGAACCAACAATATGGAACGGCTTCTGATCTTCTAGCGTCTGTCCTTGCACCAAGAACAAATATGGCGATGGATTTAAGTGACGTAAAGCACGATAAACCTGTAACGCTTCACCATCAAAATCTGAAACCATACGATGCCCAGGCACCACCTGCATCACATCCCCCGCACGGATATATTCTTTGACCGTTTCAATTGACTCTAAGAACTTTTCTTTGCCAGTTAACGATTCAAAATGCGGTGCTGTATGTTTCTTCGCCTGCAAACTCACAGGGGTTGCTAGCAACCTTTCTAATATATCGAGCTGAGTTTGCGCTTTAAAATAAGCTTCTGGATCATTCACATCGGCATGCACAATCAAAAACAAGGTGTCTTTTAAGTTATCAAACACAATGACGGTTTTAGACAGCATCATCCAGATATCAGGCAACCCAACTGGATCGGCTTCAGGTACATTGTTGAGACGTGGTTCAATATAACGGACGGCGTCATAGCCAAAATAACCTACTAAACCGCCCGTAAAGTTTGGTAAAGCAGGTAAATCTGCTTGTGTAGGCACTTTAAATTGCGATAGAAAATCACGAATGTATTCGAAAGGATCGGTACAGGCTTGCTTTTCATGTGAACCATCGACATGTTTAATGGTGAGTTGACCCGCATTACAGGAAAACACGGTGGATTCACCCAAACCGATAATGGAATAGCGTGCCCAGTTTTCACCACCCTCAACCGACTCAAATAAGTAGGCTTGCTTATGACCCTTTAAACGGGCAAAAACAGATAATGGAGTTTCGGTATCAGCCAAACGCTGGCGGTACACTGGAATCAGATTGTAGCCTTGCGCTTTTAATTGTTCGTATTGCACTTGAGTCGTCATGAGGTTCTCTTTAAATTTTCGAGTAGGGTCAATTCAATTTTTCGTTACATCAGACTGAGCGACGCCATCGAAATGCTTTACAACGACTCATGTGTCTTTATTCCTTATCTACAAATTATGCTTTGATTAATTCTCTTAAATCATCCACCACAAGTTGTGGTTGGCAATCCTGTATATCTTCACCATGATTATAACCATAGCTTACGACAATACAATCAATACCCGCACGTCGTGCTGCCTCAACATCATTACTCGAATCACCAAACATCAGGGTCTGAGATTTTTCAACCTGATACTCGTCCACACAATGCAGCAATTGACGAGGATGTGGCTTACGCTCTTCGAAACGATCACCACCGATTACATCGACAAAGTATTTGGACATGCCCAGTGTTTCAACAATCATACGTGCAGGTAGCTCAGGCTTATTGGTCACACAAATCATTTTCTTGTTCTGTTGCAAACCCCATTCCAGAAACTCCAGAATGCCATGGAATGGGCGTGTTTCGACACAAGGCTCTGCATTGTAAATCTGCAAAAAGGTATCCAGCAGTTGTTTGTGCTGTGCAGGATCAACTTCGCCTGTGAGATATTCCAAAGTACTGTGGCAGAAAATTGAAGTACCCTTACCCACCCAAACGCGGACTTGCTGTTCCGTGACCAGTGGTAGCTGTAGCACATTTAGACTCATATTCATTGCACGATATAAATCAGTCGCAGAGTCGACCAAAGTTCCATCCAAATCAAAGAGCATTAATTCACGGCGATCTAATTGTGCAATATTCATAAGCGACCCAAATTCTTTAGTAATAAAAAAGGCATGCCATAGCATGCCTTTATTGTAGGGATTTCCCAGATTATTTAAACATCACCCACGCCAAGATGGCTAAAATCACCAAAACAATAATCGTGATTAAACCCAGCGATGCATTTTTCTGTTGTGTATGCTCTTCTTCAACACGAGAAACAGGTTGCTCAACGGGAACTGGCTCTGGATTTGGAGTGACCTTAGACACGTCCACACCTTCTGGAATAGGTGCAGGTTTTGGTACAGCGACACTCTGCGGCATACCGTCACGGCTTAACTGCACATTGCTATCACGTTCAGTCAAGCTCGGCATGCCCTGATCATTCATCTGTTCTGCTACCGTTTTTTCTGCCGCTGTTTCAGATGGTGCAACCGCTTCCGCAGGCTGTTGTACTGCTACAGTTTCAGTTTCAGTTTCAGTTTCAACAACTTCTGCCATTTGCGCAGGGGCTAACACGGAAAATTTAAAACTCGCGAACTGAACAATATCACCATCATGCAACTGGCTTTCATTTTCAACTTTTAAGTCATTCACAAAAGTGCCATTGGATGAGTTTAAATCTTGCACCCATAAAGCCTGTTCTTTTAACAACAGTGCGGCATGTTTACGTGACACTTCTGCAGACTGCAGCAATACATCTGCTTCCTGATGACGCCCAACCAACATATCGTGGTCGATGCTGATCTCCTGCCCCGTGAATTCGCCCGTAATTGCCTGTATCTTCCAAGTCATCACATTATCTCTTTATGATTTTGCATCATCATACCATGCAAGTTGTACATTTCAATTTTGACCCTTCACCATTAAGACGCTGGGCGAACACTGATGGTGGTCACGGTATTTTTAGTTTTTTCAACTTCTGACTTAGGCGCAGGCGTATTGCTAATCACAGGTTCAATCGCAACAGGGGTAGTTACAGTCGCAGCATTGGATGGTTGTGCAGCAGAAGGCACTGCTTGATAAGGACTGGTACGTGGTGCGCCAGGTTTCACAGGCAATCGCTGCATATAGACATCATCCACCTGCTCAGGCAACTTGGCAAAGCTACCATCTTTATCCAACGCTAGCTGTAAGCTATACAGCTGGCTATAACGTTGCTGCGATAAGCGACGTACATCATCACCACTACCAACTATCGTGGGGTGGATAAAGACCAATAAATTGCGTTTCTGATTGGATTTTGAGTCGGATCTGAATAAGCGCCCGACACCAGGAATCGCCCCCAAACCCGGTACAGATTGACGACTATAAACCGAGTTATCCGAAATCAAACCACCGAGAACCACGGTTTGTCCATGTTCTGCCAAAATGGCGGTTTTAATGGCACGCTTACTGGTGACCAAGTCCGAAGCCTGACCTTTGCTATTTTTAACCCCAGAAACTTCCTGCTCCACTTCCAAGCGTACCGTGCCATTTTCCCCAATGTGCGGAATCACTTTCAGTGTGACACCCACATCTTTACGCTCAATGGTGGTATAGGGATTGACTGTACCATTACTGGTGCTCACCGAACCTGTGACAAACGGTACGTTCTCACCCACCACAATATAGGCTTCTTCGTTGTCCATAGTGACAATGGATGGGGTAGAAAGTAGATTTGACTTGGTATTTTCTTTGAGTGCCTGAATCAGCGCGCCATAAAGCTGACGTGAGCCATTGCTGCCTTCTTTATAATCTCCCAGCACCAATGAACTGCCTGCACTGGTCAATGCCTGCCCTAAACCAGAAGCACCGCCACTTAGATAACCTGCTGCCAAACTGGCTAGACTTGAACCCACATTATCAAAACTGATTAAACCGACCCCGCTGCTAATATCTCCCAAAGCCCATTGCACACCCAACTGATCTGCATCGGTGCCTTCGACTTCAATAATTGCTGCTTCAATGAGGACTTGTTGACGACGGATATCTAATTGCTGAATGGCAGATTCAATCTCACGCATCAATTGCGGATCGGCTTTGACCACTAAAGCATTTTGCGAACTGTCTGCAATAATACTGATGCCATTGGCATTAAAACTGGTGATGTTATTGGGGTTACTTCCTGAAGACCCGCCACCCAAGTTTATGGCAGGGGTTGAAATACTTGAGGAAGATGAACTACCCGAGGAAGTACTATTCGTATTCCCCAGCATACTGCTGTTCGAATTCGAAGCACTGTTCGCTTTACTCTCTGATCCTGAAACTGCTTGACCCGTTACGAGACCTTGTAAAATTTCAGCCAAATTTTTGGCACTGGCATATTTCAGACGGAAAACTTTCAATCCACCCAATCGGTCCGCAGCAGGCACATCTAACATTTCAATCAGTTGACGTAGGCGCTTACGAGTTGCTGTATCCCCTTTAATTAAGATGCGATTGGTACGGCTATCCGCAATCACACGCACGCGAGCACCTTTCAGATCTTTGGCTGCGCCTGTTGCCGTCATGGAATCCAACAAACCGATCATTTCTTCAGCTTGGCTGGATTGCAAAGTAATGGCTTCGATATCATGCTGGTCAGTACCATCTAAATTACGAACGATGGTTTCCAGTTGATAAATATTGTTGGCTCGATCCGAAACAATCAAGGCATTCGCCCCTGGCACAGCAGACAAATTTGCAAACTGTGGCATTAATGGGCGTAACGCAGGAATTAAATCATTGGCATTGGTATTTTCCAACCAGATCACACGCGTGACAATTTGATCCCCTGTGGCACGCTTTCGTGCATCGTAGGGAATACCTGAGCTTTTTACATTGCTGTCTGGAACAATTTTGACGGTATTCCCTGATGGAATGGCAACCACACCATTCACATTCAACACCCCTAGGAACAGGTCATAAACTTCACTTTTATTCAGTGGCTTATTGGAAATGACCGTGACATTGCCACGCACACGCGGGTCAACAGCAAAGTTTTTACCCGTAATATCGGCTACTTCATTAATAAATGCCGTTAAGTCTGCATCACGCAGGTTAATTTTCCATGTTTGCGCATAAGCACTACTACTGACAGCAGCAATCAAAGGCGCACTTGCGAGCAAAGCCCAAACTGGACGATTATTATGAAATAAAGCCATATACTTCTGTGTTTCCTAACCCTAGGGGCGATTTCTCATCATTTAAAAATTTTGTTGTATGGTCATCACTTGATCACCACGTTTTATTTCAAGTTTGACTTGCCCTGCTTGTTTGGCTTGTTCAAGTAATTGTGCATCATTCTGTCCCTGCCCCACATTTTGTCCATTTAAAGACAAAATCCGATCTCCAGGTTGCAACCCCAATGTATTGCGTAATGCTGCTGGCGTTTTACTGGTCACCTCATAGCCTTCACCAGTTGCCGACCCTACCCCCATATCCGTCAAAAACAGGTCACGGTTTTGTTGCATTTGCTGCACTGCCTGCCCCAATGCATGCTGAGTCGTCGTTGGTGCTGTAGCTGTAGGCAATGAGCTTGTCCCTACTGGCGGGACGATCGGTTGATCTAAACCATTCGCAATACGGTTAAACGCTACTTCGCGGGTTTGTCCTGCCAAATCCCGCAGTACAACATGATCCCAATACACTTCTGCCAACTGAAAAGTTGTACCTGCCAGTGTTTCACCGACACGATATCGATCTGCCACTTGATTGACTTTAATCACCGCAGAAGAGTATTGATTCGGATAGGACACCACTACGCCTTGCAGAGTCAAATTACTGAGATTACTCATGCTGGCAGTGTTAGATTCCTGAAACAAAGCAAACGTACTGATATTTGGAACTTGCGGTTGTTGTGAACCCAACTGTACACGCTCTAGCTGCATAGGCATTGGCGGAGCTACCCACAACCAAAAAATACTGGCCAATTTCCAGCTTAAATAGGTCAACAATAACGCCAAAAACCACGGTGCAAAACGGTCCAATTGCCCGATGTTGAGTTTCTGTAGTTTGATTTGTAAAGAACTCATCACATACCACCTTTCAGTAGCGGTTGACGTGAGCTCACTACATAAGTATCCAGACCTGCTTTGCCTTGATAAGAAGGCACATTCATTAACATGCGCTGAGTAATCTGCACATCGAGCATCAGATTCTTATCCAACAACAGATTTATCATTTTTTGGTCGCGTTGATCACGTACCTCAATATTCAGGGCTTGATCGCGATCCCTCAACGTTCCTTTTAAAGCTGGTATATTCATTTGCTCTTGGCGTTGTGCAAATTGATAGGAAAGTTCTCCACCAGTCCATTGCGTGGAACCTTCAGCGTGTTGAAAGCCTTGTGCTTTTTGATACTTAAACTGGATATCTTGCAGTTGAATCGGATTACTCGGCCATTGCCAATCTGCAACTCGCTTTAAGGTTTCGGGTGCAATTTCGCCAGAAAGCTCTTTAACCGTCCAACGCTGCCCCAAACCATAACCGACAATCCCTTGCAATTGGGTACGACCACTATGAATATTTACCTGAGCACCGAGTCGGAGTAACAATAGATCTAGGGGACGTACCTGCCAATTGAGTGAGCCATTTAATGCACCTTGATGCCAGTCCGCCTGCCCCTGCCAAATATTGCCACTGACATTTTGTAGCACTTGGTTATTTTTATAAAATTTAGAAACGAGCCAAGCTGCAGGAATTTGCAGCACTACGAAAAATAAAAAACTACTTAAGGCAAACATGCTCCATGCAAGGTGCTTATTTTTTTTTGTCATCCCACCACAACCAACATCACTATTATTCTTCCTGAAATATATATTTTATCTTTGCCACCCATTATGCACACTTTTTTTTCACCGCCAATTGATCAATATAAAAAAACCAAGCAGTTTTGCTTGGTTTAAATAATTTAATCAGATTGGATGACAATCTTATGAAGATTAGATGAGAAAATCTTCAAGTTTTGCACCTTTTTCCAATTCAGCCACTAACCAGCGCGGTTGTTTACCACGACCCGTCCAAGTTTCTGAAGCATCTGATTTATTGCGATAACGAGGTTCTACAGATTTACGAGTACTTTTCTTACGTTTAGTTGCGCCAAACTCTAAGATTTGTTCAATACTCAAACCTACTTTATCAGCAATATCCATAATCTGAGTATAAGCATCTTCAATCGCTTGATCTTTTTTAGAAACGATTAAGGCTTCCGCTTCTACTTGTAAACGCTTTAACTCTTCTACAGATAAATTACTAATGTCTGGCATCATATTAACTCCATTAAATACGATTTAATTTATAACACTGGATTATCATATTTTTATTAAACCCAATATTCAACACTTATATTTAAATTCACAACAATATACAAACAGTTTAAATAAGATAATCTAGATTCACTATTTAATATTGCATCAGAATTAAATTAAATGTCCAACCGCATGTTCCATTTTGAGAATTTTTTCACGAATATCCTCTGGGATTGCCGCTTTTTGCATATTATTTTGATCCACACACACGATCACCGCTTCTGCCGTTGCCACGAGTGCATTTTGTGCAGTGCTGAATAATTGATAGCTCATGCGCATCGCACTATTACGTAACTCTTCCACCCTGACCGCAATTTTTAATTGATCAGGATAAAATACCGGACGTAAATATTTGCACTGATTTGATGCAACGACAGTTAATACCTTTTGTTCAAATATATTTAATGCATCAAAATAATCAATTCGTGCACTTTCAATATAGCGATAATACATCACATTATTTACGTGACCAAAAGCATCCATATCCCCCCATGCTACATTTTGCTCATACACGACTGGATATTCACTGAATAAAGACATATATTCCCTTAAATCTTAATTTTTACAAAATTTGCATTATTTTCAAAGATAAAATTTAACTGCTGAATCAAATCTTCACGATTTTTCAACGTCGATTTAATCCGCAAATAATTCATGAGTACATTATCAGGATATAAAGTTAATAATTCATCTGCTTTATTGAACCGACCAGTCGCGTCATAGACATGCCATTTAGCAAAGGTTAAAACAGGCAAAGATGGATACTTCAATTCCCAGTCCTGAATATGCTGTTCTACATCACTATAATTCGGCACTTGTTTTAACAGTTGCTGCTGGAACCACAAATAAAACACTTCTGCATTAAATTGCTGATCAAGCAAATGTAAGGCCAAATCTTCATGTTGCTGACTTAAATCGGGTAAGCGCGACAATAATTTCAACCATAAGGTTTTAATGGAATAGCTACGGGTTTCGATTTCTGTCGACAAATCTAAATAGCGCTGCTGTAAATCTTGCAAATTTTCTACACTGGCACGATCAAACTGCTGTAACAGTTGTTCTAACCAAGCTTGCTTGGTGGCTTCATCCAGATGACCATATTGCATGGAACGTAAATATTGCCAAGGAAACTGTACCGCAAAAGCGCCCCATAACTCAGTTAAACGCTGCTCATAGGCCGTTTGTACATCTTTCAACCATGGAGAAAGTTCATGCTGGGTTAAAAACTCAAGATGCGTCAGTGCCTGTTCTGCATCCTGTTGTGCAAGAAAAACCTGAATCCGCTGAATTTCTGCCAACTCAAATGCCATAGCATGACTGTGACTTAATACCGACAAGGCTTCACGATATTGTTGCTGCATCAAGTACAAACGCGAATCAATCACACCACGCAACAATCCCGACTGGGTGAATGCATTTTGAATAAACTGCTGTTGTTCACGCCCTGCATCTAGGAGCCAAATCACAGCCAATTGCTCATACGGATGCAAGGTTTTGAAGTCATAAATTTCCGTTTGCTTTCGTTGCTCACGGGTAAAATAGCGTTTGAGCAATAACCACATCAGCTGAAAGATAAAACCCAATACAGCCAATACGATAAACACGAACCAAACATTGCTCTGGAGTTGCCATTCACGCCAGTAAATATAGACATACCCTGCACCATAGCCATAACTCAACACACTGAGTAATGCGATCAGAATCAGGCAGATAAATGCATAAGCCAAAAGAATCTGTTTCATATTAAGACCCTAGCAAAGCGCGCGTATTCAGGACAGGCATCGGAATAATACTAAAGCCTTTGATTCTTTCGACTTGCTGACGCAATTTCTGCGCTTGTGCATCAGGCAAGCTGGCTAAAATCTGGATGATCTCATTCAAATCTTTTTGATATGCCAAGTACTGTCCCTGCGTTAATGCCTCCCGCGCGACCAATAACCGCAACTGTACTTCTTTTAAAATAATGGCACGTTGCATCAATTGTGTTGCAGGCTGAGTGGCGGGTTGCAATACAAACCAGCGTTGCCAGAAAGAGCGGCTCTCCGCACTCACAGGATGCATTTGCCCTTGTTTGATTTCTTGGGTTAAAACCAAGTCAAGTTGTTGTGATAATTGTTGTATTTGTTGCTGTTGTTCTGTCCGCGCTTGCACTGTTTGCTGGATCAATTTCTGATCTTTTGCAATCGCTTGATGCAAACTTTGTTTTAGGGCTGGTGCTAAAGCATACTGCTCCAGTTTCACATTCAGCTGAGCCAACTTTTCTAAAGCATAATGATATTGCTGTTGCTGTAAGGCAAAATCCACCAAGTCTAATTGTTGACGAACCAATATCATCGGATCAATCTGTAGCATGGTATTTGCTACTGGTGTACCCGCGGCAGCAGACGCTGATTCAGCCGCAGCTGCTGGTTCAGGCGGATTGGGATTCTGGCGTTGCAACGCCACAAGTTGATCGTTCAGACTGGCGCTATTACTTTCTAATTGCTGCAATGTGTTCTGCATGACCGTCTGGGTTTGAGTCAATTGAAAAAGGTCATAACTGAGTTTGGCAATCCATGCCACACAGACCAAAATCACAATAATTAAAAACTTTTTCATGCATTTCTCGGCATTGCCCGCAGGCATTGCAATATCGTTTCAGTACTTAAATCGGATAATAAATGAAGATGGAATGCTAAATGCTGCTGCGCTTGCGCTTTGAACAGCAGTTGAAACAACCGCTCACCCAGCACCATAAAGTGCCCATGTGCAAAGAGGGCTGGATGGGTTTGCATCAGAGCCAGCCAGTTCAACCAACTGGCTTCACTGCTAATCAGCACACTATAAGACTGATGTTGTTGTAATTGTGCGACAACTTGCTCAAAATTTTTCATCGTTTGCGTCGGACAACGACGCTGATACAAAATAAAATTTAAAATCGACACACCCTGTTGTTGCAGGTTCTCCATCATAAATTGGCGTCCACCCTGCCCTCGCCAAAAAGCAATACATGAAGATGAAGATAAATTCTGCAGTAATGGAATTTGCAACATGCCCTCTGAGGTTTCAACTTCAGGTACATGAC
This sequence comes from Acinetobacter zhairuonensis, assembly GCF_022601715.1. Classification (GTDB taxonomy): domain Bacteria; phylum Pseudomonadota; class Gammaproteobacteria; order Pseudomonadales; family Moraxellaceae; genus Acinetobacter. The sequence continues at coordinate 74,912 of NZ_JAKVIM010000017.1, read as the reverse complement.
TTTGAATCCCATATGCTGCCAGAGCTTGCGCAGTTTTTTCTCCAACGGCGATCCATTGTAGGGCTTGTAGATCCTGCAAGGTCAATCCACTCTGTTGCAAGCCAGCCATTCCAAATTCAACCGCCGAAGGACTGACCACGACTATACAGCTTGCCTGTGGCAACTGCAGATACAAGCTCTGCAACGCTGTAGACCAAGCACACGGTTCCAATTCCAATAAAGGCAACTCTAAAACTTGAATACCTGCTTGCTGCAAGGCAAAGCTCAGCTCAGTCGCGCGTGCTTTGGGGCGAGTATTAATAAATAACATAGCTTAATGTAAAGCTCGTAACAGCTCTCCAGCACCTAAATCTAATAAGCGTTTTGCCAGAGTTTCACCCAATTGCTCTGCTTCCGTCACAGGTCCTCGTAATTCAGCAACCAATAACTGAGCACCATCCACACTCCCAACGCGACCTTCCAGATGTAACTGGTCAGCTTGCAGCGTTGCATAACCTGCAATCGGCACCTGACAGCCTCCTTCTAAATACGCATTAAAAGCACGTTCTGCACGGACACAGGCTGAAGTTTCGGCATGCAATAACGGTTGGATTAAATCTAAGACGTGTTGATCATCCGCTCGACATTCCAATCCTAGCGCGCCTTGTCCAACCGCTGGCAAACTCACACTTGCAGGCAAAGAATGGCGAATACGTTCTGCAAGCCCGAGACGTTTTAATCCGGCACTGGCCAAAATAATCGCATCATATAAACCTGCATCCAGCTTAGACAGGCGCGTGCCGACGTTGCCACGCAAATCAATGATTTCAAGGTCTGGACGCTGTTTTAATATCTGACACTTACGGCGCAAACTTGAGGTTCCCACTTTAGCACCCTGTGGCAAGTCGTCAAAATGCGCATAACTGTTTGAGACAAAGGCATCAAAAGGATCTTCTCGCTCACAAATCACTGCCAGACTTAAACCTTCAGGCAGCGCCATCGGAACATCTTTCATGGAATGTACCGCCAGATCAGCGCGACCATCCAATAAAGCGGCTTCTAGCTCTTTTACAAATAAGCCTTTACCGCCGATTTTTGCCAGTGGGGTATCTAAAATTTTATCGCCTTGAGTCACAAATGTTACCAATTCTACTTTTAGATCGGCATAACGCTCCTCTAAGCTAGAACGAATAAATTCTGCCTGCCATAAAGCAAGAGGGCTTTGGCGTGTTGCAATCTTCAAAGTTTTCATAAATTTTTAGATACATTGAATGAAGTCAGTTATTCTAAACTTAACTTGCAAACTTTAAAATGCAAGCAGAATTACCAATTCCATGCGTGAAATCGCACATTCACGTTCAAAGCTTCTGAATTCGCTCACGCAAATACGGTAAATGGCGTCGACTTACCGATAAACGCTCATCCAATTCACGACAACGCACCTGATATTGCCCAGAATTAATCAGCTCCAAACCCTCCAAATAATGCACCGAAACTAAGGCATTGCGATGGATGCGGATAAACTGATGACCAAACTCCAGTTCCAAATCTTTTAAGGTTTCATCAATCAGTACACTGCCATTTTTATGGCGGACCGTGACATATTTTTGATCGGCTAAAAAATAATAAATATTTTCGACGGGCACCAATTCCACACCACGATAAGTTTTCGCCGCGATTTGATGACGTTGTTCTTGATTATCCATATCTTCTTTTTGTTCTAAGTGACTTACCTGCGCTTGGGTGAGTTTCGTCAGTTGATCCAAAACCTGCTGCAATTCCTGTTGCATAATCGGTTTTAGCAAATAGCCCTCAGCATGAGATTTAAATGCATCTAAGGCATGCTGATCGTACGCTGTACAAAACACAATGGCGGGTGAAGGTTCTAACTGACGTAAATATTGCGCACAGGTCAAACCATCCATTTCTGGCATTTGAATATCTAACAACACCACATCGGGTTGATAAAATTGCACCATTTCAATTGCTTGCTGGCCGTAGCCTGCTGTTGCAATCACTTGATGCCCCATTTGTGTGACCAATCTGGATAAACGCTCTACTGCAAGAGGCTCATCATCACAAATTAGGATGTCCATTCTTACTCCTTCATTCAGTTAACGTCGTTTATTTTTATAAGTTAACTGCCACTGTTCTACTTATACGGATATTGCACCACAGTGGTATACATCCCATCCCCTGCAAAGGTTCGAAAGATGACCGCACGCCCATAATATGCCATCAGGCGTTGTTTTACATTATCAATGGCAATACCGTGTCCTTGTCGTAAATTTATTTTATCCTGTATGTAGGGGTTTGTAATGACGATATTGACTTGATTGTGTGTAATTTCGACCAATACGCTGACGGTACTGGCGGATAGATTTTGCTCAACTCCATGAAAAATACTATTTTCTAGCAAAGGTTGTAACGTCAGTAGCGGAATTTGCACCTGTGAAAATAATTCAGGATGAAGTAACTTCCACTCTAAATGTAAGCGCTTCCCTAGGCGAATTTGCTCAATCGCTAAATAACGTTGACACAATTCAATTTCATCTTGCAGCTTGACCAATTTTAATTCTTGAAAGCTGGCACGAAATAAGCGCGATAAATCCAGAAGCATCTGCTCCGCCTTATCGGGATCAACTGCAATTAAACTGATGGCACTATTTAAGCTATTAAATAAAAAATGTGGATGAATTCTTGCCTGCATCGCCTGAATGCGGGCATTTAACTCGCTATGCTGCTGCCGTGTCCATTGCTCCCGAATATACAAATAGCGGAAACAAAAGGCACCCAACAAGCCGCCATAACTTAAATGCAGAATCACACCCTGCAATGCCGTTCCCAAGGTTAAATCCCTAAAGGTAAAGTTCTGCCCAAAAAATAAAAATACATTTAAAATTAAGGTAGTGCTAAAAATAATACCTTGCAATAAAACAAAACCAAACACCAGCAAAGCGGTGAGTCCCCACTGTTGCAAGCGCGGTTGTATGCGCTCAATAATGGCGGTAAAAGACAGTAGTACCCAATTGATATACAATATAAACATCACGACTTGCGACAAACTTAATGCTTGCCATGAATGCGCTTCTGCTAAAGCCAGTAAAATGGCTAAAAGATTTCCCGCAACACACAACTCAGCTAAATTCTGCCAACGTCCTGCCGTGCTAAAAAAATAAGAATAAGTAGGTTCAGATTGATTTTGTCTGAAAGAATGCGCTGCTTGGACTTCGGCAACTGCTTTTGAATTTGCTATACTCTGTTTGATTTGCCGATTTTTTATTTTACTGAGCCGACATGACCACATCTTCTAATTCCTCTAATCCGTCACAAGCCCAGACTTCTGGCATGTGGGGCGGTCGTTTTACGGAAGCGACTGACGCTTTTGTTGCAGAATTTACCGCATCTGTTCAATTTGACCAACGCTTTTATAAACAAGATATTGCAGGCTCAATCGCCCACGCAACTATGTTGGCAAAAGTTGGCGTACTGACTGAATCTGAACGTGATGACATTATTCAGGGTTTAAGTACCATTCAAGCCGAAATTGAAGCGGGTCATTTTGAATGGCGTATTGACTTGGAAGATGTGCATATGAATATTGAGTCACGCCTGACTCAACGCATTGGCATCACCGGTAAAAAATTACATACAGGTCGTAGCCGTAACGACCAAGTGGCAACCGATATCCGTCTTTATGTCCGTGACGAAATTGATGCTATCTTAGAATTGCTGGCAAAATTGCAAAAAGGGATTCTGTCGTTAGCGGCAAAAAATACCGACACCATTATGCCAGGTTTCACCCATCTACAAACTGCACAACCTGTGACTTTTGGTCATCATCTGTTGGCATGGTTTGAAATGTTGGTGCGTGATTCTGAGCGTTTAATTGACTGCCGTAAGCGTGTGAATCGTATGCCATTAGGCTCTGCTGCGCTTGCTGGTACCACTTACCCAATCGACCGTGCATTTACTGCTGAATTGCTTGGCTTTGAAGCGGTGTCTGAAAACTCACTCGATGCTGTTTCTGACCGTGACTTCGGTATTGAATTTAATGCTGCAGCATCACTCATCATGATGCATTTATCGCGCATGTCAGAAGAACTCATTTTGTGGACCTCTGCACAATTTAAATTTGTGAATATCCCAGACCGTTTCTGCACAGGTTCTTCAATTATGCCGCAGAAGAAAAACCCTGATGTTCCAGAATTGGTGCGTGGTAAAACAGGTCGTGTCTACGGTGATCTGATGAGCCTATTGACCCTAATGAAAAGTCAGCCATTGGCTTACAACAAAGACAACCAAGAAGATAAAGAACCGCTATTTGATGCCATCGATACCGTTCGTGGCTCGCTCATGGCTTTTGCCGACATGATTCCGGCTTTAGTCCCGAACATTGAGATCATGCGTGAAGCTGCGCTACGTGGTTTCTCGACTGCAACTGACTTAGCCGATTATCTGGTGAAAAACGGCGTTGCATTCCGTGATGCGCATGAAATTGTCGGCAAAGCGGTAGCGCTTGGGGTACAAGAAGGTAAAGATTTATCTGAATTAACCCTTGAACAACTTCAGCAGTTCTCTGATTTGATTCAAGCAGATGTATTTGAAAAAGCTTTAACACTTGAAGCATCAGTCAATGCACGTAATCACATTGGTGGCACAGCCCCTGCTCAAGTTGAAGCGGCAATTGCACGTGCGCATCTTCGTTTAGAAAAGCTTTACGCTTAAGGAGCGTTAATATGTCTCGCCAAGTATTTTGCCGTAAATATCAAAAAGAGATGGAAGGTTTAGATTTTGCTCCATTCCCTGGCGCCAAAGGTGAAGAGCTGTTGAATAACATCTCTAAACAGGCATGGCAAGAATGGTTAAAGCACCAGACCACGCTCATTAATGAAAAGCGTTTAAATGTGTTTGAACCTGAAGCGAAGAAGTTTTTAGAAGAACAGCGTGAAAAGTTCTTCAGCAATGACAGCAGCATTGAAACTGCCGAAGGCTGGAAACCTGAAGCTTAAGCTTTAGTATGTTTTATCTTCAAAAGACCAGCATCAGTGCTGGTCTTTTTTATGATCATCAACTTGAATTTTATCGAATTAAAATACATTTCTATCAAGCTTTGGGATGATCATTATGATTTCAAGGGATCATATAAAAAAAGCTACATATCCATAAATAAGGCTACATTTACACACAATATCCTACATGAGTCATGTGCAGCATCTCACTATAATGACAGTTAAGGAGATGGAGACATCTCTGAATACAAAAAAAATATCCCCCAAATTCATTTTCTTCCCAGATTTCCCCCAAAGTCTGGGATTTTTTTTAACTTGCGCCCTCTAGTAAATTAATCCCTCTATTTCAAACCGCATCCACACCATAAAAAAGACCCATACATTTCATGCATGAGTCTTTAGAAAATAGCTTCGACTTTAAATCAACAATCCCAACTTAAAGTCTAAATCCTTAGCGTTCTTGTACTTTTTCTTCAATTTCAGCCACACTGGTATGGCGCACATCCAAACCTTTCACCATATAGATGACTTGCTCGGAAATATTACGGGCATGATCACCAATACGCTCGAGTGAACGCAAGACCCACATCACATTAATCACACGTGAAATATGACGCGGATCTTCAATCATATAGGTCATTAAGGTACGCGTTGCCGACTGGTATTCACGGTCAATATCGGCATCCGCCAACATGACTCGTAAGGCTTGATCGACATCTAACCGTGCAAATGCATCCAAGGCATCATGAATCATGACACGTACTTGGTTGCCAATATGGCGGGTTTCCATATAGCCGCGTGGTGAACCCCCTTCTTCACACAAGCTTTGTGCAATCCGGCCGATTTTTGCAGCTTCATCTCCAATACGCTCTAAATCGGTATTGGCCTTACTCATGGCAATCACCATACGTAAGTCAATTGCAGCGGGATGACGGCGCGCGAGAATTAAGGTCAGTGCTTCATCAATTTCCCGTTCATAGCGATTCACGGTATTGTCTTGATACTGTACATCAATCGCCAGATTCGCATCGGTATCTAACAGCGCATGAATTGAATTCGCCACTTGCTGCTCAACTAACCCACCCATGGTCATAAATTTGGTATTGACCGCCTGTAAATCTTCGTTAAATTGCGAAGAAATATGATGGTTTAAAACAGGGTTACTTGGGCTCAAAATGCATACTCCACAACAGCGGTTAAAGACAAACGCTTTCGCTCAATATTAAAGCATATCTATTATGAACATTTGATGACAACACAAATATCACCTTACTATTTTTCGACCAGCCAGACATTCATTTTTTCCAGCTCGTGCTCATTCAATTGTCCAACCGCAGCTTTTAAACGCAGGACATTCAAAATATAGTCATATTTGGCATTTACATAGTCTTGCTTGGTTGAAAATGCATTGCGCTGCGCCAGCAATACATCCACCATGGTTTTTAAACCTTCCTGATATTGTGCCTGCGAAGCCTCTGAAACCACCTGAGAAGACTGCATCGCCGCCTGACGCGCCTCAAGTTTGGCTTGGTCGGTTTCAACCTGATAATAAGCTTTTTTCACCTCAGTTTGAGTCTTACGAATAGCCGCCTCTAATTGTGCTTCAGTCTTACGTACATTAACCGCTGCTTTTTGAATGGAACGCTGGGTTGTGCCTCCCGTAAAGGCATTCCAGTTCATTTCAATGCCAATCTGGTCAAATTGACCATCACTGGAAAGCACACTCGAAGGTTGCTGCTGGGTATAACCATAAGTCCCCACTGCTTCGAGTTGTGGATACAGTGCAGCTTTTTCCACCCGCTTCTGGTCTTCTGCATAACGCTGTTGTAAGCGCGCTTGCTGTATTTCCAGATTGTGCGTACGCGCCAAATCTTCCCATGCAGTCAGTTGCGCTGGATGGGGCTTTTGATAAACAAAATCATCCCGTATCACCGCCAAGTTTTCCCGATAAGGTCCGATCAGTTGTTGTAGTTGCTCTTGAGCCAAAAGTAACTGGACTTGAGTCGAGATACGATTTGCACGTGCGTTCTGGTACTGTGCCTGCGCCTCACTGACATCACTTTTCGCAACCAAGCCCTCCCGCAATTTGGCATTCATCATATTCAATTGCTGCAATAAAGCTTGTTCTTCTTGTAGATAGGCTTGGGTCAAACTTTGCTGACGTAACACATCAAAATAGCTTTCCGCCACCGTTAAAATATGCTGCTGTTGCTGTAACTTTAAGGTCACTTCACTCAAATTGACCGAAGTTTCCACCTGCTTGTAGCCTTCCCAGGCATCCCAACGAAACAAAGGCTGGCGTGCCGTCACTGCAATTTGATGTGTGGTCGTAGCGGAAGGAATGGACAAACTCGCTTGCGCTGCATCTGAATTCTGCTGTGCTTTACGGATACTGCTGCCTGAAACGGTGATGGTTGGTAATAAATTGCCTTTGGCGATACCCAAATTGAGTTGATCTGCTTCGTACTGCAACTTGTTCGCCTGCCAATTTGGATCGGTCTGTTGCGCTCTGGCATAAGCCTGTACCAAGTCCAATGCATGTGCCTCAAAACCAAACCCACATAAAGACAAACCAAGCAGCCAATGTTTTTTCATTCTTATCCCTGATGTAAAGCGTCACTCATGGCATGTTCTGCGCAAGAACCTACACAAACGCAGATAAATTAACGTGATTGCCCCACTTTTGCACGATTTTTTCCACCCTTTTCTATACCTGAAACCCTGCTCTTGGTAACCAAACTCCCTCACAATAGTACAAACCCAACGCATTTTTTAGGCTTAAAATAATGTTTTATCTCTACGCTTCTTTTAGGTTTACGTTCCAACGATTGTGAAATTCAAGTTTATGCTTTCAATTAAACCCTGCTTTGCCTTGTTGTGCAGTATATTTCTCTTTGGTTGCCAACAACCTGAGTCTCCAGAGATTCAAGAACAACCGCCTAAGCAACAACAGCAAGAAGCAGCAGTTGATTTAACTGAAATGTGTAAAAACCTCAAAAAGAATATGTCTGAGATTAATAATCAGCGCACCACCTTTGCTCTAGAAGAAATTAATCAGGATTTAAAAGTCTGCCTACCCCTTTTAAAATTAAATGAACAAAAAGAACTCCTGAAACTGTCTACCCGCATGTACGCCAATTTCTTAGACGTCGAGCGCACTCCGCAACAGCAATTGGCATTCGAGCAATATGCTTTTGACATGGCGCAGCACCCCACCATTCAACAAAGCCACTTTGAGCAATTCTCTTTACGTGACCAATACCTGATTAAACATCAGGGGCAAGCCTATATTGAACTGATTGACCAAGGTGAAGGCATGCTCGCTTACCGCCGCAGCCCGCAATATCTCGCGATTGTCTTTGCTCCCTACATGCCTGAAGCTGAAAAAGCTTTTATCACTGAACTGGCGCAGCAAAACATGCAAGCCCCATTTCTGGATGGTGCCTTGACCATTGACCCACAAGAAATCGTGGCGCGTGCCTTATTCTGGGAAAATTATTTACAACAATACCCACAGAGCAGCTATCGACGTGATGCAGAATATCTGTTGCAGATGTATACCCACTTCTTATTTAAGGGGATGAATAATTCGCCTGTATCCGAAAGCTACAGCGACCAAAATGCAATTCGGAGTAGTAGCCTATTTGAAATTGAAAAACTGGCGAAATTAAAGCAGTCGCATTTTGCATGGCAAGCGCAACGCTTCCTGCAATTTGTAGATTTATCTGAGCAGCAACGCCAAACACAAATTCCGGTAAAACTGACCCCGCAACAAAAACAGTCTGGTCAAAGCAACTTACTCACCTTGAAACAACTGGATCAATTTTTGGGTCTGCCTGAACTCAATCCACGCTCGCCTCGTGACTGTTTCCGCGATGCCATTTGCCTTCCTCCCGCAGCTTAAACCACCTTAATTTTTTTATCGCATTTAGCACAATCTGAATCATTTTTATCCGCAACGAATGTCATGAAATATGCATGGGCATTTATTAGATTGCATGCTACCATTTGCCCTAGCTTGACGGAGCGCGAGTAATACCTCGCTGAGATTGTGTAGTTCTTTAGAACATGAGCACAAGTACCGTTGAACCTGATCAGGTTAACACCTGCGTAGGAATCAAGCGCTCCCTATAAACTGCCGCCCTCCGTCTATCTGGTGAATTTACGACTAGAATTCAAACCAGAAGACCAGCCAAGTTTTGGTCGTGCTTGATTCGTTGATGTCATTCATAAGGATCATGCTATGAACCAATTAACGAATCTTTCCCCTGCTGAAGTTTCAGCTCAACATGAGCAAGATGCAAAAGATTTAACTCGAATTTTACCAGCTTCAAGCAAAGTCTATATTGAAGGTTCACGCCCCGATATTCGTGTTCCTTTCCGTGAAATCAGCCTGACCGATACCCCAACCGGTTTAGGTGGTGAACAGAACCTGCCTTTACGCGTCTATGACACCTCTGGGGTCTATACCGACCCGAATGTTTCGATTGATTTAAATAAAGGCTTACCATGGGTACGCCAAAGTTGGATTGAAGAGCGCGAAGATACCGAAGTCTTAACAGGTTTAACCTCAAAATTTGGACAAGAACGTCTGAAAGACATTCGCACCGCTGAAATTCGTTTTGCCCATATTCAGAACCCGCGTCGTGCCAAAGCAGGCAAAAATGTCACGCAAATGCATTATGCCAAGCAAGGTATTATCACGCCTGAAATGGAATACATCGCAATTCGTGAAAATCAGCGCCAACGTGAAGGCGTCGATATGCGTCAGCATGCAGGGCAAAATTTTGGGGCACAAAACTTACGTGAAATTACCCCAGAGTTTGTGCGTCAAGAAATTGCCGCAGGTCGTGCGATTATTCCAGCCAACATCAACCATCCAGAAATTGAGCCAATGATTATTGGTCGCAACTTCTTGGTCAAAATCAATGCCAACATTGGCAACTCAGCACTGGGTTCAAGCATTGATGAAGAAGTGGCGAAAATGACGTGGGCAACCCGTTGGGGTGCAGACACCATCATGGATTTATCGACAGGCAAAAATATCCATGAAACTCGCGAATGGATTATCCGCAACTCCCCTGTTCCTATTGGAACCGTACCCATTTATCAAGCACTTGAAAAAGTGGATGGCGTAGCTGAGGATTTGACTTGGGAAATCTTTAAAGACACCTTGATTGAACAAGCCGAACAAGGCGTAGATTACTTCACCATTCATGCTGGGGTATTATTACGCTATGTTCCAATGACAGCCAATCGATTGACTGGTATCGTCTCGCGCGGTGGTTCAATCATGGCGCAGTGGTGTTTGGCACATCATCAAGAAAACTTCTTATACACCCATTTCGATGAAATCTGTGAAATCATGAAAGCCTATGACGTGTCTTTCAGCTTAGGTGATGGTTTACGTCCAGGTTGTGTGCAAGATGCCAATGATGAAGCCCAATTTAGCGAACTAAAAACGCTGGGTGAACTGACGCATCGCGCATGGGAACATGATGTACAGGTGATGATTGAAGGTCCAGGTCATGTACCAATGCACATGATTAAAGAAAATATGGATCTACAACTAGAAGTCTGTAAAGAAGCACCATTTTACACTCTTGGTCCTCTCACGACTGACATCGCCCCGGGTTATGACCACATTACCTCTGCGATTGGTGCAGCCATGATTGGCTGGTACGGTACCGCCATGCTTTGCTACGTCACCCCTAAAGAACATTTGGGCTTGCCAAATAAGAAAGATGTTAAAGACGGCATTATCACCTATAAGATTGCCGCACATGCAGCAGACTTGGCGAAGGGACATCCTGGTGCTCAAGCTCGTGACAATGCCTTATCTAAAGCCCGTTTTGAATTCCGTTGGGAAGATCAGTTTAACTTGGCTTTAGACCCAGACACCGCGCGTAGCATGCATGATGAAACCATGCCGAAAGAAGCGCATAAATCTGCACACTTCTGTTCCATGTGCGGACCGAAATTCTGCTCGATGAAAATCACCCAAAATGTGCGAGATTATGCGCAAAATCAAAAAAATGCGTTAGCTTCAGAAGCAATCGATTCAGAAGTAGAATCAGGTCTAGAAGCCATGAAAAATGCCTACCACGAACATGGTCAAAAATTATACCACAAGGTGTAATTGGCTAAAAAAACATTGGTGTTCAGAAAAAACTCCGTTAGGATGAAATAGTCATTTTCATCCTGACCGAGCTTTATGAATATTATTAAACGAGCCACCTATAGCAGCGACGAAGTAGACATTCTTTCTCGAGAATATTTATTTCGCGGCTTTATTCAGGTTGAAAAAGTCAGCCTTCGGCATCGTTTATTTCAGCAAAGCGACTATACCTCTGTCATTCATCGGGAATTAATTCAACGTCCTGAAGCTGCAGGGGTTTTAATTTATAATGATCAACAACAAAAATTTGCTTTAATTGAGCAATTTCGTATTGGCGCAATGGATGATCAAGATTCACCGTGGCAACTGGAAGTGATTGCAGGCGTGCTCGATGGTGATGAATCACCTGAAAGCTGTATCCGCCGCGAAAGCCTAGAAGAATCAGGTTGTGAATTACAACAGTTACAGCATCTATTCAGTTTCTATCCATCTGCAGGTGCTTGTGCAGAACTGTTTCATTTATATAGTGCAGAAGCGATATTACCAGAACAGGGTGGAGTTTTTGGCGTTGCGGACGAAGGCGAAAATATCCAACTGCATATTTTAGATTATGCGGATATATGTAGCCTATTGACCCATGGTCGGCTCAGAAATGCGCCCGTCATCATGGCATTGCAATGGTTAGAACAACATATTAAAACAATAAGGAATGTCTAAGGGGAAGGACATGACTTTGAAACAATCGCTGGACCAGCCACAAAGCTGGACCATCATACAGATTTCAGACACACATTTAATGAATCAGGACGATTTAGAATTTGTGCATATGAATCCTGAACAAAGCTTTCATCGCGTGATGGCACAAATTCAACACGAATATCCACATGCGCATGCTGTGATTCATACGGGTGATTTGGCACAGGTACCTGTGCCTGAGACGTATCAGCGCTATCTGAGCTTTATGCAAGACACTGGCTTTAAGCATTATCAAGTGCCTGGTAACCATGATAGTGAGGAATTTTTTCCATTTCATGACCAGCAAAACAAAGTCCACGCCATTTCCATGGGGAATTGGTGCTTCGTATTGTTAAACAGTGCTGTCAAAGGAAAGATTGATGGCTGGATCGGAACTGAACAATTACAGCAATTGGATCAGATTCTGAATCAACATGCCGAACAACACATCTTGATTGCCTGCCATCATCATCCATTTGAAATGCAGTCACGTTGGATCGATCAACATATCCTAAAAAACACTGAACATCTGACCGATGTCTTAGCCAAGCATAACAATGTGAAACTGGTCCTCTGTGGGCATGTGCATCAAGCTTCGGAAAATCAATGGCATGGCATTCATTTTCTGTCCACTCCTTCGACCTGCGTACAGTTCAAACCACGCAGCGATGATTTTGCGCTGGATGATGAAGCTCCAGGCTATCGTGTCATCCATTTAAAAGCCAATGGCGAGTTCAGTACTCAAGTTCATCGTACACAGCATATACAGAAAAAAATAAATATCGAAATTACAGGGTACTAACTTTTCATTTCATTTTATTTCCATTATGTTATGGCTGCTAAATAAAAGGTGATAGCTTAAATCGAAACATCAAAGACTATCCAGAACTGAAAAAAGTCTATATGATGACGACCCCTGTGGAACAATCTCCGCATGGGCGGTAGATAAAAACACTTGCATATCACCATATTTTTTGCGTATAGATGTACGTATATGATGAGGAATGCCCTATATGGCGAATGACAACCAAACCCAAGTCTTGGATGAACATACAGATGTTGTAGATGAGAAATCTACCAAGCGCGTACGTAAAGCAAAGCCGAAGGCAACAGAAGGTGGTTCTACTGCGAGCTTATTTGGTATTGAACCTTATCAGCCAAAAAAGAATGAAGAATACATGTCTGAAGGGCAGCTTGAGCACTTCCGTCAGATTTTACTGGCATGGAAAGCAGAGCTCATGTCTGAAGTGGATCGTACCCTCAACACCATGCAAGACGAAAATACTGCATTGCCTGACGTGAATGACCGTGCAACGCAAGAAGAAGAATTTGCAATTGAATTAAGAACACGTGACCGTGAACGTAAATTGATTCGTAAAATTGAACAATCCATCGAAGCCATCAAAAATGATGACTACGGTTTCTGCGAAACTTGCGGTATCGAAATTGGTTTACGCCGTTTAGAAGCACGTCCAACAGCGACATTGTGTATTGATTGCAAAACTTTGGCTGAAATCAAAGAGAAGCAAAATAACGGTTAAGCATGTTATTCAATAATCCACCCCTAACCCCTGCTTTAACTAAGGAGGGGGACAACAGGATGGCTTATGTGGGTCGGTTTGCGCCATCGCCAACCGGCCCTTTGCATTTTGGCTCCTTACTGACTGCAGTTGCGAGTTATTGCGATGCCAAGGCGCAACAAGGACAATGGTTGGTTCGGGTCGAAGACACCGATATTCCACGCATCTATCCGGGTAGTGAACAGCATATTTTACAATGCTTAGACGCCTTCCAGCTTTATCCTGATGCTGAGATTATCTTTCAAAAAGATCGCTTAGAACTTTATGAAGCAGTGCTTGAACAATTAAGAACAACCCATCAAGTCTACGCCTGTGCCTGTACCCGTAAAATGCTCGGTTCCAATCATATCTATGCAGGGACTTGCCGTGATTTAGGTCTGGCATTTGAACATCAAGCCATTCGCGTCAAAGTCGAAGATCAGCGCATTTGCTTTCAAGACCGACTGCAAGGTCAACACTGTTCCAATTTAAAAGCGGACTTGGGTGATTTTGTCCTGAAACGTCGCGATGGCATTATTAATTATCAACTCGCCGTTGTGGTGGATGATTATTTGCAAGGTATTAGCCATGTGGTGCGTGGTGCAGATCTACTAGATAATACCGAACGTCAAATCTGGCTGGCGCAGCTGTTGGGTTACCCTATCTTAAATTATATGCACTTACCTTTGGCAATGAATGATCAGGGACAAAAGCTGTCGAAACAAAACCTCGCACAAGCCTTAGACCCGACACAAGCCCCTATATTATTACAACAGGCACTGCACGCTTTGAATCAACCCGAAGTGGATCTAGACAGACCTGAAGTGATGCTGCAACAAGCGGTAGCACAATGGAATTCCGAACTGATTCCACATAGCATCGAATTAGAAGGACACTATCTCTAAGCTTCCATAAAAAACTCCAGTCACAGTGGACTGGAGTTTTTCAAAATGAAAATATTGTTTTGAAGTTGCTACTTAATGACCCAAGCAATCCAACATCATCAGAAGCTCGACTCTTCCTTACTTGGATTAATGTCTTGCGTGGTCGCATCAATTTTCAGGATTAAGCTGATCATCACAGCACACATAATCAACGAAGAACCACCATAACTAATAAACGGTAACGTCAGACCTTTTGTCGGCAACATGCCCATATTCATGCCTGCATTCACCAGAATTTGCAGCAAGAAAATAATGCTGATGCCGTAGGCTAAATAGCCTGCTCGGAGATACTGATTACGTAGCGCACGATGACCGATTTTGATACAACAAACCAACATGCCAAAAGACAACAGCAGCACCACGGTAATACCCATGAAACCAAACTCTTCACCTAATACCGCCAACATAAAGTCGGTATGTGCTTCAGGCAAATACGACATCTTTTGAATGCTATGTCCTAAGCCAACCCCAGCCCATTCACCGCGACCAAACGCCATCAACGCATTGGAAAGCTGATAACCTGCGCCTAGAGGGTCATTCCACGGATTCGAGAAGGACATGAGACGTTCAAAACGATAGGGTTCAAATACAATCAGGAAAAAGAAGGCGATCAAAATTGCACCAAGGGCGATACCGAATTGAATTACGGGGGCACCCGCCAAGAAGAACACTCCCAGCATCATCAATACAATCACCACCGTTGCACCCAAGTCAGGCTCGGCAATAATCAAGCCTACCGTGAGAATCATGATCGCAGCTAGACGTACCAGACCCTTGACGTTATTTCGCACTTCAGCAGCACGACGGACCACATAGTCCGCGGTAAAGATTGCCATCATCACTTTGGCAACCTCTGTGGCTTGCAGGGTAAAGCCTGCAATACGAATCCAACGGGTCGAACCGTTCACTTCTGTCCCGATCACCAGCACCGCGGTAAGCAATGCAATGGTGATCAGCCACAATGGAAAAGTATTATTAAACCATACGTTCAGTGAAACCCGATATGCCAAAAAGGCAGCCACGGCAGCTACCACAATTGAAATGGCATGACGCACGACATAATGGAAAGGGTTTTCCATCATCCGATCTGCATAAGGCATAGACGCCGAAGCCACCATGATAGAACCTAAACACAGCAAAGCAATTACACAGAAAATCAGCACATTTCGTGCAGTAAATTCCGCTGGAATTCTTGGGCTGACACGGTCATAGACTTGCTGCACTTTATTGATCGTTGTCTGAGCTAAACCCGCCATACAACTCTCTCCTTATCATTCTTTTAAGTTAGAGCATTTACACAATCGACAAACTGATGACCACGATCACCATAACTTTTAAACATATCAAAACTTGCACAGGCTGGAGACAATAACACCACATCGTGCGCTTGCGTATGCGCTTGGCACAACTCTACCGCTTCTTTTAGCGTCGCAGCATGCAAGATGGTTGTGGTTCCTGCAATCGCCTGTTCAATCTGGTTGGCATCTTCACCAATCAGTACCGCCAGTTTGCTGTATTTCACCAAAGAATCTTTCAGTGCAGTAAAATCCTGTCCCTTGCCTTGCCCCCCCAAAATAATCGCGACTTTGCCTTGCTGCGCCTCAATTGCCGCGCCTAAACCATCAATTGCCGCCAAGGTTGCGCCAATATTGGTACCTTTCGAGTCGTTATAGTAGCGTACCTGATTCACTTCTTTAACGAATTCGCAGCGATGTTCCAAACCTTTAAAATGCTTCAAAGTGTTCAGCATCGATTCGAGTGGCAAACCAATCGCCTCACCCAAAGCCAAACATGCCAAAGCATTCGCGACATTATGTGTGCCTTGAATATACATCTCAGAGCTTTTTAATAAACGCTCACGACCACGTGCTAACCAAATCGCACCATCACTGTCTCTTAAAATACCGTATTGATTCAGGTCGGGGGCATTCAGACCAAAGCTCTGCATTGGCGTCACATCTGGCACCAAAGGACGGGTTAATGAATCATCACGGTTATACACCACTTTTTTCACGCCTTGGAAAATACGGTGCTTGGCTTGATGATAGCCCCACATATCGCCATGGCGGTCTAAATGGTCTTCACTCATATTGAGTACCACTGCAACCGCAGCGTTCAAGCTTGACGTGGTTTCAAGCTGAAAACTTGATAATTCTAGAATGTAAAGCTCAGGATCATCCTTGGTTAAATCCAGTGCTGGACGTCCTAAATTCCCTCCAACCGCAACTTTTTTCCCCGCTTCTTGAGCCATTAGACCGATCAGTGTGGTTACGGTACTTTTCGCATTTGAGCCTGTAATCGCCACAATCGGTTTATCCGTGGCACGGCGTAAAATTTGAATTTCACTGACGACTGGAATTTGCTGTGCAACAGCGGCCTGAAGTTCTGGAAGTTTGAGATCCAAACCTGGGCTGACAATAATTTCTTCTGCTTGTAATAACAGCTCTTGATCCAACTGACCAAAACTGGTTTGTACCTCCGCAGGAATCTGATCGTGTCCTGGGGGAGCCTCTCGTGAATCTGTTACTGCAACGCGGTAGCCATTTTCATGTAAGAAATTTACTGCTGCAACACCTGAAATTCCCAGCCCTGCAACGACTTTTAATCCACCACGTTGTATTAACATTTTTGCCCCATGTTTTGGTTGATTGGTAAAACTGTCAAAATGTTAGCACTTTGCTGTTTTGAATGCTTTTTCTGTTTTGACTTTCTCTCTGTTTTTTTGTGTCAGCGCGTAAAAAAGCCGTCGAATTTGACGGCTTTTGTGTGATACGAGGAAAATTACTTATTTCCACTTCACTGCTTGAATTTCAGTATTTTTATTTGCACTGGGTGTATCGTCTTGGCTACAGCCACAACCGCCACCACAACCTGCAACTGGTGCTGGTTTTAACCATTTTGAAACCGTATTCCAGCCCTGCTTTTGAGTCAGTACTGCGAGTGCTCCAAAGGTTTTGTTGGCTGTTTTCGGAAAAACTTTCTTAAACACCACCACGGTGCTCCACAGTACCAAGACTGCAACAATCAGAATTTCAACCATGTTCAGAGTCTCCCATCAGATTAACCGAAATAGTGCGAGGCAATTTGATAGGTCAGGAATGACATCAAATACGCCAAGCCAAACAAATATGCCGTCATAAAGCTCACGGTTTTCCATGAACCTGTTTCACGACGTACCGTTGCTAAAGTAGCTAAACAGTGCGGTGCGTAAACAAACCAAACCAGTAATGACAAGCCTGTTGCCAATGACCAACCCAAATCACTGCTGCCACCAATCAATGCTGACAAACCTTGCGACATGGCATCATCATCAACCGCAGATAAGGCATAGACGGTCCCTAACGCAGCCACCACCACTTCACGCGCAGCCATTGCTGGAATCAGTGCAATACAAATTTGCCAGTTAAAGCCTAATGGAGCAAAAATCGGTTGCATCAAATGTCCGAGCATCCCTGCAAAGGAATAGTCAATCTCAGGCATGGTTGCACCGACTGGTGGTTGTGGGAAGGTACACAAGAACCAGAGCAGCACAGATAAGGCAAAGATAATACCCCCGACACGCTTCATAAAGATTTTGGTGCGGTCCAACAAACCAATCCAAACACTTTTCACATCGGGAAAACGGTAGCTTGGCAATTCCATCAACAAGGCATGTTGCGACTTGTCTTTCTGGAAAAATTTCAACACGAACGAGACTGCCAAAGCACTAACAATACCCGCCATATACAGCGCGAACAGCACCAGACCCTGTAAATTGAAAATCCCCCATACGGTTTGCGCAGGGATGAAAGCGGCAATTAACAAGGCATATACTGGCAAACGTGCCGAACAAGTCATCAACGGTGCGACAAAAATCGTGGTTAAACGATCACGTGGGTCACTGATACTACGGGTTGCCATAATGCCGGGTACCGCACAAGCGAAACTGGATAACAATGGAATAAAGGCACGACCACTTAAGCCCGCTTTAAACATTAATTTATCCAATAGGAATGCGGCACGAGGTAAATAACCCGATTCTTCCAACACTAAAATAAAGAAGAACAGGATAATAATCTGCGGCAAGAACACCACTACGCCACCAGCGCCTGCAATAATTCCATCGACCACCAAGCTATTCAGTAAAGGATGGGAAATATAAGCCCCGATCACTTCGCCCAACCAGCCAAATAGGCTTTCAATCCCATCCATAAACGGTGCTGCCCAAGCAAAAACCGCTTGGAAAATGACGAACATCATCACAGCAAGGGTGACTAAACCAAGTACAGGATGTAAGAAAATCTTATCAAGGAAATCAGAACGCTTATCTTCTTGATCAGCGTATTGCACCACGTCATGCAAAATCGTTTCGATTTTTTGATGATGCGAGCCTTTCAAACCACTGAGTTCAGTATGCGGTACGGTATATTTAGCCTGATCTAAAGCATTGAGTAAATTTTCAATGCCTGCATTGCGCACAGCAACGGTTTCTGCCACAGGAATACCCAAACGTTCAGACAGTTTCTGGGTATTGATTTGCATGCCACGACGACGTGCTTCGTCCATCATGTTCAGTACCAACAGAATTGGACGTCCCAATTCGATCATTTCCAGTACCAAACCTAAATGCAGTTTTAAGTTGGTGGCATCCACCACGCATAAAAATGCATCCTGATGACCTTCTTCAGCAATTTTACCTTGTACTACATCACGGGTGATGGCTTCGTCAGGACTGGTCGCATCTAGGCTATAAGTCCCTGGCAAGTCCAAAACACGTACAGGCTTGCCTGAAGGCAAAGAGAACTGCCCCATTTTACGCTCAACCGTTACCCCAGCATAGTTGGCAACTTTCTGACGGGTTCCCGTTAAATGGTTAAATAAAGAGGTTTTACCGCAGTTAGGATTCCCAACAAGGGCAATACGCAACGCATCACTCATGCAGGTGCTCCTTCCATATCGACTTCAATTTTGGCTGCTTCAATTTTTCTTAGTGCGAAACGGGTAAATCCAATCTGAATTAAAATCGGATCGCCACCAAAAATACCTTTAGTCACCACCTGAACCGAAGTCCCAGGTATAAAACCCAAAGTCTCCAAACGGCTGGCCACAAGGTCGGTCTGAGCCGCATCACCATCCACCTGACGTTTGACGTTACGGATGATGGCTGTTTGCTTGACTTTCAAATCAGATAAAAGCACCGCACTAAACCCTATAATATTTTCTGTAGTATACAAGCAAATGAGAATAATTACCAAATAAGGTTTGATTCCAATTCGCATTCACTTTATACCACAAGGTCAATCCAGAAAAATGTCGTAAAATTAGTTAAGATGGTCATTCTAAATCGGTTTCCTGAATCTGAAGCTAAGATGTTAAATAAAAAACCTAGAATCCCCACCCCTGTCCAAATTCCAGAAAATCTCAGCTTTCTTCAGGGTTTCCGTGACTATCTGATTGCCCAAACCGTTAGTCCCCACACGCGCAATGCTTATTTGTCCGATTTAATTCAATGTAGCGAATGTCATGAAAAAATCATGCTGGATTGGCAAAGTGAAGACATTGCGGATGTATTGCTTAACCTGACGCAACAAGGTAAAAGTCCGCGCTCCATCGCTCGTAGCCTGTCCGCCCTACGTTCATTTTTTAAATTTTTAAGAGAACAAAAGCTGCGGAGTGACAATCCAGTTGCCAGTCATCGCACTCCGAAAATTGGACGTGCCTTACCTAAAGATCTTTCAGAACAAGATGTTGAAGCCCTGATTCTTGCTCCAGATACCAATACCGCTTTGGGCTTACGTGATCGTGCCATGTTTGAAGTCTTGTATGCCTGCGGTCTACGTGTATCAGAATTGTTAAATTTACGTTTAGAACTGATCAATTTAAAACAAGGCTACTTAAGGATTGTCGGTAAAGGTAATAAAGAACGCTTGGTTCCCTTAGGACAAGTCGCTTGCCAGTGGATTGAAAGATATTTGGCACAAGCCCGACCGAGTCTGTATAAATCGGCAACTGACTATGTGTTCCTCACCCAGCAGGGCGGCATCATGAGTCGGCAAAACTTCTGGTATGCAATTAAACGTTATGCCCTACAGGCAGGGATTCAAGCTGAACTTTCCCCGCATACTTTACGGCATGCTTTTGCCACCCATCTACTCAATCACGGAGCTGATTTACGCGTGGTACAAGTGTTATTGGGGCATAGCGATTTATCGACCACGCAAATTTATACCCATGTGGCACAAGTCCGTATGCAGCAATTACATGCTGAGTTTCATCCACGTGCTTAAATAAAGTTAGATTCGCTTCACAATAGTGTCCACCAAGAAATACAACGCACGAAAGATTTTTTTGCTATGCTAGCGTCCAGTTTCTATACCTAAAAGAAAGGGTTGTATATGTCATTTACCCGCACAAAATTATTTATTGCATGTACCTTGGCAGGCAGTTTAGCCCTCACGGCATGTTCCAATTCAAATAATGATGACAAAAAGCAAAACACCTTAACGGCGAGTGCCCCTGCAACAGGTGAAGCCTCTAATCTTTCCGAGCGTAATGCACAGCAGCGTTTAATCAAAACGCTGGAACAACATTTTAAAACTGCGGGTCTTAATGCCAAAATTATCGATGTAAAAGCCACTGAAGTTCCAAACCTCTATTGGATCAATCTAGAAGGCATGAGCTCGGTTTATGCCACTAGCGATGGTAAGTTCCTGATTCAAGGCGATGTCATCCGTTTAGGTGACAAACAACTGCATAATGTCAGCGACAATCTACAAGCAGCAGCCAATAAAAAACATTTAGCCAGCCTAAAAACAGAAGATCTCTTGGTCTATCCTGCCCAAGGCAAAACCAAACATGTGATTTACGTCTTTACCGATGCCAGCTGTCCGTATTGCCACAAACTACATGAGCATATTCCTGAAATTACCGCCAAAGGTATTGAAGTTCGTTACATTGCATGGCCACGTGGCGAACAATTCATGCCTGCAATGGAAAGCGTATGGTGCAGTGCAGACCGCCATGCCGCATTTGACCAAGCCATCGCAGGTGCGCAATTGCCGCCAGCCACATGTAAAAATCCAGTCCGTGAGCAATATCAACTCGGTCTGAATATGGGCGTGAACGGTACACCTGCAATTTACAATACTGAGGGGGTTTACCTCGGTGGATACCTCAGTCCTGAAGAATTAGACAAGCGCTTAAATAACTAATTTTTATTTGTTATTTTACTATTAGTTATAGGTAGAGATTATCTTCGCTCTACCCTAGAGTCTGAGCGTTTTTTTAGCTATGATCTAGACTCGCGTAAAATTGAAGAAATATATGGAGTGTGACGTGAAACCAGTTCGTCTGGCAATCCTCGGTCTTGGTACTGTGGGTGGTGGTGCCCTTAAACTACTAAAAGAAAACGCTGCTGAGATCAAACGTCGCACCGGTCGAGGAATTGAAATTACCCACGTGGGTACCCGTCGTCCTCGCCCTGACCTTGATCTTCCAGATTCAATCAAACAAAGTGCCGACCTGATGGACATCGTACGTCAACCAGATGTTGATGTCGTTGTTGAATTAATGGGTGGTATTCATCCTGCCTATGACGTGATCATGGAAGCCATTAAACATGGCAAACAAGTGGTTACTGCAAACAAAGCCCTGCTTGCCGAACATGGCAATGAATTATTCAAAGCAGCTGAAGACAATGCCGTACAAATCGCCTATGAAGCTGCGGTTGCTGGCGGTATTCCAATTATTAAAGTAATCCGTGAAGGTCTGGCTGCCAACAAAATTGACTGGTTGGCAGGCATTATTAACGGTACAGGTAATTTCATTCTGACTGAAATGCGTGACAAAGGTCGTGCCTTTGAGGATGTTCTACAAGAAGCGCAAGAATTGGGTTATGCCGAAGCCGATCCAACCTTTGACGTTGAAGGCATTGATGCTGCACATAAACTCACGATTTTAGCCTCTTGTGCATTTGGTATTCCTTTACAGTTTGACAAGGTTTATACCGAAGGTATCAGCAAAGTCACAGCACAAGATGTGAAATATGCTGAAGAACTCGGTTTCCGCATTAAACATTTAGGTATTGCGCGCCGCACTGAAAAAGGCATTGAACTCCGTGTTCATCCAACCTTAATTCCTGCGGAAGAGCTGATTGCCAATGTTAATGGTGTAAAAAATGCCGTTCTGGTTCAAGCCAATGCCGTAGGTCCGACGTTGTATTATGGCGCGGGTGCTGGCGCAGGTCCGACTGCATCTGCCGTTGTTGCCGATGTCATTGATATCGTACGTGATATCTCTTATACCGAAGATGGTGCAGGCACCATTCCTCAGTTAGCCTTTGAAGCATTAACCGATATGCCAATCCTCAGTCGTGAAGAAATGACCACGGGATACTACATTCGCGTAAATGCTGAAGACCAAACGGGTGTTCTTGCAGATGTTACGACCATTCTGAGTCGTGAAGGCATCAGCATTGACGCCATCATGCAGCAGTCACGCTTAAAAGACCTGATTCCTATCGTGATTCTGACCGATCCAGTGGTTGAATCAAAGATGGATGAAGCGTTACAGCAAATCCAAGCCTTGCCAGCTATTCATGGCGAAATTGTGCGAATTCGTTTAGAATCGCTTGATAATTAATCGGGTCAAGGGGGCGATTCCCCCTTGCCAAGCTCTACCCATAATTGGAACATCATCATGTCGAATGCCAATCGTTATACTGGTTTAGTTGACCGTTATCGTGACCGTTTACCAGTGTCTGCTACTACTCGTGGAATCTCTTTAGGCGAAGGTAATACCCCGCTGATTAAGTTGGAGAATATTCCACGTATTATTGGTAAAGATGTTGAAATTTATGTGAAGTACGAAGGCTTGAACCCGACAGGTTCATTCAAAGACCGCGGCATGACCATGGCTGTGACCAAAGCGGTTGAAGAGGGTTCAAAAGCAATTATCTGTGCATCTACAGGTAACACTTCTGCCGCTGCAGCAGCATATGCCGCGCGTGCGGGCATCAAAGCATTTGTGCTCATTCCTGAGGGCAAAATTGCCATGGGTAAAATGGCTCAAGCAATGATGTACGGTGCAATCACGATGCAAATTCGTGGAAACTTTGACGATGGTATGCGCCTAGTTAAAGAAGTTGCCGATCAAGCGCCTGTGACAATTGTAAACTCGATTAATCCATACCGTTTACAAGGTCAAAAAACCATTGCTTATGAAATCGTTGAAGCTTTAGGTCGTGCGCCAGACTATCACTGCCTACCTGTAGGTAATGCAGGAAACATCACTGCGCACTGGATGGGTTATACCGAGGCTGTTGCCAACCAACCTGCTGATCAGTTTGAACAAGTGGTTTATGATGCTGCAACAGACCAATTCACCGGCCCTAAACCTGAAGGCTTACCAACCATGGTGGGTTATCAAGCTTCGGGTGCTGCTCCGTTCTTACGCGGTGCGCCAGTTGAACAGCCTGAAACCGTTGCAACTGCGATTCGTATTGGTAACCCACAAAGCTGGAATCATGCTAAAGCAGTCGTACGTGACTCTAAAGGTTGGTTCGATGAGCTACAAGATGCTGAAATCTTAGAAGCACAACGTTTACTTTCTATGTATGAAGGCGTATTTGTTGAACCTGCATCTGCTGCTTCGATTGGTGGTGCAATCCGTGACATTAAAGCAGGTAAAATTGCTGAAGGTTCTGTGATTGTCTGCACCGTAACAGGTAATGGCTTAAAAGATCCAGATACAGCTATCAAGCAATGTGCGGATGCGGTAATGTTGTCTATTGATGCAACCATGTCGCAAGTAAAAGACTCTATTCTTTCAAATATGTAAGCCTAGAAGCACATTGCATTCCAAAACCAGTTGCTCGCAACTGGTTTTTTTATTGCCTTAAGCAATGCGTCTTAAGTGCTATAGACCCAGTAAAGTCCTCACCCTATTTTCTTCAATGCTCGCCATAAAAAAACTCTTCCTAAAGAAGAGTTTTTTCTGAATCTAGGAATGAATTAAAATTTAGATGCGTTTTGGTAATTGGCTTGCCCAAGTCATTAAACTCGTCGCATCATTATTACGATTTTGTGTCGAACTTGCACCGAGAATTACCACAACCGCAGGGCGTGAGTTCAAGGTGGTATGCATTACGACACAACGCCCTGCCTCATTGATATAACCTGTTTTAGACAGGTTGATATTCCAACCGCCATTACGGACTAAAGCATTGGTATTGTTTGATTTTAGGACGCGATATCCCAAGTTAAAATCATAACTTGCTGTCGTTGAAAACTGACGAATTAAACCATACTGTGATGCAGTACTAACCAAGATACCCAAGTCACGTGCTGAAGCTACATTGTGTGGGTCTAAACCTGTAGACTCAACATAATGGGTTGAGTTCATGCCTAACGCACGCGCTTTGGCATTCATTGCAGCAATAAAAGCACTACGTCCTCCTGGATACGTTCGCGCTAACGCTGCCGCTGCTGGATTTTCTGATTTCATTAAAGCAAAAAGCAACGCTTCAGCACGGTTCATGCTATCGCCCGCACGTAAGGTCGAACTTGAGTTTTTACCGCCCGCCCCTGCAAAATCAATCGACTGTAATGTAATTTCTTCTGTCATGTCTAAACGTGCATCAGCAATCACAACCGCGGTCATTAATTTGGTAATAGATGCGATCGGTAAAGCGGTATTGGTATTTTTACTATAGAGTACTTCACCTGTTTGTGCATCCATGACCAGCGCGGCACGGGCACTTACAGAAGGTTGGCTAATATAGCCTGCAGAGGTATCAATAATGTGAACCGTTTTTGGTGCAGAATAGGTGGGTACCCCATTTGAACTGCGAACCGTGGTGGTCACTTTGGTTGAACCCTGCGGAGATATTTCCTCGCCGAGCGCAGAAACATCACTATTTAATAATTGACTTGCTTCCTCTGAAGACCAGCTCATCGAAGCCTGACCTGTACTCCCCGAGGAAGGATTAATGACGAGTTCAGCAAAGCTTGTTGAACTCAGGCTGAGTAGAATGGACATACTCAACACATGCATGAATGACTTCTTAGAATTTTTCACAATCGTTTACTCAACTCAGGGAGGTAAGATACATTTGCGTATTACCTCAAATATGCCTTACATTTACACAGTAACGGGAATTTTTGATTCACGATATTGTGCAAAACTTTTAATTTCGGAATAAGAATAGGATTGCTAATTTTGTCGTTTCATTGCAAGCTTATTTTGCTTTATGTAACAAAAATTATGTAATTTTTTAGCCAGAGGGAGAAATCGGTGATTACAGTTTTAGTGGTAGATGACCATGAATTAGTCCGTACTGGTATTTGTCGAATGCTAGAAGACCATGCAGATGTTCAAGTGATTGGTCAAGCGGAATCTGGTGAGGAAGCCATCAATCTGGTTCGCCAACATCACCCCAATGTTGTATTACTCGATGTCAATATGCCTGGCATTGGTGGTGTCGAAACCACACGCCGTTTATTACAAACCGCACCCGAAACCAAAGTTTTGGCGGTGAGCGGTTTAGCAGAAGAACCTTACCCTTCTTTACTCCTCAAAGCAGGTGCCAAAGGCTATATCACCAAAGGTGCCCCAGTCAGTGAGATGGTGCGTGCCATCAACAAAGTCATGCAAGGTGGCAAGTACTTCAGTGCAGACATTGCTGAACAGTTAGCTAGCTCGTATTTATCTGATACACAGCAGTCCCCTTTTGACTCACTATCTGAGCGAGAAATGCAAGTGGCAATGATGGTGGTGAACTGTATCAGCGCACAGGAAATTGCCGACAAGCTCTTTGTCAGCGTAAAAACGGTGAACACCTATCGTTACCGCATCTTTGAAAAACTCAATATCGATAGCGATGTCAAACTCACCCATTTAGCGATTCGTTACGGTCTCATCAAACCTTAATTACCATTATTTAAATCTCATCATCGGTTTGCAGCATGCAACATTCCCAATATTTCGAATTAAATCAATACTTTTTTGGGATCTGGTATGCCGCCTACCGCTTACTGATTACCAGCTGCCTGGTCTTAATTTTTATTTTGACCCAAGATGAGCTGGCCAGCAATTATGAATATCCCCAACTGTATTTCTATGGACTGTTGGGTTATTTTTTCATTAACTGTGTTCAGTTCTTTAATCTCAAACATTTTAAACAGCATATTCCACAGCAATTTGCTTTTATTTTCATTGTCGATGTCATCGCTTTAAGTTTACTGACGTTTGCCACCAATGGGCCAAGTTTAAGTATCAGCGTCTTATTTTTAACGACCATTTTTGCAGCTTCATTGCTTCTGAGTAAACAAAAAGCTTTAGCCATCACGCTTATTGCAATAATTGCTGTCATTTATCAACAGTTTGTTATCAGCTTTCTGACCCTGCATTCACTCCAAAATCTCAGCAATAGCGTTATTTTGGCGGTGCTGTTTATCGTTTTTTATATTTGCGGGCAAATTGCAGTTCGACGTTTTCAATTATTGGATCATGTCAATTTCTCACAATCGCAAGAACTAAAACGGCTTCAAAACATCAACCGTTATATTCTGGAGCAGATTGAAACTGGCTATCTGGTGCTGGATGAAAATTGCCATATCGTATTAAGCAACCCCGCAGCCTGTGCGCTATTAGGCATTTCCCCTTTCTATGCCTTTGATAAGTATCCACTATATAAGCTACAGCCCGATTTATTTGAATTACTCAATTTTGATCAAGTCCAAAATGGGGAAAAATTTCAATTTGAGTCGCAGCTTAGCCATTATCATTTACATATTGAAGTGCAAAAACTGATTGTCCCGCAGCAGATTCTTACGCTGCTGGTCATCCAAGACGGGCAAAAGATCAATCAACAGGTGCAACAATTGAAACTGGCGGCATTAGGGCAATTGTCTGCCAGTATTGCCCATGAAATCCGCAATCCTTTAGCTGCGATTGTACAAGCCAATGAACTACTGCCCAACAGCACCACTGAACAACAACACACGCTGAGTCAGATGATTAATAAACAGACGCAGCGGATTGATAAAATTGTACAAGACACCTTAAGTATGGTGCGCAATAAGGGCACCCAACCGATTGATATTCAACTGGATCGGTTTATCCCGCTATTTATTCAAGAAGATTTACCTGATCTTAAAACTAAAATTGTCTGTCATATTGCACCGCAGCTAAACTTGAGCTTCGATGAAGCACAATTTCGACAAGTCTTAATTAATTTAATTCGTAATGCGATCCGACATAATTCACCTGAACACAGTACAATAGAGCTGCACTGCTATACGCAGAACAACAATATTCACATAGATGTGTGCGATTTTGGGGAAGGTGTGGCCATTCATGATCAAGCCCGCCTATTTCAACCGTTCTTTAGTACAGAAATTTCGGGAACTGGTTTAGGATTATATTTATCGCATAGCTTCTGTGAGGCCAATCAGGCGCTTTTAAGCTATGTAGAACAACAACAGGGAGCATGCTTTCGGATTGAATGCCGACAGCTGACTTAATGATTTCAATTTTTACTGGGGTGATAAGGTGGCGCAACAACCACTCGTTTTATTTGTAGATGACGAAGAAGATTTATGTACGCTCATGCAAATGATGTTGAGTCGTATGGGGATTGAAACGCATGTGGCCTATCGTTTGTCACAGGCACGCAAAATGTTATCTGAACATCAATATGATGTGTGTTTCACCGATCTAAACTTGCCTGATGGCAATGGTTTAGAACTGGTTGAAGAAATTTCACAACAATATCCTCAACTCCCAGTTGCCGTGCTAACAGCATATGGCAATATGGATATTGCGATTGCAGCCCTCAAAGCAGGTGCTTTTGACTTTGTCAGCAAACCGATCAAACAAACCCATCTTGAACAGCTACTACAAAAAGCCTTGAATAAACCGCTACAGCAAGCTCAACAAGAAGATGCACTTGAACAACGTATGCTGATTGGGCAGTCTTTACCGATTCAACAACTGCGCGTGACCTTAAACAAGATCGCTCGCTCACAAGCCCCCGTGTTTATTACAGGTGAATCTGGTACAGGCAAAGAAGTAGTTGCCAATCTGGTGCACCGTTTAAGTAATCGTAATGAAGGTCCTTTTATTGCCATTAACTGTGGTGCCATTCCTACGGATTTACTCGAAAGTGAATTATTCGGACACAAAAAAGGCAGCTTTACTGGTGCAACACAAGACAAACAAGGTCTAATCCAGTCCGCACATGGCGGCAGTTTATTTCTGGATGAAATTGCAGAACTTCCATTGAATATGCAAGTTAAACTCTTGCGTGCAGTGCAGGAAAAATCTATCCGCCCAATTGGTTCCGAAACTGAAATTGATGTCGATTTCCGAGTAATCAGTGCCAGTCATCAAGACTTAGAAAGCTTGGTACAACAGGGCAAATTCCGACAAGACCTGTTTTTCCGAATTCATGTCATGGACTTAGTCCTGCCACCGCTACGAGAACGTGGTCAGGATATCCTGATTCTGGCACAACATTTTATTCAAAAGGTCAGCCGTGAATGGGAAATTCCAGCCAAAGCCTTAACTCCACGTGCCAAAGAGTTTTTACTTGCCCAGTATTATCCAGGCAATGTCCGTGAACTGCGCAACATCATCGAACGTGCCATTACCTTAAGTGATGAAGATTATATTGATGTGCAGCATTTACAAAGCGCACCGCTTCGCCGCAGTGTCCAGATGCAAACCCCTTCAGTCGATCAGATGTTGACGACTTCTTCAGAACTCACCCTGAGTTCGAAGAAATTACCTGATGAAGGTCTGGAGCTGTATTTAGAGAATATCGAGAAAGAAATTCTGTTGAATGCACTCAACATCACCCACTGGAATCGTACCTTAGCGGCGAAAAAACTGGGGATGTCTTTCCGCTCTTTACGCTATCGTCTGAAGAAGTTTGGACTGGATACCGATGAATAATTAACGGCGATTGGCAATCATCTCTGCAACATGATCCAGATAAGTCTCTTCTTTCATATCATGTTGCAAGGGATACTGCTGATCGGGTTGAATGCCAATGCCTTCAATCATCTTACCTGTCGGAGTGTAATAATGCGACACCGTCATTTGCAAGGCAGCACCATTGGATAAAGGGAACAATTTCTGTACCACTCCTTTGCCATAACTTTTTTCGCCAATTACCCAAGCACGGCGGTGCTCTTTCATTGCAGCGGTAAAGACCTCCGCAGCAGATGCAGAACGAGCATTGATCAACACTCCCACTTTAAGATTCTGAAATTCAGAACTGGGTAGGGCTTGGAATTGCTGATTGCCTTCCGATCGACTTTTGGTGGTGACAATAATGCCCTGATTTAAAAACAGATCCGCTGTTTCAACTGCAGCAGAAAGTAAACCACCGGGGTTATTGCGCAAATCAATCAGTACTGCCTTGAGGCGTGGTGAACTATTTTCTTCGATTAAACGCTTAATTTCATTGGCAGTATCTTGTTGGAAAACTCGAACTTTCAGCAGTAACACCTGATTGTGCAACAGTTGCGATTCGATGTCGGTTTCAATTTTTTTGGTACGAACCAGACTGATTGCTTGACTGGTTTGCCCCAATTGCACGCTCAGCGTTGAGCCTATCGCACCATACAACAAGGCATTGACCTGTTCTCGATTGAGTTTACGTAATTCTTGATCATCAATTTTAAAGACGGAAGCCCCGTTGCGTAAGCCTTGTTTATAGGCATCTGCTTCAGGCTTTAAACCTTGAATAGTCCATTGTCGCTGATTGTCATAACTTAAATTAAAATCCACCGAAGCCAGATCACCATCGGTATATTGCACCAGTTGTTTGTAATCTTCGGGAGATAAATAACGTGAATAACGGTCTAGCCCACTGACCAAACCTTGAATGGCTTGTTGGAAGAGTTGTTCATCATTTTTATTATCGACATAGTTGTCTTTGACAATGCCATAAATCTGCACAAACTGCTGAATCGATTCCACGGGTACTTCAGGGTAGCTTTGCTCGACTTCATCAAAATCTGGAGCAGTGTCAATTTCATTAACTGCTCCAGTGGCATGAGCACAACACATGAATAACGCTGTTAAAGGAATAACAAATTTCAAGTGTTGCGTCATTGATTCACCTGTAATCAGCCTGCTTAGGCTTGTAGGGTAATTAGGTTACGACCTTGCATTTCTGCTGGAATCGGCAAGTGCATCAAGCTTAACAGGGTTGGTGCTACGTCAGCCAATACACCACCTTCCGCAATCGTTGCTTGTGTTGGACCCACATAAATAAATGGGACCAATTCAGTGGTATGCTGAGTATGTACTTGCCCGCTCGCATAATCCTGCATTTGCTCCACATTACCATGATCGGCTGTAATCAGCATATGACCTTTTTTCGCCATCACGGCGTCATACACTCGACCTAAACAGGTATCCACCGCTTCTACCGCTTTCACTGCGGCTTGGAAGACTCCTGTGTGTCCAACCATATCACCATTGGCAAAGTTCACCACCAATAGGTCGTATTCACCCGAATTGATGGCTGCAACCAATTCGTCCGTCACTTCATAGGCACTCATTTCTGGTTTTAAGTCATAAGTCGCGACATTTGGAGATGGAATTAAAATACGCTTTTCACCAGGGTATTCATCTTCACGACCACCACTGAAGAAAAAAGTCACATGTGCATACTTTTCGGTTTCAGCAATACGCAATTGGGTTTTACCCAAGTTCGACAGATATTCACCCAAAGAGTTATGCAATGCTTCTGGCATATAAGCCACAGGCGCGTCAATGGTTGCTTGATAACGGGTCAACATCACAAACGTAGACAAGTTTGGTACGACTTTACGCTCAAAACCAACAAAGTCTTTTTCAACAAAAGCTTTGGTAATTTCACGCGCGCGATCGGCACGGAAATTCATAAATACAATGCTGTCACCATCTTCTACTTTTGCCAATTCACCAATACGTGTCGCTTTAACGAATTCATCTGATTCATCGGCTGCATAAGCCATTTCCAAGCCTTCAACAGCGGTTGCAGCTGTACGAACCGCTTCACCTTCAGTCAATAAGCGGTAGGCTTGTTCTACACGATCCCAGCGATTGTCACGATCCATGGCAAAATAACGACCAATTAGGGTCGCAATACGCCCCTGATTTGGATATTGTGCAAATAAGGCATCCAACTTCTCTAAAGAAGGTTGCGCACTTTTTGGCGGAGTATCACGACCATCCAAGAACGCATGTAAATAGACTTTCGCACCGCGCTTCAATGCCAATTCTGCCATGGCCACAATATGATCTTCATGTGAGTGCACACCGCCTTCAGACAATAAGCCCATAATGTGAACCACGCCTTGAGCTGCTTTGGCTTTTTCAACCGCATCAATCAGCACTTGATGTTCAAAAAAAGCACCTGTGCGAATGTCTTTAGTAATACGGGTAAAGTCTTGATACAACACACGACCTGCGCCCAAGTTCATATGTCCAACTTCTGAGTTGCCCATTTGACCATCTGGAAGACCCACATCTTCACCAGAACCAGAAATCAATCCATGCGGATGCTTTTGTTGCATAGCCGTCAAGTTTGGTCGTTGTGCAGCAAGGAAAGCATTATCTTCAACCGCTTCACGGTGACCGATACCATCCATAATTACCAATACGTGCGGAACTTTGCCAGCAGTTGCATCCGTCATGATTTACACTCTTTGTCTATAAATTGGTCGCACTATATTACCGAATTTTCGCTCAAGACTCCATGTATGCAACAGGGTTAAACTTGCTTGTGCAGATTGTTTTCTCCAATCTGCACAAAATATTAGCGAGCACGGCGTAATAAATAACCGCCGACAATAAACATCAAGACAATCGGCACAAATACGAACCAAGCCGGTGAAGGTGAATAGACCAAGCTGGCATAACCTAGAAAGTCTTGCAAATAAAAGAAGGTAAGACCGATAAATAAAGCGATGACCAAACGGAAACCCATGGATTGCTGGCGTAAAGGTCCAAAAATAAACGAACAAGCAATTAAAACTAGCGCAATCAGAGCAAACGGTGAACCCACTTTTTGCCAAAAGGCCAACTGATAGGTTTTCGGAACTTGGCTATATTCATGCATATAGCGCATGAAACTGACCAATTGACTTGGTGACAAATCCTCAGGATCAATGGTGACCATATGCACATATTTAGGTTGTAATGCCAATGCTAATGGTTGCTGTACAGTACGCTGCAAAGTCGCATTACCAGCCGCCTGAATCTCCATTTGCTCGGTATTTTTTAAGCTCCACTGACCATCTCGTAAAAACTGCCCCTGCTCTGCATTCAGCACACTATTCAAACGGTATTCTTGGTTAAAATCGACCACTTGAATATTACGTAACTGTCCTTGGGAATTGGCATAATCAATATAGATAAAGCGCTGACCTTCACGCGTCCAATATCCCTTGACCTCGCCCAAAGCTGCCACGCTCCGTTGACTCTTCACGCTTTTGGCTTGTTCATTGGTATAAGGAATCACCCATTCACTCAGCACAAAAGAGAGAACCACCAGAATTAATGCGGAACGGATGACCCACCCTACAATGCGCCAGAGACTGATCCCGATGGAACGCATCACAATCAATTCACTGTTGGATGCCATAGTACCTAAACCGAGCACAGCCCCAATCAGTGCGGCAATTGGTAAAATTTCATACAGATACCGTGGTGCACCCCACAATACATAAATTAGCGCCTGCCAAGCGGTATAGGTGTCGTTGAGATCACCCAGCTCCCCTAAATAGGTAAATAAAACTTGTAAGACAGATAGGACCGCTGTTGCCCCCAACATGGCATAGGCGGTGGTCTTGGTCACATGTTTCGCGACAATACGACGTGCAAACATTTTTAAGACCTCACTCGCTGAATCTGTTTCTTAATTTTTGGGGCTAATTTTTGCTTACGCGAGAAAATCGCAGCTGCAATGGCATAGACAAATAACACCAATGGATAAGCCCAAACCCCAATTTCCTGTTTGCTCACGCGGGTTTTAATCGCCATCATTGCCACAATCAAGCTGGCAAAAATCAATAAGGCAGGGAACAGTTTTAAATAACGTCCCTGACGCGGACTCACTTCAGATAATGCAACTGCCAAGCCTAATGCCACAATCATCACCAAAGGGACAAAAATCCGCCAACCCAATTCACTCGCCACTACTGGATCATTGCGGTTTTGCCATAGCTTTCCAGTCGGGAGCGCTTCAACTTCCGCACTTTCAAATTTGGCTTCTTTATCACTTTCTAAACGTAAACGATAACTTTGGAATTCGGCTTGGGTGTATTTGGGCTTACCTGAATAGATTTCATAACGACGTCCTTGCACCAGATCCACCACATTGGCGCTGTCATTCGCGACTTCCACTCGTGTGGCTTCCTTCGCCAGAATCATCACATCTGGCTTGCCTTCTTTTTCCGCACGCTGGTAGAAGAAAATATCTTTCAGATTACGGCGATCTTCGGATAAATCCCCTGCATAAATGGTATAGGGACCCGAAGAGATAAACTCTTTGGGACGAACTAGATCGAAGCCAGTACGTACCGCTTGGCTGGTGGTGAGCTGTTCAAACTGACGTAGCCCCCACGGAGACATCCACAGCATTAAACCTGCTTGAACCAACATAAAAATCAGGGTCATTGGGATGAGTAAACGCGCCAACTGATGACGGCTCACCCCACTGCCATTCATGACGGCCATCTCATGATCGACATATAAACGACCAAAGACTAGCATTAAACCAATGAAAAAACCTAAAGGAAGAATCAAGGTTAAAAATTCAGGTAAGCGATAGCCAATGATGCTAAATAAAATGCTGGCATCTAAACGACCTTGAGCAGCCACGCCGAAATATTTGATTAATCGGCCACCCATCATAATTAAGGTCAATAAGGCAATTACAACCAATGAGGTAGAGACCACTTGCTTGACTAAATAACGCCGAATAATCAAATTGATTCTTCCAATTTTTAAAAAGAGTAAAACTAACGATAGTTTACCCGAATGTTAAAAATATAAAACCTATTCCCCTGCATCTGCATTGAAACTCTATCCCTAAAAATGTTTCAATGGCTGAATGACTTAACACTCTCAAAGGCGTGAAGACCCCCTATGAAACTCAGCTTGAATACCGCTCTACCAAGCCCCGCTACCGATCAGGCTTTATTCATTTTAGCCACCAACTCTCAACTCGCTCAGATTGCAGCCACATATCAAATCAATGACTTAGAACAGATTGCTCAAGCAACTCAATTTAAAGCGGGCTTAAATGAGACATTGCCTTTGTTGGCAAAGATTCCCGGCTATGCTCATGCTGTCTTAATTGGACTGGATAAAGTTGAAGACTTACAGCCTGCAAAATTAGCAAAAATTGCACAAACTATTATCAAATCTTCACAAAAAAAATATCAGCAGATTCAAGTTGATCTGAATGCTTTGCCTGAAGCCTTACACTATGTATTCGCCTTGAGCCTGACCCAAGCAGCCTATGGTTATGATGAATTCAAATCGAAAAAGAATGAATTTTTACTCAGCGAAGTTGGACTGGTTGCAGCGCAAAGTCCATTAAGCAGCCAACAGTTAAGTCTGATTCAAGCCATTCAATCGGGTCAGAATTATGCACGTGACTTAGGCAACCGTCCTGGCAATATCTGCTTCCCAGAATATCTTGCCGATCAAGCCTTAGCTTTAGCACAGCAATATCCAGAACTACTCAAAGTAACCATCATCAATGAGCAGGAAATGGCGGATATGGGCATGTTTGCCTTCCTCGCAGTAAGCCGTGGTTCAAATCGTCCAGGTCGTATCATTACCCTTGAATATAAAGGTCAGCCTGAACAAGCACCAATTGTTTTGGTCGGCAAAGGCGTAACATTTGATACAGGTGGTATTTCACTCAAACCTGGTCTCGGCATGGACGAAATGAAATTCGACATGTGTGGTGCGGCTTCAGTACTTGGCACTTTACGAGCGTTATGTGAAGCGAAATTACCAATTCATGTGGTGGGTGCCATTGCGGCTGCGGAAAACATGCCTTCAGGTCAGGCGACCCGTCCAGGGGATATTGTCACCAGTATGAGTGGTCAAACCGTCGAAATCTTAAATACCGATGCCGAAGGTCGTTTAGTGCTGTGCGACACCTTAACCTATATCAAACGCTTTAACCCAGAGCTAGTCATTGATATTGCGACTTTAACAGGTGCCTGTGTAGTGGCATTAGGCTCTGTATTAACAGGTATGTTCACCCCTGATGATGAACTTGCAGCAGAAATTAATGCGGCTGGGCAAACCGCATTTGACCGTGTCTGGCGCATGCCGGTAATTGATGATTATCAAGAACAGCTCGATTCACCTTTTGCGGATATCGCCAATATTGGTGGTCCAAAAGCAGGTTCCGTCACCGCAGCATGCTTCCTACAGCGCTTTACTCGTGAATACCGCTGGGCGCATTTAGATATTGCTGGCACAGCATGGTTATCTGGCAGCAGCAAAGGTGCAACTGGTCGTCCAGTCCCATTGTTAATGCAATTCTTAGCCAACCGCGTTAACACGAATGGCTAAAGTTAGCTTTTATCTGTTTGAAAAAAGTCCAGAACGGCAAGTCGAAAGTACTTGCCGTTTGTGCCGTAAAATTCTGCGTCAACCAAAACGGATTTGGCTGTATTGCCCCGATGCTGATTTACAGCAACAACTGGATGAACGCTTATGGAGTTTTGACGACACCAGCTTTATCGGTCATGGCATTGATCAAGAGCAGGCACGCGTCTGCATCTCTGCACACTTGCCCAAAGAAAATGATTGGATTGTCTTTAATTTTAACAATCAGGCACTTGATCAATTGCATGAATTTAGCCAAATTATAGAAATTATTGAGAATAATGAGTCTGCCAAACAGCTCGGTCGTGAAAAATTTAAACAATATCGACGCTTAGGCATTGAACCTCAAACTTTCAAGCTGTAATTGTTCAACCTCAGGGAGATATATGGTGGCATTAAATGTCGGTCCAGATTTTAAACAGCGCTGGTTAGATGCGCCCGAAGCTGTGCGTCAGACATTTATGGATGACCTCAACCATATCTGTGATTTATTACAGCCGAATACCCAGACGCAATTGTGGTTGGCAGCAGATCAAAAAGCTCAAGATCAAGCGCAGCAAATTATTGAACAGGCTTATGCTGACTTAAAAGCACGCTTAATTGAAGAAGCGCGGATTCGTCGCCAACTGGCGCTAGAAAAATCTCTGGCAGAAAAGCGCGCAGCAGCTGCACTTTATGCGCAACAATTGTGGGAAGATGAAGGGCGTCAATTTGCCCAGCAGACCCAAACCTTAGCTCATTTACGCCAGCAGATTGAACAAGAAACCCTCGACTATGCCGAGCGTTACCATCAAAATGATAGTAGCCAAACCCTAGACTTTGCACCTGGTCTTGGACATTTTGACCAGCGCATTCACTCTGAACTGGAAAGCGTACGCTTACGTCTGGAGCTTGAAGCCGAAGCCCAAATTGAACAAGCGGTCAATCAATTCCGCCACAAACTGCGTGCTGCAGCGCAAGAAGAAATTGAATATATATTACAAAATTCTAATTTTTCTGATGTAAAACCAATTATTTAATTTTTTCTTTCTGATTTTACCAATGTCATGAAATTGACACATAAATGTCACATGATGGTCATCACTTTAAAACGAACGGTTTAAAGTGACCACGCCAAAAATTGACTTATCAATAAATCAGGAAGAAAAAATGGACCTACTGAACCACGTTTCTCACCGCATTTCTGCACTCGATTCAGGCGAACAATGGATAGTATCTGCGCAAAAATTGCTGATTAGTCGAGCTGATTTTCAATCACTTTCAGTGTTTTTAACCCGCGAATCTGAAAAAGGACATTTCAGCCTATCCCCAAAAAGTGAAAACCTCACTTGGCACGATGAACCTGCTGTAACCATTATCAAACACTAAACTTCAAACATTTATCTGAAGTCATTGAGTGATCTGTAAACAGATCACTCCACCAATTCCAGTGTCGCAAAAAAGATATTGCCCGCACCATAACCAATACTGAGCAAGACACCAATCCAGATCAAACTGCCAACGGTGTTGTACCACATAAAACTGGAAAGTTTCATATGCCCTGCCCCCGCAGCAAAAGGCGCAAAGGAACGTACAAAGGGAATAAAACGCGCCAACATAATGGTCTTGCCACCATGTTTAACAAAGTAATGGTTGGTTTTGCTTAAATATTCGGGTTTCATCCAACGCGAATGGCGATGCAAATACTTAAAGCCCAGTTTCTTGCCTGTATAGTAATTAACGGCATAACCTAAGATCGCAGCAATAATCAGCACGATCCCCATACTATGTAGTTGGATGATGGCTGAAGATGAACACAATGCACCCACGGCAATCAATAAGCTATCGCCAGGCAAAAAAAACATGAACACAAAGCCTGTTTCTGCAAAAATAATCAGAAACAAGATGGCATAGATCCATGTGCCATACTGAGCCAATAGCATCGGCAGCATTTGTTCAAGATTTAGAAAAAAATCAAGCATTACATAAATCTACGCTATTCAATTTAAGTATCACGCGCTTTATTTCACTCAAATATGAAACGAAAACAGCCTAGTATTCTAGGCTGTTTTCAGAGCGAATATATAGTTTTTATTTCAAAAAGCCGTTTTCCGCCAAAAAGTCCATACTGATTTTAGACTGTTCTTGGGTCTCTGCCGCTTTATCGCCCAAAAGCAAACGTTCGATATAACGCGCCAAAACATCCACTTCTAAATTCACTTTAGAACCGACTTTCCAAGTGCCAATATTGGTTCGTTCAGCCGTATGCGGAATCAAATTCAAACTCAAGATATTGCCACGTAAATGGTTGATGGTCAGACTAATGCCATCTACTGTTACCGAACCTTTCTCTGCTAAATATTTAGCAATTTCCGCAGGCGCAGTCACTTCAAAATAGAGGGAGCGTGCATCTTCACGTACCAACGTAATCTCACCTACAGCATCCACATGTCCACTGACAATATGTCCACCAAAACGTGTGGTCGGCAACATGGCTTTTTCCACATTCACAGGTTGACCCACTTTCCAGTGGCCTAAAGTCGTTCGATTCAGACTTTCACGCGAAACATCAGCGGCATACCAATTGTCACCCCATTCAATCACGGTCAGGCAGATGCCATTAGTGGCAATCGAGTCACCTAAGTGTACATCCGACATGTCCAGATCAGTTTGAATACGTAAACGTACATCACCACCCACGCTTTGTAAGCTTTCGACGCGACCAAGACTTTCAATAATTCCTGTAAACATAATCTTTCTCTTTCCTGAATTTGGACTTACCACAATGCCAATTGGGTACTCACGCCCGAAGTATCGACTCCACCCAACTCTGCAAAGTGATACAACTGACCCAACAACTGACGTAATGGTGGACCAGGTTTAGCATGGGTATCGGTAATCACAATAAATTCCAATACGCGTGCGCGCTCAGACTGACGCTGCTTGCTGACCCGATAACGTGGTACATCTTGGGTTAACAGGGTTACGCGTCCACGCTCAAGATTGGCTTTGAGCAGATCAGCAGCTTCAATATTACCATCGGTCGAATAACTGGTCAGAATATAACGAGCATTGATCGTTGACAGTAATTTTTCATAGGCTTCTTTGGCATATTTAGAAGAGTTGTACGGACTCGGGCGCTCTTTACGCCAAGCACGGTCAATCCCACTCTTAAAGCCTTTGGTATCTGGGCTCGGCAAATCCACCTGATCCCATAAGGTTAAGGCATTGAGCACATGATAGTTACTGCTGTAGGCATGCTGGTTATATGGAGGATCTAAATAGGCGACATCCACTTCAAAGCCACTCATCTGATTCGCCAGATGCTGTGCATCGACACACCACATTTCAGCCATCGGGGTCTTTTGTTTATTATTCCCCACTTCACTAAAACGGCTCGGTGTCAGCCACAATAAAGATTCGATACGTTCCAATGCTGTTTGGGTTTTACCCCCCCAGCCATGATGGAAACTTTTAAAAACACCACTGGTATTACTGACGAAACTGGCCGAATACAATAGTGGTGCCAGTAAAGCACTCATTTCGACATCATCAATCGCACCTTGTGCCTGCCAAGTGGCGATTTGCTGGCGAATGGCATCAATTCGCATACCATTACGACGCTTAAAGAACAATCGGTCTCGGGCAGGATCATAAATTTCGTCATTGCGTGGACACAAATTGTGCGTGACCCAACCTTTCACTTCAGGCAAACGGTTTAAATAATCAATTGCCTTTTGATAGCCACCCAACTCTTTAAATGCTGGTGCATCAACACAAGCCAAAATAGCGTGGTTCAAGGCATGGCTATAAGGTTCCCAGTCATTGGCGATGACACGATATCCATTTTGACGGGCTAAACGCGATACTACGCCACTGCCTGCAAAGAAGTCAGCAAAAATCGGCGCACGACCTTTGGCATTCAAGGTCCCTGTTTGTTCAAGTGCCTCTAAAATCAGATGCAATAAACGACGCTTGTTTCCTAAATAAGGAACCAATTGATGAAATAAGTATTCGTCTGTGGTCCGTGCCGCGTGACGTCGTTTATGATAAACCGTAGACTCTTGATTCATATAGACTCTTGAAGGGGAGTTAGTCTTAAGCGCACATCATTTCCGATTTGGGAAACATCGATAAGCTTAAATCGAAGTTGCTCTGCCAAATGCTCAAATTCTGCATTAAACATCGCGCGTGCGGATTGACCCAATAAAGTTGGTGCGACATAACTGATGAGCTCATCCACCAAACCCTGTTGCAAGAACGCACTAGATAAGGTTGCACCGGCTTCTACCAACACATCGTAAATTTGAAAATCTTTCAGCGTGCGTAGCAAACTATGTAAAGACTGAATTTCTAACTGGATAACACCCAGTTGCGCCAGTTCAGCACGAAAAGGTCCCATCACCATCACGGTATCAGGCTGTTGTAAAATTTTGGCATTTAAAGGTAACCGACCTTGACGATCCAACACCACCCGCTTGGGTTGTACCACAGTATTGATATCATCTACATCAGGCAATTGACGGACATTCAATAGACAATCATCCGCCAGAACGGTCTCAATTCCCGTAATCACAGCCCCAGAAATGGCACGCCAGTGCTGCACATCCTGTCTTGCTTCTGGTCCAGTAATCCATTTTGACTCACCCGATGCCATGGCTGTTCGCCCATCCAAACTCGAGGCAACTTTTAAACGGACATAAGGCAAACCTGTTGCCATGGCTTTCAGAAAACCACGGTTCAATACTGCTGCATCAGCTTCACATACACCTGTAGTGACCTGAATGCCTGCTTCCTGAAGAATTTGAATGCCTTTACCCGCCACCAGTGGATTTGGATCGGAACAAGCCACTACAACTTGTGCAATACCTGCTTCTACTAGACCTTTAGCACAAGGTGGGGTTCGTCCATAATGCGCACAAGGCTCTAAAGTGACATAGGCAGTCGCCCCTTGGGTCAACGCACCCGCGTCACGAATAGCGAAGACTTCGGCATGTGGCTGCCCCGCTCGTGGGTGAAATCCTTCCCCCACCACTTGTCCATCTTTGACAATCACGCAGCCAACATTTGGATTTGGTCGAGTCGAATACTGACCTTGTTGTGCGAGACGAATGGCACGTTGCATCCAGATTTGGTCTTGGCTTAACTCAGACACAGGCACACTCACTCATGTTCACGTTGTTGCATTTGTTCAATTTGACGACGGAAAGCTTCTACATCCTGAAAGTCTTGATAGACCGAAGCAAAACGTACATAAGCCACATGATCCAGTGCAAATAAAGCTTGCATCACAATTTCTCCGATGGTCCGTGATTTCACATCACGTTCACCTAATCGACGAATATGCAGTTGGATATCGCTTAATACTGCTTCGATTTGTTCTTGCGTAACAGGACGCTTTTGTAAAGCATGCATCAATGAACGACGTAACTTGGCTTCATCAAAAGGTTCATTTTTACCATCTGATTTAATCACGCGCGGCATGACCACTTCATAACTTTCAAATGTCGTGAAGCGTTCACCGCAACTGATACATTCACGGCGACGTCTGATTTGACAGCCTTCTGCGGCTAAGCGCGAGTCGATGACTTTACTGTCTGCGGCGTTGCAAAAGGGACAATGCATGGCGGTTGAATTAAACAAAACAATCTTGAATTCTGAGTGTAGCAAAAATTATGGTTTTTGTAGAGCATTACGCTAGATATGGAAAAAAAACAGCCCTTTCGGGCTGTTTTACACAATATATTGATTATATCGTTATAAAATTATTCAATACGTTCACCATGTTGGCTTAAGTCGAGACCCATACGCTCATCATCAGCTTCAACACGAATGCCAATCACGACATCAATCACTTTTAAGATCACAAACGTTAAGACTGCAGAGTAAGCGATGGTTGCAAGTACACCTTCAATTTGAACCCATAATTGGCTCATCATGTTCGCAGGAGCGTTATCACCCATGATGAATTCACTTGCGAAGAATGCAGTTAAAATCGCACCCACAATACCACCCACACCGTGTAAACCAAAAGCATCTAATGAGTCATCAGCTTTAAGGGCACGTTTCAGACCTGTAATCCCCCAGAAGCACACCACACCGCCGATCAGACCCATCGCTAATGCACCACCGACAGTCACAAAACCAGCCGCAGGTGTAATAACGACCAGACCAGCAACTGCACCAGATGCGCCACCAAGAACAGAAGCTTTACCACGTACAACTTTTTCAGTAATTAACCAAGCCACTGCCGCTGCTGCTGCTGCAACTTGTGTCGTCACAAGTGCATAACCCGCTGAGCCATTTGCACCCAATGCTGAACCACCATTGAAACCAAACCAGCCTACCCATACTAGGCTCGCACCGAGAACAGTTAAAGTCAGATTATGTGGTGCCATAGATTCACGACCCAGCCCCATACGTTTACCCAACATATATGCAGCCACTAGACCTGCAACACCTGAGTTGATATGGACCACTGTACCGCCTGCGAAATCGAGTGCACCGTCATTGAATAACCAACCACCACCCCATACCCAGTGAGTAATTGGTGCATAGACGACCACGACCCA
This sequence comes from Acinetobacter zhairuonensis, assembly GCF_022601715.1. Lineage (GTDB taxonomy): Bacteria > Pseudomonadota > Gammaproteobacteria > Pseudomonadales > Moraxellaceae > Acinetobacter. The sequence goes on along the minus strand of NZ_JAKVIM010000017.1, from coordinate 32,402 downwards.
AATGGCAATGAACGCGACGAAAGCACCAAATTTCATACGCTCTGCGATAGAACCACTAATAATCGCTACCGTGATAATGGCGAATGTCATTTGGAAAATAACAAAGAGAATTTCTGGAATCGTTCCGGTTAAGGCAGTTGTGGTAATACCTGAAAGCATGACCTTATCAAAACCACCAATGAAGGCATTCCCTTCCGTAAAGGCAAGCGTATAACCAACAATCACCCAAGCAAGGCTGACCACTGCTGCCGCAACAAAGCTGTGTGCCATGGTGCTTAACACGTTTTTCTTACGGACCATACCACCGTAGAAGAGTGCCAAGCCAGGAATGGTCATTAACAAGACCAATGCAGTAGAAACTAGAATCCAAGCCGTGTCACCCGTATCAAGAGTTGGCTCTGCGACAGGTGCTGCAGCTTCTTCAGCTGGAGCTGGTGTTGCTACTGCCTGTGCATCGGGTAAAGCTGCTGCAGTAGTTTCAACTGAAGTTGTGATTTCTTCTGATGGAGCAGATGCTGTGACTTCTTCAGCCCAAGCAACAGAACCTCCTAAGAGTGCGCCTGATAGACTCAGCGCAAGTAGCATTTTTTTCATTCGTGTCCCCCAACCTAATTTTGCGAGTTATTCGATACTCTGCAAACTTTATGCCAAATTAAACAGCATCTGGCCCTGTTTCACCTGTACGAATACGGATAACTTGCTCTAAGTTAGTCACAAAGATTTTTCCGTCACCAATTTTTCCAGTGCTAGCAACACGAGTTACAGATTCAATCACTGCATCAACCATTTCATCACTAATCGCGATTTCAATTTTAACTTTCGGTAGAAAATCAACGACATACTCAGCACCGCGATATAACTCAGTATGACCTTTTTGACGACCAAAACCTTTGACTTCAGTTACAGTGATCCCTTGAACACCAATTTCTGATAATGCTTCACGCACATCATCCAATTTAAAGGGTTTTACAATTGCAGTTACTAGCTTCATGTTTGTTTTTCCTTCGGCTTTTTTCACCAGTAAGGTTTTATGTTCAATTTTCGTGCCAAGATTTTTAAGGTTGGGGGAAATTAAAAACCTTATACACGCCTCTATTTATACCCTATTTTCTCCAGTTAATCGAAGCTTAGACCTTCAATATCGGACATTTTTCGCAGAAATATGACGATTTTAGCGAGATATATTTAATGATTCACGGGAAAGCACTACAGTCTGTGTCAGAGCAGTGATACACTGCTCGCGCTCGTCTCCATCAGTATGGATAACACAATGATTGAAACTTTATTACAAGCCATTCTAGAACAATTAGAACAACCCAAAAGTGATTTAGAACACAACTTAAGAGCCTTGCTGAATGAAGCAGTGACAAAAATGGATTTGGTTTCTCGTGATGAAATTGAACGCCAGAAAACTGCGCTCGCCAATGCCAATCTGCGTTTGAATGAATTACTTACTCAAGTCGAAGCACTCGAACAAAAGTTACAGCACAAAAAATAAGCACACATTTAGTGCAATAAAAGACAAAAACCGACCAAAAATAACGCACCAAAACGGAACAACAAGATGTCTTTTGCTAAAATAAATACGCGAGGGCTATTGGGTCTGCACGCCCCGCTCATTGAAGTTGAAGTCCACTTAAGTCAAGGATTACCATCACTTACTATTGTTGGATTAGCCGAAGCGGCTGTTCGAGAAAGTAAAGATCGGGTCAGATCTGCCATTATTAATAGTGGTTTTCAGTTCCCCAGTAAGCGACTGACCATTAATCTTGCACCCGCAGATTTGCCCAAAGATGGTTCACGCCTAGATTTACCTATTGCATTGGGCATTTTAATTGCTTCTGGGCAATTACCAGAACATTCAGTCGATCAGCTTGAATTTATTGGAGAATTGGCTTTAGACGGTCAATTACGTCCAACCACAGGTACCTTGAGTATTGCCATTGCCTGTCAGCAAGCACAGCATCGTTTAATTTTGCCCGAACAAAATGCATTGGAGGCAGCACAACTGCCCCATTTTGAGGTGTATGCTGCAAAACATCTCAAAGACGTCTGCGAACATTTAAGCCAGACTCATCCCTTGCCGGCCGTGAAAGTTGAGGCTGACTCACATAGACAGGCTTATAAATTTGATTTGGCAGATGTCAAAGGACAATTGCGTCCTCGACGTGGATTAGAAATTGCTGCGGCTGGCGGACATTCCTTGCTTTTTCGTGGTCCACCAGGCACAGGAAAAACCTTATTGGCATCACGCTTACCCAGCATTCTGCCGCCTTTAGATACGCAAGAGAATTTAGAAGTTGCGAGTATTTATTCAGTTGCCAATACTCAGCATCGTTTTGGGCAACGTCCGTTTCGTGCACCGCATCATACCGCTTCTGCCATTGCACTGGTGGGTGGTGGTTCGCAGCCCAAACCTGGTGAAATCACCTTGGCCCATTTAGGGGTACTATTTTTAGATGAATTGCCAGAGTTTGATCGCAAAGTTTTAGAAGTATTAAGACAACCTCTAGAATCCAAAGAAATTGTCATTTCTCGGGCATCTCGGCAAATTACCTATCCTGCAAACTTCCAGCTCATTGCAGCCATGAATCCTTGCCCATGTGGTTATGCTTTTAATCAGGACCAGCGTTGCCAATGTTCAGCGGAATCAATTAAACGCTACCAAAACCGAATTTCAGGCCCCCTTCTTGATCGCATTGATTTGCATATCGATGTCCCACCACTGACAGTGCAAGAATTACAGGCACAAAGTGCAGCAGAAAGTTCAACACAAGTTCGGGAACGGGTCATTCAAGCCTATGAGCAACAGATACAACGCCAGAATTGTCTCAATCATGCGTTGAGTCCTCAACAACTTGAACAATATGCCTATTTAAATGCGCAAACCAAACACATGTTGGAACTTGCACAGCAACGTTTGAATTTATCCGCCCGCGCTTATCATCGGGTATTAAGAGTGGCAAGAACGATTGCTGATTTGGCAAATGCGACAGAAATTCAAACAACTCATTTAAGTGAAGCCTTATCATATAGACAGCCCCAATAAAAAAGGCGACCCATGTCGCCTTTCCTTCACGCCTGTATTAGAACGCGTATTTCAAACCAAATACGACTTTGTTTTTCTGTTTTACATCTGAACGGTCATAACCGCCAACAATATAATCCATGCTCACGCTTGCACCAGTATCACCCAATGGATGGCTCAAACCCGCAGTAAAGTGACGGAAATTAAAGTCTTCTGTTGTATTTAAAGTATTGCCTTCAAAGTCACCGCTGTCTGAGTAAAGATACGCACCTAAAGCGAAGTTAGCACTAAAGTCACGCGGTAAGCCATAACTGTAAGTCGCTAAGAAATATGTATCGCCCGCATTACCCCATTTCACATCATCAGTTAAAGTTTGGGCACTAATCGCAAAGTCTTTATAATTTAAACCCACTAAGGTTTCGAAAACATCTGAATCATCCGCTGGGTAATATAAATAGTAAATACCACCAAGGGTGAAGCCTAAGTCTTCAGTAATGCTGCCTTTGTAGCCCGCATAGAAATCATTTTCAAATGTGTCAGAGCTGCCTTCTGGTGTTTCTGCATTGTAATCTAATGTTGAACCCCACCAACCCGCATAAAAACCTGATGAATGACTATAATCCAAACCGCCTTGTACCGTTGCTCCACTGTTTTCAGGAACATTGGTGATACCGCGGAGGTTGTAGCTAGAGAAAACCCCAATATTGCCTGAAATGCTGTGTGCCGATGATGTTTCATCCGCAAAGGTCAATGTTGAAGCCGCTGCAACAACAGCCATAGATAATACTTTTAATGTGAATTTCATTCTAAGGTTCCCCCACATCGAATTACGACGTTTTTGCTGTAATTAATAAACTCCTTGATGTATTAGCAAGCGCTATGCCAACTTTTAAAAAATAATTGACACGCATCAATTTTTCGCAGAAACATGTATAAAATCGGCATCAAAAAAATCTAAGTTCTTATTTAGTAAAAATAATTAGAATCTCATCATTTAAAACCTGATACAAAGTAATCATCATAAACTAGAGCAGCAAAATGGATCTGTACCGTAAAAAGTACATAAATTTTAACTTTTTATTTAAAAAACAATTATTTAAGTAATTATCTTAGATCTAATCAGACATTGCATCTAATTCAGTTAAAGCAAGACTGGGAATTCACTATGTTTTGTAATCCATTATTTAATCTTTCCAAGTAGTACAGACTTTTAAAGCCATTCAAGTTCGGAATGGCGCATGATCTTAGGAATTAAACCAGCATGGTGAAGTTCCAATGTTACTTTAGAGTAATTCAACGCCTTTGCTGATCAGATTGAGAGAGACAAATAAGCCTTATGATGAAAATGGCAATTTTTTAGAACGATTGATAAGTACAGCATAATTTTTCCTTTAAAATGCTTCATTTTAGATCAACAGTTCAACTCAACATTAAATATTGTACAAAATATATGCACCACAACAGATCACAACCAAATTCCGCTCATCAACAAAATCACAACTCCATCTTACGCTGCTTTACTTTTTCAAAGGGAATATTTTGATGAACCAAAATGAAACATTTCTCATTTTCAATTAGAAATAGCATTTAAAAATAAAAACAAGTCACAATTAGCATAAAAAACAAGCAAACAATCCAATAGTGAAGAAAATATAAACAAAAGAATTGGCATTTTTCTTATCTTGATTTAAAACTAAATACGGCTAAATTTTCCGTTCAGTAAAATATATTTTTATTATGAATGAATAGCTTATGTATAAAATATGGTTATGTTTTTTCCAACAACAAGAATGCAATTTCGTCAAGTAGCGTGTAACAAGAATGAAATAAAATTAATAAAAATCTATCTTTTTTATAGATTAATTATACAATTTATAAAATTTCGAGTTATGCCAAAAAACGAAATTCTGAATCTATCTTTTTTTGAGGTTGTTTCTTATGCCAAAGGCGCAAAAACTTACATTAGCAGTATTAATTCAGGCTGCCCTTATTACTACCGCTTATGCAAGCGAACAAAGTGAAGCAAAAGGATTTGTAGAAGATGCTGAAGGATCAGTATTGTTCCGCACTGGTTACCTTTCTCGCGACAAGAAAAATGGTGTAGCAGATACGAGCTCGGCTGCTCAAACTGCTATGGTTAAAATCGAATCTGGTTATACCCAAGGGATCGTTGGTTTTGGTGTGGGCGTCATTGGTGACGGCTCATTCAAACTTGGTGAAAACAAAAATGCTGGCAACCAAATGATTCCTAAGCATAACGATGGTTCTGCTTATGACCACTGGGGTCGTGGTGGCGGTATCGTAAAAGCACGCATCTCCAACACTGAAGTTCGTTATGGTACTCAAGTGCTTGATCTTCCTGTACTTGCAAGTAACACAGCACGTTTAGTTCCTGAATACTTTGAAGGTGTTTTAGCGACTAGCCGCGAGATTAACGGTTTAGAGTTAACTGCAGGTAAATTTACCAAAGACCAATACTCAGACCAAATCGAAACTGATGGTCGCCACTTAGACCGCGCTGTAGTTTGGGGTGCTAAATACAAGTTTAATGACCAAATCAATGCATCTTACTATGGCTTAGACAGTAAAAATGCGCTTGAACGTCATTATATCAATGCAAACTATGCTCACCCACTAGCGAATAACAGCACGTTAACATTTGATTTTAGCGGTTATCACACTGAGTGGGATGAGGCAGCGAGCACTTATTCACAAACTACAGATGACCTTTCTGATCGTAAAAACGATATTTTCGCGATTTCAAGTACATACAATACTGGCAACCACAACGTGATGTTGGCTTACCAACAAAACAGCGGTAACACTGGTTATGACTATGGTGAGAATGCGGATGGTGGTCAAAGTATCTACCTACCAAACTCTTACCTTTCTGATTTCATCGGTAACGATGAAAAATCAGCACAACTACAATACACTTACAACTTTGCTGGTATGAACCTTCCTGGTTTAACGTGGACAACTGCTTTTGTTTACGGTTGGGATATCAAAGTTAAAGATGTAACTGATGATGCTCAAGAACGCGAGTTCTTTAACCAAGTGAAATATACCGTTCAATCTGGTTTTGCTAAAGATGCAAGCTTACGTTTACGTCACTCTTACTACCGTGCAAGTGACTCTTACCAATCTGCGTACATCGGTGACACCAATGAATGGCGTATTTGGTTAGATATCCCTGTAAAATTCTTCTAATTTGAAGTAATTTTCAGAGATCTAAAAAAAACCTGCACAATGTGCAGGTTTTTTATGGGTTGAACTTTACAAAATAAAGTTCAATCTCAATCCTTGAAAGGATTATTTTGCAGCTTCGATTGCTTTAAGTACTTCAGCTTTCGCTACATCTGCACCTTCCCAACCTGTCAACTTCACCCATTTACCAGGCTCTAAGTCTTTGTAGTGTGCAAAGAAGTGTTCTACTTGCTGAATCAGCAATGCAGGAAGATCGGTATATTCCTGAATATCTTTATACAACGGTGTTAATTTTTCGTGTGGAACAGCAATCAATTTCGCATCAATACCGCCATCATCTTCCATGTTCAATTTGCCTACTGGACGGCAACGAATCACTGAACCTGGCTCAACTGGGTGTGGAGTCACAACAAGTACGTCAAGTGGGTCACCATCTTCAGACAACGTATTTGGTACATAACCGTAGTTTGCTGGGTAGAACATAGCTGTACCCATGAAACGGTCTACAAATAACGCGTCAGAGTCTTTATCGATTTCGTATTTGATTGGTGCTGCGTTTGCAGGAATTTCAATGATGACATAAATGTCATTTGGCGCATCTTTACCCGCTGGGATATTGCTGTAGCTCATAGCATCACTCTTGAATGAATTAATTTATATTGAAAGCCAAATAATCGTATTCGGTTTAATCACGCAGCGATTATACATCTGCCCCGTAAAAATAGGGAATATGTGCGTTCATTAGCTGAGTTTGATCACCAAAATCAGCAGAGAAATTGGACACAATAAGGACAGGCACCAAACAATTGAGCGTAAAGTTGCCCAATTCGCTAGGTAACACATGCCATAAATCACGCGTAAGACCAAATAGGCAATGCCAAAGGTCATAATAATAGATTGCGATACCACCATGTATTCTGCCATCAAAATAGCAGCAATAAACAAAGGTAGCCCTTCAAAACTATTTTGTTGTGCAGCATTGGCGCGTGCTGCCAAACCGGTGGTTTGCGCTAAAAAATCACGCGGATGTTGATTATCTTTAACCTGAAAACCACCTGCTAATCTGGAAATAAAGCTAAACACATACGGCAATAAGCATGCAATTAAAATGAGATAGACAATCCCGCTAATGCTTTGCATTAATTTTGTTCTCTTGAAGAAGCAATAAGACCAATCATAGCATGGCAATTCTGGAATATTTTTTGTTAAATATAGTGTTTTTATAACCAAGCTTTTCGGGAATTGCTATGTCATTCAATGCAGATCAGCACAAACTGTTTGATGAGCTGGAGAAACAGCAGCAACATCAACGGCAGATGGATCGTGTACTCGCCATCGTGTTCCCCATTGTTGCTTTCTTACTGACGATCATTTGCGCCAACATGAACATTTGGTCGACGGTCTGTACTTTTATTCTGCTCTGGGTTGCCTTTTGGGCAGTAGGCATTCGTCGCCTTCCTCTCTGGCATTGGGTGCTAATTACCCTTATTTATTGCTTAGTGGATAATTTCCTCAGCTACGGCACTTTTAATCGTTCTGGCTTTAGCCGTCAGTTCGGTACTATCTTCATTTTTGTCGGGATTGCAGGGGTCGGACGCCCTTATTTCGATCGTTGGTTGATGAAGAAAAAGTAATTGAATCCAATAAAAAAAGCGCCCATAGGCGCTTTTTTTAAATCCAGTTCTTACGCGCTCTTACGCAAGTCTTTACGTAGAATCTTACCGACATTTGATTTCGGTAATTCTTCCATAAACTCGACATAACGTGGACGCTTGTAACCGGTTAAGTTTTCTTTCGCGAACTCAAGTACTTCTTCAGTCGTTAAAGATGCATCTTTTTTCACAACGAATAACTTTGGTACTTCGCCTGATTTTTCATCAGGTACACCAATTGCAGCAACTTCCAATACTTTTGGATGCTTCGCAATCACTTCTTCAATTTCAGAAGGATAAACGTTAAAACCAGATACCAAAATCATGTCTTTCTTACGATCGACAATTTTGGTATAGCCACGCTCATCCATGACACCGATGTCACCTGTACGGAAGAAGCCATTCACCATAACTTTTTCTGTTTCATCTGGACGGTTCCAATAGCCTTTCATGACTTGAGGACCACGGATACAGATTTCACCCTGTTCACCCAAAGCAACTTCTTTGCCATCATCATCTAAGATTGCAATATCTGTTAACGGTAATGGAATACCAATGGTTCCGCTAAATTCATCTGAAGCCGGTGGGTTTGCTGTTGCCACAGGTGAAGTTTCAGACAAACCATACCCTTCAATGATATTGGTTCCTGTGACTTTTTTCCACGCTTCAGCAGTCGAAGGCAGTACTGCCATACCACCACCCATCGCCATTTTTAACTTGCTGTGATCGAGCTGTTTAAACTCTTCATTATTCACAAGCGCATTAAACAGTGTATTGACTGCTGGGAAGAAAGTGGGTTGATATTTACGTAATTCTTTCATCACCGCAGGTAAATCACGCGGGTTTGGAATCAAGACGTTGGCTTGACCTTTATACATGCCGTACATGGCGCAAACCATGAATGCAAAAATATGATACAGCGGTAAAGCACAGAAAATACGATCCGTGCTTGAACCGTCTTGCACACCAAATTTACTTTGGAAAATACCATCACACTGTAATAAGTTCGCCACAAGGTTACGATGCGTTAACTCTGCACCTTTAGATACACCCGTAGTCCCCCCTGTGTACTGAAGCACAGCCGTATCGCTTAAAGTCAGATTTGGACGTTTGTAGTTGCTTGGACTAACTTTAGACATCGCCGCATTGAAACGGATATGACCCGGAATATTCCATGCTGGAATTTGTTTACGTACTGAACGTAACACAAAGTTCACTAAAGTGCCTTTTAGGGTACCAAGCATGTCGCCCACAGAAGCCACGACCACATGCTTGACTGGAGTTTTTCCAATAATGCTTTGATAAACCGAAGCAAAGTTTTCAATAATGACTAAAACTTCAGAACCAGAATCATTTAATTGATGTTCCAATTCACGTGCAGTGTAAAGTGGATTAACATTCACCAGCACCAGCCCCGCACGCAATACACCAAGAGCAACCACTGGATATTGGAGAACGTTTGGCATCATGACTGCTACACGAGAACCTTTCGCTAAACCTAAACTTTGCAAATAAACAGCAAATTTACGACTCGCTTCGTCAAGTTCACTAAATGTCAGTGCTTTATCCATAAAGATAAAGGCATCACGTGAGCCAAATTTTTGGAAATTACGCTCAAATACGTCCACCAAGGAGGTATTCTCTGGCGGTAATTCTACTGTTTCAGGAATGCCTGTCTTGCGGTATTCAGCGAACCAAATCTTTTCCATAATCCCAATCTCTCCAATCTATAGTCCTTAAAATATGCAGCTTTTTTTTCGGGTATGTGCGTGTTTATTTAGCTTGTTAATGCACATTCCCGTATCCATTTTCACGAACACTGCCACATATATAACTTATTTCAACAACCACATGCTAGCTTTATCTCTGAACCAACAGTCTATTTGCTTTTTGATATCCACGTGGTAGCAGTTGCCCTTTTGTCGCACGTTTGCCCATATATTTTTGTAAATCGTCACCTTTTAATTTCAATTGTTGTTGTCCCGCAACCACCTGAATTATTTCATCTAAATTCAAGGTTATCATAGCAATAATCTGATCTTTCTCTTCGAGTTGTATCAATTTATTACCTTTCCCTTTATTCAGGATTGGCAATTCTGACAAATCGATAATCAGTAAACGTCCAGCCGAACTTAACAGTGCCAAATGGCTGGCTTGCTGTAAAGGATATAACGGTAACGGTTTCGCATCCTCAGGAATAGTCAGGAAGGCTTTACCTGCTTTAGCACTGGTATCCAGCTGTTTGGCTTGGGTTTTAAAGCCGTAGCCTTTACTGCTCATTGCTAAAATTTCTGACTCATCATCTTCAATCAGCACTTGCAGAAAACCGACGCCACTGACAGGTGCCAGCTTAGAACTTAACGGTTCACCCAAACCACGTGCCGATGGCAAGCTATTGATAGCCAGCGCATAGCTGCGCCCCGTCTGATCCAAGATATACACTTTCTGATTAGATTTACCTTGTGCATGACTCAAGTATTGATCACCGGCACGGAAATTCAGATTCTCGGCATCGACTTCATGCCCTTTGGCACTACGAATCCAGCCCGCTTCTGACAACACCACAGTCACAGGATCCGCAGGCATCAAATCTTGCTCGCTAATCGCAGTTGCTTCAGCACGTTGTACAATCGGCGAACGGCGATCATCACCAAAACGTTTCGCATCTTCTTTAAGTTCATTGATAATCAATGATTTTAAAGACTCTGGATTCGCCAATTGTTCACGAATAATGGCCGCCTTGGCTTCCAATTCTTCCTGCTCACGGCGAATTTCCATTTCTTCCAATTTCGCTAAATGGCGTAATTTCAATTCCAAAATGGCTTCGGCCTGAATCTCATCAATGCCAAAATGCGATATTAATTCTGCTTTGGGATGATCTTCTTCACGAATAATTCGAATCACGGTATCCAGATCCAGATACGCGATCAGTAAACCCGCCAAAATATGCAGTCGTTTTTCTATTTTATTGAGATGATATTGCAGACGACGGGTCACGGTGTCTTTACGGATTTCGATCCATTCCAGCAAAATGCGACGAATCGATTTCACTTGCGGACGTCCATCTGCACCAATCATATTCATATTGACGCGATAGCTGGATTCTAGATCGGTGGTGGCAAATAAATGGCTCATCACCGCTTCCGCATCAATACGGTTGGAGCGCAAGACGACCACTAAACGGGTTGGATTTTGATGATCTGATTCATCTCGTATATCACTGACCAATGGCAGTTTTTTCGCCTGCATTTGATCCGCAATTTGGGTGATGACTTTTGAACCTGAGACTTGATACGGCAAGTCAGTAATCACGATTTCATTTTTTTCTATCGTATACACTGCACGCATACGGTAGCTACCACGCCCTGTGGTTTGAATTTTGAGTAATTCTTCAGGCGGAGTAATAATTTCAGCTTTGGTCGGTAAATCAGGCGCAGGAATATATTCTGCAACTTTCTCATCACTTAAATTTGGATTACGAATCAAGGCAATAGTACCTTTGATCACTTCACGCAAGTTATGTGGTGGAATGTCGGTCGCCATACCCACGGCAATACCCGTGGTGCCATTCATCAAAATATTCGGTACCCGTGCAGGCAAATTCACAGGTTCTTTTAAGGAGCCATCAAAGTTGTCTTGCCAGTCGCAAGTCCCTTGTCCCAGCTCTGCCAATAGCACTTCACTATAGGCAGATAGTTTGGCTTCGGTATAACGCATCGCAGCAAAGGACTTCGGATCATCAGGTGAACCCCAGTTGCCCTGTCCTTCAATAAATGGATAACGATAGCTAAATGGTTGCGCCATCAACACCATCGCTTCATAGCAGGCTGAATCGCCATGCGGATGGTATTTACCCAACACATCACCCACGGTACGTGCAGATTTCTTCGGCTTACCACTTGGTTTTAAACCGAGTTCACTCATGGCATAGACAATACGACGTTGCACAGGCTTTAAACCATCACTGATGTGAGGCAAAGCACGGTCCATAATTACGTACATGGCATAGTTGAGGTAGGCACGTTCAGTAAATTCTGCGACAGAACGGTTTTCTGTTGCTTGATGTGCAAGGTTTGTCATAACAACCTTTTATCCTAATAAATAGTTCTTTTCACTAAGTTCTTATGCTAAGTCTCAGACTGTGACTGCACAAGGGTGTGCCATCCACTACCACGACAATTTGTGTCTTAACGAGGCACTGATGTCGTAAAATTATCCACTTTTAAATAAATGATCAACTTATAATTTTTATTTCCCAAAGAATCCATTTTTAGAGCACATGTGTACGTGCTAGAAAAGCCGAATGGTGAACGCTACATCACCATTGCAGCCTGCGTATTTTACAAGCCAATCGACTCTAAGGTTTTACCTTTAGTTTCTTCACCCAAAACCAAAATCACCAATGCTACCGCCAGCAATACAGCAGTGAACATCATAAACACATGATTAAATCCGTTTTGCTGCACCATCATCTGGGTGACGATCAACGGTGCTAGAATGCCCCCCATCCGTCCAACTGCTGATGCCCAACCTGAACCAAAGGCACGAATATTGGTTGGATACTGTTCTGGCGTGTAGGTATACAGTACGCCCCATGCGCCCAAATTAAAGAATGACATCAGGCAGCCCCAGAACATAATCAGAGTGACCGTGTTGGCTTGTCCAAAGAAGTAAGCGGATAAAGCACAAAAGCCAATAAAACCTGCCAAGGTTAATTTACGTCCCAGCTTTTCCACCAACCATGCGGCGGCGATGTAGCCAGGCAGTTGTGCCAAGATCATCACCAGTACATATTCAAAGGACTGCACAATGCTATAGCCTTGTTTCACCAACAGGCTTGGCAACCAGGTAAAAATGCCGTAATAAGAATAAACAATTCCGAACCAGATCAGCCACAGCATCAAGGTTCTTTTGGCAAAAGGATTTGACCAGAGTTGTGAAAAAGATACGCTTTGCTTGGCAGCAACGGGTTGAACTTCAATTTGCTGAATCACTTCAACGCCGCATTCACGCTCCAGTTTTTGTACCAAGGCATGTGCTTCTTCAATCCGTCCACGATTAATTAAATACGGCACCGATTCAGGTACTTTCTTTAAAATCATAAACACATATAAGGCAGGCAGACCTCCAATTAAGAACGCCACATGCCAGCCATAGCTCGGAATCACAAAATAAGACACCAACGCTGCGACCAACCAGCCCAGTCCCCAGAAGCTTTCTAGCAATACAATAAAGCGCCCGCGCACCTGTGCAGGAATGTATTCACTGACCAAAGTCACTGCCACAGGTAACTGCCCACCCAATCCCAAGCCGACAATAAAACGAAATACTAACAGCCAAGTCAAATTCGGAGCGAAAGCGCACAAAGCCGTTGCGATACTATAAGTTACCAATGTTGCAGCAAAGATGTTACGACGTCCCCAACGGTCTGCCAAAGCGCCTGAACACACCGCACCAATTGCCATGCCAACAAAACCAATCGACACCACCCAGCCTTTTTCGGCAGGACTCATATTCCACTCGGTTGCCATCTGGGTCAGAATAAAGGAAATCAATCCTGTATCCATGGCATCGAACATCCAGCCCAAGCCAATCACCCACAGCAAGGTATAGTGGAACTTTCCAACAGGTAAACGTTGTACACGTGAAACTAAATCCATAGTGATGACTCGAGTAAGGAAAAGGAAAACAACAGCACTTGATGTAATCTCACGATAGCGTGCTCAAGTGGTTGAATAAGAAAAACGGCAGATTCCCCTATTTTAATAAAATTCTGTCTGGGGATGTGAAAATGAATTTGATTTTTATCTGCTTCAACTAGCCCAAATCAGGTTTTGGGCTAGTGGGTTTTAGAGATTCAACTTTTTTAAATCGAATTAATGTGCATCGGTTGAAGAAGCCGAGTCACCGTCATCTTCTTTATAAATAAATTTCGGCATTTCCAAACCAAAATAAATCGCAATCAGACGCAGCGTGAAACCGAAAACTAAGGTGGAAATCACGGTCAATTCGAGTGATAGTCCAATCTCTTGACAGACCCAATAGCAAATCACTGCGACAAAGGAAATACTGGCATATAACTCACGACGGAACACCAACGGCACATCATTACACAGAATATCGCGCAAAATCCCGCCCGATACCCCCGTCATAATTCCCGCCACCGCAGAAACCACAAAACCATGCCCCATCGACAAGGCAATTTGGCAACCAATAATGGTAAAGCCAATTAAACCCAAAGCATCCAGAATCAAGAAGATATTGCGTAAATGACGCATCCATTTGGCAATCAGAATAGTAAACAGTGCCGCACAACAGGTCAGTACCAGATATTCAGGATGCTTGACCCACGTCAAAGGATAATGCCCCAGCAATACATCACGGACGGAACCACCACCGAGTGCAGTGACACAGGCAATCAGAATCACCCCAAACCAATCCATACTACGTCGACCCGCAGACAGCGCTCCAGTCATGGCCTCAGCCGTAATCGCAATAATATAAATTATGGTCAATAACATCGCCCTGCGCTTCCATTGAAGGGTTAAGATGCGGGCTATTCTAAGCCATATCAGAACTGAACGTTATAAAAATTGTGCACAACATTGCTTAAATTTTTTCCCTGAGCCGCAAATGCAAGGTTGTTTCATGGTCACAACTTGCGCTGTAGTCGGATCGAGAAAATACCAGTGCTGCGCCTGCTTCACAAAATGTGAAATTTCATGATGAGTTTGTGCTTGCTGCCCATCATGATAATGGGCTTTGAATTCCACCTGCGCATGAGTTTTGTCCAGCTTTTCCTGCGCCTGCACCACTTCCAGTCCAAGCCATTGGTTGGATTCACTCCATGCTTTAATCGCTGGGACATCTAAGGCTCGCTGCTGTCCCAATGCTGTGGTTTGCACAATATAATCAATCTGATGCTTGGCAAAAGCGCTATAACGAGAACGCATCAGTTGTTCCGCACTTGCTGCAACACGTTGTCCTAAATGCAAAGGCTGACAACAATCTGCATAAACACCTAAGCCACAAGGACATTGTTTGTCTGACATACATTTTTCCAATAAAATAGCCCGAATCTTCGGGCTATTTTAACTGAAGTTACAGTCAGACTCTGCTTTGAATTAACCGTCTTTCACTTCGTCATGTTGAGGAATGACATGGACTTTCTCAATTTTATGTCCATCCATGGTCACCACTTCAAAAATAAAACCATCTGCGGCAATGCTGGAACCATTTTCAGGCAAACGCCCTAAATGGAACAGTAAATAGCCCGATAAAGTCGAGTACTGTTCAGACTCATCCACCAAATCTTTGCCCAATAATAAAGAGACATGGCGAATATCGGTCGAACCTTCCAACATCAAAGTTCCATCTTCCAGACTTTCCGCAGCAGTTTCCAGTTCATCTTCATCTGGGAACTCGCCTGCAATGGCTTCAAGCACATCAATCGGGGTCGCAATGCCTTCAATCGAACCATATTCATTCAATACAATGGCTAATTGTAACGGCGCCTGACGTAACTGTTCCATCACCATCAGTACCTGCGCATTTTCATGCACAATCACAGGGTCACGTAAATGTTTCTCGAAATTCAGTACACCAGTTTCAATATATTCATTCATGACCTTATGCGTGAGCACAATACCTGCAATATTGTCCAATTCACCATGCGCCACAATCAAACGCGAATGCGTCATACTCAGCAGCTGCTCTTTAATCGATGCTTCATCTTCGTCTAAATCGAGCCATTCCAGTTCAGGACGCGGCGTCATCACCGATTTCACAGGGCGCTCAGCAAGACCCAATACGCCTTGCACCATCACACTGTGATAAACCCCATTTTCTTGATTAAAGACTTCATCAGCAAATGCACGGGTCGCCAAGACATCTTCATTTTGATGTTCAGGGGCATCACTGGATTTACCGCCAATCATACGTAACACGGCTGATGCTGTGCGGTAACGTAAATCGGTGGTCGTGACCATTTTTTCCTGATTTTTCTTTACGGTTTGGTTCAGGAATTCGATCAAGACCGAGAAACCAATCGCAGCGTACAAATAACCCTTCGGAATATGGTAGCCGAAGCCTTCCACCACCAAAGAGAAACCAATCATCATCAAGAAACACAGACACAGAATGACCACGGTCGGATGCTTATTGACGAAATCCATGAGCGGTTTCGATGCCCACAACATAATACCGACGGCAATAATCACCGCAATCATCATCACCGAAAGATGTTTGACCATCCCCACAGCCGTGATCACACTGTCTAAAGAAAACACTGCATCTAAAATGACAATCTGAATAATCACCATCCAGAAGGTGGCATGCACAGGGTTTTCTTCTTTCAATGGAGGCTTGCCTTCAATCCGCTCACGCAATTCCATGGTGCCTTTAAACAGCAAAAATGCCCCGCCCAGTAGCAAAATTAAATCGCGACCTGAGAATGGATGTTCAAAGATATGAAATAAAGGATTGGTTAAAGTCACGACCCATGCAATTGATGCCAATAGAATCAAACGCATACCAAGCGCCAATAACAGTCCGAGAATACGTGCCGTATTGCGTTGTTCAGGAGGTAATTTTTCTGCCAAAATTGCAATAAAAACGAGGTTATCAATCCCCAATACAATTTCAAGTACGATTAAGGTAGCCAACCCCACCCATGCGGAAGGATCAGACATCCACTCAAAAATCATTGAATGTACTCCTTCGACATGTTTTCAAGATAAATAAGGTGAGGTTTAAGCGCAGATGGGCTCTGCATCATCTTCTCTTTTATTATGGCAAAAATGTGTGTTCGTCTTATGTGACAACAACCACGACTCATGTTGATTCATTTGTTGTAAAACAGAACATCAGTATAGGCAAGATTAACGCTAAATTCATCTTTTTTTCGGTACCTGATCGAGGCTGCTTCACTGAGCGACAACATTAAAGATACCGTGCCTCACTACACTTAACATTGCCTTGTCATATTTCTTGCATAAGCTAGAGCAGCAAACAAGAAAGTGATAAGGTAAAACAGAGAATGATGAATAGCGTATTAAAAATGACTGTAGAACATGAAAAAGTAACAACGAAAACAACTCAGCCCCTCATTGCCCTCTACTGTGGTTCACGTTCTGGAAATCGTCCAATTTATCAAGAAAAAGCCATTGCATTGGCAAGCTCAATGGCAGAACAAGGCTTCGGTTTGGTCTATGGTGGTGCCAGTATTGGCTTAATGGGTCAAGTTGCAGACAGCGTGATTGAGCATGGTGGTCAAGCCGTGGGCGTGATTCCTGAATTTATGCTGGACTACGAAATTGCACACCATCAATTGACTGAATTACACATCGTGAAAACCATGCATGAACGCAAAGCCATGATGGCGGAGCGTGCCAGTGCTTTTGTTGCCTTACCTGGCGGCTTAGGCACTTTTGAAGAAATTTTAGAAATTGCCACTTGGGGGCAGCTCAACCAACACCAAAAACCGATGATGCTGTACAACGTGAATGGCTTTTATGATGCCCTAATTACACAACTGGATCATGCGGTACAAGAAGGCTTCTTACCCCCTCAACATCGCGCCAAGCTCATTATCTGCAACCATGCCGATCAGATTCTAAATGCATTGAGAAGTTTACAAGCACCAGCGCGCTTCGTGATTTAACTTTATTTTAGTTATAAAAAAGCGAGCATCAACAGCTCGCTTTTTTCATATTCTAGGCAAATTTAACCTGAAATTTGCTGATACAACCAAGGTAAACCTGTTGCCAATAAGACACTCACTGCCAAACCAAACATCAGCTTCATAGCATCCTTACTCACATTGCGTGAAGTACGGTATTTGTTCACTTCAGCCAGATGCATCGACATGGCGAACTCACGACCTGCAAGTAAACCGAGGAAGACCCATGTGGTACTCATTGGAATGTTGCTCCACTCTTTGAACACCAACAAAATCAACGCATACATAAAGTCGATAATGGTGGCTGAGCGAATATCTGCAACCCCAGTTTTGGTATCGATAATATTTTGAATTGCCCCACCACGGCGGTAGAAAATCCAGCCGAGTAACACCACAAAGACCAGAATGCCAAAAATCAGGAATTCAAACGGGACTTGACGCGGTACATAGACAAAAATATTGGCTAAATCCTGAATCAGCCACTGACTCCACAAAAATGCAGTCGATACCCACTGTAAGCCCACCCAAATATGCGAAGGTTCTTTGTGACGGGTTTTACTCAGGTAAATCGTAATCCCTTTCATCACATAGCGGTAAACCAAGATCGCCACCACAAAGGCTACTGCATAGCCCATCATGGATTTGGTCAGCATGGAGCTTAAGCTACTTGGAGAAAAGATGGTCAGTACTAAGAAGGTGGTACTGACTGGAATCCCGTAACGGGTCAATATAATCAGTAAAATCGGTGGAACAATATACAGCCAAGTGATCCCAGTTTCTGGAAAAGGAATGGTTTCCAAACGTCCATAAGACGCATCACCAATCCCTGAAGCATACCAACCATAGAGTAATACAACGATGAGAATACTACTGGTATAGAGCCAAAGAACCCACCAAGGACGGTGTGCATTGGAGGAAATAAAGGTCCCCAAAGTTTGTGGCACATCATTTCCGACAATTGAGTAAGCTGCTAAACAGAAGCCTACAATCATCAAAATCTCGATTGTCATAAAACCTAAACCTTTGTCAGTAAAAAGGACCCCTTATGGGGAAGGCTCATAAATTATGACATTTTTATTTCATTTTAATGACACTAGAGTGACCAACGGTATAATTACCGAAGAAAACAAAAATTATTACTTTTATTTCAATTGGTTAAAGTTAAAACAACTCAAATACATCAATGCTAAATTATTTCCGTTTCAGTACAGCAAATCTCCCTTCCAGAGCCCGGCACTTTAATTTAATTAATCGGCTCATATGCTTTTTGAGCATTCATGAGCTACGTTTTGCTATGATAAAATTCTCAATTTCATTGATTATTCACACTTCGTAGCTATGAGCCAATCCACGCCGCATCAAGCCTTACAACCTGAATACCGACTCTTGGTATTACTGGTTTCCATCGGCTTTTTTATGCAAGCGCTGGATACCACTATTGTAAATACCGCCATTCCTGCTATGGCCGCACATTTACAAGAAGACCCATTGAATATGCACAGTGTGGTGGTGGCTTATGTCTTGGCTGTGGCTGCATGTATTCCGCTCAGTGGTTGGCTGGCTGATCGATTTGGGGTCCGCAATACTTACTTTGCTGCGATTGTGATTTTTACCCTCGCCTCACTTGGCTGCGGACTTTCACAAAGTCTAAATCAACTGTTGGTTTTTCGGATTATTCAAGGTATCGGCGGAGCATTACTTTTACCTGTGGGTCGTCTAGCCATGCTGAAATTGATTCCACGCGATCAATTCCTGTCTGCCATGAGTTTAATGAGTTTAGCAGGATTGATTGGTCCCTTAATTGGTCCCACGCTGGGCGGTTGGCTGGTCGAAGTGGCAACATGGCACTGGATTTTTCTAATTAATTTACCTATGGGGCTTTTAGGGATTTTGGTCACGTTAAAGGCGCTACCAAATGCAACTGAACCAACTGTAAAAACTTTTGATTTTAGTGGTTTCCTCTGGCTTGTGGTGGCGATGATCGGACTGTCCTTGGGTATCGAAAGTTTTGCCCGCCCCAAACATGGTCATTGGCAAGGACTGGCTTTGGTCGGATTGGGCTTACTCAGTACAGCCATTTATGCCTATCATGCCCACACGCATGAAAATGCCTTATTTCGAAGTCGCCTGTTTAAAAATAAAATCTATGCAATTGGTATTCTCGGCAATTTCTTTGCACGACTGGGGGGCAATGCCTTACCCTTTCTCCTACCATTAATGCTGCAAGTCGCATTTCATTTTGAACCCTTTATTACCGGTTTATTAATGATTCCCACGGTGCTCGGTTCATTGGCATCTAAACCACTGGTCCGACCGTTGATCCAAAAATTGGGTTATCGACGTGTCCTGATCATCAATACCCTTCTGGTCGGCAGCTGTATTGCAAGCTTTGCCCTTACCACAGCAGATACACCGCTGTGGCTACGCACACTCCATTTCTTTATCTTTGGGATGCTCAATTCGACTCAGTTTGTCGCCATGAACACCTTTACCTTAAAAGATCTCTCTCAGCAAAATGCCAGCAGCGGTAACAGTTTCCTGTCCATGATCATGATGCTGTCTATGAGTATTGGGGTCGCACTGGCAGGAACCCTGGTCAATCTGTTTACGGCACATTATGGTGTGGAACAAGTCACTACAGCGTTTCACCTGACCTTAATTTGTTTGGGTACGATCAATATCATTACTGCGGCAATTTTCTGGCAAATTCCAAAAGATAGTACGCTCTAATGCTTTTGCAAAATGCAGATGGAGTCACTTTTATGATCACGTTATCATAGTGGCACATTATTCATATAGAACACGCATGACTAAACCAACGCGCAAGAAAAAATCAAACTCTTTACTTGCCTCCTGTATTGGGTTAGGCACATTTGCGCTTGCCGTTGTACTTTATCTCTTCATTTTTCATCAGAATCCTGCGTCTGCGCAGGAATTTCCTGTTCAGGGTTTCGATGTCTCACATCATCAGGGAGAGATTCACTGGAAACAGATTCCGCGTAAAAAATTCCAATTTATCTATTTAAAAGCCACAGAAGGTGGTGATTTTAAAGATCGTAAGTTTCAGGACAACTGGCTACAAGCACGAGAACAAGGTTTTCTGGTCGGGGCTTATCACTTTTATCGTCTCTGCCGCGATGGTCAAATTCAAGCACAGAATTTTATTGAAACGGTACCCAATAAACCTGATGCCCTACCGCCTGTGATCGATTTGGAATATGACAGCAACTGTATTAATACCTATACCAAAGAACAGCTGTTATCCGAGATTCAGGTCATGCATGACCAGTTGCAACAGCACTACGGGAAACAGCCGATTTTCTATATTTCCAAAACCTTCTATAACATCGTGCTGGCAGGTGAATTTAAACAAACGCCGCTTTGGGTGCGCGAATATCAAGGTCAACCTGAACTCAAAGGCAATCCAAAATGGACCTTTTGGCAACATACCAGTCAAGGCAAAATTCAAGGGATCAACAAACCTGTCGACATGAATGTCTTTCATGGTTCTGTCTACGACTGGAGCATCTTTTTGCAAAAAAATGGCATTCAACCGCTTACGCCAACGTCACCTTAAACGATAACCGTCATACTTTGTCGCGCTGTAAAAAGTGAGACTACACAGCGATACCTGAGCATGCCATACTCTCAGCTTCAGGAAGTTTGATTTGAGTGTTATGAGAAAAATCATACATATTGATATGGATGCTTTTTTTGCATCAGTCGAATTGCGTGATCGCCCCGAACTCAAGCATCTGCCTGTGGTGATTTCCTCGCATCATCCACGTGCGGTCATTGCTGCTGCATCATATCCTGCCCGCCAGTTTGGTCTACGTTCCGCCATGTCTATGAGCCAAGCCAAGAAGCTATGCCCACACGTGGTGGTGATAGAGCCTAATTTTAATAAATATCGTGAAGTCTCCACACAAATTCATCAAATATTCCAAAGATATACCCCACTCATTGAACCGCTGTCTTTAGATGAAGCCTATCTGGATGTCACAGAAAATTTGTTTCATTTACCCAGTGCAACCGAAGTGGCACAGCGCATTCGTGCTGAGATTTTTCAGACCACGGGACTGACTGCCTCCGCAGGTGTAGCACCAAATAAATTTCTGGCAAAAGTCGCCTCAGACTGGAATAAACCCGATGGTCTGTGTGTGATCAAACCCAGCCAAGTCCAAAGCTTTATTCAACATTTACCCCTGAAAAAAATTCCTGGGGTTGGAAAAGTCACCCAAGAAAAATTAAAACAACTACACCTGGAAACATTGGGTGATTTACAAAAAATCGAGGAAAGCATCCTGATTCATCACTTTGGTAAATATGGTCACCAACTGTTTTTATACGCACAGGGCATTGATGAGCGTCCTGTACAGGTGGAACGTGAACGCCAGCAAATTTCCAAAGAAACCACCTTTGATGATGATTTTACCTTGCAGCAATGTCAGCCTTATTGGTCCACGTTAACAGCTCAGGTCTGGGAGAGTTTAAATCGGAAACAACTACTGGCACGGGGCGTCACCGTCAAACTGAAATTAAAGAACTTTCAAGTACTGCAACATAGTAAAAGTTTTAAAAACCCGCTTCGTAGTCTTGTCGAACTTACCCAAGTGCTGGAGCTACTACTCAGTGAAATGCATATTCCCGATACCTATCAATTCCGACTGATTGGTGTGGGGGTCTATCAATTAAGTAGCAGTGATGAACAACCACAACTTAGCCTGTGGTAAGCGCGATACTTTTTGTTTATTTTTTAGACAAAAGAATAAAAACACAACAATTAGAACTACACTTTTTTTATTTTTAGGTTAACCTAGTTCACGCGAGACATTATCCATGTAAACGCTGAACTGCTAAAAATCACCTTTACTTTTAGCATGTTGTCCTGTGATGAACGCGACGATCCAATCCGAGTATTACAGGGCAATTCTGAACAAGTCGCATGGTTTCAATAAATTGTCTTCTTCTAAAAAACTTCAACACTATCGCATTTCATCTTTCTGTTCTTATTCAGATTCTTAGACTTTCTCTAATTCAACCTACCTTAATTATTCTGTACAAGACCTTATTACGCCGACAAAACAGCATTTGCAGTTCATCGCAGATCACGTAAACTGAGCTTTCTCTTTACATCATGGAAATCACATGACGGTTCAACGTTTACATGTCGAAAAACGTTTTTCTGAAATTGCCATTTCAGGAAACTTGGTTCATCTTGCAGGACAATTGGCTGCAGACACCAGTCTCGATATTAAAGGCCAAACCCAACAGACTTTAGACATTATTGATCGTTTCCTTGCCGATGCAGGCACAGACAAACGCCATATTCTATCCGTCATGATTTTTTTAAAAGATATTGAAAATGATTATGCAGGTATGAATGAAGTTTGGGATGCATGGTGTGCAGATATGCAAGCTTTGCCGCGTACTTGTGTGGAAGCGAAGATGTATACCCCTGATGTGCTGGTTGAAATGACCGTCGTAGCGGTTCGTCCAGAATAATCTTTATAAAATCAGCTTAAACCAAGGTTTAAGCTGATTTTATCCCCAAACTTTCAGCTTACGCTTTTCGTGGTTATGATAAAAATTATACTTTTTCAAAGATGTATCCAGCTCTTGAGCATCGGGTTCCTGCCACTCCTTGCGTAACTCCCCCAAAAAATCGCGTCGAATTTGCTGATAACTCGGCACTTCATCGTAGCGAATGACCCGATAGCCGGCCATAGATAATAATGCATCTTTATATTGTGCCTGTTGGAATCGCTTTAATACATTCGAATCATCTAAGCCAATAATCGCCACAATTTGATGTGATGCATCCATCACCACAAAATCAGCCAATAAATTTCGATACTTATTGCGGGTACGGGCATATTTGGTGGTCATTAAAGCATCATAGGACACATGCGCCAATATGGTATGTGTCGGGAGCATTTCTTTTAACCGTGCAAATGCCAACTGCTCATTGAAACTGAATACCGCACGCCGTTTAAGCACACTATCCTGTTGTTTTGACTGATTATTAAGACCTTTAAATACCATTAAACTGAACAACAAAAGGAGACCAATCAACAAATACATACTCATAAATTTATTCCTTAATTCTATTTTTATAATCCTGCGGCTTTATACCGATTTTTCTTGCCGAAACGCGATTATAGCGCCTCTATTTTTATTCAAGCGTTCAAGTTAAAAAATTACATTCATCTTGACGAAAATTATAATAAAAACTGACTGCATCTCACTTGACAAAATTAAGCCAATTTGTACATTTTATAGACACAATTCTGCTTATACTTATAAAATTTACTTTAGCCCAATTCTAAGACTAGATGCAATTCATCTTACGCCTTATGTAAGACAATTCCGACAAACAGAATCAAAAAAAGACGCCGAAGCGTCTTTTTCAATCCTGTTAAGCTCGCGCTTTAGGCTTTTTTCCTTTCTTCGCCGCATTGGTATTGAATGGGCGTTTCTCGCCTGTTTCACGTGGCGGTAAGCCCGTATGTTGAGTCAAGACCTGTCCCTTTTTCGGACGGTTATTTTGATCTTGGCTATTTGAGTTACGTGCCCCTGTTGCACTGGTACGTTTCTGCGAATCACCTGCAACGGTCGAGTTTTTCTTACGTGCAGATTTATATTCACCTTCAGTGCCTTGCGGCTGATAAGTCGGAATCAAATGCTGCTTCGAATTACCAATCAGATCCGCACGTCCCATATCCTTCAAAGCTTCACGAAGTAAAGGCCAGTTGTTTGGATCATGGTAACGCAAGAAGGCTTTATGCAGACGACGACGTTTTTCACCTTTGACAATGTCAACAACTTCCGTATAGCGCGCCACTTTCGCCAATGGGTTTTTACCCGTATGGTACATGGTGGTTGCAGTCGCCATTGGTGATGGATAGAAGGTTTGCACCTGATCGGCACGGAAACCATTTTTCTTTAACCACACCGCAAGGTTCATCATGTCGTAATCGGTAGTACCCGGATGCGCAGCAATGAAGTAAGGAATCAGATATTGCTCTTTGCCTGCTTCTTTACTGAAACGATCAAACATTTGTTTGAAACGGTCATAGGTTCCGATTCCCGGTTTCATCATCTTAGATAATGGACCTTTCTCAGTATGTTCAGGTGCAATTTTGAGATAACCACCAACGTGATGCTGAACCAGTTCTTTCACATATTCTGGGTTGAGTACCGCCAAGTCATAACGTAGACCTGAACCAATCAGAATCTTCTTCACGCCTTTAATTGCACGTGCCTTACGATACAACTGTACCAAAGGTGCATGGTCGGTATGTAAGTTCTGACACACCCCTGGATAGACACACGAAGGCTTACGACAGTTCTTTTCAATCTCAGGGTCTTTACAGTGCAAACGGTACATGTTGGCGGTTGGGCCACCCAAATCCGAAATAATGCCAGTAAATTGTGGTGCAGTATCGCGAATCTTTTCAATTTCACGCAGAATCGATTCTTCCGAACGGTTCTGAATAATTCGACCTTCATGTTCAGTAATCGAACAGAAAGTACAACCACCAAAACAGCCACGCATAATGTTGACCGAGAATTTGATCATATCAAATGCAGGGAAACGCGCATTGCCATAAGCAGGATGCGGTAAACGTGCATACGGCAAATCAAATACGTAATCCATTTCTTCCGTCGTTAACGGAATTGGCGGTGGGTTGATCCACACATCACGTTCACCATGACGCTGAACCAACGCTCGTGCATTACCGGGGTTGGTTTCTAAATGCAAAATACGGTTGGCATGCGCATACAGCACCTGATCATCCGTGACTTGCTCAAAAGATGGCAGACGAATGACTGCCAGCTCTCGTGGCGGTAATTTATGCTTAATCGCTTTCGATGGGGCTGCTTTAAGCTGAACAATTTGCGTATCTGGATCTAGCTGATCACCTTCACGGACAATCGGGTTTGCTACAATTTCTTTTTGAAAATCTTGATATTGGGCGAGTGAATTGCCTTTTTCTTTTTCAACCTCACAACCATCAATATCTTCCGTCATAACATACGGGTTGATGATCGGATCAACACGACCAATGGCATCAACATCATTCGAGGCAATTTCTACAAACTGTGCTTTAGAAGCACGATTGTGTTTATTAATAATAAATGCAGTACCACGAACATCGGTAATTTCGTGGATTTTTTCACCTTTGGCTAGACGGTGCATCACTTCAATAATTGAGCGTTCACCATTGCCATACATCAATAAGTCGGCTTTCGAATCCATCAAAATCGAACGACGTACTTTATCTGACCAGTAGTCATAATGCGCAATACGACGTAAAGAACCTTCAATTCCGCCCAGTAATACTGGCACATCAGGGAAAGCTTCACGTACACGTTGGCAATACACCGTTGCAGCACGGTCTGGACGCTTGTTCGGGACATTGTCTGGAGAATAGGCATCATCGGAACGAATCTTGCGATCAGCCGTATAACGGTTAATCATCGAGTCCATATTACCTGCGGTCACGCCCCAAGCAATATTCGGTTTACCCAAAACGCGGAATGCTTCAGCATTGGTCCAATCAGGTTGCGCAATAATGCCGACACGGAAGCCTTGTGCTTCTAAAGTACGACCAATAATGCCCGAACAAAATGAGGGATGATCGATATACGCATCACCGCACACCAAAATAAAGTCGCAACTATCCCAACCGAGTTGATCCATTTCCTCGCGTGACATCGGCAAAAATGGTGCGGGTTCAAAACATGACGCCCAATATTTGTCGTAATCAAACAACGCTTTTGGCGCAGTCTGCATGGTATAAGCAGTAGACATGGCTAGCAATTCTCGGCTGGCAGATGGAAGATCCAAAAAATAGATCAAAGATGAAAGCCGATCATTTTACCATGAATTCCATTCAGCTTGCTTGATTAAAATATATACAAAAACAAGCATCTAAAAATTAATGTTTATTCTAAAATCAAAACCCTGCACATTTAGCGCACTTGCCACGCTTAGAGTTCTGCTCACATAAAAAACCACCCAGTTAATTGCCGAAGCATCTACGGGTGGTCATTTATCTTTTTAAGCGAGTTCAGAACAAAAGCTTAACTTACTGCTGAGCTTTTGGAAGTCTGTAACGGAGCTTGTTTCTGGGAAGCCCCATCGACTGAAGCTTTTAGATTCACCATAAATACCGCCAGTGCCGCAATCACACCTGGAATGGCAATCACCATAAAATTCATCTGATGCGGTAATTGTAAAGTCAGCAATGCCCCCGTCAAAATCGGACCGACAATCGCACCGATACGACCAATCCCTGATGCCCATCCCATCCCTGTTGAACGGACTGCGGTTGGATAAAACTGCGCGACGAAGGTATAAAGTAAAATTTGCGAACCAATGGTAGCAGCCCCTGCAATCGCAATCAGGGCATATAAAATTGCCTGCGGACTTTTAAAGCCCAGTAAAATCAGGGCTAATGCACCGACGGTAAACATAATGCTGAGTACCGGTTTTAGATGAAAACGGTCCGCCAAAGCCCCACCGCCAATCGCCCCCACCATGCCACCAATGTTCAAGGCGAACAGGAATAACATACTCGCGCCAAGTGAATAACCAGCCTGAATCATCAGTTTTGGTAACCAGCTACCAAGAGCATAGACCATCAACAAGCACATGAAAAAGGCAACCCAGAACATCAGGGTGCTAAACATACGACCCTGCTGGAACAAGGCACGTAAAGGAGCTTCATCTCCAGCAATCACATCATTCAGCACAAACTGTGTTTCGGGATTTATTTTTTGTTCAGGACTAATTTTCTGAACGATCTTCGCCACTTGTTCCGTGTCACCTTTTTTGGTTAAAAACATCAAAGATTCAGGTAAAAATTTCCAAATGATCGGCAAAGCAATGAAAGGAATACCTGCAATAATAAACATGATTTTCCAGCCATAATCAGCGACTAGCCATGCACCAAGTAAAGCTGAGGTCATACCACCAATGGCATAACCACTAAACATCACCGCAACCAAAGTACTGCGAATGCGCTTTGGGGCATATTCAGTCATCAAGGCAACCACATTCGGCATCACCCCACCAATGCCCAATCCCGCTAGAAATCTTAAAATACCAAATTCAATTGGTGACGAAGTAAATGCACCCAGAAAAGTAAAACCACTGAAGATCGCCACACAGATCATAATGGTTTTCTTACGACCCAATTTATCGGACAAAGTACCAAAACTCATGGCACCAAACATCATCCCAAATAATGCCGTACTGGCGAGTAAACCTGCCTGTACCGCACTCATCCCCCACTCCTGCATCAGTAAAGGCAAGGCAACGCCATAAATCACCAAATCGTAGCCATCAAAAATAATAATCAGCAGACACCAAATCAAAACACTCCAATGAAAAGGCTTAAATTTGGCTTCATCAACCACCGTGTTGATATTTAAGTTTTGTGTACTCACGCTTCACCTCCAATCTGTGAAGTAGTCCAAAATTAGACCTCCACAATGCGGCAAAGCTACTTTATTGTCCAAAACCGATTGCATATATAGATATGCCATAAAGGTATGCAATTACTTAATTATTCACGTTTTTATATTGTTCAAGATATAGATCGAGCTATTTTCCGGTATTATTCACAAAGTTACACTGGGAAAATTTGCATGCTCTGGTTAATTTAACAACAAGAATAAAATATCGGAAACATCATGCTGATTTACATTATTGTGGGCAGTGTTCGTGAAGGTCGAACCGCCATTAAAGTCGCAAACTGGGTCAATGCGTGTATCCCCAGCTTTGCATTGAATGACCTGAAAATTGAGTTAGTCGATCTCAAACAATGGGATTTGCCGCTCTTTGCGGGATCACATCCGCCTGCAACAGGCATTTATGATCAGCCACAACAACAACAATGGGCAGATAAAATTGCCTTAGCTGAGGGCTTTATTTTTATTAGCCCTGAATACAATCATGGTTATAGCCCCGCACTGAAAAATGCCTTGGATTATGTGGGCAAAGAATGGCAAGACAAACCCGCGGCATTTATCGGCTATGGCGCAACCAATGGCTCTCGCTCCATCAGCCAAATCCGTCAAGTGACCTCGAGTTTAGGCATGATTGATCCAAATGCCGTGCTTGAAATTCGTGATATTTTTAAACGCAATAAAGATGAAATTTTTGAGGCGAATGAATTTGAAGTCCGTGGCTTGCAAGCGATGCTGCACAAACTGCTGAAATATGCTGCAACCCGCTAAATATAATTCTTTTTATTATTTTGAAGATAAGAAACCCTGTCTAACAGCGTTTCTTATCTTAATCTAATACTCGTTTTCAAAACTGTTAACTCTACGTGAATTGATTTTTTCCTGTTTCTTTTTAAATCCATGTATGGATGATTCAGTATATTTTCTTTAAGACTTGATCTCCTTCATTGAGCGATTGATAACTTTGGTTACAATCTCATCCTTTTAGTCTCTTTCATTAAATCAACTGATGCTAGTCGTATAAATTCTGCCACATTCACTATGCTTAATGCTTGTGATGAAAGTGATTGATGGTTTACCTTTGTTGAATAATATCGATTAATTTTCCATGGATGAGCAGGAGGACAATTTTTTGGGATGACGACATCATAGATTGCTGGAATACGCTGTCCGATGATGAAAAGCCGTCGTGAATTGTGAATTAATGTTGTTCCCATGAGGGTATCCTCTTTTATCTCCTTTCCACGCCTGAGTTGCGTGTAGCTTTAATTTTTAATAGATAAAATCTCCTGAAATTGAATGAAAATCAAAGTTCATGGGCTAAATAACAAGTACGAGAGGAAAAGTTACTGGATGCTGACACCACCTTTATTTGTTTAATTTTCACTCAATATAGAACGCTTGTAGACAATCATCAAGAGTAGACTGGCTCTAGCTTTTCAAGCAAAGCGTGCCCTATTTTTCCCTTTTATTTGCTAGCATGATACGCGACGCTCTTCTGCGGTACTTTTTGATATTTTTGTTTACACTTCAAGCAAAGCACAAATGCCATTGATGGGACTTCGTCAGAGCATATCTGCAATTTAAGCTAGATTGGAAAGGTGTTATTTTTAAATTAGAAATGCAATACGTTGAATGAGACAAAGTTCCTCGATGTTGCCAATGTAGGCTCGCAAGATTTTTAATAAGATTTCGGTGATTGAATCCAAGCAGCGCAAAGCGTAAGTATAAAATTAACTATAGTGATTACACCACGTTTCCAGCGGTTCTTCGTCAGCAAAAACAAGAGCGGCATTACGCCCACGCCAAACATTAAAATTGTGCCCAACGCAAATAATGATTCTTTAAACATCCAGACATCGACCAATACTGCAACCAGCCCCCAAGTTGACACGGCAATTAAGGCACCACGCCCTCGCCAAATGGTGCGCTCTTCATGAATACCTTGGATATCTTTTTCCTGCTGAGGCACAACCAGTGCACTCGCAAAAAAATGGTCAAGGATAATAAAAGCAAGGCCAAAAACTCAGGTAAGGTCCATGTTCGAATCAAACTTGGGAGTTCAATAATTGCCCAGAGATATTGAATTTGCCAAATAAAAATACAGGCTGACCATGTGAGCGGAATCCAATCTAAAGAAAAGTGTCGATAGGATCGCACCCATAAAATCATATCTGAACACAGCCGTGTGATGCCCAAACTTAAAATAATTGAAGGAGCAACCCAAACGGCACGAAAAGCAGATTCAGCTGATTGAATTTCCAAGTATAAATCCTCCTATGCTTTTTCTAGATAGGTATACATATTGTTATTCTTCGTTAATTTTAAATTAGATCATATTTTCAGCAAAAACAATCTTATTCTGCAAAACTCTCATTCGCAAATTTGCCAAAAAAAAATACCCAAATCGATCGATTTGGGTATTTGGATTCTTGCATAGACGCTATTAGATTTAGAACAACTTAAGCTTTAGCCGTAACAGAAGCATTGTTTTTGATCTTTTCGAGGTCACTTTCATCCATAATTAACGCGACAGCTATCGCAGTAATTAATACAGGTAAACCCACCGCAATAAAGTTGAAGTGTGCAGGTAAATTCATGCCAAGCAAAGCACCGATTAGAATAGGACCAACAATTGCCCCCATACGACCAATCGCAGATGACCAACCGATTCCCGTCGAACGTACAGCTAAAGGATAATATTGCGCCACATAGCTATACAACAGCATTTGTGAACCAATCGATGCTGCACCCGCCAAGAAGACCAACATGTAAAGCAAGAACTGGTTCGATTGAAAGCCCATCAAGCTCATCACAATCGCCCCCATAATGCCTAAACACATCAAGACTGGTTTGAGATGGAAACGATCTGCCAGTACACCACCGCCAATAATACCAACCACAGCCCCTACATTCATGATCATCATGAACATTAAGCTGTTATTCATAGAATAACCTGCTGCCATCATTAGTTTAGGCAACCAGCTACTTAAAGCATACATGGTCAGTAAACAGGTAAAGAAAGCCAGCCAGAACAGCAACGTATTCATGGCACGACCACGTTTAAACAAGCTCACCACATTCGCCGCTTCAGGCTCATTGGTCTGATGTAAAACAAAGGTTGTCTCTTGAGTAATGCTTAATTCAGGAGCCAAGCGTGCAACAATCGGGCGTGCCTGTTCTTGTTTGTTTTCTTTGACAATGAACATTAAAGATTCAGGTAAGAATTTCCAAATTACAGGCAATAAAAATAATGGTATCCCTGCAATAAAGAACATAATCTGCCAACCAAAAGTTGGGGTAAATGCTGCACCTAATAATGCCGCCATGACACCACCAACTGCATAACCACTAAACATTGTGGTCACCAATGTACTACGCATGGTCTTAGGAGCATATTCAGAAGTCAGCGCAACAAGGTTTGGCATCACCCCACCAATCCCTAAACCAGCAAGAAAACGTAAGATCGCAAATTCTGTTGGATTTGAAGCAAAACCACCTGCGAAAGTTAAACCGCTAAACAACACGATACAAATCATGATGACTTTTTTACGACCAATTTTATCGGCCAAAGAACCGAAGGTCATCGCACCAAACATCATTCCTGCCAATGCAGTACTTGCCAGCATCCCTGCTTGTACGGCACTTAAGCCCCATTCATCCATCAATAATGGTAAAACGACGCCATTAATCGCCAAATCATAACCATCAAATAAAATGATTAGTAGGCACCAAGCGACAACATTAAAATGAAATGGCTTAAATTTTGCGTGATCAATAATATCATTCACATTTACTGCTTTAGCTGACATTACCCACCCCCTGTGAATCGATTGTTTCATTGCACTTTAACTAGCGCCCTTCGGTTTTTATAATCTGTATATCCAGTTTAAACAGAAGTCATTCACTAAAGTAATTTAGACAATATTCACATATCTTATGGCGATATAAAAATTCAACATTAGTCTAACTAATATTTATTTTATATTTAACTTATTGTTTTATATTGTTTATTTTAAAATAGTAAGAAAAAAATAATTAAAGCAAATTCAAACTTAAAATAGTTTGTTTAATACAATTAAACTGAAATTAAATATATTAAGCTAAGTGACTTAATAAATTTTTTAGATAATCCAAAATAAAGTATAAGGTTTAAAATCTCCAAACAATACCAAGAAAACATTGATTAATGATTATAGATTCTTCACATTTTATTTTATTCTCGATCAGCTAAACCCAATTTTATGAATGTTTAATTTTCAACCATTCAAGCCGTTTAATTATTCCCGACAATAAAAAAACACCCCCTTCTTAGTAGAAGGGGGTGTTTTTAGAATTAATGAGCTGGCGATGACTT
>NZ_JAKVIM010000016.1 GCF_022601715.1 Acinetobacter zhairuonensis | reverse complement strand
GGCAATCCAGTCACGGTAAGCAAGACAGTTACGACAGATGCTTCAGGTCACTACAGCAGTGCTGTAACTGCAGCAGACGGTATTGTTGATGGTTCAGCCGTCAGCGTTGTTGCGAATACCACTGACCGAAATGGTCAAGGTGTCGGTCCAGCGACAGACAGCATTGCAGCACAAGGTGATAACGATACAGATCCAACTACACCAGAAGACACTGGTCTAGACTTGGTTGATGGTGCCATCACCGTTGACATCGTTGAGACAGGTGCGATCACAGGAACCACGACAGACGTAGCACCAGGTACAGACGTTGTGTTGACCATCACAGGAACAGATGCCAACGGCAATCCAGTCACGGTAAGCAAGACAGTTACGACAGATGCTTCAGGTCACTACAGCAGTGCTGTAACTGCAGCAGACGGTATTGTTGATGGTTCAGCCGTCAGCGTTGTTGCGAATACCACTGACCGAAATGGTCAAGGTGTCGGTCCAGCGACAGACAGCATTGCAGCACAAGGTGATAACGATACAGATCCAACTACACCAGAAGACACTGGTCTAGACTTGGTTGATGGTGCCATCACAGCTGAAATTGATCCGAAGGCAGGAACAGTATCAGGCACAGTGACCGACGTCCCTGAAGGCGAAAAAGTCATTGTGACCATTGAAGGTGTAGACAAAGACGGTCATCCAGTTAAGGAAGACGTTGAAACTACAGTAGTTGATGGTAAATACACTGTTGATATCCCAGCAGCGATAGTTGATGGTTCGCCAGTTGAAGCAGAAGCGAAATCCACGGACAACAATGGCAAGCCAGTGACTGACACGGCAACGCTAGAAGGCAAGACCGATCATGACAATGATCCAAGCACGCCAGACCAAGGTGGCTTAGACCGAGTTGATGGTGCAATCACAGCTGAAATTGATCCGAAGGCTGGCACAGTATCAGGCACAGTGACCGACGTCCCTGAAGGTGAAAAAGTCATTGTAACCATTGAAGGTGTAGATAAAGACGGTCATCCAGTTAAGGAAGACGTTGAAACTATAGTGGTTGATGGTAAATACACAGTTGATATTCCAGCAGCGATTGTTGATGGTTCAGCAGTTGAAGCAGAAGCGAAATCCACGGACAACAATGGCAAGCCAGTGACTGACACGGCAACGCTAGAAGGCAAGACCGATCATGACAATGATCCAAACACGCCAGACCAAGGTGGCTTAGATCGCGTTGATGGTGCAATCACAGTTGACATCGTTGAAACAGGTACGATCACAGGGACCACGACAGACGTAGCGCCAGGTACAAACGTTGTGTTGACCATCACAGGAACAGATGCCAATGGCAATCCAGTCACGGTAAGCAAGACAGTTACGACAGATGCTTCAGGTCACTACAGCAGTGCTGTAACTGCAGCAGACGGTATTGTTGATGGTTCAGCCGTCAGCGTTGTTGCGAATACCACTGACCGAAATGGTCAAGGTGTCGGTCCAGCGACAGACAGCATTGCAGCACAAGGTGATAACGATACAGATCCAACTACACCAGAAGACACTGGTCTAGACTTGGTTGATGGTGCCATCACCGTTGACATCGTTGAGACAGGTGCGATCACAGGAACCACGACAGACGTAGCACCAGGTACAGACGTTGTGTTGACCATCACAGGAACAGATGCCAATGGCAATCCAGTCACGGTAAGCAAGACAGTTACGACAGATGCTTCAGGTCACTACAGCAGTGCTGTAACTGCAGCAGACGGTATTGTTGATGGTTCAGCCGTCAGCGTTGTTGCGAATACCACTGACCGAAATGGTCAAGGTGTCGGTCCAGCGACAGACAGCATTGCAGCACAAGGTGATAACGATACAGATCCAACTACACCAGAAGACACCGGTCTAGACTTGGTTGATGGTGCCATCACCGTTGACATCGTTGAGACAGGTGCGATCACAGGAACCACGACAGACGTAGCACCAGGTACAGACGTTGTGTTGACCATCACAGGAACAGATGCCAACGGCAATCCAGTCACGGTAAGCAAGACAGTTACGACAGATGCTTCAGGTCACTACAGCAGTGCTGTAACTGCAGCAGACGGTATTGTTGATGGTTCAGCCGTCAGCGTTGTTGCGAATACCACTGACCGAAATGGTCAAGGTGTCGGTCCAGCGACAGACAGCATTGCAGCACAAGGTGATAACGATACAGATCCAACTACACCAGAAGACACCGGTCTAGACTTGGTTGCGGGTGCCATCACCGTTGACGTTCAAAGCAATGGCAATATCACAGGTGGAACAACTGACGTTGAACCAGGTAGTGATGTGACCTTGACGATTACAGGTCAAGACAAAGATGGCAATCCACTAGAACGCGAAGTAACCGCAACTGTAAACGCTGATGGTAACTATACAGCCGAAGTACCAACAGACTTTGCGGATGGTGATATCACAGTGAAAGCAGAAACAGTAGACCGTAATGGTAACCCTGTTGATGCTGAAGACAGCCTATTAAAGACTGACCATGACAATGATCCAAACACACCAGACCAAGGTGGCTTAGACCGCATTGATGGCTCTCTTGAGATTACAGAAATTGATGAGGAAGGAATTGTAAAAGGGCAAACTACGGATGTACCTATCGGTAGTGATGTTGTTTTGACGTTCAAAGATCACAATGGAGATTCAATCAATGATTTATCTACAGGTGCTCCATTAACTGTAACGACTATAGTTAAGTCAGATGGTAGCTATGAAGTTAAATTACCTGAAGATCTCATAGGTTTGACAGATAAAATTAATGTAAAAGCTGATTCATTAGATAATAACGGTAAACCTGTTACTGATAATAAGGATACAGCGCCAGCAGTTGCTGAAGTCACTACAAATGGTGATGATAATTTAACTGGTACTTCAGGCAATGATGTACTTGCAGGTGACACTGGCGGCTTAAAAACTAATTTCATAGCAGCTCATGATTACAATGTATCTATTGTTTTAGATTTGTCTGGAAGTATGCGTACTGGTCAGCTTACTAACCCTACAACAAGCTTCATTGATGCAGCAAAAACAGCATTAAAAGCTTTTGTTCAGCAAATGGCGGATCATGATGGGCAGATTAATTTACAGATTACAAGTTTTGGTGGTTCGAATATTACTCAATCTTCAAATCTGACAAATATTCGAATTAATGACATCCAAAACGTTGATATCGAACAACTCTGGAGTGATATTCAGGCATTACAAGCAGATGGAAATGGAACATATCCGCACCATGGATTTAACAATGCATATCAATGGTTCTCATCTTCAGAAATCGCTGATGCTCATGCGAATGGTTATGAAAATCAGGTTTATTATTTAACAGATGGTAATCCTAGCTCGACAACCCAATCAGGTATTCAGCAGATTGATAATGCTTTTTCCAATATTGTGGGTATTGATGGAACTAAAGTTTTTGCTGTAGGTATTGGTGATAGTGTTGATTTGAAATATGTCACCCGTTATGACAATACAAATATAAATGGTGATTTAATTGCTGGTACTTGGAGTGGAGGGAATTATAGTACTGGTGCTGGTTCCAATACGGGAACGGCTCAAAAAATTACGAATACTGAAAAGTTGATTGCATATCTGATAGGTGGATCTGAAAACTTTGTGCCAGCAGATGTTGGAGATGACACTGTTAAAGGTGGTGCGGGTGATGACATTCTGTTTGGCGATGCGATGAATACCAACTGGATTACAGGATTGGATTCATTGCTGTACCCGCAGTATTCAGGCTATTCACGACTAATTGCCAAACTTAAGGCAGATGGTAGTGTAGGGGCCGATGGTGAACCAACACAGCAACAAATCTATGATTTTGTAAAAGCCAATTACCGTGAGTTTATTGCTGCCGATGCTGCTGACCCAGCAACTAAAGGTGGTATTGATACGATTTATGGCGGTTCAGGCGATGACATTATCATTGCTGGCGCTGGAAATGACATTGTTTACGGTGGTTCAGGCAATGACATCATCTCGACTGGACGAGGTGATGACACCATCATGTATGATGTTCTGAATGCTGCTGATGCAACAGCTGGAAATGGTACAGATACATGGGTAGATTACCAAGCCAACGATAAAATTGAATTTGCTGCTGATTTCTTTGATGGCCTATTGGCTGATCAAAGTAATCTAGGGGACTATATTACTGTAGTAAATGATGGAAATGGTAATGCGGTTATTCAAGTAGATCGTGATGGTAATGCTGCAACTCATACCATGTCTGATTTATTAATCGTTGAAAATCAAGCAGGTTTAGACTTGCAGGATTTACTCGCTAATAATCAGCTTGTCATTGGTTAATGAAATAGAACGGTTATAGATCTTCGGGTCTATAGCCGTTTTTTAATCTTTATTTTTTGATTGATTCACTAATAAAGATGAATAGTAATTGCCAATATGAGTTCCACCTTTCAATCCATAAACAATGGATTTAATTCAGATATTTAAAAATGACTCCCATTAAATCGCGATTAGGCTGGATTTTAGTATCTCCATTCTTCGTTCTGGTCACGCCGGTTAAAGCAGATACTTTTTATGATCATTTAAGTCATAAAAAAGATGAGATACATCAATTGTTTGCCAATGAGCCGAATGATTCTTTTTACAAAGCAAACATTGGAAGGTTGAGTGACTTTGATCTTGTAAGCACATCGATGCCTGAGGAACTTCCTCTGGTGACATCATCTAAAAATCAAGTGAATCAGCAGATCAAAGTGACAGCTTCAAATCAAAATTTTTTAGGGGAAAACCAACAATTAAGTTTTGTGGAGGCTGTACAGCAAGCACTACGGCATCGTCCAGAAATTACTCAAAGCATTGCGACAATAGCGGGGCAGGGAGCAAATATTGATGCAGCAAAAGCCGAATATTTTCCACAAATTTCGGGGGGAATTACGACTGCCGATTTAACGACGGGAGAGCGAGGTCGACAGCTGTATACGCTTTCGGCAACACAAATGCTCTATGATTTTGGAAAAATCAAAAGTTCAGTCGATATTCAAAAAGCGAAACTCTTGCAAGAACAAGCAAATGCTCTGGTCAAGATCGATGATATTGCCTATCAAACTGCAAATGCGATTGTAAATATTAAGCGATATCAAGAGATTGTTCGGATTGCAGATCAGCAAATCAAAGGAATCGCGCGTATTGCTGAAATTGCGAATCTACGCGCAAATGCGGGGATCAGTAGCCAAGCAGATCCAGTCCAAGCACAATCAGACTTGGAAGCGGCTGAATCTAATAAAATTGTTCAAGAAAATCAGCTAAAGCAGTATCAACAAAAATTACGTAATTTGTTGGGGCGCGATGTGTCTAATCAGCAAATTAAAATACCAGAAAGCCTTGTTAAAAAGGCGGGGCTTTATGAACAAACGCAATTTAATCTGGTGCCCGAAATGATGGCAGCTCAGGCTGCAATACAAGTTGCTAAATTTCAAAAAGAACAAACAAAATTGAGTGCTTACCCAACAATCAGTGTCAAAGGAAGCCTCAGTCAGGCATTAAATGGAACAAATCCAAATAATGACAAAGATGATGGTTTCTATAATTCCATCATGCTTGAAGCAACAAGCGATTTTTTTCAAGGTGGAGCCATTCGCTCTAAACAGCGTTCTGCAAGCTATGCAGAAGAAGCCGCGAAAGCTGAACTCAATGCTGTCTATCTTGATGTATTGGATCAAGTGCAGTTGATTCGAGAAGAAATAGAAAATAAGCAAAAGCAGATTCAAATTCTGACCGCGCGTCAGCAATCTACAACGCGGACAAAAGAGCTGTATCAAGAACAATACAAATTAGGAACGCGATCGGTCGTTGATTTATTGAATTCGGAACAGGCCATTCACAGTGCCGCGCAGGAAATAGAGACTGCAAAATATGATATTTACGCCAATTTAGTTCAATACATCAAGATCACAGGGCGTACTCGTGACCTATATCAGTTAAATAATATTTCAATACAAGGGTTTGAAATTCAGCCATGAGCAATGTAATTAATTATCAGCCATGGCTTCAAGCCATTTTGGTTATTGCAAAGCATTATTTGTTAGACCCATCTGAAGAGCGCATTAGACTTCAATTGGATTGGGCACAGCATCAAACTGTCGAGGATGTATTAAGTTTAACTACGCGGCAAATTGGTCTGCATTATCGTAAATGCAATTTTAGCTTAGATGAAATTAGCCCATGGCATTTACCTGTTCTGATTGAAATGCAGGATGGGCAAGTTGGTGTATTCGATAAAATTGATGCGAATGGAAATTTAAGTGTCCAGTTAAGCGGTGATCAAGGACTGGCACAAGTATTCACTTTTGAAACGCTTAAGCCACATGTTGCCAATATTTATGTTTTGAGACCTGAAAAATCAGTCCCTGATGTTCGTGTCGATGAATACGTCAAGCCTTATGATCCAAGTTGGTTCTGGTCGATCGTGTTACGTGATTGGAAACGTTATTTGGATATTATGCTTGCTTCGTTAATGGCAAATATCTTGGCGTTAGCGACGATTGTTTTTTCCATGAACGTTTACGATCGAGTCATTCCTGCCCAATCCGTACCTACTCTATGGGTCTTGGCTGGCGGAGTATTAATAGCAGCAGTATTTGAGTTTTGTTTACGTGTGGCGCGAATTTTTTTATCTGACATCATTGGCAAGCGAGCAGATTTAAGCATTTCTGATGTGGTTTTTGGTCATGCCTTAAGAATCAAAAATAAAGAACGATCAAAATCGACAGGAACATTCATTTCACAAATTAGAGAGCTTGAAGGCGTTAGAGAGTTAGTGACTTCAACGACGATATCGGCCATTGCGGACTTACCATTCTTCTTCTTATTTCTGGTCATATTCTGGTTAATTGGTGGCAATCTATTCTGGGTGATGGTGTTGGTGGTGCCGCTGATGATTCTTCCTGGTCTTCTAATTCAAAAGCCATTGGCTAAATTAGCAGCTGAAGGTATGCGGGAAAGTGCGATACGGAACGCAATGTTGGTCGAAGCCGTTCAAGGGATAGAAGACATTAAACTCTTAAGAGCGGAGTCGCGTTTTCAGAACCAGTGGAACCATATGAATGAAGTCTCTGCCGACATTTCTATGCGTCAACGTAAATTAGTGGGCGTAATGACGGCTTGGACACAAAAGGTTCAAGGCTTAACCTTTGCGATTGTTGTTTTAGTGGGCTGTTTTGCTGTTATGGATGGTGAAATGACGACCGGTGCTTTGGTGGCATGTTCCATTCTTTCTTCACGAATGTTGGCACCTATCGCCCAAATTTCAGGTGTATTGGGGCGTCTACAACAAGCTAAAGTCGCAAAAAGCAGTTTAGATGAATTAATGAAAAAGCCAGTGGATCAGCCGCCACATAGCCATTTAATTCACCGACCAGCCTTGTTTGGTCATTATGAGTTAAATCAAGTCGAGTTTAAATATAGTCAAAATGATGCAAAACCGATTCTCGCTATTCAAAAACTTCAGATTAAAGCTGGAGAGAAAATTGCAATTTTAGGGCGTAATGGCGCTGGAAAATCAACGTTATTGCAATTGTTGGCGGGTATGCAAGAACCTGTAAAAGGTCAGATCAAAATTGACGATATTGTCTTGGGTTTGATTGATCCTTTAGATGTTCGACGTGATGTCGGTCTTTTAAACCAAAATGCGCATTTATTTTTTGGCTCTATTCGCGAGAACTTAAAGTTGGGTACGCCCTTAGCCAATGATCAAGATATTTTTGATGCATTGAGACTTTCGGGGGCTTTGAATTTTGTACAAGAGAAAAAGGAAGGGCTGGATTATCAGATTCTAGAAGGAGGAATAGGTCTTTCTGGTGGTCAGAAGCAAGCTTTGTTATTGGCACGGTTACTTATTCGAAAGCCTAATGTTTTATTGCTGGATGAGCCCACAGCTGCCATAGATGATGTTTCTGAAAAACAGTTTATCGAACAACTGCAAAATTGGTTAGGGCACAAAACACTTATTGTTGCGACTCACCGCCGAGCCATCTTAGAACTGGTTGATCGTGTAATTGTCGTGAATGATGGAAAAATTGTGATGGATGGTCCAAAAGATCAAATTTTGAAACTATCACAACCTAAGCAGCAAATGGGAGCCTAATGATGGGACAAGATCAAGTAATCAGCACAGGCTCTAAGAAAACTAAAGAATTGCAACAGCCATTACCCAAAGTCAGTATTTTCATCTGGATTATTTGTATTGGCTTACTGAGTTTACTCATTTGGGCGTGGTTATTTAAATTAGAAGAAGTCTCGACTGGGACAGGGAAAGTCATTCCTTCCTCGAAAGAACAAATCGTGCAATCCCTTGAAGGCGGAATTTTGACTAAACTGAATGTACGTGAAGGAGAAATTGTAGAACAGGGTCAAGTCCTTGCTCAGCTAGACCCGACTCGTTTTGCATCAAATGTTGGAGAGTCGGAATCATTATTACTGTCTGCCAAGGCAACAGCAGCGCGTCTACGTGCGGAAGTCAATGGAACTAGATTAATTTTTCCTGAAGAAGTCATGAAAGAGCCAGCTCTGGTTAATGCAGAAACTGCACTTTATCACTCCCGACGTTCTAATTTGGAAGAATCCGTCTCTGGCTTAAAACAAGCTTTGGTACTGGTGCAACAAGAGTTAGCCATGACGGAACCTTTGGTTGCGAAAGGGGCAGCCAGCGAAGTTGAAGTGCTCCGTTTAAAGCGTCAGGCAACTGATTTAAAAAATCAAATGAATGATGTTCAGAATCAATACTTGGTTAAATCTAGAGAAGAATTAGCCAAGGCCAATACGGATATCGAAACCCAATCTCAAGTGGTGAAAGGTAAATCTGATACCCTTAGCCGTACAATTTTTAAATCTCCTGTACGTGGCATTGTGAAAGAGATTGATGTCATGACGATTGGTGGTGTGATTTCTCAAAATGGGAAATTAATGACCATCGTTCCTTTGGATGAACAACTGCTTATTGAAGCAAGAATATCCCCACGGGATATTGCGTTTATTCGACCTGAGCAAGACGCTTTAGTTAAAATTACGGCTTATGATTATTCGATTTATGGTGGCTTAAAAGGCAAGGTGACTGTGATTTCACCCGACACGCTCAGAGATGAAGTGAAGCAAGATCAATTTTATTATAGAGTCTACATTCGGACTGATTCAGACAAGTTGATCAATAAAGAGGGGAAGGAATTCAATATTACTCCAGGTATGGTCGCTACTGTAGATATTAAAACAGGTCAAAAAACAATTTTAGATTATTTGATCAAACCTTTTAACAAAGCCAAAGAAGCGTTAAGGGAAAGATAAGATTTTTGATCGGGTTAAGCCAGTAAGATGATTCAACATCATTTTACTGGCTCAAGTTTCATCTAATAGTGATAAATGAGCTATATCTAACAACGCATTCGACTGATTTTCGTCCCAATCTCTTCAAATAAATTTGGAAAAACGTTCATGATAGATGCTGTCTTTGGGCAGTAACTCAAACAAACGCAGGACAGCATCACTTCGCTCTGGCAAGTAACCAATAATTTTTAATAACTGATCGATGTCTTGCAATTGATAAATCAAGTGGCTTAATCGAGCATCAAAACTTTCTCTCCAAGCGCAGAGAAAAGGGCTCTCCGTTTTAACTAAAAAACTGCCTTTATACAAAGAAAAAGTGCTTGCTAAAAATCCAGCATTTAATGAATGTTCAGCTTTTAAGAAATCACATTCAACTTCACAAGTTAATTTGTATATTCGTGAATCGATGCAGTTGGGCAGTAAATTGCGAAGTTGAGATAACTCTGCTTTCAGGGTTTTTACACTCACATCGCGGTCGCCATACAAGGCGTCATGCAGTTCATCTAAACTAATACCATTCGGGCGTAATGCCAAGATACATAAGATTTCTATTTGGCGATGCGTTAACACCAAGGGTGTTCGATTAAATACAACTCTTGGTGTGCCTAATGCACTAATATACAAAATATTTTTTTGTTCGATTAAAAGAGATTGGCGTACCAGATCTGCACAACGCTCAACCGCTAAAACACCTAAAGGTGTATGTTTCTTATATTTAGTCGAAAGGTTAATGACACCATGAAATTGGTTTGAGGTAGGATCAATGATAGGAGCTGCATAACAGACCCAGTCCCGCACGCTATTCATCTGATTT
This sequence comes from Acinetobacter zhairuonensis, assembly GCF_022601715.1. Taxonomy (GTDB): domain Bacteria; phylum Pseudomonadota; class Gammaproteobacteria; order Pseudomonadales; family Moraxellaceae; genus Acinetobacter. The sequence goes on along the minus strand of NZ_JAKVIM010000016.1, from coordinate 80,315 downwards.
TCATGAGAGTGAACACAGCTAGAACGGTGACTATTGAGTGCCATGCCTATAGCATTCTTGCCCACAGCTTGGGTCGACCAATGCCCACCTTCAACAAAATGAACCTGTTCCGCAGACGATAACATGGTTCGACTGCTCCAAGTCCATAGCAAAGTCCCTTGATGGTCAGTTAGTCCTATTGCCATATCCGAATCATGTGCAATTCTTAATAATTCATCATAAGTATGATGTATGGACCGCTTGAATAGAGAAAACGGCTCTTCATTTGGTAGACGAAGAAGTGGAGCGGCAGTTACATCGACTTGATTGACTAAATGCGTTGTTTGTAAGTCTGGATTTATTTTTTCCATATTATTCATTCCATATTCCTTCATGGTTGAGCAACATATCTATTTGTGTGCAATCAATCGTATTGTCATTCTGGCACGTTGCTCGTTAATAGCATTATTCATTCTGCCAATTGATCTATATTTAATCGGCGGATGTTATCAACCTCTGCAAGAAAAATTTAATAGGAAAAGCTCCTTTTTTCTATCAAATTTTAGTAAACATTTAGTCTGTAGATTCTGCGAAGCATTAAATTGAATTTAATAAATCAATTTTATTAAAGGGTTTAGGCGACTTCTCTCCATAATATTGCTTTTCTGCAAAATAACTGGATCTAACCATGGGTGCACTCCAGATATTCTTGAATTGCAAGAATTGACCATGTAGCTGGTAGTGCTCGAATTCTTCCAAAGCAACAAATCGATGAATCGGAGCATGTGCTTTAGATGGCTGTAAATACTGACCAATTGTGACGTAATCAACCTCATGGTCTCTTAGATCATTCAATAGAACAATCACCTCTGCCTCAACTTCTCCTAAGCCGACCATAAGGCCGCATTTTGTGGGGATATCAGGGCAGTAGTGTTTAAATTTTTTGAGTAAATCTAATGAATGCTGGTAATCAGAGCCTGGTCGCATTGCTTTATAGAGACGAGGCACCGTTTCAATATTGTGATTAAAAACGTCTGGCGGCGTCTTACTCAATATTTTAAGCGCAACATCCGTACGGCCTCGAAAATCGGGAACCAAAATTTCAATTAATGTATCAGGGCTAGTTTTACGTATTTCACGGATGCAATCCGCAAAATGTTGTGCGCCTCCATCCATTAAGTCATCACGGTCAACTGAAGTAATCACAACATACTTGAGGGCTAAGTTTTTCACAGTTTCAGCCAAATGTTGTGGCTCATTCACATCCAATACATTCGGTCGACCATGCGCGACATCACAAAAAGGGCAGCGTCGTGTACAAATATCCCCCATAATCATGAATGTGGCCGTCCCACTACCGAAACATTGCGGTAAATTAGGACAAGCAGCTTCTTCACATACTGTATGTAATTTTTGCTGACGCAGTAAAGCTTTGATTACTTGTACTTCTTCAGGTTGACTAATTTTGCTACGAATCCATTCTGGTTTCTTTGGCATATTTTCAGTTGGAAGCACTTTAATAGGAATGCGTGCCATTTTTTCAGCACCACGCATTTTTTTTCCCTTTGCTATTGAATTATTTAAATCCATTTTAAAAATTCCTTGTTTTTAATTTACACTTTAATTTAAGTTTAATCCTGATTTGAAAATAATATTTTATAAAATAGTCCAAAAAAATAATCATATTAAATAAAGGTTGGTTAAAGGTTTGTTTATGTGTTTTTTTTAATGATTTAAAATATTCTTATTTTTTTAAAAATTATAAATTTATGATTTATATGGATAAGTGTTGTTTTTAATATAATATTTTTTTTAGTCTAATAGGAAAATTATTAAAAATATTCTTATATAAATATACGGTTGAAAAATTCAAGTGCTAATAATTTTATTACTTTGAATTTAATTTTAGCGTTATTGATAAGGATTAATGATATGCAATTAACGGAAGAACAATTGCTGGCAGCATATAAAAGAATGCGCGATATTCGTGAATTTGAAGATCGTCTACACGATGAGAATAATACAGGTGATATCCCAGGTTTTATTCATCTTTATAGCGGTGAAGAAGCAGTCGCAGTAGGTATTTGCGAAAACTTAAGCGATAAGGACTTTATTACTTCAACCCACCGTGGTCATGGGCACTGTATTGCCAAAGGCTGTGACATTCACGCCATGATGTTAGAGATTTTTGGTAAAGATGATGGCTTGTGTCGCGGTAAGGGTGGCTCAATGCACATTGCAGATTTAGATAAAGGTATGCTCGGAGCAAACGGGATTGTCGGTGGTGGTCCTCCTTTAGCAATTGGTGCTGCATTAACCGCGAAAACTTTAAAAACAGGCGGTATTGGACTTTCCTTTACGGGAGATGGTGGCTCGAATCAGGGTTTGACTTTTGAAGCGATCAATATGGCGGTAGTGTTAAACCTTCCTGTTATTTTTATTTTTGAAAACAATGGTTTTGGTGAAGGTACTGCACATGATTATGCCGTAGGCAGTAAAGATATTGCGGGTCGAGCAGCAGGTTTTGGGTTACCCGCTGAAAAAGTAGATGGTACAGACTTTTTTGCAGTTTATGACGTTGCACAAAGAGCGATTCAAAGAGCCCGTCGTGGTGAGGGGCCGAGTGTCATTGAAACCGTGACCAACCGATTTTATGGACATTTTGAGGGTGATCCGGGGTTAATTCGTTCCAAAGAAGAACTTGACTATGTCAAAGAGCATAAAGACCCACTCAAAATTTTCCGTGAGAAAGTGAAGGACCAAATTGATCCAGCCAAATTAGATGCGATTGATGCTCAGTCCAAAGCAAATGTTGATGATGCTGTTGCAAAAGCACGTGCAGCCAAATACCCAGAAGTTTCACAACTGCTCACTGACGTTTATGTCTCTTACTAAAGGAATAGTAAAACAATGCCAAATAAAAGTTATAGAAACGCGATTAAAGAAGCGATTGAATTGGAAATGCACCGTGACCCGAGTGTGATCGTTGTGGGTGAAGATGTACGTGGTGGACATGGTGGTAAAAATACCGATGACAACAAACTCGAAGGTTTTGGCGGTGTACTTGGTGTAACCAAAGGTTTATGGACTGAGTTTGGTTCAGAGCGTGTCATTGATACCCCGATTACCGAATCTGCGATTATTGGTATGGCAGCAGGGGCTGCGGCAACAGGTTTAAGACCTGTCGCAGATTTAATGTTTATGGATTTTTATGGTGTGTGCTACGACATGCTCTATAACCAAGCGGCTAAATTTCGCTACATGTTTGGTGGTAAGGCAAAGGCTCCGATGGTGGTACGCGGAATGATTGGTGCAGGTTTTTCAGCCGCTGCGCAACATTCACAATCACCCTACAACGTATTTGCTTCAGTACCCGGCTTAAAAGTTGTGGTGCCATCCAGCGCCTATGATGTGAAGGGACTATTGATTCAAGCGATTCGAGATGATGATCCCGTTGTCTTTTGTGAGCACAAGTTGTTGTACGACATTAAGGGTGAAGTACCCGATGAGGCCTATACCATTCCATTTGGTGTTGCGAATTATACCCGTGAAGGCACAGATATTACGATTATTGCGCTCAGTCTGATGGTTCATCGTGCCAATGAAGTTGCAGACAAGCTAGCCAAAGAGGGTATTTCGGTCGAAGTGGTGGATCCGCGGACCATTTCACCACTGGATGAAGAGGGTATTTTAGAGTCGGTTGCTTCCACAGGTCGTGTCGTCATTGTAGATGAGTCTGCAGCGCGCTGCGGCTTTGGACATGATGTCGCTGCACTGATTGCCCAAAAAGGTTTCCATTATCTTAAAGCACCGATTGAATTGGTCACACCACCGCATTCTCCAGTGCCATTTTCACCAGTGCTAGAGAAGGAATGGTTGCCAAGTGTAGAACGTATCGAACAGGCTGTACGTAAGACGTTGGAGGCTTAGGATGAGCGAAATTAAAACCTTAGAAATCCCGAAATGGGGTTTGTCCATGGAAGAGGGCACGATTGCCCAATGGCTGATTCAGGAAGGCGAGCAATTTAGTAAAGGGCAGGAAATTTGTGAAATTGAAACCACAAAAATCGTCAATGTGCTTGAAGCGCCTTTCGATGGATTGCTACGAAAAATAATTGCTAAAGATGGCGACACACTTGTTGTCGGTGGTGTGATTGCAATTTGTGCCGATCCTCAAGTTTCCGATGCAGAAATTGAAGCATATGCTCAGTCTTTAGGTGGAGCACCTAGCGGAACTGAACACAAAGCTGTTGCAGTGGTTCCAGAAAAAACAGCAGTGGCTCAAGTTGAAAGCAAAGTGCAAGCTGTTCCTAAACAGCACGGTGTTGAACAAGTTTCTCAACCAGTGACTCAGAGTGGGTATTCAATTCCTGTAACCTTACAAGGTTATCAACATAGCGATGAGATTTTAGCCACACCGCATGCCTTAAAACTGGCTGAAAAGCATAATGTGAATTTGGCTCAAATTTCAGGCTCAGGGCGTGAAAGCCGTATTAGTGTTCATGATATTCAGACCGTAGTACAAACCGCAGGGGGGGCATGGCCAGATGTGCGGCATCAAGCCAGTGCAAAAATCGCGAAATCAACTGCAGATGATAGCCAAGTTCCTGCAACCCCAGTTGCTCGTCGTTTGGCAAAACAATGGGGAATTAATTTACATGATTGCCGATCTTCAGGTACACGAGGGCGCATCTGCAAGGAAGATGTAGAAGCAGTTTATCAGCGCGAAAATGCTGGACAGACTCAACATGCATCGCAGCAGCAGGAAGTCGAGACCGTAAAAGTCACGACCATTGCCATGAATGGGATGCGTAAAGCAATTGCTTCACGTTTACAGGCTGCCAAACGCAATGCGCCACATTTTCGCTTGACGATAGACCTAAATGTTGAAGCGATTCAGGTACTACGTCAGCAAATTAACAGCACGGTACCACAAGTCAAGTTATCCATTAACGATATGCTGATTAAGGCTGCCGCTGCAGCATTGATTAAAGTTCCACAGGTGAATGTCCAGTTTGATGAAGAAAATCAGCAAATTTTGCAGTTTGAACAGGCTGATATCTCGGTTGCTGTCGCAATCGAAAATGGGCTGATCACACCAATTATTAAAGCCGCCAATAGCAAATCTTTGGCGCAAATTTCCAATGATATGCGTGATCTGGCGACACGTGCCAAAACTGGAAAACTGGCACCTGATGAATTTCAGGGTGGAAGTTTCAGCATCTCCAATTTGGGCATGCTGGGCATTAAGCAATTTGATGCAATTATTAATCCGCCTCAAGGTGCAATTCTGGCTTTAGGTGCAGCCGAGAAACGTGCAACTGTAGAAAATGATGGCATCGTGATCCGTGAAATCGTGACGGCAACACTGTCTTGTGATCATCGGGTGATTGATGGTGCTTTAGGCGCTCAGTTTCTATCGGCGTTTAAGCAGTATGTCGAAAATCCTGCCTTGATTTTAGTGTAGGAGCAGAATCATGTCTGATACACAGTTTGATTTGATCGTCATTGGGGCAGGTCCAGGCGGTTATGTGGCTGCGATACGCGCAGCCCAGCTAGGCTTAAAAACTGCAATTGTGGAAAAGCAACACTTAGGCGGAATATGCCTAAACTGGGGTTGTATTCCGACTAAAGCGTTGTTGAGTGGAGCTGCGCTGGCACAGCAATTTAAATCTTCAGAAAAGCTTGGGTTTACTCTAGGCGCAGTAGATTTTGATATTCAACAACTGGTTTGTCATAGCAGACAGGTTTCGGAGCAATTGGTGCAAGGCATAGCTCATTTGCTGAAAAAGAATCAGGTCAAAATTTTTAATGCAACGGCACAGTTTATTGCCAAAGAGCAATTAGAGCTGACCGATGCTCAGGGGCAAAAACAGCAGATTTACGCACCGCATATTATTGTAGCTACGGGTGCAAGTGCGGTCAATTTGCCTCATATTCCTGTAGATGGCCATCATGTCTGGAGCTATAGGGAGGCTTTAGTTCCAGAGCAATTACCCAAGTCTCTTTTAGTCATAGGTTCAGGTGCGATAGGCAGCGAGTTTGCAAGTCTCTATCAAGACTTAGGTTGCCAGGTGACTTTGGTGGATATTGCCAAGCAGATTTTACCTAGTGAAGATATTGAAGTCGCACATTATATGCAAAAGCAGTTTGAACAACAGGGAATGGTTGTATTAACAGGAGCCACTGTAAAAAAAATCGAGATCAAACAGGGGCTAGTGGATTGCCATATAGAAACTTCAGCGGGTGTGCAAATCATCACGGTTGAAAAGGTACTTTCGGCAATTGGTGTTAAAGCGAATGCTCAAAATCTAGGTTTAGAAGCATTGGGCATTGAGTTTGAGCATGGGTATATCAAAGTTGATTCTTGGTGCAAAACCAATGTGGCAGGTGTCTATGCGATTGGAGATGTTGCAGGTGCTCCTTGTTTAGCGCATAAAGCCAGTCATGAAGCCATGCTTTGTGTAGAGAAAATAGCAGGACTGAGTCATGTACATGCCTTAGATCGCACTCAAATTCCTGGCTGTATTTTTACCCATCCTCAAGTAGCCAGTATTGGTTTGACGGAACAAAAAGCCATAGAAGCTGGTTTTAAGCTGAATGTAGGCAAGTTTCCTTTACAAGCCAATGGTAAGGCTTTGGCGCTGGGTGACAGCACAGGTTTTGTCAAAACCATTTTTAATCAAGAAACAGGGGAGTTGTTAGGTGCTCACATGGTGGGTCATGAAGTCACAGAACATATTCAAGGTTTCGCGATTGCAAAATATCTTGAAGCGACCGATGAAAGCTTGGCTCAGGTGATATTTCCACATCCTACTTTATCTGAATCCATGCATGAGTCCGTACTCTCAGCAATGCAGCGTGCAATCCATATTTAAGGAGTCACAATATGCCTAGAGGTTTAAACAACAAAGTCGCTTTAATTACAGGTGCAGCACAAGGTATAGGACGTGGTATTGCTTTACGTTTGGCTCAAGAAGGTGTTCATATTGCGTTAGTCGATCTTAATCAAGAAAAATTGAGTGCAGTTCAGCAGGAAGTTGAAGCGTATGGTGTTAAAGCCACTACATGTCTTGCAGATATTTCAGATCCAATACAAATCAGTAAGGCGATTGATCATGCAGAGTCAACCTTAAATGGCTTTGATATCATGATTAATAATGCTGGTATTGCACAAGTCAAAGCATTAGCAGACGTCACGCCCAGCGAGTTTAATCATATTGTAAACATCAATATTGGTGGAGTGCTTTGGGGAATTCAGGCTGCAGCGAATAAATTTAAGCAGCGGCAACAGACTGGAAAAATTATCAATGCATGTTCAATCGCAGGGCATGAAGGGTTTGCATTACTGGGGGTATATTCGGCAACCAAGTTTGCTGTTCGGGCTTTGACGCAAGCCGCAGCTAAAGAATATGCCAGTGCAGGTATTACAGTGAATAGTTATTGTCCAGGTGTTGTGGGTACAGACATGTGGGTGGAAATTGATCAGCGATTTTCTGAAATTACGGGTGCAGCAATTGGTCAAACCTATAAAAAATATGTAGAGGGTATTGCACTGGGCCGTGCTGAAACACCAGATGATGTTGCGGCATTAGTGGCTTTCTTAGCCAGTGATGATGCGAATTATATTACAGGTCAGTCCATTTTGACTGATGGTGGAATGGTTTACCGTTAACTTTAACATGAGGAATATAGGATGAAAGCTGCTCGTTTTTATGATCGAGGGGATATTCGGATTGAGGATATTCCAGAGCCGCAAGTGACTGCTGGAACAGTCGGGATTCAAGTGGCGTGGTGTGGTATTTGCGGTACAGATTTACATGAATTTATGGAAGGGCCTATTTTCATTCCACCTTGTGGACACCCACATCCTATTTCAGGTGAATCAGCACCTGTAACAATGGGACATGAATTTTCAGGCGTGGTTTATGCAGTTGGTGAGGGTGTAGATGATATTCAGATTGGACAACATGTTGTAGTTGAACCCTATATCATTGCAGATGATGTGCCTACTGGTCCAAATGACAATTATCATTTGTCTAAAAACATGAACTTTATTGGGCTGGGTGGACGTGGTGGCGGCCTATCAGAAAAAATTGCTGTTCAACGACGTTGGGTGCATCCTATTTCGAATGATATTCCGTTAGATCAGGCAGCATTGATTGAACCGTTATCTGTTGGACATCATGCTTATGTTAGAAGTGGTGCAAAAGCTGGTGATGTCGCATTGGTAGGTGGAGCAGGACCGATTGGCTTACTGTTATCTGCTATTTTAAAGGCCAAAGGTCTTACAGTGATCATTACTGAACTCAGTGCAAAACGTAAAGAAAAAGCGATTGAAGCGGGCGTTGCAGATTATGTACTTGATCCATCACAGGTCGACGTTGTCACTGAAGTGATGAAAATTACGGAAGATCGTGGGGTCGACGTTGCTTTTGAATGTAGTAGCGTCAATAAAGTGATGGATACATTAGTTGCAGCTATGAAACCAACAGGTGTGGTGGTTATCGTATCCATTTGGAGTCACCCAGCAACGATTAATGTGCATAGTGTGGTGATGAAAGAGTTAGATATTCGCGGCACAATTGCTTATGTAAATGACCATCAAGAAACGATTCGTTTAGTAGAGCAGGGCAAGATTAATTTGGAGCCATTTATTACTCAGCGCATTGCATTGGACGATTTGGTTTCGAAAGGATTTGAAACGCTAATTCATAATAATGAATCAGCTGTAAAGATTATTGTTCATCCTTAAATTGACGTTCAGCATAAGGCTAAACAATCTGTATTTATGCATTTTGTTTAGCCTTTATTGTTTAATATATGTTGGTTAAGGTATTAATAAAGATAAGTAATCTATTATAAAAGTGGATTGTGGTTTAATAAATATGATTGGTCATCATAGATATATTTATTAGAACTATTCAAAAGCTCTTCCTGAGTGAAGTTTTGGTCAAATAAAGATGTTATTGGGTTTTAAATTCTAGAGTTTGAACATACTTTTGCTTTGTTTATCGATCAAGGCTCTTAACAGAGCATGTGATGCCGTCAGTAGCAGATACACGGGCAACGGGGTGAAATACACAATATTGATATCATCACGCTGATGCACCAGCCTAAAGTTGTTCACTATTTTATTTAGTTAAAAAAGGACTACAAAACTTGTAGTTATTCAATGTAGATAAATTAAAAATAATTCAGGTTAAAGCTTAACGAGAAGAATAACGGATAGGGAAATATCCTGCAAAAATAGTATGAGTTCAGGTATTTGGTATTGGTGGTTAGGCTATATATCATTTTTTAAAAGCCAGTAACGAACTCAATTGATCTTGAAGATTTTATGGTTTAGCTTATGAAATTAGGGGGATTGATTATTCCCTTAAAAAATAATTTACCTTTCATCAACTTCAAAGCTGTGAATCCATCGTTTTATTGTAGATAACTGTAGGTATCGACATTCATTTATGGAATATCGATACCGCTGGATGTTGGCTATGACGATACCTCCACAAAGTACTCGGCAGAAAATACCCACAGGTGTATGGGTACTCGGTTTTGTCAGCATGCTTATGGATATCTCTTCGGAAATGATTCATAGCTTATTACCAATCTTCATGGTCACAGCACTCGGCACCAGTGTGCTCGTAATTGGTTTAATCGAGGGGTTGGCTGAAGCAACCGCACTTATTATTAAAATATTTTCAGGGGTTATCAGTGATTATCTGGGAAAGCGTAAATGCTTGGCTGTGATCGGCTACGCTATGGGAGCGCTGACTAAACCGCTATTTGCTGTTGCCACTACGACTGGTTTAGTAATGACAGCTCGGCTGTTAGATCGCACTGGAAAGGGGATTCGAGGTGCTCCGCGCGATGCTTTGATGGCTGACATTGTGCCAGCGCAAATACGGGGTGCTGCGTTCGGTTTGCGACAGTCTCTTGATACAGTTGGTGCATTTCTCGGTCCATTGCTTGCAGTTGGCTTAATGTTACTCTGGAACAACAATTTCCGTGCAGTATTCTGGGTGGCAGTGGTACCAGGATCGCTGGCAGTCGCACTACTTTTCTTTGGCGTGCATGAGCCAGAAAGCCCGCAGACTAATAAACGTAGCAATCCAATCAAGCGGGAAAATTTGAAACGTTTGGGTGTTTCCTATTGGTGGGTGGTGGGCATTGGTGCAGTGTTTACCTTGGCTCGATTTAGCGAGGCATTTCTGGTTTTACGTGCACAGCAAGGTGGCATCCCAGTTGCATTTGTACCTTTGGTCATGGTGATGATGAATATAGTCTATGCCTTGTCCGCCTATCCATTTGGAAAGTTATCCGATCATATGAGCCACAAGGCATTACTGGTACTTGGACTCATATTTTTAATTGCGGCTGATCTGGTGTTGGCAATGAGTGATCATTGGAGTGTCGTGTTGGCAGGTGTTGCTTTATGGGGTGTACATATGGGAATGACGCAAGGTTTACTGGCGACCATGGTTGCCGATACTGCTCCAGAAGACTTGCGCGGCACAGCGTATGGTTTTTTTAACTTAGTTAGTGGATTGGCTATGTTGTTGGCGAGTGTGTTGGCTGGGCTGTTATGGGATCAACTCGGGCCATCTTTTACGTTCTATACAGGCGCGATGTTCTGCATTATTGCACTGATAGGATTGGGCTGGCAGCCAATTTTCAAAATAGTAAAAAAATAGCGGGGTTATGTGGTTATGCTGTTTATAGTCGCTTATCAAAAGTATAGAGTTTTTATTAAGACTGTTGATATGATAATTGTTGCCTACATGATGGTTGCAATATAAGTTAAGCTAAATATTTAATAAAAAGGGCTAAATTAATCGATTTAGAGATTTAGAATATAAAAAATAATACAGCAATTTTATTGAAAAGATTCATTATTAACAGATTTTCTGATACGTAAAAGCTCAAAAATCAATGTGGTTTGATTTATATTGATTGATGAAATGAATTTGGAGAAGAGTATTGCGTTTAGCTCATTATAAGTCTCTGATAATTATATTACTTATTTTGGTAACGAGCTTTGTTACATATCGCTGGTGGCAGGGACCTCTATTATCTGGTTATGCAGTTGTATCTGGTCCACTGGTTCAGACGGTAGTCGCATCAGGACGGGTAGAGACGGTATCGCGGGCGCAGATTGGTAGTGAAATTACAGGAGTTGTCCTTGAACGATTTGTTCAAGAGGGGGATCGGGTTTCCCGAGGTGATTTGCTCTTGGTACTGAAATCGGATGAAATTTCAGCGCAGGTGCGACAGGCAGAAGCAGAATTGATTGAACTTGCGACCAGCAAACGTCCGCAAGCTGAAGTCGATCTGGCGAATGCCAAAGTTCAGCTTGAACAAGCCAGCCGTGAAGCAGTGCGGAGAAAGAGTACAGAATTAGGCATATTGTCGGCTGAGGAACGAGAGAAATCGATAGAGGCAGAAAGACTCGCACGTAATAATTTGGAATCAGCTCGATTAAAAGCAGCGGCTTTAGCCAAAGGTAATGTTGAAGAGACCATGTTGCGTGAACGACTAGCCGCATTACAAGCTCAACTTGCCAAGACCAAAATTCGTGCTGAAGTCGATGGTATCGTTTTAACCCGTAATGTAGAGCCAGGGGATTTGGTACAACCAAGCCAGACACTCTTCACTATTGCACTGGATGGTGCTACTGAAATTCGAGTACCCTTTGATGAACGCAATTTACCCCTACTGGCTTTACAGCAAAAAGCGGCAGTCATTGCGGATGCCTATCCAGATCAACCATTTCCTGCGCAGATTAACTTTATTGCCCCGAGTATTGATTCGCAGCGTGGCACAGTAGACGTTCGATTAACAGTTGATCCAGTACCTGATTATTTACGTCAGGACATGACAGTATCGGTGAATGTTGAAACCAACAAACGCGAGCGAGCACTGGTCATTCCGAATGATGCTTTAAGCAGTATAAGTGGAAAACGCGCCATGGTTATTTTAGTAAGAGATGGCAAAATTCAACGTCACCAAATTACACTGGGTTTACGTGGTTTGGTCATGTCGGAAGTTATTTCTGGATTGAAAGAGGGCGATCAAGTCCTTGCCGATGCAGAATCAGCGCTTAAAGATGGTACACGAGTCCGCATAGAGCACAAAAAACGTGTATTGCACAATCAGGCGGATCAGACAGATAGCAAAAATGAATTACCGGTGAAATTCGATTGAAAAACATTTTTGGGCGACTTTGGACAGAGTGGACCATCGCAATCAGTTTTTTGCGAGAGGGTCGTGCACAGTCCGTTATGATCACAGTCGGTGTTGCCGTTGGGGTCGCGGTGATTGTGTTCATTAGCGCGTTAATTCATGGCTTACAATCGAATATTGTGGAGCGTACTTTAGGAACGCAAGCACATATTCGGTTGCTCTCACCAGATGAGGTCAACCAGATTGTGCCACCAGTAACTGGAACGCTTCAGTTATTACAAGAAGATAAGCGGGCGCAGCGCTTGCGTTCGATTAACAATTGGCAACAGATTACGGAGACTTTAGATCAGTTACCCGTATTGACTGCTGTTTCCCCTGTGGTCTCTGGTCCAGCATTTGTACAGCGCGGAGATGCGATTGAATCTGTTGCATTGGTTGGTATTAATCTTGAACGTTATCAACAGATTATTCCGTTAAAGCAATATATGCTGAGTGGTCAATTACAGGTGAGTGCGGATAATGTATTAATTGGTCGCCAATTGGCTAAAGATTTGGGGGTGCAAGTCGGGAGTAAACTAAGGCTTGATACTGGGCAACAGAAAAATGCCGTGGTGAATATCTCTGGAATATTTGAACTCGGTGTGCGTGAATTGGATGCACGCTATGTTTATCTGGATTTGAAACAGGCGCAATCTTTGCTCAATCTGCCAGGTGGGGTCACCGTGATTGATCTGACGATCCAAGATATTTTTCAGGCCGATCAAATCGCCGCTCAAGTCGGACGCCTGACGTCATTAAAAGCTGAAAGCTGGATTGAAACCAATGCCCAATTAATGAATGCGATTACAGCACAGAGCCTTTCGACCAATATGATTATTGTTTTTGTTGCGATTTCAGTCGCTTTTGGCATTGCCAGTGTCATGTCGGTGAGCGTGGTGCAGCGCACACGGGAAATTGGGATTTTGCGTGCTACGGGGGCGACCCAATCGCAGATTTTAAGAGTGTTCTTGTTTCAAGGGGCAATTTTTGGGCTGCTCGGTTCGATTTTAGGGAGTGTAGTCAGTTGTGGTTTAGTCTGGGTATTTAATCAGTTTGGTCCACGCTTGTTTCATATTTCAATATCAATCCAGCTTATCCTCTTGGCAGTATTATTGGCGACATTGACGGGTGTGTTGGCTGCGGCAGTCCCATCACGTAGAGCTGCTGCATTAGACCCTGTGGAGGCGATTCGTCATGTCTGATCAGTCTCAGGAAGTATTGCGTTTAGAGGCATTACGAAAATCTTATAACGTTGGGCAACCCAATGAAGTGGAGGTGCTGCACGGTATTGATCTATGTATTGAGCGCAATGATTTTGCCGCGCTCATAGGTCCTTCAGGTTCAGGTAAAAGTACTTTATTGAATATTCTGGGCTTATTAGATCAGCCAAGCAGTGGCGAGTTGTACTTGCTCGGTCATGCCACAAGCGGTATGGATGATGTCAGACGGACTGCGCTGCGGGGGAGTAGCATCGGTTTTGTGTTTCAGTTCCATCATCTTATACAGGCATTTACTGCTTTAAATAATGTCCTGATGCCGTTAATGCTGAAGCAGGGTAAGCCTGATCAATCTGCACTGCAATATGCCCATGAATTATTAGCCGCAGTAGGATTGGAAAAATTTGCGGATCGTAAACCAAATGAGCTTTCTGGCGGACAGCAGCAGCGTGTGGCAATTGCTCGAGCGCTGATAACCAAGCCAGCATTACTGTTAGCCGATGAACCGACTGGAAATCTGGATACTCAAACGGCTGCGGAAATGTTTGAATTATTTCGCAAAGTACATCGTGAACATGACTGTGCCGTGTTGTTGGTCACGCATGATCCAAGATTATCGGCAACGTGTGATAGAACCATTAATCTGGTGGATGGGAAAATTCAGAGTGATTCCAAAAATGAGATAAACTCAGTGTGATTGTGAATCACGCTTCTGGGAAAAGCAGTTCAAAGCAGATGCCTTCTGCGCTATTGACTGCCTGATACATCCCTTGATGAAGCGTCATAATGGATGCCACAATGGATAGTCCTAAACCGCCAGTTTGATGATGACTTTGTCTGCTGGAATTGCACTGATAAAATCGCTCAAAGATATGCGGCAAATGCTCAGAGGCAATCTCTAAACCACTGGTGATTACAGATAATGAAATCATATGCATGTTATTAATCATCTTTCGTTGGCTCACCACAAAAATGCTTCTGTGATTGCCGCCGTGGATCAGTGCATTTGATATCAGATTATACAGCGCTTGTTGTAACAGTTCAGAATCTGCCCATAACTCAGTCGCTTCAAGCCTGAATACAACATTGCAGTCTTGCTCTTCGGCTTGATATTCGAAAATACTGCAAAGATGTTCTATGAAGGGCTGGAGTTGAATCCTCTGCTTGTTTAAGCCAACTTTATGCGCATCTGCGCGGGCGAGAAATAGCATACTGTCAATCATTCGTTTTAAGCGCTGATAATCCTCCAAGTTGGAAATCAAGAGTTCCTGATATTGTGCCGGATTGCGTTCACTCATGAGTAAAATTTCGGTTTGCCCAATTAAATTATTCAAGGGGGTTCTAAATTCATGCGCAATGTCTTCAGAGAAACGACTCAGTTGGCTATACCCCATTTCAATACGGTCGAGCATGGCGTTGATATCGGATGCCAGTTGTTCAATCTCTTGAGGGGGATGGGTCAGATTGAGTCGCTGTTCAAGTTGCTGAATATTAATCGCATGGGTTTGTTCCCGCAGGGTTCTTAATGCCTTCAATCCCAGATGGCTAGCAATGGCACAGAGGATGAGAATCGCCAAGATTCCTGTGAATACATAGAGGAAAAGACGCTTTTGAAAAGGTGCAATGATGGCTAAACGTTCAGACCACTGTTTGCCTGCAATTAATACATAAGGTTGCTGATTGATTTGAATGGTTTTCCACGCAATACGGGTCGGGTAAGCATGTGCTGATAAATCACGGAATTGAATTTTGGGCTGATGAGTAAACTCAGGCAGTGGAATAGCAAGTGGATTGATATTAATCAGAATCTGATCGCCCTGAATCAATAAAAACAAATTATCCTGATTTCCCAACATGTTTTGATACAGCTTCGGGCGCGCGATAATCTGTTCAATATTGCGACTGTCTTGCAGCAATATTTCCAGTCGCTCAATTCGCTCTACCAAAGCTCGATCTTGCTGGGCAATTAAAATCTGGTTGATGCCTAGATAAGTCATAAATGCGACAGCGCACAAGACCATGGCAGCGCACAATGTGACCAACAGGGTTAATCGAAGTTCTAGGGAGCGAATGGGTTTGAACATTATGCTTCAACCGAAATTTTATAGCCCAAACCACGAACAGTATGAATGAGTTTTATATCATGACCTTCATCAATTTTGCTGCGCAAGCGGCGTACGGCTACATCAATAAAATTTGTATCGGTATCAAAATTGATATGCCAAACTTCGGAAGCAATTTGCCTGCGCGTAATTATTTCATTTGGATGCTGTAGCATAAAACGCAATAGATTAAATTCCTTTTTGCTGAGTTCAATCAGTTGCTCATTACGCCAAACTTTATGATGGATTAAGTCCATTTTTAAGTTGCCAATCCATAGCTCATTTTCCTGAACATACTGTTGCCGTCTCAGCAGACTTTTAATCCGTGCGAGTAATTCAATATAAGAAAAAGGCTTGGCCAGATAGTCGTCGGCACCCAGTTCCAGACCTTTGACCCTATCAATAATCTGGTCTTTAGCGGTGAGAAAAATCACGGGTATATGGGAAAATTGACGTAAGACTTTTAATACTGCCCAGCCATCAATATCGGGCAGCATCACATCTAATATGACTAAAGTGTATGGATGCATCTTGAGTTTTTCCAAGCCTTCGAGCCCTGAATGGACACATTCAGCCGCGTAGCCAGATTCATTTAAGCCCTTCACCAGATATGAGGCGATTTTCACTTCATCTTCGATAATCAGAATACACATTTTGTTCAGACTCTTTTTGAAGATGACAACTTTGTAATGTGATTGTCATGCTTCAAATTATTTAGGTTGTATAAGATTTTTAAAACTTAATTCAGGGCAATTATGATGAACCAACTTAAAGGGCTTGTTTTAACAGTAATGCTGATGAGTAGCAGTACTTTTGCACAAACCGTTCAATTGAATCAAGTTTATTCACTCGATTCCAAAGCTGCACAAACCCTTGTTGATGCTGCGGTGGCTGCATGTCAAAAAATACAGCACAACATTGCTGTAGTAGTGGTGGATCGGGGAGGAAATACCTTGATAGCGAGCAGGCATGAAACGGTGGGACCTCATAATTTGGGGGCTGCCGAGAAGAAAGCTTATACCGCTTTATCAACCAAAACAGCAACCTTGTTGTTAAGTCAAAATGCCCATGAAAACAGTGATGCAAAAAATTTAACCACCGTATCGGATTTACTGTTGTTAGGTGGGGGTGTACCTGTTCGTTATGAAAATCAGGTGGTCGGTGCAATTGGCGTTGCGGGCGCAGGAGGTGCCAAAAATGACCAATATTGCGCTGAAGCAGCCATTCAATCTAGTTTTAATCATTAAGGATTCCATCATGTTAAAGCAATTTTTACCACTCTCTACGCTGTTATTCACTTCAATGGCTTTTGCACAAAATAACCCGTTAAGTGTGCATGTGTTAAATCTAGAAAATGGTTTACCATCTGCCAATGTTGAGGTGGTGCTTGAAAAGAGTTCAGGCAATCACTGGGTCAAGCTGAATCAGCAATTTACGGGAGCGAATGGTCGTATTACGGCACTGTTTCCTGAAAATCAGCAGTTAGAGCAAGGGATTTATAAGGTCACGTTCAAAACTGGGGATTGGTTCAAAAAGCATCATCAGAACACTTTTTTCCCAGAAGTCCCTGTCATTTTCAAAGTCGATGGCAGTGTTAGTCACTACCACATTCCCTTGTTGTTAAGTCCTTATGGATATTCGACCTATCGAGGTAATTAATCTTTAAAAAGGCTGATACAAAATCAGCCTTTTTCTTTGCAGATCCAACGGTTTTAAAAATTCGTATTGAATAGGAAAACCAAACTTATGGGGGCTAGGTTAAACATAAGTAAAGAACTCAATAGGTTAAGCATTGAACAGTGGGGGGAAGGATACCCAGATTAAATTCACGCTTTGTTCACAAGGGCGTCGTGTATTTTGAAAAAAATATGATGAATAGGTTGAGTAATGCAAAATTTCTTTAAAACATCCCTAAGCTGTGCCGCAATTATCTGTGTTAGTTTATTCTCATCATTGTCAGCTCAAGCTGAAGTATCCAAGCCGCAAGCCGTCAGTGAAATTGATATTCATCAATATGTTGGACAATGGTACGAAATCGCGCATTTGCCCATGTACTTTCAGCGTAATTGTGCCAGTAACACGACTGCAAATTATACGCTTAACTCAGATAAGACGCTTGGTGTCCTAAATAGCTGTCGTACGAAAACGGGTGAAACCATTTCATCGCAGGGTGTCGCTTATCCGCAAAATGTTGGTATGAGTCAGTTAAAGGTCAGTTTTTTACCTGCTGGCTTAAGATGGATTCCTTTTACCAAAGGTGATTATTGGATTTTAAGAGTGGATCCTGAATATAAGGTGGCATTGGTCGGTGGTCCTAGCCATAAATATTTATGGATATTGTCACGTAGTCCACAAATTGACGAAGCGACCTACCAATCTTACCTACAAACAGCACGTCAATATGGTTATGATGTGACTAAATTAGTAAGAACAGCACATCCAGAATAATACGTGAAATGGACAGGTGGTTTTTCTAGTGTGCTATGAAACTTATGGGTGAACTTCACATAAATTTCATATCCTGCTACATAAAATGAAAGGCAAATATAAAAACTCAAAATGCGGAAGAAACAATGTTCAAATTTTTTCTACGCTGGATGGACAGCTGGTCGGGTGAAGTCAAAACTCAAACAGTGCAGCCAGACAGTCCTCCTAAAGACTTAAACATCCAATGGCTGCGTATTTCGCCTTTCATTTTATTGCATCTTGCCTGTCTTGCCGTGTTTTGGGTGGGTGTGTCTAAATTTGCCGTGCTGTTCATGTTGGGATTTTATCTGATCCGAATGTTTGCGATCACGGCTTTTTTTCATCGCTATTTATCCCACAAAACTTTTCAAACATCTCGCATTGTCCAGTTTGTGTTTATTTTAATTGGCACAATGAGTGCACAGCGTGGTCCTTTATGGTGGGCAGCGCATCATCGTTACCATCATCGATTTACCGATACCGAACAGGATCCGCATTCTTCTACGCATGGTTTTTGGTATAGCCATGTCGGCTGGTTTTTGAATGATCAGAACTTCAACATCCGTAAAGAAGTGGTGAAAGATTGGTTGAAATATCCAGAGTTAATCTGGTTAGACCGTTTTAGTCTGCCTGTGGTTTTAGTTACGGCAGCGGCTATTTATGGCTTAGGTGAATGGCTGGCTGTAGCGTATCCGCAGTTGGCTACCTCAGGGCCGCAATTACTGGTGTGGGGTTTTGTCATTTCAACCGTGTTATTGATTCATGCCACGCTGTGTATTAACTCTCTCGCGCATTTATATGGTTCACGCGATTTTGATACCCAAGATCAGAGCCGCAATAACTTTTTCCTGTCGATGATTACCTTGGGGGAAGGTTGGCATAACAATCACCATTTTTATGCAGGCAGTACTCGTCAGGGGTTCTATTGGTGGCAAATCGATGTGACTTATTACCTTTTAAAAGTGATGTCATGGTTCGGTTTGGTTTGGGGCTTAAAGCCCATTCCAGCGCGAGTGTATGCAGCCAGTCATCGAAATGCATCATCCCTTTACATCCATCCAAAAAAATTAAAAAAGGAAGATTTTTCATGAAGATTGCGATTATAGGCTCGGGTATTTCTGGACTCTATGCGGCATGGAAATTATCTGCACAGCATCAAGTCACAATCTTTGAAAAAAATAGTTATTTTGGCGGGCATACCGATACCCATCATTTTCAGATTGAAGGTCAGACTCTTGCTGTAGACAGTGGGTTTATTGTATTTAATGATTTTAATTACCCTTTGTTTAGTGAAATGCTGGCACAACTCGGGGTAGAGAAACAAAGCAGCGATATGAGTTTTTCAGTCAATAATGTTGTGACGGGACTCCAATATAATCCTTCAAAAAAATGGTCGCTACTCAAGCGTCCACAAAACTTTTTGAATCAAAAGTTTCGGCGCATGTTGTTAGATTTATATCGCTTCTATCAAGAGAATAAAGACCAATCCGTAATTGATTCTGATCCTGAACTGACCATCGAAAGTTATTTAAACCAACATCATTACTCAGAAGAGTTTCGACATGAGCATCTCTATCCCATGTGTGGTGCCTTGTGGTCAACCCCCGTCGATCAGGTGGGACAAATTCCTTATAAGTTTGTGGTGAGTTTCTTCCAGCATCATCGCATGTTGCAGTTAAAGGAAAGACCACAATGGCAAACGGTCAAAAATGGCTCAAATAGCTATATTCGGGCAATTCGGCAGCAATGTCCGAGCATTCAGTGGGAACATCTTGCGGTGCACAGCGTCAGCCGACATTCCGATTATGTCGAAGTACAAACAGATGCAGGTCTACACACCTTTGATTGGGTTGTTTTTGCCAGCCATGCCGATGATACGTTGCAATTATTAGAAGATCCGACTGATTTAGAAAGAGAGATTCTACAAAACTTTGATTATCAAAATAATCGCATGGTCGTTCACCATGATAGCTCGATTATGCCGAGGCAGCGTTCGCAATGGGCAAGTTGGCATGTCCATGTCACAGCAGATGAAGAAGCTGGTGTAGATTTAGCTGTAACACAATATAGTTTTAGCTACTGGATGAACAACTTGCAGAATCTGCAATGTAAAACTCAAATTTTTGCCACGTTAAATCCGAATATGAAAATTGACCCAGCCAAAATCTTGGTGCAACGACATTATCGTCATCCTGTGTTTGACCAAAAAGCGATACGAGCTCAAGCACGTTGGCAGGAGTTGCAGGGACTGAATCGGACTGCATATTGTGGTGCCTATTGGGGCTGGGGCTTTCATGAAGATGGTGCTCGCAGTGCGGCACGTGTTGTCGATTATTTAGCGAAATTATCTTGATATGAGTCATGGAGCTTACAGATGTTGAATACTCCGCTTGCAATTGCCGAGGCCAGCATCCGTCATCGGCGCTATATGCCGAAGGCTCATGCATTTGAAGCTAAGTTGAATTACTTGTGGTTTGATCCTGATCAACTTGAAAGCATTACGGATCAGTCTCCGTTTTGGTCTGCCCATCACTGGAATATCCTGAATTTATATAGTGCTGATTTTTTAACAGATTATCACGGTAGTCTCAGACAAAAAGTCGAGCAGGTGCTGGCTCAGCAAGCCGAGTTCGAGTTATTGGCGGACTGGCAGATTCGTATTCTGGCTTTGCCTCGCTGTCTGGGCTTTCGCTTCAATTCAGTGGTGTTTTATTTCATTTTTGATCCGCAACAGCAGCAGCCGATTTTTATTCTGAGTGAAATTACCAATACGCCTTGGAATGAACGCAAAGTGTATGTGCACGACTGTCGTCAGCCACTGCAAGCACATGGTGATTTTAAGGGGTATGAGTTTTGTTTTGAAAAATCATTTCATGTCTCGCCGTTTATGCCCATGGAGCTGGATTATCGCTGGCGATTTAACTTTTCAGACACACTGAATGTGATTCACATGCAATTGTTTGAACAACAAAAACAGCTATTTGATGCCACCATGCGTTTTCGTTTGTGTCCCATCACATTTCCTTCACAGCAACATCATTATGCTCTGAGATATAGTTTAGAACCTTTAAAAATGATGGCTTCAATCTATCTACAAGCCTTTAAGTTATGGTGGAAAAAGGTGCCGTTTTATCGGCACCCGAAGAAAAATAAGGATTAACATGTCATGATGAAAGCATTTCTTTATGGTGAGCAAGCATCACTGCCATTTTTACTCAGAAGTTTACTGAAGTTACGTCATGGACAAATCAGCTTTCGTGGTGTGTGGAATGGTACAGTCGGAGAGATTTCAGATTTGCATGCGGTAGTGGAGGTGCATAATCCGGAAGTCATGCAATTAATATTCAAACAAGGCGTGTTAGGCGCGGCTGAAGGCTACATTCGTGGCGACTGGAAAAGTGATGATCTGGTCGAGCTGATTCAGATTTTGGCGCGTAATCGAGATGTTTTAGATAAAATTAATCAAAATGCCGTGGCGCAGCTCAGCCAGTTTGTACTCAAAAACTGGTACAAAAGTCGCAGGAATACCCTCAGTGGTAGCCGTAAAAACATTGCGGAACACTATGACTTAAGTAATGACTTTTTTAAGCTCTTTCTTGATGAATCCATGATGTACTCCAGTGCGGTGTATGAACATGCCGACATGTCACTTGAAGCTGCATCGGAATTAAAGAAAGAGCTGATTTGTCAAAAATTACAACTTAAACCTCTTGATCATCTGGTCGAAATTGGCAGCGGATGGGGTGGTTTTGCAATTTATGCGGCTCAACATTATGGTTGTAAAGTTACCACCATCACCATTTCTCAGGCGCAATATGATGAAGCGGTGGCTCGTGTGCAGGCTGCGGGTTTAAGTCACCGAGTCGATGTACAGCTTAAAGATTATCGCTTGCTGGAAGGTAAATACGATAAATTAGTTTCGATTGAAATGATTGAAGCGGTGGGTGAGCAGTATCTTCCGACCTATTTTAAAAAGTGTCGCGATTTACTTAAACCGCAGGGTCTGGCACTCATTCAAGCCATTACCATCGAAGATGCGCGCTATGAAAAAGCACTGAGAACGGTTGATTTCATCAAACGCTATATTTTCCCAGGTAGCTTTATCCCTTGTATTAGCGTGCTCACCGAGAGCGCCTCGGAACAGAAGTTAAGGTTGAAACAGTTGGATGATATTGGGCTGAGTTATGCACAGACCATTCATCATTGGCGTGAGCGTTTCCTGAATGCGAAACAACAAGTTTTACAGCTCGGTTTTGATGAAAACTTTATTCGCATGTGGGACTTCTATTTATGTTATTGCGAAGGCGGCTTCAAAGAGGGCGTGATCAGCGATGTACATATGTTGTTTGAAGCCAGCAGTTACTAATTCGACAGATCAAGACAGGGGAAGATGATGTTCGTAAAGCTTACAATCTTGAACCTCGTGATTATGTTGTGTTGTTGGGTCTGGGCAACCTTCAATCGCCGAGTCGGTATTGTGGATGTCGCTTGGAGTGGCTGTCTGGCTTTAAATATTATCCTGACTGCGATTTTTGTTGATGTCGCTCCCATGCCGATCCGCCTATTTATTGGCGTTTTAAGCGGTCTTTGGTTTATCCGATTGAGTGCCCATTTGTTAAGACGTTATCTTGCTGAACATCAGGAAGATACACGTTATGCCAATATGCGCCGTGCCATGGGTAAATTTCAGCATCTTGGTTTTCTGCTGTTTTTTATTTTTCAGGCTGGGTTAGCCCTCTTGTTCTACGTGCCGATGTGGGCACTGCTGACTGCTCCGCAACAGGATTGGAGTACAGCTTATCCCGTGTATTTGGTTGTTGCAGCACTTATCTTAATCCTGGCTTTTGCAGGTGAAAGTATTGCAGATCAGCAACTCTATCGCTTTAAGCAGCAACCGCAACATCGTGGTCTAACCATGGATCAGGGGCTGTGGCGTTATTCTCGGCATCCCAACTATTTTTTCGAATGGATGCATTGGTTTGTTTATCCCATTTTAGGATTGGCAGCAGGACTCTATCTATTGTGGATCTATCCCGTGCTGATGTGGTTGTTTTTGTATTACATCACTGGCATTCCCTTTAGCGAACAACAAGCACTTAAAAATCGGGGACAGAATTATCTCGATTACCAACAACGAACATCAATGTTCATTCCGTGGAAACCCAAAAAGTAGGTACGCACATGGATTATATAATTCAGAAATCATTAAAACTGGTAGAAAGTGGTTTTATTCCTGATCAAGCCATTCGCGCAGCCATTCGTGGCCTAAGTAAAAAACGTCTGATTCAAGAGGGGCGTTACGATCCTGAGCAGGCAGCACAGCGTTATATGGATGTGTTGAATATGCTCAAGCAGAGTGAAATCGCGATAGCAACCGATAAGGCGAATGAACAGCACTATGAATTGCCGACGCAATTTTTTCAGGCAGTGCTGGGCAGACGCCTGAAATATAGTGCCTGCTATTTTCCCCATGAAACAACCACATTGGATCAGGCGGAAGAGTTTGCTTTACAACTGTATAGTGAACGCGCCAAGCTGCAAGACGGGCAACACATTCTGGAACTCGGCTGCGGTTGGGGATCATTCACTTTATGGATGGCGGAACGTTACCCGAATGCACTGATTACCGCAGTTTCTAACTCCAAAACACAGCGTGAACATATTCTAAAGCAGGCAAGAATTCGTGGGCTGTTGAATCTTGAGGTACTCACGTGTGATGTGAATGTTTTGGAGCTGAGTCATCACCATTTTGATCGGGTCGTTTCGGTCGAAATGTTTGAGCACGTTCGAAATTATCAGCGACTCTTTGAAAAAATTAATGGGTGGCTCAAGCCAGATGGTTTATTGTGGTGTCATATCTTCTGTCACCGTTTCTTGCACTATCCCTTTGAAATTAAGTCTGAATATGATTGGATGTCTAAATATTTCTTTACTGGTGGACTCATGCCTTCAGTATCGACCTTTTTACATTTCCAAGAACATTTAGAACTGGAACAGCATTGGCAGTGGTCAGGTCAACATTATGAAAGAACAGCCAATGCTTGGTTAGAAAATATGGATGCGCAGGAAAGTGAGTTGCGACCTATTTTTCAGCAAACCTATGGTAAAGACGCTGATGCTTGGTGGCAACGCTGGCGAATCTTTTTTATGGCTTGTGCTGAATTGTTTGGTTTTGAACAGGGTCAAGAATGGGTCATTGGTCATTTCTTATTGCACAAAAAGACTCCTTGATGAAGGGTTACTGATTTAGGGAAATAGTATGCAGAAATCCCAAGCACACTTCCAAAAACATGCTTTAACCGAAATTTTCAATCGTTATTACTGGTTGCAAATTGGGCTGATTGCGCTGTCGATTATTATTGGAATTGGCTGTAGTGCTTGGGTGATTAAAGGTTCATTATTAAACACTGCATTAGAACAAGAAATGGCACATTACTGGTCACGGGTAGAGCGTGATCCACATGCCGATCTACCTGATACCAAAAACCTTTACGGTTATCGCTGGACCAGCAGTACCCCGCCTGAACAGTTTCAGAATCTGTCTTTAAATTTAGGCGTGCATCGGATCTGGGTGGATGGTAAAGAACGCATGACCGTATATGGTGAGAAGAATGGACAGCATGTGTTACTGGTCTTTGGTGAAAGTAACGTCAACAAGTTAGTCTGGTTGTTTGGTCTGGCACCACTCATGTTCAGCCTATTTATTCTTTACAGTTTTTTATGGTGGTCAAACCGACGCGCCAAACGCTATTTTTCGCCCATCACTCGACTCGCAAATGCTTTGGAACATATTGATTGGGCGCATCAAAATACGCAGGCATCCCCATTTCAAGATATTTATACCAATGGCAATATGGAAGCGGAATATCTGAAGCAAGCACTCGAAAAATATCATCAGGTGTTGAGTGAGTTTATTCAACGCGAACGCGAGTTCACAGGAGATGTCAGCCATGAATTACGCACACCGCTCACTATTTTAAAGGGTAACGTACAGCTCTGTCAGGCTCGATATGGGCAGGACAAGGTCTTTACCCGCTTAAATAATACCATTGATGATATGCAGCTTTTGGTTGATACGTTGTTAGCAATTGCCCGAAATACAACGCAGCATTTGGCATCAGAGCAGATGCTATTGTCTGAAATTATTGAGGATTTAGTCGATTCATTACAAGCGGTAAGTCAAAGCAAGGGTATAAGGATTGATGTGCAACAGGATACATCTGAGCAGCTTCGAAATCTTTATCCTTCCATGACCAAAATGGTGCTGAGTAATATCCTCAGAAATGCATTGAATTATTCGCAAGGATCAGACATTCACATCATTCAGCAGAAGCATAGCTTGTTGATTGCGGACAATGGCATTGGAATTAATCTGCCGAATGATGCCAAGGTACAGGAATTAAATAGTACTCAACTCGATTTTGAAATTAAAGGGCATGGTATAGGCTTACAACTGGTCGAGAAACTGTGTAAACAGCTCGGTTGGCGCGTGGAACTGTTTGATCGTGAATATTATTTGTCTGTTCATCCCGAACTTAATTTGACCGTTAGTACGGGCTTGGTTGTGGTGGTCTATTTTTATTAATATTCTCCAGATTCGACCGAAATTTTGACGCCGACACCCGAAACGGTATGTAGTAGTTTCTGTGGGAAAGGTTTGTCGATCATTTTACGTAGGTTGTAAATATGGCTGCGTAAGGCATCACTTTCGGGTTCTTCATCGCCCCATAATTCAATCATGATCTCTTGTTTGGTAATCACTTTGGGTGAATTGCGCATCAAAATTTTAAGTAGTTTGAACTGAATAGGTGGCAGTTCTATGCTTTGCCCAGCACGTGATACGGTCTGTGTAGCGCTATCGAGCACAAGATCATGAATTTGCAACTTATGATTGGCGACTTCACCCAAAGCACGTTTAATTAAGGCACGAATACGCATCACCAGTTCATTGAAATCGAAGGGTTTGACCAGATAATCATCGGTACCCGCTGCAAAGCCTTTGAGTTTGTCATCCAGTGTGTCACGTGCTGTGAGCATCAATACAGGAATATCTAAATTTTGTTGATTGCGAATCCACTCGCATAGGTCATATCCAGAGCCATCGGGTAAATTAATATCTAATAATAATAAGTTGTAGTGCTGCGATTTGAGTAATGTTTTAGCCGCATCTAGGTTGCGTGCATGATCAATCACATAGCCATGCGCTTCTAAAAACTCGCATACCGTAGCCGCCAGTTCGAAATGATCCTCGACCATGAGGATAAAGTGATTACTCATATGCTTAAAATCATGCCGATTAATTTAATAATTGTTGCTTTAATTTAGCATTAAATGGTGCAGCGCCAAACCAAATTTTAAAATATTGATTTGCATCGGGATTGCGAATTCCTCCTAGTGTTTTTTGATTTAACATCAATTCAAGCTTTTGATTTTCATGTTGATAGATCAAGCTATAGTAATCTCCCACTTTAACGGGGCGGTAGAGTTCAGTGATTTGATTCAATTCAGAGTTGTCATTAAAGCCAGCCACATTTTTTTTTAAAAAATAGGTGGCCGCCTGTTTAAATGCCCATTCTGGAATGTCGTGACTATATTTAAAATCTAAGCGGATGGTCTGAGTTTCCCAAGGCTTTTCGCAATTCACAGCATAATAACTCACCGTCCCTACATTTTTTTTGGTCACGATAAGAGGAGCAGTGCTACATTTTTTCACGTTGGTCGCAGCCGCGGTGAAACTCGCCATTAACGTCGTAGCACCTATCAATAGAATTAAGGTTTTTTGAATGGTAATACCCATTTGTAAGCACCTCCAAAGACTGGTAATGAACGATAGAGACCGTTGGCAGGATCCCAGTAATCTTGCTGGAAAATAATTTGTTGGTTTTGATTGATTTTGACTTCACTAATTCCATAGGAAGTCATGCTTTTAGTCCGCCCAAACATCTTGAAGTCATAGGCCATATACCAATGAATATAAGCTGAATCTTCATGATATGTTGCACTGATTAATTTAACGTTGACATTACTGACACGGTTATTCATACCATCAAAATGCTTGATCAAATCTTGCTTATTCGAAAACTGAGATAAGGTGTCATTAATATACAATTGATCTGCATACAGGCTGCTTGCCTGAGCAACAAAATTAGCTGTACCTAAGGCGTTGAAGGCATCGATAAAACGTGAGCCTATTTGTTGGGCTTGTTCATCATTGAAGGTGATGCCTTTGATGTTTTGATCTGCTTGACTGTAGTCATTGGTATAACTTGGAAGACTCTTACACGCAGTTAGACTTAAGACGGCGATAGTCGTTGTCAGTAGTGTCGTAAAGATTTTCATCACACTATTCCTTCGTTTTTATTTAATGTAAGAAAAATGATGTGAAGTGAATGTGAATAGTTTCTTCTGGAATACAGTGGATAAAGTTAAAAAATCACAAAAAATTCATGCCTATCTTTTTATGATCGACCCTAAACATAGGTATTCAATTCAATCAAAGTGAACGTGTGCTCATCAATAGTTGGATTTGAATATCATCCTGAAAAAAATAGATTTTTGTACGGTGTTGTATGCAAGAGGGTGTGGTGAATATGGCGAATCATGTTGTTGAACAGGACTTATCGAGAATCATTGAAATGGCTTGGGAGGATAGAACCCCTTTTGAAGCCATCCACAGAGAGTATGGATTAGATGAGTCTGCAGTCATTCGCGTAATGCGGCAGAATTTGAAATCTGGCAGTTTTAAATTGTGGCGTAAACGTATGGCAGGCCGTAAGACCAAACACCAGCAATTGCGATCACCTGAAATTAGTCGAGCTTATTGTTCACGTCAGTATAAGCATGCTTAAGTTAAATAGAAATTATCTAAACAGATCGTAGGTACTCATCTGCAATACGCCAGATAATGAATTGCATCCCTCGTCATCATGGTAAGGTGCAGTCACTTGTTTGATCGGGCATGGCGTTTACATCTTTCAGAACAATATTTGACTTCGTCCCAGCAACGTTGCCATTTTTTACGCCAAGTAAAGGGGCGTTGGCAATAGGCACATATTTTTTCGGGCAAATGTTGTTTTTTCATGGTGTTACAATTGATCTAGTTGATTCAGTAGTGACTGGGCATGAGCCATAATCTTTGCTTTGTCTTGCAGACGATCAAGAGTTTTATAGACCATAGACATACGTGGGTTGTGTCGAAGTAAAGCCTCATGTCTAAGCATAAAATACCAGTAGAGACTGTTAAAGGGACAACTGTCAGCCTCAGTTTTGGTTTTGACGTTATACGTACAGTGCTGGCAATAATTGGACATTTTATGAATGTAATTACCGGAAGCAGCATAAGGTTTTGTTGCCATTAAACCACCATCGGCATGCATCACCATGCCTAAGGTATTGGGTAATTCGACCCATTCATAAGCATCGGCATAGACAGCTAAATACCATTCGCAAATTTCATGTGGATGGACACCAGCCAAAAGTGCAAAGTTTCCCGTAATCATTAAGCGCTGAATATGATGGGCGTAAGCATGTTGAAATGTATTGCGGAAACATTCAGCCATACATGCCATCTTGGTTTCACCTGTCCAGTAATATTGGGGTAAAGGGGTTGTATGCTGGAGTGCATTTTGGTCACGATATTCAGGCATGTTTAACCAGTAAATTCCGCGAACATATTCTCGCCAGCCTAAAATCTGCCGAATAAAACCTTCCACAGCATTTAAGGGCGCTTGACCGTTATAATAAGCCGCTTCGGCTGCATCGCAGACTTCTTTGGGTAATAACAAGCCACAATTTAAATAAGGTGACAGTAGGCTGTGGAACATAAAATCAGATCCATAGATCATGGCATCTTGATAATCGCCAAAGTACGGTAAGCTATTCTGGATAAAATGATTTAAAGCCAGCAGTGCATTTTGACGCGTGGTCGCCCAGCGAAATGGCGCTATATTACCGATATGTTGAGAAAACTCCTTTTTGACCAGTTGAATTACATCTTCATCAATTTGATCACGTTCAAATACTAATGGGCTGGTCAGTGGTGGACTTCCGGACCATGCTTTACGGTTGGCTTGATCAAAATTCCATTGCCCGCCTATGGGTTGCTGTTGATGCATTAAATATTGAGTTTGCTTGCGCATTTCTCGATAAAAATACTCCATACGCAGGGTTTTATATTTTTTTGCCCATTGATGAAATTGCTCTAACCGGCAAAAGAAACGATCATCCTCTAAACAAACAACGGGGAGTTGCAGTGTATTACCCCATGAAGTCTCAATTTCATGCTGTAAACGATATTCACCTGATTGGGTCACGACTAGCGCCGTTGCAGGGAATAACTGTTGCTGACTCTGGATGAAATCGACCAGTTTTTTAATCTCACTGTCCCGTCTGAAGGTGTGATAACGGACTTTCCAGCCCTCTGCTTGTAACTCTTTGGCAAAGTGGCGCATTGCACTAAAAATTAACGCAATTTTTTGCGGATGATGTGCAACATAAGTACTTTCCTCCAGTACTTCCGCCATGAGAATGATATCTTCTGCGCGGTTTAAGTACTTGAGTGTGGCGAGTTGGTGATTTAATTGATCACCCAGAATTAAACCAAATCGCATAAGCAGTAGTTCATGAGGTGGAGTTCAAATCAGTGTAAGTCTTTAAATCTCAATTTTCTGTGAAGCAATGTTTTGAAACTTTAGAAATGATTCTGTAATGTGCTTATTTCTCAATTTAGTATTTTTCGATAATACAGCGGTCTAGTCTGTGTTTTGCATATAGGCTAAATCTATTGAAGTTTATGATGTCAACTCTTCTAATTCATGTGATAAGAAATCAAATATAAAAACACGCAGTAATACTTTTCATATAGAGAACTCTTCAATTGAAGAATCTTAAGGTTAATATTTCTAGTCATGTTTTCTTTTTTATTGACATGAATAATTCATCCTTACCCAGAACTTCGTGGTCGACCAACCCAACATAGTGGTAACTATGTAAACACCAAAGAGGTATTAATCCACCGAGGTATTGAGTTACTGACCGAACATGGAATGAATACTCTAAGCTTGGATAATCTGATGAAATTTGTCCAAGTTCCTAAAGGGTCTTTCTATCATTATTTTGTGAAGCGATTGAGGTAGTTTTTAACTCAAACGGATATTTCTCCATTGGGCTGGCTGCAACATTTTAAATAGAGAGGAGTTTTCTTTACAAAGGTGTCGTAGTCACGAAAGATGATTCAGGTTACAGGTCAAACATGACAGAGACTGCCTCAAAGCCTTTGCAAAAAGGAGAGGTTACCGTTGAAGCCAAATATTCAACATTAAATTAAAATTATAAAGATGCGTTAGCCATTATAGAGCGTTCTCCAGTGTTACTTAGTTATAGCGAGATGTTCAATTTTTATCAGATCTTGCGGCTTACAATAAGCCATCAAGGAAAAAGTTATTCTAGATTGAATAACTTTTTCCTAAGCTGAAATCTTTTATATCTATCTATGAATCTTTATTCTGCATGGCTTTCAGCGCTCTCAACTTCATCTTTGAAAAAGAATTTTCCTCTTCAATAGTCATGGCTATTGGAGATACCTGTTTACAGTCGTCAACTTGAGAAATACCCTGATAGCTTGTCACTAAACAGGGTGACTGCCAGCCCCAGCAGCATTAGTAGTGTACCAGCCAGTTTGATCATAGAAACAGGGCGTTCCGTCGCTCCCATCAATCCGAAATGATCAATCAACAAGGATGAGATAATCTGCCCAGCAATAGCCAAGCCTAACAGGGCAGACAGCCCAATTCTGGGTGCAAGAACAACGTAGCTAAGTAATGCGCATGAACCCAAAATTCCGCCCATGAGACTCCACCATGGCTGGGCGGGAATAGCAATCAATGACGCAGCTAAGCCACCACGGACCACCGAATAAATCCCAAGGCACATCGCACCAGCAGTAAACGAAAATAGTGCCGCAGCGACAGAATCTCCTCCGATGCCTTTGGCTAACTGACCATTCAAGGTGGTCTGCAAGGTAATCCCCAGTCCTGCAATGAAGGCCATGAGGTAATAGAGCGGGTTCATGCTATTTATCCTCTTTTATTTGGCTGATTCAAGAGGCAGAAACGTCTCGGCAAAAATGTCTTGCACATAGCCTGCAGCTGTAAAAAGATGTTCTCGAGATTCATCAATTGCTGCTCGAAGCCGCTCACTGTCGACACCCAGGACCTTTCCATCACGCTTTACAATTCGTCCAGCAATCATCACTGTATCAATATTGCTGCGCTCAGCCGCATGGACCACCGTACCAAAAGCATTGCCAGATGGATAAAGGTTAAGGTCTTCTGTTCGAATCAATATCAGGTCAGCTTGTTTACCTGGGGTCAGGCTGCCGATTTTGTCTTGCAGACCTGCACAAGCGGCACCATCTGCCGTGGCGGCTTGTAGAAGATTTTGGGCTTGTAGCGTCACTGGCGAATGCGCTGTACCACAGCATTTGTTTTGATGCATTCCCATCACACGCTGTAAGTAAAATGCCACGCGCATTTCCATAAACATATCGCTGCTGTAAGACGTTTCATTGTCTACACTCAAACCTGGTTGAATGCCGTGGCGTAAGGCTGACTGCATGGCAAACATACCATCTTCAATACCATAGTGAGCATCTGACCTTGGGCATACGTTTACTCGTACTCCAGCCTCTCGTAGAATTTTCCATCCAGCATCTGGCAGTGAAGTGCAGTGGTTAAAGATATTATCTGAACCTAGCTGTCCTTCCTGATGCAGCCCTTCGAGTGCAGCAGCCATGTCTCCACCAAAAAATTCAGTAATGATGGGTAAGCCCAATCTGCGAGCTTCAGCCCAGAGTTCAGGTTCTAGCTGTGCCATTACGGCCAACGATAGCAAGTTGTTGTCGCTGTCTTTGAAATATTTTTGCTGCAGGCGTTCGATATTGCTGGGCCAGTGCGCTTTGTCCCAGTCTCCAGATACTGGAGCACCAGAAGCGTGTACGGCACGAATACCAGCATCAAGTAATGCCTCAACAGCTGCATCGGAGTGAGCTGCAGTACGACTATTGTGCGAGTTATCGATTACTGTGGTGATGCCAGCATCAATACATCCCAGCGCTGTAAGCAAATTACCAATATACATGTCAGCTGGGCGATAGTATTTGGCAAAAGAATAGTGTGTCGCATTACAATAATCTTCTAGCGTTTCAGCATTCGGATTAATTCGGCGTAGTTGACCTTCCCATGAATGTCGATGCGTATCGACCATACCCGGCATTGCAATCATATTGGATGCATCAATAATTGCTGCACCATCGGCTTCTAGATTTTCACCTACAGCGGTAATTATTCCGCTCTCGATAAGAATATCTCCGCGAACCATATTTCCAATCACACTATCCATGCTCAGGACAGTGGCTCCGCGAATGAGCATTTTACTCGGGGAGGATTGGGACGGCTGCACTATATTTCTGTTGTAACCAGTCATCTTTATTTCAACTTTTTAAAGGTATAGTGAAAATTTAACTGAAGATATAATGCTGAAAAAGCTGGCTAAACTGTTTTTATTATTCAGTAAAAGCGAATAATCTAGAGGTGGGAAGGTAATACAGAGGCAAGGGAATGAAATTGGATCGTATACAGGCAATGCAGGTTTTCGTGCGCGTGGCAGAAGCTGAGAGCTTTATACATGCGGCTGAAACGCTCTCACTTCCAGCCTCCACAGTAACCAGCACAATTAAAAATCTTGAAAAATATTTACAGGTACGCCTGCTCAATAGAACAACGAGGCGGGTTAACCTCACACCTGAGGGGGCACAGTATTTGATACAGTGTCGGGAAATACTTGATCTAATTGAGCATGCCGAGTCCAGCCTGACGGACACCATGCAACAACCAAAGGGGCGATTACGGGTAGATATGCCTGCGGGCATTGCTCATTCGGTGATCTTGCCGAATCTCAAAGAATTTCAGAAACGTTATCCAGAGATTTATCTCATGATAGGCGTCAGCGATAGGCAAGTAGACCTGATCAAGGAAGGTGTCGATTGCGTGATCCGAACGGGGAGTCTAGAGAGTTCCTCGCTTGTTGCACGTCCTCTTGGTCAGCTTCGCTGGGTGACCTGCGCATCACCTGCATACTTACAAGAGCGCGGAACTCCACAAACCCCTGATGACCTCGCATGCCACAAGGCTATTCATTATTTTTCAGACCATAATAGACATGTGTGCGAAATGGACTTTGTCCATAATGGCGAGAAAAAAATAGTACAAATGAATGCTACTGTAGCCGTCAATGAGACTGAGCTTTATATAAAAATGTGTCTTGATGGATATGGAATGGTACAACTTGCAGAAAGACTGGTGTCGGAACATCTGAAAGAAAAGAGGCTCATTGCGGTGTTGCAAAACTGGTGCCCGTTGCCAGTAGCAGTAACTTTACTTTACCCACATCAACGTTTTCTTTCCCCAGCAGTCCGCGTATTCTCCGACTGGGTCGCAGAGCTCATTGGCGATAGTTAACCAGAATGACTTTAAAGTATAGTTAGCTGAACTGTACATCATCAATATAAGACGCTTTTAGAGTTAAATTTGCATATGACTTTCTGGTGTCAACCTATCCATAAGGGTTAGTTCAGCAATAAAATTCTCAGATAAATCAATCCTTACACGAAACGGCAACAATTTTGTCTACGCTATCTTTATAGTCTGAAGAATATGAATTCAAGGGAATCAAAAATAACCTTTTAATGTTATCTATTTTTTAGAACGAAGGGCTTAATTTGAAGGGGAATAAATTTTATTTTATCGCTATAACATGCCAAGTACAGTGAATTGCAAACCAGAAAATAAATTACACTTAGATCTAGATTACACGTGGAATTTCTCAAAATAATGCATTGAGAAATTAACTTACTCACTGAGGTAATCGCTCAAGTAGCCTTTCTCATCCCTAAATTTTAGCTCTAAGAAAGGCTACTTTTTTCTGAATTCACCCTAGCAGATTAGAATGAATAGGTAATTCCCAATTTTGCAGTACGCGGCTGACCCGGATAAACATAACGGTTAAATGCACTATCATCATATTCTTTATTCAAGACATTTTTGATATCAAAACTTAAACGGATGTTTGCGTCCATATCATAATAAGAAATGAGATCAGTTGTGCTATAGCTTCCCAAGGTGTAGGTACTATTTGCAGTTTGTCCTTTTCGACTTCCAACAAATCGTTGATTCACACCGAGTCCTAAGCCATTCAGGGAGCCAGATTTAAACTCATAAATACTTAAAAGATTGAATGAATCTTGCGGAATATTGGCTAAACGTGTGCCTTTCGCCAAAGTATTGTCTTTGCTGACAGCGGCATCAACATAAGCATAGTTGCCAATGATTTTCCATTCAGGGGTAATATTCCCCACAAGACTTAAATCAAACCCTTTACTGGTGACTTCACCTGCAGCAATATTTTTGGTGTCATCTTGCGGATCTTTTGTCAGCACATTTTCTTTTTTCACATAGTAAATGGCTGTGTCAAAAGAAAGTTGATTCTCTAACAAGGCATATTTGGTTCCCACTTCATAAGAAATGCCTTCTTCTGGATCAAAACTTTGATTATTACGATCCGCACCCGAGTTTGGCTTAAATGACTTACTGATATTGCTATACACCGTCAATTGATCAGTTAAATCATAGGTTAACCCAATACGAGGGATAAACGCGTTATTGTCCGTTGACCAAGATGTGTTATTTACAAAATTTGAATAATCATGCTTGTAATTTTCAAAACGTAAACCAATCAAGGTATTTAAACGATCAGTTAAGTGAATTTGATCCTGCACATAAATAGCTTGGCTTTTAAGCTCTTCACGATCATGCGTGGTGACATTCACAAGGTCAGGAAGGGCTTGTGATAAATAAGGCTGATTAATATTTAAATCAAAAGCATCTTTAGAACGGATAATGTATGATTTGTAATCATAATCTTCGAGCTCTACACCTGTAATCAAGGTATGCTTCAAATTAAATAAATTAAAATCACCAACGACATTTGCTTGGAAATTTTTATCAATCCAGTCTAAGTTACGCCAGTTATAGTTTCGGGTAATCACTTCTCCGTTGCTATCGGCTTTAACGCCGTTGGCTTCTACCGCATAGCCATGTAAGTTGCCATTCAAGTATTGAGCGCCAACATTCAGTTTCCATGCATCATTCAATTCATGTTCAATACGGAATTGCAGCATGTCATTGCTGTTATTTAAGCGGTTTCTGTCTTTTCCAGATTCCCACCAATATTCTGAAGGGTCAAATGAATACCTTTGTTGACCATCATAACGGGTAAAGCCACGGTCTAAAGCATGTTGATTACGCAGGAAATCGGCTTCCAAAGTGACTTTTGTCGCATCGGAAGGTGTCCACTGAATCACTGGAGAAATATCCCAGCGTTTTGAATCGACATGATCTCGGTAAGTATCACCATTTTCACCCATTAAGTTTAAACGATAGGTGAGGCTACCATCTTCCGTAATCGAGCCTGTGGTATCAACGGTACTGCGGTATAAGCCTTCATCATCAAGATTTAAACCGAGTACGGTTTTTCGTTCCGCTTGAGGGGATTTACTCACAACGTTAAAAGTACCGCCTGGATCACCACGACCATACAAACTTGAAGATGCACCTTTTAAGACTTCAACCCGTTCAACCGTACTACTGTCAGGTGCATTGGGATAACCACGGTTGATTGGGAATCCGTTTTTATAATATTCACCGCTGGTAAAGCCACGAGAGGTAAAGTTCGTTAATCCTTGTCCACCAAAGTTATTCGCACGTCCTACACCAGCCACATCCAGTGCTTCAGATAGTCGCGTCGCTTGGATATCCTGAAGTACGGCCTCAGTCACGACTGTTACTGCTTGCGGTGTATCTTTGAGTAACGTGTTGGTCTTGGTCGCAGAGCTAGAGGAATTCACTTTATAGTTGATTGAACCATCATCTGCTTGGCTGGTCGCCTGCAAGCTAATGGTTGGTAAGGAATTCACTTGATCATCAGCAAATGCAACGGTACAGCAACTGAGCGGCAAAATACTGAGTAATAGACGATGTTTCATCAAGGGGGATATCTATAGCTTTAAAATGAGAATGATTGTATTTATTATTTTATTAAAGTAAATATCAAACTGAGTTTTTTTGAAATAGATTCCAGAAAGATAGAACAGAAAGCGGGATGGCTCAACACATAAATTTTTTAAGACTCAGCCTTGCGCAGTTTAATTCAGCTTTATACTACGTTAGCAATGCTGTTTATTTTGAGTTATATGAATTTATAAAAAAGGTTGAAAAATAAACAAAATAGTCATCGGCAAAATAATTCTGGTCTGGATATTTTAAGATAAAGAAATTTTACTTTAAAAAGAGATTCACATTTCTCTCCACACAATCTCAACACAATATTGGCAGAAATTTGACACTCAGTTTTAACAATAGCAACCATCATTAATTTTCTTGTAGTTAGAATGAACAATCACTTTCATCTTAAGCTTTGTGCATTAGGGATGAGTGCAGCCATGCTTATGGGCTGTAAACAAAATGCTGAAGAAATTCAAACTGAACAGCCACCCGCGGTTGTGAGCGTGTTTACTGCACAGCATCAACCAATTCATCTTATTGAAAATCTTCCTGCACGCGTAGCAGCCTACCGAATTGCAGAAATTCGTCCACAAGTCGGGGGGATTGTGGAAAAGGTTTTATTTACACAAGGTTCTGATGTCAAAGCAGGGCAGCCGCTATTCAAAATTAATTCCGATATCTTGCAAGCAGATGTAGAGAGTAATCAAGCCACATTGCAACGTGCTCAGGCTGAAGTGATGCGTTTAAAATCGCTTCTTGCTCGTTATGAACAATTATTGTCAAGCCATGCAATTAGCCAGCAAGAATATAACAATACTGAGACAGCCTATCGTCAAGCGATAGCCGATGTTGCTCAACTAAAAGCAGCATTAACCAGACAAAAATTGAACTTAAAATATTCTACGGTTACAGCACCTATTTCTGGTCGTATTGGTCAGATTTTAGTGACGGAAGGTGCATTGGTTGGTCAAGCAGATACTAAGGCGCTGGCTGTCATTCAACAGATCAGTCAAGTTTATGTTGATGTAAAACAATCTATTAGTGAATATGAGAAATTACAAGAAGCATTACAACAAGGAACAGTATCTGATGTGCAACCTCAAGTCGTCATTTTAAATAGTCAGGGCAAGCCTTATCAAGCAAAGGGTAAATTACTGTTTTCAGATACTAATGTTGATCCCGATACGGGTGATGTCACAATTCGAATTCTCGTCAATAATCACCAGCAAGAGCTTTTACCGGGCATGTATGTGCGGGTCAACATTAATCGCGCTGTAATTGACAAGGCGATTTTGATACCGGAACAAGCAATTCAACATGATATGAGTGGCAAGACCAATGTTACCGTCATTAATCCGCAGGGGCAGGCTGTTGTTAAACCTGTTCAGTTAGGGCAGCGTTATCAAAGTAATTATGTGATAACCAGTGGCTTGAGTGCTGGTGAAAAAGTCGTGGTTGAAGGTGCAGATCGTATTCAGCCAGAGCAGGAATTAAAAATAAAAATCTGGCAACCATCTGTAGCTACCTCTGAAAAAGGAGCACATTAAAAATGTCTCAGTTTTTCATACATAGACCAATTTTTGCATGGGTTATTGCATTATTTATTATTCTATTTGGGGTGCTGAGTATCCCGAAATTACCCATTGCCCGTTTTCCCAGTGTAGCGCCTCCACAAATTAGTATTACTGCAACTTATCCTGGTGCGACACCTAAAACCCTCAATGATAGTGTAGTCACCTTGATTGAGCGCGAGATGTCTGGGGTTAAAAACTTACTCTATTACAGCTCTACATCGGATAACTCGGGCAGTGCAACCATCACAGCGACCTTTAAGCCTGGTACAGATGTTGAACTCGCCCAAGTCGATGTGCAAAACAAAATCAAAGCAATTGAATCTAGGCTGCCACAGTCGGTACGGCAGCAAGGTTTGATGGTTGATGCCGCATCTTCAGGATTTTTGATGATTGTGGGACTCAATTCCCCAGATAATCGTTATTCAGAAGTTGATCTGAGTGATTACATGGCTCGCTTTGTGATTGAAGAGCTAAAGCGGGTCAATGGCGTGGGTAAGGTTCAAAATTTTGGTGCGGAAAAAGCCATGCGCATTTGGGTCGATCCTGATCGCTTGGTTGCATATGGACTTAGTATTAAAGATGTTAATACAGCCATTCAAAATCAGAATATTCCAATTTCTCCTGGGCGAATCGGAGATTTGCCTGCGTCAAAAGATCAGCAGATTAGCATTCCTTTAACCGCTTTAGGTCAGCTTGAAAATATTGAGCAATTCGAAAATATCAGCCTGAAATCAAATAAAAATGGGGCAAATGTTAAATTATCAGATGTGGCTCGAATTGAAATTGGTGCGCAGTCTTATAATTTTGCCATTCTGGAAAATGGTAAACCCTCGACTGCTATCGCCATTCAAATGAGTCCCGGTGCCAATGCAGTGAAAACCGCACAAGGCGTTCAAGCAAAACTCGATCAGCTCAGTGCCTCTTTACCACAAGGCATGAAATTTTCTATTCCCTACGATACAGCGCCCTTTGTAAAAGTATCGATTGAAAAGGTGATTAACACCTTGCTAGAGGCGATGGTGTTGGTATTTATTGTGATGTTTATATTTCTTCACAATATTCGCTATACCTTAATTCCTGCGATTGTGGCGCCAATTGCCTTGCTAGGAACCTTTGCAGTCATGCTGATTGCAGGGTTTTCAATTAACGTGTTAACCATGTTTGGCATGGTGCTCGCCATCGGAATTATTGTGGATGATGCGATTGTGGTGATTGAGAACGTGGAAAGGATCATGGCAACAGAACACTTGTCTCCTATTGAAGCAACCTCAAAAGCCATGACAGAAATTACCAACCCCATTATCGGGATTACCCTAGTCTTGGCTGCGGTATTTTTACCGATGGCATTAGCCGCAGGCTCTGTGGGGATTATTTACCGTCAATTTACCATTACCATGTCGGTTTCTATTCTGTTTTCAGCATTCTTGGCACTGACATTAACGCCTGCATTATGTGCAACGTTATTAAAACCTATTCATGCCCACCATGAGAAAAAAGGGTTTTTTGGCTGGTTTGATCGAAATTTTGAAAAATTAAATGGTCAATACGAGCGAATACTGTTTCGAGTTACTCGGCATATTTTCCCCGCCATGCTGATTTTTGTGGGCATTGTGGCGGTGCTGATCTTCAGTTTTAAAATGGTGCCAACTGCATTTATGCCAGAGGAAGATCAAGGCTGGTTTATGACCTCCATTCAGTTGCCCGCAGATGCCACTCAGCAGCGTACCATGAAGGTGGTTGATGAGTTTCAGCAATTTCTGAATCATGAAAAAGGCATTAAAGACAATATGGCGATTTTAGGATTTGGATTTAGTGGTTCAGGTCAAAATACAGCGATGTTTTTTACCAATCTGACCGATTTTAAAGAGCGAACTATTACTGCACAAGAGGTTGTGAACAATGCCAATATGGCCATGACTGAAAGCTCAGAAGGGCAGACCATGTCTGTTTTGCCACCTGCGATTGATGAATTAGGGACATCGTCTGGTTTTACTTTGCGTCTGCTTGATAGAGGCAATATTGGGATGGATGCGTTGATCAAAGCGCAAGATCAACTGATTGCACTTGCTACACAAAATAAAAAACTCACGGGTGTGTATGCCGAAGGTTTACCAGATGGGAGCACGGTACAGCTTAAAATTGATCGTGAAAAATTACAGGCACTTGGTGTCAATTTTAGTGATGTCACGGATATTATTTCGACCTCGATGGGGTCTATGTATATCAATGACTTCCCCAATCAGGATCGTATGCAGCAAGTGATTGTACAGCTGGATGCCAAATCTAGAATGAGCATTGAGGATATTGTTAAAATTAAGGTGAATAGCCAGAGTGGTAAACTGGTATCGATGTCTGAAGTGATCACACCTGTTTGGCAGCACGCTCCACAGCAGTACAACCGCTACAATGGTCGACCTGCTTTAAGTATTACAGGGAGTCCCGCAGCAGGATTTTCTTCTGGTCAGGCGATGCTTGAAATGGAACGTCTGATTGCACAATTGCCTAAAGGTGTCGGTTATGAGTGGACGGGAATTTCTCTGGAAGAAAGACAGTCTGAAGCGCAGACCACATTCTTGCTGATCTTATCGATGCTGGTGGTGTTTTTGGTGTTGGCTGCGCTATATGAAAGCTGGTCAATTCCTTTATCGGTGATGCTGGTGGTTCCCCTTGGCATGGTGGGTGCGTTTATCGCAGTGATGATACGAGGCATGCCCAATGACATTTTCTTCAAAGTTGGTTTGATAACCATTATTGGTTTATCTGCAAAAAATGCAATTTTGATTGTTGAGTTTGCCAAAACATTGAGACAAGAGGGCATGAGCTTGGTGGAGGCAACCGTAGCCGCAGCAAAACTAAGGTTACGTCCTATTTTAATGACGTCTTTGGCATTTACCTGTGGTGTGATTCCCTTGGTAATCGCGACAGGTGCCAGTTCGGAAACGCAAAAAGCCATTGGTACAGGCGTCTTTGGCGGCATGATCAGTGCCACCATTCTGGCAATCTTTTTTGTTCCAGTGTTCTTTATTTTCGTGATGAACATGGTAGAAAAGTTCTCTCAGCGAAAACATTCTCACGAGTAGCCCAAGTCCAGTATGGTCATGAGATAAGGTGTGTTCACTTTATCTCATTGGACGATGTTGTTTAATATTTAAACGAGGTTTATGCAATGCAATTAAAGATTGAAACAGCAAGATTGGTTTTGCGAGCATTTGAAATTGAAGATGCGAGTGATTTACTGGCTTATCTTTCTCAGCCCAAAGTGAATTGTTTTATCGGTGAACAAATTTTAAATATTGAACAAGCGATTGAAAAAATAAAAGCAAGACAGCAGAGTAAAGATTATCTTGCAGTTCAGTTAAAACAAAGCAATCAAGTCATTGGTGAGCTGTTTTTTATCCATGAAGAACCGGATACCTACTCCGTAGGGTGGAACTTCAATGCAAATTTTCATGGTCAAGGCTTTGCCTATGAGAGTGCTGATGCATTCTTAGATCATCTTTTCAATCAGCTCAATGCACGTAGAATCTATGCTTATGTCGAGGAAGATAATCATGCCTCACAAAAACTGTGTGAACGGTTAGGCATGCGTAAAGAAGGATGTTTTGTCGAATATATTTCTTTTGTTCAACATGAAGATGGAACGCCAAAATATGAAAATACCCTTCAATACGCCATATTGAAAAAAGAATGGTTAGATAAAAAGTAGGATTTGAGACCTTTATCTAGCGCTAGGACTTTTTCAAGAGAATCGTAAAACAGCTGCCACCAAAATCTGTTGATTTTGTATACGTGATTTGCCCTTGATGCGCTTCAATAATGGCGTAAATCACCGCAAGCCCAAGACCAGTGCCACCTTCCGAGCGTGACCGAGATTCTTCTAAACGGTAAAAGGGTTTAAATAAATGTTCGAGGTGCTGTTCATCAATACCTGGCCCTTGATCTTCAAGCATTAAAATCCAATGGTCTTGGGTTGTTTTGGTGGTAATTGAAAGTATGCCAGCGTCTGCATAACGCGAGGCATTGGAAAATAAGGCAATCAGCACTTGTTCCATACGTCTTGCATCACATAACACTGTTTCATGGGTCAAATTAAAGACCACATGCAAGCCTTTGTGTTGAAAGCGATCTTGAAACATTTGAACGCACTTGAAAATACTGTTCTCAAGGGTTGTTTCTTGGAGGTCTAAACGGAATTGTTGGTTTTCAACCAAAGTCAGCGTGCGTAAATCTTCAACCAGATAAGATAATCCTTCGACTTGATTGAGCAAGCTTCGATGTAACTGCGGATCTGCTTCAAAAACACCATCTACAATTCCTTGTAATCGACCCTGTAAAATCGTGATCGGGGTGCGAAGTTCATGTGCAATTGCCGCATTCCAAAGGGTAGAATTTTTGACTGAAACCTCAAGCTGATTGGCCATCGCATTAAAATTCTGGATCAGTGACATGAATTCATGCGGAATGTGTGCTTGTTGCTGTTCAATTCTTAATGAAAGATTCCCTTGCTGGATTTGTTGTACAACATTGGCCAGTGCATTAATCGGCTGGGTATAGCGTTTAGCGTATCTGAAGGCTAAAAAAGTTGACAGTAAAAAGCCCGTCAACAAGACCAAAAAAGTCCACAGATAGTCCACAGAGGTAAAAGAAAAATCTTCAGGGCAAGCATTATTGAGATCGAGTAAACCTTTTTCTGTGGCCCAACCATAAACCAAATAACCTAAACCAAAGGAGAAGATGGTAATGCCCAGATTCAGTACGCTCATCATGATCAGTAGTTGGGCGCTAATACCAATCGAACTTTTATTCAGTTTAGTTATCATGATTTTGATCTAATCGATAGCCTACACCACGTAAATTGATGAAATATCCTAATGCACCTTTTTGTTCAAGCTTTTTCCGTAAGTTACTAATATGACTGTCCACGGTACGGTCTAGTGTCGTTTTTTCGGGCATACATTTTTCGATTAATTCACTTCTGGTAAAGACCTTATTTGGACTTTGCAGCATCAGCTTGAGAATATTAAATTCAGTCAGCGTGAGATTTAGCAGCTGCTTTTGATCATGTTGAAGGACATACACCAAATGTTGTTCAAGATTAATTTCAATAGATTTATAGTTCAGATATTTCTTTTGTTCCTGCTGTAAGGTACTCCGACGTAATACCGCTTCAACTCGAGCAATCACTTCATTCGGATTAAAGGGCTTCACCACGAAGTCATCGGCACCCATTTTTAATGCCATGATTTTATTGTCGAAATCATCCATGGCGGTAAGCATGATCACAGGGACATTACTGTACTGTCTTAGAACGGTTAACACTTCCCAACCATTTTTTTTGGGTAGTTTAATATCTAAGATCACAAGATCAATAGCGTGGACTTTTAACAGTTCTAGCGCCTGCTGACCTTGTATAGCACGGATTACATGCATATTTTCTTTTTTTAAATATCTTTCAAGAATATCACCGATATCAAAGTCATCTTCAACCACAAGAATGGTTTTATTGGATAAGTCGCAGGAATGATAGGATGTGTTCAAGAGAATACCAAAGCGTACTAAAATTAAGATTATGGATGTTTTTCAAAGTATAGTGATTTTATAGAAATGTCTAATCGGGTAGCCAATATTTTCATTAGTTTTAATGATTAGCAGCGTAGATGTTATGTTGTTTAATGCAATACATAGCTAGAAATTTATGACATTCTATTCGTATGCTTAGGTTCACCTTTCTATAGGAAATAAAAATATTGTCCTGATCAAGTACGTCTAGATTGAGATAAAACTAGGATAAATTTTCTATAAGGGAATCTTCATAACCAACTATAGTATTTTGATTAAATAACCAATTTCTGTAAACTGCATCACCTTATCTGGTATGACCGACCTCTATGGGAGGTGAACATTTTCAACTTTCTCTGTTTAAACTCGAGTTGGGCACGATGTTTTTTTTCTCCTATATTTTTATCAATGTCATATTTTAAAATCCATGAGTATTGATTGTGCGTGTACCTAGGCGGGAAATTCTATGGAATTAAAGCAGCTCAAGTATTTAGTGACGATTGTCGAATCTGGAAGTTTTGGAAAGGCTGCACAAAAGCTAGATGTCGGAACCTCGGCTTTAAGCCAGCAAATTTCCAAGCTAGAAGATGAACTTTGCACACGTTTATTACGCCGCTCTACCACAGGGGTGGAACCAACGCCTTCAGGTTTAGCTTTTTTTAAACAAGCGCAACTGGTCCTTAGACATACGCAATATGCCATTGAAGCCGCACATTCTTCTCGTTTAACGGGACATGTCTGTGTTGGATTTTCACCGAGTATTGCTTCGGTTCTGGGTGTACCGTTAATGAATTTGATGTCTAAACGTTATCCCGATATTAAGGTGCATTTGGTTGAGAGTCTGTCTGGTAACCTAGCCACCTTGGTCAATTCGCGCCAACTGGATATTGCCATTATTTTTACGCAAGATGTTGATCCAAGTTGGTCAGTTCAGCCTTTACTGAAAGAACCGATGTTTTTAATGGCGCATGAAGATTTACTTCATCAGTATGGCTTTGCAGACAATATTCAAACCAAGCAAATTGAATTTGAAAAAGTGAATCAGCTGCCGTTGGCTTTACCCAGTCAACGTCATGGCTTACGCAAGTTCTTGGAGCAAAAAGTTGAACTGTTAAATGTTGAATTTGAAATCGATGGTTTGCATTTACTCATGAACTGCGTGCGTCAATTAAATATGGCAACTATTCAGCCAGGCAGTGCCTATTTTGAATACCTAAGATCGGATTTATGCTTCCTTAAAATCGTTTCTCCAGAGCTAGATCGAATGAATTATCTCATTAGTATTTCAGAAGAGGAGTTATCTCCAGCCAGCCTTGCCACCAAAGTAGCGATTAAAACCTGTATTAAGG
Organism: Acinetobacter zhairuonensis; assembly: GCF_022601715.1. GTDB lineage: Bacteria > Pseudomonadota > Gammaproteobacteria > Pseudomonadales > Moraxellaceae > Acinetobacter. Next base: position 35,731 of record NZ_JAKVIM010000016.1, on the reverse strand, counting down.
ATTTGATAAATAAAGATTTATGGCCGAGCGCTGAACTATTAGACTTTTAGCCTATTTAGTTTTAATAAAGACCTATTTAAGTCCTCCGCATCACGATGACCTCTTGTTTTGAGTTTTAATTGTTCAAAATTCGAGAGGGAGAAATCGAATGCATGATGTAATAGTGATTGGCGGTGGGAATGCCGCATTGTGTGCAGCGATCACTGCGCGTGAGGCAGGGGCGTCAGTATTACTCGTCGAAGCAGCTCCAAAAGAATGGCGCGGGGGAAATTCACAGCACACACGTAATTTGCGCTGTATGCACGATGCGCCACAAGATGTATTGGTGGATGCCTATTCTGAAGAAGAATATTGGCAAGACTTACTCAAAGTCACTGCTGGAAAAACCAATGAACATTTGGCGCGTTTGGTAATTCGTACCACTGCGAATTGTCGTGACTGGATGCGTCAACACGGAGTCAATTTTCAACCTCCTTTATCTGGTGCACTCCATGTTGCCCGTACCAATGCTTTTTTCATGGGCGGGGGCAAAGCGCTGGTCAATGCTTATTTTAGAAGTGCTCAAGACCTCGGTGTCGAAATCCGTTACAACACTAAAATTACCGAACTAATTATTGAAGATGGCAAATTTATCGCAGCGGTTGCAGCCGATGGTACCCGCTTTGAAGGTGCATCTTGTGTTCTCGCCGCAGGCGGCTTTGAATCTAATCGTGAATGGTTAAAAGAAGCTTGGGGCCAAAACGAAAATGGTGAATGGCCTGCAGATAACTTCATTATTCGTGGCACTCGTTTTAATCAGGGCAACTTGCTGAAATTTATGATGGATAAAGGTGCCGATATTATTGGTGATCCATCTCAGTCACACTGTGTAGCAGTGGATGCTCGTGCTCCTTTGTATGATGGCGGTATTTGTACTCGTATTGACTGCGTGTCTTTGGGTATTGTGGTTAATAAAAATGCTGAACGTTTTTATGATGAGGGTGAAGATTTCTGGCCAAAACGCTATGCGATATGGGGACGTCTGGTCGCTCAACAGCCAAATCAAATTGCTTATTCAATTATCGATTCAAAATCAGTGGGTAAATTTATGCCGCCTGTTTTTGAAGGGACGCAAGCCAATAGCATTGAAGAGTTAGCCCAAAAGTTAAATTTGGATGTTGCGACCTTATCCAAAACGGTAAGGGACTATAACCATGCTTGTGTTGAAGGTGAGTTTAACCACACAGTGCTGGACAATTGTCATACCGAAAATTTAAGCCCGGCAAAAACGCATTGGGCAGTTCCGCTCGATCAGCCTCCGTATTATGCCTATGCCTTAAGACCAGGAATTACCTTCACCTATTTAGGTCTGAAAGTTGAAGATGATGCCGCGGTACGTTTTAACGATATCGCAAGCCCAAATTTGTATGTGGCAGGTGAAATGATGGCGGGCAATGTGCTGGGTCAGGGTTATACCGCGGGTGTGGGAATGTCGATTGGAACCACCTTTGGGCGTATTGCAGGTAAGAATGCTGCATCCGCTGCATTTAAGCAGGGAGCTTAAAATGAACTCCAATGTAAAAAACTTAATTCCTGTGGTGCAACTTACTGAGAATGAACAGCAAGTGAAGCAGGCTTTACAGATTTGTAATGCATGCCGTTACTGCGAAACTTTCTGTGCTGTGTTCCCAGCCATGACTAAGCGTTTGGAATTCACACAGGCGGACATCCACTATATGGCTAACTTGTGCCATAACTGTGGCGCATGTTTACATGCCTGCCAATATGCTCCGCCACATGAATTTGGTGTGAATATTCCTCAAGCCATGGCTCAAGTGCGCTTGGAAACCTATCAAGAGTTTGCAGTACCCGCTTCTTTTGGTGCCATTTACAAAAAAACAGGCATTGCCTTGGTGTCAGGAATGTCATTCAGCTTCTTCTTGTTGATGTTGGCAGGGGTTTGGATGAACGGCACAGACTTATTCGGTCAATATCAAGGTGATTTTTACGCGATTTTCCCGCATAACTTTTTAGCAGTTTTATTCGGTTCGGTTTTTATCACCGCCTTTGTACTGCTAGGTTTGGGAGTAGCGAAGTTTTGGAAGCAAACTTCTGAAATTATTCCAGAGGGTGTGGCACAACCAGACATTCTACAAGCGTCTAAAAATGTCTTGACCCTGAAATACCTCGATGGAGGACATGGTAAAGGCTGTAATGAAGAAGATGATCGTTATACCCAGATACGCCGTGTATTTCATCATTTCACGATGTATGGATTCTTATTGTGCTTTTTGGCAACGAGTGTCGCGACTTTCTATCACTATTTTTTAGCTCTAGAAGCACCATATGCATATACCAGTTTGCCTGTCATTTTAGGCACATTAGGCGGGATTGGTTTGGTCGTTGGTCCAATCGGACTGCTCTATCTAAATATTAAACGCCATCCATTACATGGTGATGCTAAACAAAAGCCAATGGATCGCGGTTTTATCTTCTTATTGTTATTGATCAGTATTACTGGACTAGCACTGCTGGCATTCCGTGACAGTTCTGCAATGGCGCTATTACTGATCATACATTTGGCGACCGTTATGACTTTCTTCTTAACTATTCCTTTTGGCAAGTTTGCACATGGTTTTTACCGTAGCGCAGCATTGCTGAAGTTTGCTGTAGAAGAGCGTATTGCAAAACATAAGGTTAAAACTAAGTAAGCCTTAACCATGATTGTGCCAAGGAGGTCGATCATGGTGATGGTTCAAAATCGAAAGATTAATAGAGTAAACACGTTATAAGGATGTATTAAACATGAAAAATTTAAAATTACTCGCATTAGCATGCATCGGCGTGACAATGGTTGGATGTGGTTCAGGAAATGCTTCTAAAGCGGCTGGTGAGCCTAAACGTCCAGAGTGTATTGCACCAGCCAAACCTGGCGGTGGTTTTGACATGACTTGTAAACTGATTCAGTCTGGCTTTAAAAAAACAGAACAGCTTGAAACGCCGATTCGTGTCACGTATATGCCAGGCGGAGTAGGTGCTGTTGCCTATAATAAGATTGTCAATAATGATCCTGCGAACAATGATGCCGTGATTGCATTTTCGACGGGTTCACTATTGAACTTGGCGCAAGGAAAATTTGGACACTTCTCTGAAAAAGATGTGAAATGGCTGTCTGGGGTAGCCGTAGATTATGGTTTGGTTTCGGTACATAAAGACTCACCACTAAAAAATCTTGATGACCTGATGAAAGCCTTACGAGAAAACCCGAAAGCAATTAGCTTTGGTGGTGCAGGAAGTGTCGGTGGTCAAGACTGGATGCAAACTGCAATGCTGGCAAAAAAAGCAGGCATTAGTCCTGCCGACTTGAGATTTGTTGCACTTGAAGGTGGCGGTGAAGTCCTAACTTCATTACTGGGGCAACATATTCAAGTCGGTGTCGGCAATGTCAGTGAAGTAGGCTCACACCTTGAATCTGGTGATATTCGAGTTTTGGCAGTGTTTGCAGACAAACGCTTAGACGGGAAATTCTCACAGCTAAGTACTGCTAAAGAGCAGGGCTATGACATAGAATGGCCAGTAATTCGTGGTTTCTATATGGGACCAAAGGTGAGTGATGAAGCATATGGTTGGTGGAAAAATGCCTTTGATAAAATGATGGCTGACCAAAAATTTGAGGCAGTACGTAACAACCAAGATCTACTCCCATTTGATATGACGGGTGAAGAACTGACTGCCTATGTATATAAGCAGACTGAAGAAATGCGCAAATTGTCGCAAGAATATAAATTATCAAAATAACGGATGACCTGAGTTGAGAAACTATTTCTCAGCTCAGTCTTTGTTTTGAGGATAGATGATGAAATCTGAACGGATTCTTACCGCCATTATTGCCGTGTGTGGATTATTTTTGCTGATCTATGCAAGCAATTTTGAGGCCCCTATTTCCTACGATCCAGTGGGACCTAAAGCTTTTCCTATCTTATTAATGGGCTTAATTACAGCTTGTGCAGTGTATCTCACTGTGCGACCAGCCATTATGTTTGAACCAGTTGAATTGCATTGGACAAAACATCTGCTTGGAAAGTTAGTGTTGTGTACGCTCGCTTTAACACTGTATGCATTAATTTTTGAATGGCTAGGTTTTATTGTTGCAACGCTGTTGATGACGGTTGCAGTGGGCAAACTTTTCCATGGCAAAACCGTTCCAGTTTTGGTTACAGGCTTGGTACTCAGCGTTAGTACCTATTATATGTTTGACCGTTTCTTGGATGTGCCATTACCACTTGGATTTTTTGGTTAAGGATGACCCGATATGGACGTATTAAGTTTTTTAATGACAGGTTTCGAGGTTGCCTTACAACCGCAAAATCTCCTAATCGCCTTTGTTGGTGCATTTCTTGGAACGATTGTTGGCTTATTGCCAGGTTTAGGTCCTATTAATGGCGTGGCAATTTTATTGCCGTTTGCTTATGCCTTAGGTTTACCAGTTGATAGTGCATTAATTTTATTGGCAGCAGTCTATTTGGGTTGTGAATATGGCGGACGCATTTCAGCGATTCTCTTAAACGTACCAGGGGATGCTGGGGCCATTATGACCACCTTAGATGGTTATCCATTGGCACAGCAAGGAAAGGCAGGAATTGCCTTGTCATTGTCTTCGGTCAGTTCCTTTATTGGCAGTACTGTCGCTTTTATTGGCATTGTGTTGTTTGCTCCAATATTGGCGAAGTGGGCAATCGCGTTTGGTCCAGCTGAATATTTTGCCTTAATGGTATTTGCAATTGTCTGTTTAACGGGTTTGGTCAGTACACAGCCTTTCAAAACATTAATCATGGCATTAATGGGCTTGGCTCTTTCTACTGTGGGGATGGATGCAATTACTGGCGTTTATCGCTTTACCTTTAACAGTGTAGGCTTAAGTGATGGTATTGCATTTACGACTTTGGTGATCGGATTATTCAGTGTCAGTGAAATCTTGTTGCTGCTTGAACGTACCACGATTGGTAAAGTCGCGATGGAGCAAGGAAAACGTTCACTATTCAACGTAAAAGAATTTCTCAGTTCATTGGCTACCATTATCCGTGGTGCATTAATTGGTTTCTTCTCAGGAATTTTACCTGGTGCAGGTGCAACCGTTGCAAGTGCGATGGCTTATACCACTGAACGTAAGATGGCAAGTGACAGTAGCAAATTTGGTAAAGGTGATCTGCGTGGTCTTGCTGCTCCCGAAAGTGCCAATAACGCAGCGGCTTGTGGTTCATTTGTCCCGATGTTGACTTTGGGTGTACCTGGTTCAGGTACAACTGCGGTAATGATGGGCGCATTGCTTATGTACAACATTACCCCAGGTCCTCAATTATTTGCTCAGGAACCAGTATTGGTTTGGTCGCTGATTGCATCTTTGATGGTCGGTAATATCATTCTGTTGGTATTGAACTTACCATTGGTGGGTTTCTTTGCCCGCATGTTGAGTATTCCTAATTATATTCTGATTCCAATTATTGCCAGTGTCAGCTTTGTTGGGGTGTATGCCATTCACACCAATATCTTTGACTTGCTGCTTTGCATGGGCTTGGGTGTATTTGGATATATCCTGAGAAAATTTGATTTCCCATTGGCACCGTTAATTCTTGGCTTCGTTCTAGGACAGTTGATGGAGTCTAATTTACGTCGTGCATTGTCTATTTCTCAAGGTGAACTCAGCATTTTGTGGAGCAGTAACATCAGCATGGGTCTTTGGATCATGTCGGTATTGTTATTGATTTTACCAGTGGTACGTAAGTACTTGTTCATCAAAAAGCAACAAGCCTAACGGGATGGCAATAACGGTCAGCAGCTGTTGACTATTATTGCCAAAAATTATGAAAGCAATCAGCTCAAATATCAAAGGCTTGGTTCTCGCTCTATTGGGAGCCGTATTGGCCAATTATGTGCATATTCCTTTGCCATGGTTGCTGGGTCCATTGTTGACGGCCTTGCTACTGGGGAGCGTTGGGCATCCACTCAACTGTGATCCTCGCTGGCGACGTGTAGGGCAGATCATTATTGGTATGGCCTTGGGTCTATACTTTACACCTGCTCTGGTACAAGCCGTGTCTGCTTATTGGGGCTTTATTCTGATTGGGATGGCATGGTCACTCTTACTGGGAGCTATGCTGGCGGGTCTGCAATATCGAATTAATGCCTTAGATTGGGCTACCGCATGGTTTTCTTCAGCCATCGGCAGCGCCAGTGAGATGGTGAATATTGCAGAACGCCATCAGGCACAAGTCGATAAAGTGGTTGCTGCACATAGTTTGAGAATTGTGATTCTGGTTGTATTGGTTCCAGTTTTTATGCAACTTTATTTTCAAGTTGAATGGTCTGGTTTGCATATACAAGATACGGAAAGATTTGGCTTTCTTCAGGTTTTTCTGCTTTTTTGTCTAGCATTTTTTGTTGGTAAGGTTTTTCAATTTTTTAATCTGTTGAATGCTTGGATCTTGGGTCCATTAGCCATTATTGGGTTGTTGTCATTCTACGGGATGATTCAAATGAGATTGCCAGAATGGTTTATTGCTTTTGGTCAAGTCTGTATTGGCTGGTCATTGGGTAGCAAATTCCCATTTAGTTTTTTAAAGAACAATAAAAAATTTATTGTGATGACACTGGCATTCAATTTACTGGCTTTAGGGTTATCGATCAGTTTCGCATTATTACTGGTCAATCTAAGCCATACCGAAAAACAGCTCTTGATTTTAGGACTTTCACCAGGAGGAATCGCAGAAATGTCGCTCATGGCGAAAGCGCTTGATCTTGCGGTACCCATTGTTGTGGCTTTTCAACTCTGCAGATTAATTTTTGTCATTCTGACCACCCATTTCTTTTATCAACGAAGTCTTCAACTGTTTTTTAAATCTGAAAAATAAGATGTTCTAAGCAGCTGAACAGGCTCATTTAGGGGGAACTATACCTACAGTTTTTGTAAATGGATGAACAACATATTTATTGAAATAAAATACATGGAATGCAAAATGAAATTTAACACATCTAAGATAGCGCTCATCGCGAGTTTGACCACGATCACCACATTTACACATGCCAATCAGAGCAGTGAAATTGAACAATTGCGTGCTGAAGTGAATGAGCTTCGACAAATGCTTCAGGCTCAGCAAGCGAAATCTGTCACCACCCTCAACAGCACACCCGTAGTAGAAACCACTGCAACCAAACCCGTTGAAAAAAATCCTCAAGCTATCACCAAGTGGCAAACCAAATCGGGTACTGATGTAAATTTATATGGATTTGTTCGTGCTGATGCTGCATACCAGATTGAAGGTGCGAAAGGTATGTTTAACCGTATTAATACTGTGGTGCTAGAAGGGGATCCGAGTAAAAATGCCACTGAAGATCGTTTGGATTCGACAGTAAATGCCACACGTATAGGTTTAGATTTTACCACCCCTTTAGCTGACCAAACATTAAAAGGCAAAATTGAAATAGATTTTCGTGGGGGAGAGAACAAAGATACAGCACGCTTACGCCATGTTTATTTGAATTATGATCGTTGGTTGATTGGTCAAACGACATCTAACTTTCTTTCAGCAGAAACAGCGCCAGAAATGCTCGATTCAAATACTGCTTTAGGTGGTGGTACAACGCGTAACCCAATGGTACGTTACTCGCAACCCATCAGTCCGCTCACCATGTATTTCTTAAGCTTAGAAAAAGGCAATGATGAGAACCGTTTGCCCTTACTGGCAGGTAAAGTTAAACATGAATTTGCCACAGGTAAAGGTGTAATGACTGCACGCGGTCTGTTGCAAGAAGTACGCTTACGTAGTGAAAATGATGAAACAGAATTGGGTTGGGGAGCAGCACTCGGGCTTCGTTATAAAATCACGCCATCCTTATTATTCAATACGAACTATTCGCATGTTTCTGGAGACAATAAATTACTTTTGGCAAGTTCAGATAACCGTCGTTATATCCAAAATGGCGATGACATCGAATTAATTGATTTTGATGCCTTTCAAATGGGCCTCACCTATCAATTTAATCAAAAGCTGAGAAGTACTCTCGGCTATGGTACTTTGATCTATGCTGATAAAGACCGTATTACGAAAGATGCCAATGAGAAGTTACAACAGGGCTGGGTGAATATGATGTTCAAACCCACTAAACCTTTAACTTTTGGGGTGGAGTATGTCTATGGTGAACGTAATACCGTGAATGATCGAATTGGTAAAGATAATCGTATAGAAATGATGGCGAAATATGAATTCTAGAACAGGATTGATACTTTGCGGATATTCACTTTTCTGATTGTTTGCATAGTCCGTTCAATTAAATCATCGGCTCAAGTAATGCTATTCATCTGACATTGCTTGAGCTTTTCTATTTTACGTCTGGAGCGTAAAGTAATTTAGCAGCAAATAGTCGCCTAATACCTATCGGATATTTTTAGAAGAATAACAGGTCAATTCATAGCCCTCTTGCATCAATCCCTAATGCGCCACTCAATGACCGATAGCCAAATTCAGATTGAAAGTTCTTTTTCCATTTTCAAAAGCTAGGATAAGAAAATATCTTTGAATACAAGTCTTACCCTATTAAAAAATAGAAAACTCTTTCTATTCAATTTAATTTTTTATGAAAAATCCCTAATAAGAGCAGTCTATTGTCTGAAATTTTTGGGGGGCTATTCAAAATCGGTTGGTCATCCAATAACGATACATCCTTAAATATTCGGGTAAACACTTAGTTTCAGTTTATAAGAATACATAACAATGAAGCTGCATTGAGCAGAAAATACTGTTATTGGGAGGGTTTATAACTGAATCAATTACAGAGTGAAAACTTGATCAAGTGATCTCAGATAAGCAAAACAAGTGAAAATAGGGGACTGTAGGAAATGGAAACAGGGTTAGGGGTGTATTGCCGAGAATATATAGAAGTTTTTGGGACTAATTTTGAATTTCTGATTTAGTATTAGAGTGAATAAATAACGAATAAAAAAAGGCAACATCTTGTTTAGATGTTGCCTCATACAGCCTTTTTATTGTTTGATCTGTTCTAGACCTTGCTCTTCAATAATTTGTGTCGCTTGTGGTGATTTCACAAATTGAATCAATTCATTAGCCGCTTTTTCATAGCTAGTGTTTTTGCCAATACCTGCGGAAAAAATGGTGACTTTTTGATAAGGAGCAGGAATAGGTCCAACTAGCTCAACTTGTCCATATTTACCTGTAAATGGTTTGATTTCGCTAATTTGCTGGAATCCAACATCAAATTGTCCTTCGGCAATACGTTTAGCAACACGATCGCCAACCACTTTTTCAGCTTTACTAGAAATGACTTTATATTCAACTGGTGGGAAACTTGGGAAGACATTTTTTTCAAGATGTGTACCACTTGCACTGGCTGAGTAACCAATATGTTTGGCATTCAACAAAACTTTTTCGAATTTTTCCGCAGTGCTAATATCTGGTTTTTTAGCACCTTTAGGAATCGCCATACCAATACTAGATTTAACTAAATCTCGTTGTGAATTTGGTTCTACGAAACCTTTATCTGCTAGTTTATTGAGTTCAGGCGCGGCAAGAACCACAACATCAAAACGCTCTCCACGATCGAGTCTGTTGGGGATTGCGGTTGGTGATGCACCCATCGAAGAACCTGATGAAAGATGAACCGTATGACCTGTTTGTTGTTCAAAAACAGGAATCAGTTTTTCCATGGATGAATAAAAACCACCAGAGCTAATAACTTCTAGGGTATCTGCATTGGTGAATGAAGATACTAGACCTGCACTGGCAAAGAAGATTGATTTTAATACAGAGATTTTTTTCATGTTGTGCCTCATTTTTTATTGCAAGAGAGCACAGTACGGAAATCCAAGATTAACCGTACTGTGCATTTTATTAAAACTAAAGATGGGGTATAGCAGGGGTTAAGCGTTTATTTTTGCTGGCTCAATGACTGGATCAGACGTGTTTTGTTTAGAACCGCGACATAGATATAAACTTGAAATTAAGCTACATACAGCGGCTAACATCAGCCAGAAAGCAGGTGTACTTGCATTCCCAGTATTTTCGACAAGGAAAGTACAAGCCATAGGCGTCATACCGCCAAAAATAGCTGCTGCAAGGCTGAAAGCTAAAGAGAAACCGACAGTACGTACGCGTTTTGGCATGACTTCGGCAAGCGTAGCAACCATGGTGCCGTTATACATACCAAAGAAGAATGAGAAGTAAGCAAGTGTAATCAGAAGGTTCGTGAAGCTAATGTCACTCACTAACCAGCTCAAAACTGGATACGTTGTAAAAATGGCGAGCGTAGTAATGCCGACTAAAACGGGTTTACGACCAATCTTGTCTGAAAGCAAGCCACCCATTGGTAACCAGAAGAAATTGGATAGACCTACAAACACAGTGGCTAAAAGGGTGTCAGTCACGGACATTTCTAATGTACGTTTGGCATATACAGTGGTGTAAACAGTAATGAAGTAGAATGTGGTTGTGGTCATGGCACTCAACATCATGCCAGCAAGGACAATACGCCAGTTGCTAACCAGTGTGTTGAAAATTTCTTTTGAAGACGGATGCGTTTTTTGCGCTTTGAAGTCCTCTGTTTCCTCTAAGGTACGACGGAATAAAAAGATTAATGGAATAATTAAACAGCCAATCAGAAACGGAATACGCCAACCCCATTCACCGACTTGAGCATTCGTTAAAACAGTATTTAGCCAATAACCAAGTGATGCAGCAAACACAACCGCGATTTGCTGGCTGCCAGACTGCCAACTGGTAATAAATCCACGGTTTTTATCGGTAGAAATTTCAGCCAAGTAAATAGAGACACCACCAGACTCAACACCTGCCGAGAAGCCTTGTAACAGACGTCCAATTACCACCAAAATTGGAGCAATTATGCCTATAGTTTCATAGCCTGGAACAAAGGTAATTAAGACAGTTCCCATAGCCATTAGACTGAGTGTCACAATTAAACCTTTACGGCGACCAACTTTATCGACATAAGCACCCAGAAAAATTGCGCCTAAAGGGCGCATCAGAAAACCAGCAGCGAATACGGTAAATGTCATCATTAAAGAGACATATTCATTTTCTGAGTGGAAAAATTTTGCTGCAATATAAGTGGCATAGAAACCAAAAAGAAAAAAATCGTACTGCTCTAAAAAGTTGCCACTGGTTACATTTAATATTTTTTTGAAAGTGGCTGTACGATTATTTACGCTATCCATTGGAGACCTCCTTGGCCTTACAACATGGAAACATTCACAATCTTCAATTTGGATACTTTTTCTAAAACTTTTGTAAAAGCCCGAGCGAAATTACGCATGGGCTAGAGTAAAGATTTAAAAGCAACCCTCATACAAATCGTGAAGCCTTGTTTCATGTTTTGACTACACTTTACAATTTGATAAATGAAAACTCATCTATCATTCGGTGCAAAATGTAATCCTAAAAAGCAGGAGTAGGAGAGAGGACAACGTTAAGTGGGTATTTAATAAAATTAATGGTTGTCTAAAAAATATTTTCAGCGCAAGGCCAGCTTTGATTTTGTATAAGTTCTCTTACACAAGCGCGTATTGCTGATTTTGCGGCTAATGCAGCAGGAGATAATTCCTCTTCCGCGAGGCTAACAAGATAATTAATACGTTCAATTTCTGGCTCAACGACTTTAAGTAATTCTAATTGAGGCTGGTATTCTGGCAGGCAAGCACTTCCTGGTCGAACGCTTGCAAGGTCTAGATGGATGAGACTATCCATAAGCAAACGCAGACCATCAATTTCATAGACGACATTTAGTTGCCCAATCTTATGTTCTAAGAGTTTTCTTAAGCTGTGTCGCTGACGTGGCAGAACTAAAGGAATGTCTCCAATTTGTTGTGACTGGATGATGCCACTCTTGATGCATTCTGCAAGACCATATTCTTCCAGTACTTCTTTTCGAGCCATTAAATACATTTGTTCTCGAACCAATGGCTCTATAGACCACTGTTTATCAATTTCATTGGTAAAAATAATTGCGAGATCAAGCTGACGTGCATTGATGGACTGTATTAGGTTACCCGATAGTGTTTCCACAATTTCAAGACGAATGTCAGGATAGCGCTCAGACATTAATTTCATTAAGGGTATGCCGAGTAAAGCCATAATGGTGGGTGGAAAACCAAGACTGACATGTCCAGAAAGTCTGGCTGAATGAGCGGCATCTACAGCAAAGTTGATTTGTCTTAGAATTAACTGCGAGTGTTTTAAAAAAGCCAAACCCGCGGGTGTAGGTGTAACGCCAAAGGCATTACGTTGTAATAAACGAATGCTAAGTTCTTGTTCCAGTTTACTAATTTGCTGGCTAATAGCCGAAGCACCGACATCTAGTTTTTGAGCTGCCTTACCAATACTGCCAGCTTCAACAACGGTCAAAAAATATTTTATTTGTTTGATTTCCATAATGAATTTATTCGCTAATCATCCCTGATTGATAGAGCTATGAAAGATAGTAAAACTCTCATGATTTTTAATTTTAACAGTAATGAAAAAATATATTCCAATAAAAGTGAGTTTAAACTGGTTTTGGTGGGTGAATTTTAATCTTTAAGTTTTTTGATAAATATAATTTTCAAAATAAAAAACTCGGTGAAGATTCGGGACATGCTGATATGGAAAAAATGGTCATGCTATCTCTGATGAAGTGTAGTGGAAACCAAAATGGATTGCATTAGATTATTGATAGATCAGCTTCGTGCAAGGAGTTTTCAAAGTCAGGTGAATGAAATTCATGCACGTGTAACAGTCCTTAATTAATTTAAACAATGAAGTAGTTAGTTTTCCGTGCTGAGCTATAAATTAGAGTAGTTAAGGGGGATAACTAATTTTTAAATTGTGTGACATTGCCGATAAAAATGAAATCAATAGATGAGGTGTAGATTAATCTGACACCTTCATCACGTTATTTTATAAACTAAAGACATTCTAGTAACTAAATGAATCATCTTTTATATTAGAAAAATCGAGATCATCTGACTTTAATATATCTTTAATGATATCAATGACTTTTCTGCAAGGTGGGGTCAAATAGGTATGTGGCGACATGGATAATGATAAATAGCGCTTAATATTGGGTTGAATAATTTTTACTGCGGTGAGTTTTTTATCTAGGGCATGATTTTTAATTGCTTGAGGGCTTAAAATTCCATAATAGTTACCACTCTCAATCAGGTGCATTTGCATACTGATTGAATCCGCTTCAAATGCAATATTGAGCGTCGTTTGTTTCTGGCGTGCAATATTTTCTAAATGTGTGATCCAACTACTTGGTCGGCAGAAAGTAACTAAAGGCAAACCATCAAGCTGAGCGAAATCGATGCTGGTATTTTTTAATAAAGGATCGTCTTTTTTGCCGACTAAATAAGTTTCCACTTCCGCTAAATATAAATCTCCATTTTGTGAAGATGAATTAAATCGATAGTGTAAAGATAAATCAACAGATCCTTCTTCAAGCCATTTTTCTAATAAGACACCTTGTCCTTCACGAACTGAAAGTTCGATTTGAGGATATTCCTTTTTAAGACGATGACTCACGGTTGTAAGTAAAGGATGTGCAGTAGAAGGAATACTGCCAATTCGAACTTTACCTATTAAGTTCTTACTGGAATGGTGAATATCATTTTGTAATTGTTCAGTCAGTTTGACCCAATGGCGAATTTTGGGGAGTAAAAATACACCTAAATCCGTAAGTGTGACCCCACGACCTGTACGGTGAAATAATCGTCCACCACAGAAATCTTCTAATTCTTGTAATTGGCGACTAATGTGCGGTTGGCTGGTGTTATAAAACTGAGCCACTTTACTTAAGCTGCCTAAATCATTTGCATCTAAGAATAATTTCCATTGCGTGTAATTCACCTGATCACTCCTGTAAGGTATACCAATTCAGTATAACTGAAATAAGAAAATAACGGATTCTCGAAAAATTTGATACATCCTATACTTTAATCATAAAGTTTTAAATTCAATTAAAGTATTGAATTATATTAATTTTATAACTTTAACTTGATTATATACAAGGATGCAAAAGATGAGCATTGATTTACGTGGTTTAACACCAGCCCCTGTGACTCCATTTACTCGTGATGGTGCAGTTGACCATGCTGCGATCCAGCGACTAGGCTCTTGGCTTGGCAGTATTGATGGAGTGAAAGGTTTAGTTGTTCTAGGACATGCTGGGGAAGGTACTTTCCTCTCTCAAAAAGAACAGCAACAAGTGATCGAAAGTTTTGTTAAATCTGTAGATAACAAAATTCCAGTTATTGCAGGGATTACCTTAGAAGGCACTGAAGTTGCTGCGCAAGAAGCCAAGCGCGCAGTTGCAGCCGGTGCTGCTGCAGGTTTGATTTATCCATCACATGGTTGGCTGCGCTTTGGCTATCAAAAGGGTGCACCACAAGATCGATATAAAGCAATTTATGAAGAGAGTGGTTTACCTTCAATTTTGTTTCAATATCCTGATGCGACAAAAGCCACGTATGACTTAGATACTTTATTAGATATCTCTGCTCAACCAGGTGTATTTGCAATGAAAAATGGTGTACGTAATATGCGTCGCTGGGATGTGGAAATCCCAATCATTCGTCGTGAACGCCCTGACCTGCAAATCCTCACTTGTCATGATGAATATCTATTACACACCATGTTTGATGTCGATGGTGCATTAGTAGGCTATGGCAATATTGCACCTGAGCTTTTAATTGAAATGATTAAGGCTGGTAAGGCAAAAGACTATGCAAAAGCACGTGCGATTCATGATCAGCTTTTACCTGTAACACGTAATGTTTACCATCGCGGTTCACATATGGAAGGAACCGTTGCCTTAAAACATGCCTTGGTTGCACGAGGAATTTTAGATCATGCAACTGTACGTTCACCATTATTACCGCTAGTGGAAGGGGCAGAGCAAGAAATTCATGAAGCGATGCGATTAGCAGGTATTGGCAAGGTGGATGAAAAACAGGCGGTTGCCTAAATAACATAAGGGCTAACGTTTTACGTTGGCCCTTTTATCATGTACGCTGCCTGGGCAAAGTTCGGACATGAATTAAAAATAATAATTAAAAAGTACGAGATTACTGGCGACAGGTAGTTGCAACGAAAACAAAAAAACTACGAGGAACGTAGTTGATAAGGAGATTGAGGATGACAAATCTAGCGGATATGGAGTTAATTCATCATCATCAACAAAAAAATGCTGAAATTATTGCAAGACTTGAACGAATTCCTGTGACACGCAGATTGCAGTTTATGCGTGTCACTATTGGTATAGCGACATTTTTTGATGCCTATACTGTGCTCGCAATTGCCTTCGCTTTACCCCAATTGATTAGTGAATGGCATTTAACCCCAGCATATGTAGGAGCAATTATTGCTGCTGGATATGTTGGACAATTATTCGGTGCTGTTTTCTTTGGATCACTGGCTGAGAAGGTCGGTCGATTAAAAGTTCTCTCATTTACCATCCTACTTTTTGTTGCGATGGATATAGCCTGCTTATTTGCTTGGAGCGGGCTATCTTTATTAGTTTTCCGATTCTTGCAAGGTGTAGGGACAGGTGGCGAGGTACCCGTTGCAAGTGCTTACATTAATGAGTTTATTGGGGCAGAGAAGCGAGGGAAATTTTTCTTATTGTACGAAGTTTTATTTCCTTTAGGATTAATGTTTGCAGGCATGGCAGCTTATTTCTTAATGCCTATTTATGGCTGGAAAGTCATGTTTATTGTAGGGCTTATTCCTTCGTTATTGGTTATTCCTTTACGATTTTTCTTAAAAGAATCTCCACGGTGGTTAGCATCAAAAGGACGTTTTGAAGAAGCTGACCGAGTGGTGACCCTGTTTGAACAGGGGGCATTAAAAAGTGGAAAACATCTGCCAGAGCCTCAAGTTAAGGAAATAAATCCGCAATCTATGGCAAAAACAGATTGGCGTGAACTCTTTAGAGGAATTTATCGTAAACGCACATTCACGCTTTGGGGTATGTGGTTCTGTGTCTATATGGTGAACAATGCAATGGTGACATGGCTGCCGTCACTTTATAAACAGCACTTCGGTTTATCATTACAAACCAGTTTAGGTTACGGCTGGATTACTTCAGGTGTTGGGGTCATCGCCTCCATTATCTGTGCGTTAATGATTGATAAAGTGGGACGTCGCCCTTGGTACACTGTGGCATTCTTTCTGGCCATTATTCCATTAATGAGTCTGTCTATACTGGGTGCTAAAACCGCTACAGAAGTTGTTGTTCTTGCGACATTAAGCTATGCAATTTTACAGACCATTTCTTTCTCCTTGTACTTATATGCTGCCGAACTCTATCCGACCAGATTGAGAGCAATGGGTATAGGATTCAGCACCGCTTGGTTACGTGCAGGATCTGCAATTGGACCACTCATGGTAGGACTTGTGGTGTCGGGTTATGGCATCCAATATGTTTTTAGTGTTTTGGCTGTAGTCGCATTAATTGGTGGGCTAGTGACGTTCTGGTTTGCAATTGAAACCAAAGGACAAATGCTCGAAAAACTCTCCCCTTAAATCACTTTCTTATTCTCTACAGTGAATTTTGCCTAACTATAAAAGTTAGGCAAAAGGTCATTCATGCCTAAAAAAGGAACTTTAAATGAATCCATATATTGTATGTGGGGTGATGAGCTGTTTTTTATGTACATGGAGTTATGCAGCACAGCCATCTGATTTAGGAACATTGGAATTAAAACTAAATACGCGTTATTGGAATGATGAAGGGACAGCTCATCCAACTCTAAGTAATGCGTCTCCTTCCGAAGTTGGCTATGAACAAAGTGCTTTAGGGGTCGAATTAAATTATCGCTCTAAATACTGGGCAAACTGGTTGGGAATGGATGGCTCATTGTATGCCGTGACGAGAATATTCGACTCTGGTAAACCTACAACCCAATTATTAGAAGTGCAAGCAAATGGAAAATTAGATCAGAATTTTGCGACTTTGGGGCAACTGTATGTTAAAGCAAAAATTTCAGATATTGGTGAGTTGAAAGTAGGGCGTCAAATGCAGGATTCCTTATTACTTAAAAGTACAACGAATCGTGCTGTACCTGACACATTCTCAGGAGCAAGTGCAAAATTGAAACTCACTGATCAAGTGAAAACTTATATTTCTTATTATGATCAATGGAAGCCACGTAGCATGGATTCTTTTGAAAAATTAGTCACAGACAATAATGAACGAATTTCTTATGTTGGTCTGATTGGAGGCTTGTATCAGACCCAAAATGTGAGTTTTTCTGCGGAATATCTAAAGAGCAAAAACTATTTAGAAAAATATGGTGCAATTCTTCAATACAAACTTCCAGTTGCGGACAATATATGGCGCTTGAGCGGAGGGGCTTTTTTTTCTCGTGATGATGGAGCCTTGTTTAAATGTGGTGCTGAATTTGATTTAGATTGTGTTAAAGGGCAAGACATTGATAACCGAGGAAGAGGATATTTCTTAGACCTGAATTGGGCAAACCATAACATTGAGACAGGATTGGCTGTGTCTAAATTTGATGGATTTTGGATAGAAGACAATTTCTCCACATATTCGGATCGGGTCAATGTTCTCACACAGGACCATGGTACCAATCCATTTCCTACAGCTTCTAGCATAGGTCCTGATTTTAGCAATAATGATGAAATTGCTATTGCACTACGGCTTAAGTACGATTGGAAGGATAAGATCAAAGGCTTAAAAACTGAAGCTAAGTATATTTATGGTTTTGGAGCGCATCAAAGCAATATTAGTAGTGCTCTTGAAGGAAAAGAGCAGTTCCTAGATTTAACGTTGAGTTATGCAATTCCTTGGGTGAAGAATATGGATGTTCGATATTCCTATTTGAATTATGACTCAAGGTTTAAAAATGGTCAGCTTGGAGAAAAAATTAACGGTATGACTCGTAAAGATTGGGATCAGCATCGTGTATTAATCAATTACACATATCAATTCTAGGAGATTTGTGCATTTGGATGAAAGATGGATTTTAAGATGAACTCATCTCTTGTGATGTACTACAACATGACTAGATTTGATTAAAAATAAATTTATTAAGAATCAATAATAAAAGGTGCTTATCTTTCGATAAGCGCCTTTTAAATTTTGGAGCGGGAAACGAGACTCTAACTCGCGCCCTCATCTGACCTGCGGCTTTGGTAAAGCTGACAGATCAAGCAACAATTAAAATGCTTTTAAAGCATCCAGAATTTTAGACATCGTAATGCTCAATTAAGGGTGCTTTTTATTCTAGATTAAGTAACTTTTTCTCATGATATGAACAGAGGAAACAGCCATACTTCTTTAATGAGAAGTATGGCTATAAGCCTTTGTATACACGAAACTGAATCAGATCAAGTTAACTAGCGATTCCGCTTTAGATATGCTCGAATATTTGGCACGGGCTGCATGCAATTTTTGGTAGCTATCGAGCAAACGCTGATGACGATCTAGTCCTTCCAGTTTCATGCTGGTTGGTGTTAAACCGTAGAATCGAACACTGCCATCGACTGAACCGACAGCGGCATCCATACGTTCATCACCAAACATACGACGGAAATTCACTTCATAATCTTCAAGTTGCATTTCATCATCAATTTCAACTTCGAGCACTACATTTAAGCATTGGTAGAATAAACCACGTTCAACGGTGTTGGTGTTGTATTGCAAGAAGGTTTCAACCAAGTCTTTGGCTTCTTCAAATTGCTGTAATGCCAGATAAATCAATAGTTTTAATTCAAGAATGGTGAGCTGCCCCCACACTGTATTGTCATCAAATTCAATCCCGATTAGGGTCTTGATGTCAGTATAGTCATCGAGTTCGCTTTCTTCTAAACGTTCAACCAACGCTTCTAACTGTTCATCATCCAAACGATGTAAATTAAGTGTGTCTTCACGGAACAACAAGGCTTTGTTGGTGTTGTCCCAAATCAAATCTTCAACCAAATACACTTCTGAATAATCAGGCACTAAAATACGACATGCTTTGGCACCCAAATGCTCATAGACGGCCATATACACTTCTTTGCCCATATCTTTCAGAATATCAAACAGAATTTTGGCTTCATCGGTATTTTTGGCATGACCTTCGGCACTAAAGTCCCATTCGACAAAATCATATTCTGATTTTGCACTGAAGAAACGCCAAGAGACCAAACCGCTTGAATCAATAAAGTGTTCAACAAAGTTGTTTGGCTCTGTCACAGCGTGTGAGCTAAAGGTCGGTTGCGGTAAATCATTCAAGCCTTCAAAACTACGCCCTTGCATCAGTTCAGTCAGGCTGCGTTCAATCGCCACTTGCATATTTGGATGTGCACCGAAAGAGGCAAATACGCCACCCGTACGCGGATTCATTAAGGTTACACACATCACAGGGAATTGGCCGCCCAGCGATGCGTCCTTAACTAAAATTGGGAAGCCTTGTTCTTCTAAACCTTTAATGCCTTCAATAATACTTGGATATTTCGCCAGTACGTCAGCAGGGACATCTGGCAGCGCAATTTCACCTTCAATAATTTCACGCTTCACCGCACGTTCAAAAATCTCAGATAAACATTGGACTTGTGCTTCTGCCAGTGTATTGCCCGCACTCATCCCGTTACTTAAATATAAGTTTTCAATCAGATTGGTAGGGAAGTACACCACTTCACCATCGGACTGACGCACATAAGGCAACGAGCAAATACCGCGCTCGGTATTGCCCGAGTTGGTGTCGTATAAATGTGTACCCAAAAGTTCATTTTCAGGGTCGTAAATGGCTTTGCAATATTCGTCTAAAATTTCGGGAGGCAATTCACCATTCGGTCCAGGCTGGAACCATTTTTCTTCTGGATAATGCACATACTCGGCATTGGCAATCTCTTCACCCCAGAACTGATCGTTATAGAACAAATTACAGTTCAAACGCTCAATAAACTCACCCAATGCTGACGCTAAAGCACTTTCTTTGGTCGCACCTTTACCGTTCGAGAAACACATTGGTGAATGTGCATCACGAATATGCAATGACCAAACATTTGGCACAATATTACGCCAAGACGCAATTTCAATTTTCATGCCGAGGTCTGCCAACAAACCAGACATATTGGCAATGGTTTCCTCTAAAGGTAAGTCCTTTCCTGTAATATGGGTCAGATGTTCAGAAGCCAAATTCGGCATCAACAGCGCTTGCGCATCGGCATCAATACTTTCAACTTCTTCAATCACAAAATCAGGTCCGGTTTGAATCACTTTTTTAACCGTACAGCGATCAATCGAACGTAAAATCCCTTGACGGTCTTTTTCTGAAATATCCGCAGGAAGTTCAACTTGGATTTTAAAAATTTGTTTATAGCGATCTTCAGGATCGACAATATTATTTTGTGATAAGCGAATGTTATCGGTTGGAATGTTACGTGCAAGGCAATAGACCTTGACAAAGTATGCTGCACACATCGCTGATGAGGCTAAGAAATAGTCGAATGGTCCTGGTGCTGAACCATCGCCTTTGTAGCGAATTGGTTGGTCAGCAATTACAGTAAAGTCATCAAATTTAGCTTCGAGTCGAAGGTTATCGAGATAATTGACTTTAATTTCCATGTGGGCACCTAATGATGCTTATAAGCCTAAACCAGACTGATAAGCGTCTAAAATATTGAATTAAAAGCAGAATGCAATGAAGAAATTGGTTTGCAAAAAGAATCAGTCAAAGAATTGGGGCTGATTAAAAAACGGCTTAACGAATGCGAACTAATTTTACAGATTTATAGCTAAAAGTGGAAATGCTATCTTTAGATTTGTTTAAATTTACTAGCTCAAACCAGATCTGACAGTTACCCATTTGTTAGGTTCCTATCAGGTAAAATTTGAGCTAAATTCTTCTCAGCCCAAATTTGCTTCCCTTCAAATAGTGTCTCTAGTGGCGTGCGACCACAGCACATTTTTCCTTGATGAGTTTGTTCAGTATTTTAGAATTTCAGCCAAACGTCTAGATCAGCTTGTAATTCCTCTAATGTGCTTATCTGGATATTCAGGTTGGCGATTAATTCATTTTTGAGAAAGAGCAAGATTGAAAAATTTGTTCTTAATTTACTAAATTAATTTGTATTGAAATTTTAGGACAACAATGTAAAAGTGCCATTATAAGGATAATGTCATCTATTTCTTTATAGCGACCAAATTTACTCAAAAAATATAATTCGATGTGTGACTTAATTGGTAGTCGAGGATGAAGATGGTCGACTTTTAGCTGTAACTCTGAATGGCAATATTCTTGACTTTAAATGTGTAATTACAGAAATATGTGATATGTGAATCAATCTTAGTTGGCTTTACCTCGGGGTCAAAATTCATGGTCATTATATGGTAACCAATTGGTCACATTTTCATTTAAAGGTGGAAGTAGGGGGCGATAGTGAAAGTATAAGAAATTCTAATAAATATTAATTTTATTAAAAATCAATAAGAAAAGGCGCTTATCTTTCGATAAGCGCCTTTCAAATTTTGGAGCGGGAAACGAGACTCGAACTCGCGACCCCAACCTTGGCAAGGTTGTGCTCTACCAACTGAGCTATTCCCGCAATATGGATGTGCATTATAGAGAATTTAATTACACTGTCAACTCTCTGCTGGCACAACTGGTGAATTAATCAGCACGGCGCCATACAGTACCTTGACGTGTATCTTCTAAAACCACACCTTGATCTAATAAAGACTGACGAATGCCATCAGCTTTAGCAAAATCTTTGGCTTTCTTGGCATCTTGACGTTGCTGGATTAAATCTTCAATTTCAGCTTCAGACAAACCTAAAGCTTCTTGACCAATATCCGATTTCAAGAAATCTTCAACGTCATGTTGTACCAAGCCTAGAATATTGGTGAGGTGACGTAGCGTTGAATAATAAATCGCTGCTTGCTCAGCATTTTCTTCTTTCACCGCACGGTTCAGTTCTTTGTTAATTTCAAACAACACTGCAATCGCTTCAGCGGTATTAAAGTCATCACGCATTGCGGCATTAAAACGTTCAACTAAAGCGTCATCTAACTGCTCAACGGTAGTGGTGCCGTAAACTTGTTGATAAGCTTTGAATGAATGATAGAAACGACTCAACGCGGATTTAGCTTCTTTTAACGCAACATCAGAAAAGTTTACTGGACTACGGTAGTGCGAAGACACAATGAAGTAACGAATCACTTCAGGGTGGAATTTCTCCATCACATCGCGAATGGTAAAGAAGTTGCCTAAAGACTTCGACATTTTTTCGCCATCAACGTTAATAAAGCCGACGTGCATCCAATAATTTACATATTGTTCGCCTGTAGATGCTTCACTTTGTGCAATTTCATTTTCATGGTGTGGGAACATTAAATCTGAACCACCACCATGAATATCAAAATGGTTGCCTAAGCAGCACGTCGACATGGCAGAACATTCAATATGCCAACCTGGGCGACCATTACCCCAAGGTGAAGCCCACGCAGGTTCATTTTCTTTAGCATGTTTCCAAAGTACAAAGTCAAACGGATGCTTTTTCTCAACTTCTACATCAACACGTTCCGATGCGCCCGCTTGCATATCTTCAAGTATGCGACCCGAAAGACGACCGTATTTGGCAAATTTTTCAACTTGGAAATACACGTCACCGTTACTTGCAGGGTAAGCCGTGCCTTTATCAACCAAGTTACCAATCATGCTTTGCATTTGGTCAATATATTCTGTCGCACGTGGCGCTTCATTTGGGTGTAAACAGCCCAAATTCTCCGCATCTTCATTCATGGCTTGAATAAAGCGATCAGTGAGTGCAGTAATGCTTTCACCATTTTCATTGGCGCGTTTAATAATTTTGTCGTCAATGTCGGTAATGTTACGAACGTATTTTACGTTCCAGCCCTGACTACGCAAAAAGCGAATAATATAGTCAAATGCAACCATGACGCGCGCATGTCCAATATGACAGTAGTCGTACACAGTCATGCCGCAGACATACATATCGATATGGCCTTCTTTACGCGGTACAAATTCTACTTTTTTACGTTGCTCTGAATTATAAAGAACAAAAGGTTGCATAGGGCTTACATATTGCGATAAAAAAAAGATTTCTCATCATAACGTAAGGTCCATGATTCACAAAGTTTTATACGTTATTTTTATAAGCAAGTGAAAAGTTATACATTTAGAAACGATGCATTTGCATAGATATGATAAAATTGCGAAAATTATTTTTTGCTTGAGACTGGGGTAAGTCATTATTTCTATAATGATCAGATGCCCTGAAATCAACTCATATTGAGTTTAAGGTTGCTAACGTTGAATCTACAAACCATGCCAAATCCAATCGATTTTCAGAAAGCCGCATTAGAAACTTTGCGCATTGAAGAACAAGCTTTAGGGGTACTAGCGACTCAAATTGATGAGCGTTTTAGCCGTGCCTGCGAAATTATCCTTCAGTGCAAAGGGCGCTTGGTGGTAACTGGTATGGGTAAGTCTGGGCATATTGGTCGTAAAATGGCGGCAACCTTTGCTTCTACAGGCACACCTTCATTCTTCATGCATCCTGGTGAAGCAGGACATGGTGATTTGGGGATGTTGGTGCGTGGTGACGTACTCATTGCAATTTCAAACTCAGGTAAGAGTGATGAAATTATGATGTTGATGCCATTAATTAAGCACTTGGAAGTGCCTTTAATTACCATCAGCGGTGACGACACGGGTCCAATGCCGCAAAATGCAGATGTTGCTCTAACTTTAGGTAATATTCAAGAAGCTTGCCCATTGGGTCTTGCGCCAACATCAAGTACCACTGCCACTTTGGCGTTGGGCGATGCTTTAGCCGTGGCGTTGTTAGAAGCACGTGGCTTTACAGCAGATGATTTTGCGCGTTCTCATCCAGCAGGAGCGTTGGGTAAACGCTTGTTATTACATGTAAAACACTTAATGCACACTGGCAATGAACTACCAAAAGTAGCCCCTGAAACGCCTATGAATAAAGTGTTGTATGAAATTTCCAATAAGCGTTTGGGTTTAACTACAGTTGTCGATTCAGAAAATCGCTTATTGGGTATTTTTACCGATGGTGATTTGCGCCGTTTAATTGATAAGCAACAAGGGTTCGATGTGAATCTGCCTGTTTCAGAAGTAATGATTCAACATCCAGCGACCATTTCGCAGGAAGCACGTGCTGTGCAAGCCTTAGAAAAATTACGCGATAAAAAAATTAACCAATTTGTAGTGGTTGATGCTGCCAATAAAGTGATTGGTGTCATCAGCATGCATGACTTAATTCAAGCAGGGGTAAATTAATCCATGGCATCTTATGTTTTATTAGAGCAAGCACGTCATATTCAAGCGCTAGTGTTAGATGTCGATGGTATTTTAAGTGATGGTTTTGTAACTTTGACCAATACAGGGGATGAAATTAAATCCTTTGATATTCGTGATGGCTTAGGCATGAAGCTGGTGCAAAAATCAGGCATCAAAGTCATTATTATTACGGGTCGTAAAAGTAATATTGTTGAAAAACGTATGTCAGATTTGGGCGTCGACTTAGTATTCCAAGGTCGTGAAGACAAAGGCGTGGCTTTGCGTGAGGCCTGTGCACAATTAAATCTTTCACCTGAAGACTGTTTATATATGGGTGATGACTGGCCTGATCTTTCAGCATTTGCTATAGCAGGGATGAAAGTCACTGTGCCAAATGGTCACGTGGAAGTACGTCGTCGTGCTGACTTGGTTACCCAAGCGATGGGTGGTCGTGGTGCGGTTCGCGAGATCTGCGACATGTTGCTGATGGCGAAAGGGACTTACCAAGAGCTACTTGAAAAATTTATTACAATCCCACATTAATGTTTATATACGTACATAATTGTTTTTAGTGAAGAACCACACTTATGGATACTAAAGTTTTATATATCACAGCGATTGTCATTGCTGCTGTAAGTGGTGGTTATTACTATTACAGTGGTAAGGGAAATAAACTAGAAATTGAGTCTGCAAGGAGTATGACCTACTCCGCAGAAAAAATTAATCTAACCCAGACTGATGATGCGGGAAATCTCTATGTTCGTGCTCAAGTTGACCGACTAGAGCAGGATATGCAAAAGCAAACGTCTAAACTCGAAAACTTGACTGCTTCTCTGTATAAAAATGGTGCTGTGGATGCGACATTTTTTGCTAAACAAGCCAATGGCTATGAGGACAACAAAACAGTTGTGCTATCTCAACAAGTTGTAGCAACCAAGTTGCTCGATCAAGGACAGGGGAAAATGCAGTTTTTGACAGATGAGCTGACTGCGTATCCTGAAAGCCGTGTAATAGAAACAAACCATCAAGTGACCGTACAATCTCCGCAGGCGGAGTTTGTTAGTCAGGGATTGAAAGCCAATTTAAATGATGGTCAATACGAATTTTTTAATATTCGAGGAAAGTATGAACCAAAATCTTAAGTTTCAAGCTTATAAAGCTTTCCTTAAAAAAGCAGTTGTTCTAAGTTTTGGGATCATTGCTGCATCTTCTGCTTTTGCAATTCCATCGGATCGTAATCAGTCAATTTCATTGGTGGCTGACCGTGCGACCTTTAATGAAAAAACAGGTGTGACTACATATTCTGGTAATGTGATTATTGAACAGGGCACCATGCGTTTACAGGCAGCTTCGATTGTTGCCAACCTAAACCAGAAAAAACAGATCAGTTTAATTACTGCTTCAGGTTCACCTGCACGTTTTCAGCAGCAGCTAGATGCCAATAAAGGCTTAGCCAAAGGGCAGGCACAAAAAATTGTCTATAATGCGGAAACAGGTATTATTACTATGTCAGGTGGTGCGTTATTAGAGCAAGATGGTGCCAGTATTCGTGGTAATACATTAAAATACAGCATGAACAAAGGCGATATTGAAGCGATAGGAACGCCAAACAGCACAGGCTCATCCTCAGGACGTGTGCAGATTGTGATTCCGCCTTCAAGTACTAAATCCTTCCCTGGAGCGCGTGATTAATGAATCAGGTTGAGACTGCGACACAAACCCTTTGTATTAAGCACCTTGCGAAGAACTACAGTAAACGTTGGGTGGTGAAAGACGTTTCATTTAGTATGCAAAGTGGACAGATTGTAGGTTTGCTTGGTCCAAATGGTGCGGGTAAAACCACCAGTTTCTACATGGTGGTTGGACTGGTGCGTATGGACAAGGGTGAAATCCATCTGGATGATCTGGATATGTCTGATTTGGCGATGCATGAGCGTGCACGAAAGGGCATTGGCTACTTACCACAAGAAGCCTCAATTTTTAGAAAGCTCACCATTTCTGAAAATATCATGGCGATTTTAGAAACCCGCAAAGATTTGGATAAGCAACAACGTCAAAAGCGTTTAGCTGAGTTATTGGCGGATTTCAAAATCACCCATATTAAAGATTCTTTAGGCATGAGTGTGTCGGGTGGTGAACGCCGCCGTGCTGAAATTGCCCGTGCCTTAGCAGCTGATCCAAAGTTTATGTTGCTAGATGAACCCTTTGCTGGGGTCGATCCAATTTCGGTGAATGATATTAAAGACATCATTCGTACCCTAAAAGACCGTGGTATTGGTGTACTCATTACTGATCATAATGTGCGAGAAACTTTGGCAATTTGTGAACGCGCTTATATTGTGAGTGAAGGCTCCGTGATTGCTGAAGGTACACCACAAGAAATTTTAGAAAACGAAACTGTACGTGAGGTGTATTTGGGCGAGGATTTTAAAGTTTAAAGCCCAATATACGTTTACGTTTCAGACTAAACCTCCATTTGTATGGGGGTTTTTTCTTGGGAGTAGGTTTAAGTCTAGAATCAAAACACGTTACAATTATCTTGATCCTGCCAGTTATAGTTGAATATGCCTTTCACCATTGCAGCCCAAGTCTGTTACGAAGAAGAAATTAAGAAAAGCCGTTTTCAAGCGATCGCAGTGCCTGTTGAAAATGAAGCAGCGGTAAAGGCATTTCTTGAAGAAAATAAAGACATCACGACGACTCATCAATGCTGGGCTTGGAAAATTGGACATCAAGTAAGATTTAACGATGATGGTGAGCCCTCAGGGACTGCAGGAAGACCCATACTCGCAACCATAGAAGGCAATGAGCTGACCAATGTATTGGTGTTAGTAAATCGTTGGTATGGCGGGGTGAAATTAGGAACAGGTGGTCTGGTCCGTGCCTATGGCGGCAGTGCTGGGCAGTGTCTTCTTCAGGCTGAAAAGATTGAATTGATAGAAAAGAAAATGGCACATTTTAATTGCCAATTTTCAGAGTGGTCTATTTTTCAATATGAAATGCAACAGCAGGGCATCGAATTCCAAGAACAATATACTGCGGATGGTGTGGCTGTGGAATTGCAGTTACAAGTCCATCAAATTTCAGAATTAACCGATAAAATTCGCGATGTCACACGTGGTCGTGAGCATCTCAAGGTGGTGGAAGAGCATGACTGAACAAGATCCATTACTCAAATATCGTGAGCAGCATAAACATCGACTCAATTATATGCCTTGGTTGTACTGGAGCTTAAAACCTAAGCATCGCGAGTGGGCAGAGCAATGGCAAAATGAATATCAGCAGTATTTACGTGAGATGGAAACAGTTGAGATAGGAAAGAATTGTTTTATCTCACCACTCGCGCATATTTTTGCGGAACGTGGTCGTACTATACGTATAGGAGATAACTGTTTCATCGCTGCTGATTGTACCCTGCATGGACCGCTTGACATTGGTAATGAGGTCGCAATTAATCATCACTGTATTTTGGATGGTGGACGTGTTGGGATTAAATTGCATGATCAGGTGCGTATTGCTGCTTATAGCCATCTGTATGCATTTGATCATGGCATGCAGTTAGATCAACCGATTTATCAGCAGCCAGTCCGATCACAAGGCATCGAGATTGGACGTGATGTTTGGCTGGGTGCACACGTGGGCGTTAGAGATGGTGTGAAAATTGGAGATCATGCCATCGTTGGAATGCAGAGCATGGTCACCAAAGATGTAGGTGAAAGAGAAATTGTGGCAGGTAATCCAGCACGTTTCATTCGTTACCGTGAATAGAATAATTGTATATTTTTCATCACTATCGGTTACACAAATGCTGCCAACTCATGCACAGATGTGCTAAGTTTAGAGTCAACAACTAGACCTATAGTCACAAGAGACTAATTGAGAGGCGAACAATGAAACGGGTAATAGCGTGTATAGATTCTTCTCCCTGCATCAATGCTGTCGCAGAAGCAGCAGCTTGGATTGCAAAACAAACACAACGCGAACTCGTGTTATTACAAGTACTAGATTACTATCCTGCCAGCTATCATTTGGGTGAAATTAGTGGGGTGATCGGCTTTGAAAGCAATGCCATGCTGCTTAAAGAGCTGGCAGAGCTAGAACAGAAGCAAAGCCAGTTGGCTTTGGATTATAGCAATAACCTACTCAATCACATTTCTGAAATGGTCAAAGAAAAATATGGATTAGATGCGACCCATATTCAGGAAAAAGGCGACTTTTTAGAACAAAGTTTTCATGTGCTCAAAGAAGATGATATTGCGGTGATTGGCAGAGTCGGAGAGCGCTCTGCGGAACGTAACAAGCCAATTGGTGGCAATGTAGAAAACTTTATCCGTGGGGTCAGTAGTACAGTACTCACCGTAGGTGAGAACTTTGTGCCACCGACGCGCTTTATTTTTGCTTATGAATATTCACCGACCTGCGTCAAGATGATGCAACGTATTGCACAAAGCGATTTACTGCGCTTATTACAATGTCATTTGCTTTATGTGGGTGATCACCCAGAAATCTTGAATGAGCCTTCGCAGTACCTACGTGATGCGGGTTTGGATGTGGTGGTGGAATATCGTTATGGTGATGTTTCAGAAAACATCTTGGAATATCAGCGAGAACATGATATTAAATTAGTGGTTATGGGGGCATTTAGCCACAGTAAAATTCACCAGTTCTTTTTGGGAAGTATCACCACTACAATATTCAGGAATTCAACAGTCCCACTATTGGTTGCAAAATAAGCAAATTAAGTGGAATCTGTTAGATTTATAGTTATCCGCATTATATGTGGATAACTATATGGACAAGCTTTGTAAATGATTGTATTTTAAAATAAAAATACAATAGAGTGTTTTTTGTTCTTTCTATGCTATTTTACGATTGCAATCGCAAAACCATCATGTCCTTTACTTCCCACGGTTTGTAGTGCTGTGCATGATAATAAGCGTGGATGATTTTGTAAGCGTGCAAACATTTCGCGAATCCCTTCAATACTTGGCTTGCGATTTTCTGGATTTACGATATCGCCAGCACGAATCACATTATCTAGCACAATCACTGTACCTGAATGAGATAAATCTAAACTGAGTTCAAGGTATTCAGGATAGCTTTGTTTGTCTGCATCAATAAAAATGAAATCGAAAGGCTCAAAATCAGCAGGTAAGGCTTTAAGAACATCTGCTGCACGCCCAACTTTTAATTCGATGGTTTGCGGTAAATTGGCGCGATCAATATTCTCTTGTCCTAAAGCGGCATGCGTATCACGACCTTCAATAGTCAGGATATAGCCATCTTGTGGAAGTGCGCGCGCTAACCACATAGTGCTATATGCTGCAAAGGTTCCAAGTTCCAGTATCCGTTTACACCCATTCATTTGAATCAGCATTTGTAACAGCATGCCTTGATTCGGAGCAACTGCGAGGTGGTCAGGAAAACCCTTTTGAGCTGTATTTTCAAGGGTTTGTAACAGGATTGGGTCTTCAGGAATTAAATGTGTATCGATAAAATTATCAATCTCAGACCACATTTCTTGCATAATCTTAGCGCCTAAATTTCGAATCAGAGCATTTTAAACTTTTCCAGACAGAGTGCAATTCTCTCTGAAGATTAATCACTAAAATAAAAACAGAGGTGCAAAGACCTCTGTAATTGAATGCTATTCTAGTAATTACACATAGATGAATAACGACTTAAGTCGGGCCCCCAAGTACGATAGCCTTGGGTATCAATATGAATTTGACCTGAAGCATATAAGCCTAGGCCCATGTTGAGGCTTTGACCATGTTGCTCCCAGAATTGACACAGTTTGAACTTGGTATTTTCAATAAAAGCATAATCTTCGGGTTGTGGATATTCAGGTCCAATACGGAAGTCGATGGCTGAATTGAACAAGTGACGTGAAGAGCTTGCACCACCCGCACATTGATTGAGGGTTAAATCACGATACACGGAAGTGACTTCAAAGTCAGTGAGGACTTTAGCCGCCACTAGGTATTTAAAGACTCTTAAAGTCGGTACTTGGTTTGCCCATAATTCGCGTGTTGGAATCATGTATTGGGCGCGACCACATTTTTGCCAATCTCTTGCAGTACGTAATAATTCGAAGCTTGGAATAATATTACCTACATTATTCTTTTCTAGGAAAATTTCGTATTCACGAACACGACGTAAGTTATCACTGGCTGCGACCCAGCTGTTATAGGTATAAGGAATGATTTTTGGGGGGATAGGTCTTTCAATAATCACACGTTCTTGAGGAATGAAAATTCGTTTTCCATGAGGTGTACCTTGCCCAGATTTATGAGGAGATGAACTACATCCGATCATAACCAAAGGGATCATACTCAATGTGAGCACACCCTTGAAAAAATGCTTCATGTATGAAAATCAAATGCTTAGAAATATAGGTGCTTATTTTAATCGAAAATAGGGATTTAAATTTGTAAATATTGCAATCAAATGTGTGCATTTGGTATAAAAAAAGATCAGCAATTGCTGATCTTTTGTATGGCTTATTTTTCCAAGTATTGTAACTTGTCAGCTTTGCCATTCCATTCTTCACGGTCAGCAGGCTGGTCACCAATTTGTGTGATGTTCGGCCATTTTTGTGAAAGCTCAGCATTTAGCTCGATAAATACTTCTTGACCCTCTGGAAGCTCATCTTCAGAGAAAATTGCATTTGCTGGGCATTCTGGTTCACATAGTGCACAGTCAATACATTCGTCTGGATTAATCACCAAGAAGTTAGGACCTTCGTAGAAACAGTCAACAGGGCAAACTTCTACGCAATCTTGATATTTACATTTAATACAGTTTTCAGTGACAACAAAGGTCATGGCGACAGCTACCTAAATAATATGGTTTTATTTACTCATGCAGTATTTTAGGCAAAAAAAGGGGCAACTAACAATTCCTTTTATTGATATTTGTTATTCAAACTCATGAAATACATTTAAGTAAATGATAATTAATAGCAATAATTGAATATTAGAGTTCAAATTTGTATGAAGGATCCTATTTTTATTTTATATAAAACAAGTATTTAGAATTTTGTCTGTTTCAGTGTTTCTATAAGGGTGGTGGAAATTAAAACATATAAATATACAAATTAAGTGTATGTTTATAGGACTATATTTTAATTTTATTGTCTATAAATTCGTCCAAACTATTTAGATCACTATGGTTTACTTAGATTGCAGGAAGAATAAGGTCTTATATTCAGCGTTTGAGTTGCATGATTCGGGGCTTCAG
This sequence comes from Acinetobacter zhairuonensis, assembly GCF_022601715.1. Lineage (GTDB taxonomy): Bacteria > Pseudomonadota > Gammaproteobacteria > Pseudomonadales > Moraxellaceae > Acinetobacter. The sequence goes on along the minus strand of NZ_JAKVIM010000016.1, from coordinate 4,173 downwards.
GTGAATGAAACCATAGATCGGTATAATTGATCCGATCTATGGTGGGGTGCTTAATTTTCTAGCTGTTCTTTCAACATATATAAATGTTGCAAAGCTTCGCGTGGGGTGAGGTTATCGACATCCAGCTCTTTTAAAATCTCCAACGCTGGAGAAACTTTTTCAACTTCAATCACACGTTCAATAATATCAGGTTCAACGGGCGCTGCAGGGGCGAACAAATCACGCTGTACTGCGGTATTCACATGTTGCTGTTGTTGACGCTCCAATATCTTCAAGCGGTTTTGCGCTTCTTTAATGACATTGGCTGGAATACCGGCTAATTTGGCAACTTGTAAGCCATGACTTTGGCTGGCAGGACCTTGCTGAACCTTATGCAGCAGAATCAAATTGCCATTTAATTCTTTAGCACTCACATGATAGTTATAAATACCAGACTCTTTACTGAGTTCGGTGAGTTCAAAATAATGGGTTGCAAACAGGCAAAGACATTTCACACGTTTGGTTAAATCCAAGACACACGCCCATGCCAAAGATAGACCATCATAGGTACTGGTGCCGCGTCCAACTTCATCCATCAACACCAAAGACTGATTGGTGGCATGATGCAGAATTTGCGAGGTTTCAGTCATTTCCACCATAAAGGTCGATTTGCCTGTCGATAAGTCATCGGCAGAACCAATACGGGTAAAAATACGGTCAATTGGACCTAAGCTTGCCGATTGGGCAGGGACATAACAACCACAATACGCGAGAAGGCTAATCAATGCGGTCTGACGCATAAAAGTCGATTTACCGCCCATATTCGGACCGGTAATAATCGCCATACGATGCGCATAATCTAGATGTGTATCATTCGGAGTAAAGGCAGTTTTATTCAATGCTTCAACCACAGGATGGCGACCTGCTGTAATTTTGATGCCGATTTCAGGGCTAAACTCAGGTCGACTCCAGTTTCTTAAACGGGCTTGATGAGCAAAGTTACAAAGTAGATCAATTTGCGCAATCGCAGCACTCATCATTTGTAACGCAGCAATCTCTTGACGTAATTCATCTAAGAGCATTTCGAACAGCATTTTTTCACGCGCTAATGCACGAGATTCACTAGAGAGCACTTTATCTTCAAAACTTTTCAGTTCTGGCGTGATATAGCGTTCTGCATTTTTTAAGGTTTGACGACGGATGTAATGTGCAGGTGCTTGTTCTGCTTGAGCACGGGTCAGTTCAATGTAATAACCACTGACACGGTTGTAGCCGATTTTTAAGGTTGAAATACCAGACTCTTCGCGTTCCTTAATTTCCAGATCAATCAGGAATTGTCCTGCATGGTCGCGAATTTTACGTAACTCATCCAGCTCACTGTCAAAACCTTCGGCAATGACATTACCATCACGTAACAGTACAGGTGGATTTTCCACAATTGCTGCCAATAGACGTTGATGCAAACCATGAAAATCACCCAGTTCCTCATTTAATTGCTGAACCAATTTAGATTCTTGGTTGGCAACAATTGGATTGAGTGCATGGCGTAAGAAAGGGAGTTGAGCACTGGCATGGCGCAGTTGCACCAAGTCACGTGGACGGGCACTGCCTAAAGCAACACGACTTAAAACGCGTTCAATATCGCCAATTTCTTTTAGCACTAAGCGAATAGGAGATTCATGATAGCCTTTAATAAACGCATGAATGGCATCCAGACGTGCATCGAGCAAGGCGGTATCACGCAATGGTTGCATGAGGGTGCGGCTAAGTAAACGCCCGCCCATGGCGGTTTGACAGTCATTAATCAGTTGAAATAATGAAGTCCCATGTTCAAATAATGGATCAACAATTTCTAAATTGCGACGCGTCACAGGATCAAGCGCAATAAAGTCACTGCTTTGTTCTAATTGAATACTGCGAATATGCGGTAAAGCAGTTTTTTGCGTCTCTTTGGCATAATGGATTAGCGCAGCAGCCGCAGCTTTAGCCAAAGGTAAATGATCGATACCAAAACCAGAGAGGGTCGAAACTCCGAGCTGATCACACAAGGTTTTTTGTGCATTATTTAAATTGAAATCAACATTTGGACGCTTAGTCACAGGGCAGTCGAGTTGCTTTTTGACTTGTTCTAAAATATTTGGATCGACAATATCTTCATCGACCAGAATTTCACTTGGCATGAGGCGTGCCAATTCAATACTGAGTTGTTCTAGCTTGAAATCCTGCTGTTGTACTTTGAAGATACCCGCACTTAAATCGAGTAGGGCAATACCAATTTGGTTTTGTTGTAAACACAAAGCCACTAAGTTGGATGATTGATGGCTATTCAGTAAGGCATCATCTGTAAGCGTACCTGGGGTCAGGATGCGGACCACTTGACGATCCACAGGCCCTTTACCTGTCACTTCTCCAACTTGTTCGCAAATAACAACGGTCTCGCCTTTTTTGACCAAGCGCGCAAGATAGCCTTCAGCCGCATGGAAGGGTACGCCCGCCATTGGGATGGGGTTGCCATTGGTTTTGCCGCGATGGGTGAGCGTAATCCCGAGCAGTTTGGCTGCTTTATGTGCATCATCGAAAAATAATTCGTAGAAATCGCCCATACGATAAAACATTAAGGCATGAGGATGCTGCATTTTGACTTTTAAATACTGCTGCATCATAGGAGTGTGTGAATCAATATTGGCTATGATGTCTTGCAAGCTCATGTATATGAAATCCTTAAGTTTCAATAATTTAAAAAGGTAAGTAGGGTGTCGGAATCTGCACAAATCGTGATTTGTTGATGCGATTCAATCGGAAAAACTGATTTTTAAAAAAGTATAAAAGTATTCAGGCTGATGGAAAAACCATCTCTAGTTACGCGATGTATGTTAGCAAATTCAGTGTGCCGAACAAAAGAGAAATGAAATGTTAGAAAACATAGCGGTTAAAAAAGTAGCTTTATCAGCACGTGCAATTGAAAAATGAAAGCAGGTGACAAAGATTAAACGGATGTAGGTGAATATTCAGGCTTGAGGGTGAGCTGTGGTAAGACGGATGTTAAGAGTTTTAAATACAGATATCGTAGCCCTATAGATAATTCGCTGAAAACAATAACCCTTGGTCACTATCCAGCACTATCCTTGGCTAAGGCTAGAGTATAACTGCAAAAATTAAAATTATTGCGTGCCTAAGGCATATGCCCAATTACGCAGCGGAAAAATTCTAAAATTGAAAATAAGATACGGCAAGCGGCTGCGCCTGAAGTGTTATCTGTCAAAAATGTTGTTGATTTATATGTAGAGAACGTAATTGAAGATAAGCATATTGTAGATGAACAGAGTAAGAAAAAGAAAGTTGTAAAGGGGAGCAGAGCAATCAAAGGACAAATTGAAACTAGACGTACCTTATATATAGATATAGTTGGAAGTATTGGTGAAAAAGCTGCTGTAGAGATTACCTGTAAAGATGTAGTAAGTTTGATTAAGGGTATTATTGATCGTGGCGCCCAAGTTCAAGCTGGGAAAGTGCTATCTGAACTGACAGCTGCTTATGAATATTGTATTGGTCTAGATTATTTCTCTGATACTTTTGCAAACTCTGGATTACTTGCAAAATCTAGCTTGAAGCAAACTAGAGTGAAATTAACTGCCAATATTCCATCCAGAAAAAATGCGAAGCCATAGAAAGATAAAAAGACTAGCTCGCGAGAGCGAAATGAATTACTTTGAATAGTTAAACAATTAGGCAGGACATTATGGAAAAAATGGTCAGGCTATCATCGGCGAAGTTTGGTCGAAACCAAAATGCATTGCATCAAATTATTAGGTGATAAGTTGTCAGCTAGATATTTTTCAAGTCAGGTAAATGAAATACATGTGAGAATTGCAGTTCTGAATAAATTTAAAGTATTAGGCCGACCGCATACCCGAGTTGTGACTTAAATTTGAGTGTGTTGGAGACGCTTCAAATTATAAATATTTGTGCAACAAAGCCGTTAAATGTTTATCGCATTTTTATTTATAAAATCATGCACCTGTCGCCTAAATAATGCTGGCTAATTTCCTCTCTATATTGTCAATTTATGTCACAAAGTGCCCTTAAGTTCAGGTCGGCACTGGTCAAAAACGCTATTTTTTTATACTATACGGCAAACTTTATAATTACGACATTTACTTTATATTTATTAAAAACATTATGTTGAATCATATC
>NZ_JAKVIM010000015.1 GCF_022601715.1 Acinetobacter zhairuonensis | reverse complement strand
TTAGGGGCGTCGCCAAGTGGTAAGGCAGCGGGTTTTGATCTCGCCATCCGTTGGTTCGAATCCAGCCGCCCCTGCCAATTTCAAGCTTAAAAGACAGAATAGCTTTTGCATCTTCTTGTTAATTTACCTTGACATGAATACGCAAAAATATTAAAATTCTGCCGCATTAGGGGCGTCGCCAAGTGGTAAGGCAGCGGGTTTTGATCTCGCCATCCGTTGGTTCGAATCCAGCCGCCCCTGCCATCTCATTTCAAACATACCAACCGCCAAGGGTGCTTCATGCCCAATCTTGTCGTTTTTAGTGGAACTGCTCATCCACAATTCGCCCAAAAAGTCGTAAGCCATTTGCACATTCCTTTAGGTGCAGCATCAGTTTCTACCTTCTCTGATGGTGAAATTGCTGTTGAAATCACCGAAAATGTTCGTGGTAAAGACGTATTTATCGTACAACCTACTTGTGCCCCTACGAATGATAACCTGATGGAAATCTTAGTAATGGCTGACGCATTACGTCGTGCAAGTGCTGGTCGTATAACTGCTGTCATTCCTTACTTCGGTTATGCACGTCAAGACCGTCGTCCTCGTTCATCACGTGTTCCAATTACTGCAAAAGTTGTAGCAGACATGCTAACAACTGTCGGTATTGACCGTGTTGTAATGATCGACCTACATGCAGACCAAATCCAAGGTTTCTTCGATATCCCTGTAGACAACATCTACGGTACTCCTGCATTACTTGCTGACTTACGTCAACAGTCTCATGACAACCTGATGGTTGTTTCTCCAGACGTTGGTGGTGTAGTGCGTGCACGTGCTGTTGCGAAACAAATGGGTGATATTGATCTTGCGATCATCGATAAACGTCGTCAAAAAGCGAATGAATCACAAGTGATGCATTTGATTGGTGATGTGAAAGGTCGTGACTGTGTCATTGTTGATGACATGGTCGATACAGCAGGTACTTTATGTAAAGCTGCTGATGCACTAAAAACTTTTGGTGCACGCAAAGTGGTTGCATACGCAACTCACCCTGTACTTTCAGGTAAAGCCATTGAGAATTTGAAAAACTCTGTAATCGACGAACTCGTTGTAACAGATACAATTCCATTGTCTGAAGAAGCACAAGCTCTTGGTAAGATTCGCCAAGTTTCGGTTGCCGGCATGGTTGCTGAAACAATTCGTCGCATTAACAACGAAGAATCTATTAGCGCAATGTTCGATAGTTATCTATAATACATCGCTAAAATTCCAAAGCCCTGCCCAGTGCGGGGCTTTGTCTCACTAGGTCGGTCGCAGATCTAGTTTAATTAAACTTAAATTAAGGATGTCTATCATGGCAAACTTCGTATTAAACGCACAAGCACGTGAAGCAGCTAACCAAGGGAAAGGTGCGAGCCGCCGCCTTCGTCACGCTGCACAAGTTCCAGCAATCATCTACGGTGGCAGCGCTGAACCTGTAGCTGTAACTTTAGAACTTCGTGAACTTGTTAAAGCTTTAGAAAACAATGCTTTCTTTGAAGAAGTTGTTGAAATCAAAGTTGGTGACAAAGTTGAAAGCGTTAAAATCCAAGCGTTACAACGTCACCCAGCTAAAAACACTCCAATGCACGCTGACTTCAAACGCGCATAAGTGTTTAATGGTGTAAATTAGTGGCTAATATTTCGCTAATTGTCGGTTTGGGTAATTCTGGAAAGGAATATGCCCAAACCCGCCATAATGCAGGCTTCTGGTTTGTAGAACGCATTGCAGACAAATATGGCATTACATTAAAAAACGACCCCAAATTTCACGGAATCAGTGGTCGAGGTAATATCGAAGGTCAAGACGTCCGTCTGCTTTTACCAACAACCTTTATGAACCTTTCAGGCAAAAGTGTTGTTCCGTTCTGTAAATTTTATCAAGTCGCACCTGAAGCAATGTTAATTGCTCATGATGAACTTGATATGAACCCTGGTGTTATTCGCCTCAAAACAGGCGGTGGTCATGGTGGTCATAATGGACTTCGTGACATTGTTCCACATCTGGGTCCAAATTTTCATCGTCTACGTATTGGAATTGGTCATCCTGGTTCAAAAGAACGTGTCTCTGGGCATGTGCTTAGCAAAGCGCCAAGCAGTGAACAAGGTTTAATGGATGATGCAATTGACCATGCACTTTCACGACTCAAGTTACTCGTGAATGGTGATATCCAACAAGCAATGAATCAAATCAATGCTTACAAACCCAACTGAATTTATTTGAATTGTTGAACAATCCTTCTTGCCATGTTACCCATTTCAGAGCAAAATGCGTTTTTTGCCGATTACTGGTTTTGTAAGAAGCGATTGATTTAACCATAAGATAACGGTCTTAGGTCCACTCAGGAGACGCTCGCCATGCTATCTCGTTTATTAAAATGCAAAATTCACCGCGCTGTAGTTACACATGCAGAACTTCACTATGAAGGTTCTTGTGCAATTGATGGTGTGTTAATGGATTTAGCTGGCATTCGTGAATACGAAGAAATTCATGTTTGGAACGTTACCAACGGTAAACGTTTCGCAACTTATGCGATTCGCGGTGAAGACAACTCTGGCATTATCTCTGTCAACGGTGGTGCTGCTCATCAAGCTGATGTTGGTGATCTTGTGATTATTGCAACTTTCGGTGCATTTACCGAAGCTGAAGCAAATGCGCACAAACCACGTTTAGTCTACGCGAACCCAGACAATACAGTAAATCACACTGCAAACTGTATTCCTGTACAAGTGGCTTAAGATGTAGAAAAAGCTCGCAGATTGCGAGCTTTTTTATTTCCGAAATAACCAAGTTCCCCACTCACTAATCCGCCCTCCTTCCTCCAATTAATTGTCTTAGCAATTTCATTGCAAACCTTGTCAGAAATAATCATGACGCTCAAGTTACATGAAAGATCTCATTTTCTGTAAATACGCTTATAATAGAACCACATCGCTTCAGGGCGGGGTGCAATTCCCCACTGGTAGTAATTTCAGTAGGATCATGATTTCTACTGATTCAGCCCACGAGCGTGTAGTCTCAACCCTACATGCAGATTTGGTTCAAAGCCAAAACCGACGGTATAGTCCGGATGAAAGAAGACGACGTCATCAACACCCTTCTTATTGCCTAAAGCACAGTAAGATGGTTTTGCTACGAGCCTATTTTCACATGTCCTGAAATGTTCAATCGTATTTTCAAGTTACGCGAGCGTTTCAATGTCTAATTTAATTCAACCCGAAATCTGCTGAACAACGCATTAACTGATATCCGCCAAGGCAAACCAGTCTTGGTGATGGACGACTTTGATCGTGAAAATGAAGCTGATTTAATTGTTGCTGCTGAAACATTAACGGTTGCTACCATGGCACGCATGATTCGTGATGGTTCAGGTATTGTTTGTCTTTGTATCACCAACGGACTTGCTGACCATTTAGAATTGCCACCGATGGTGAGCGATAACTCTAGCCAATTCAAAACAGCTTTTACCGTAACCATTGAAGCGACTCAAGGGGTAACAACTGGCGTTTCAGCTCAAGACCGCGTCACCACCATTCAAGCAGCTACCCGCACAGGTGCAGTTGCCAGTGATTTAAATCGCCCAGGTCACGTATTTCCCTTACGTGCACGTGATGGTGGTGTAGTCAGCCGTCGTGGACATACTAAAGGAACCATTGATCTTGCCCGCTTGGCTAGTTTGAAACCTACGGGGGTTTTATATGAATTAACCAATCCAGACGGCACCATGGCTTCTGGCATTCAAGTGCTGGCTTATGCACAAACCCATCAGCTAACCGTGATTACCATTGAAGAATTGGTTCAATATCGCTTGGCGCATCAAATCTAAAAAGATGCCTCAGCCACCATACTGAGGCATTTTCAAATGCTCATTGATCCATTTTACTGCGCCATAAACCCAATCCGTACAGCGGCCACTGATGCTTCGCTTTTAAGTGATGAATCACATAAGCAATCCCAACCAAAACACAGGCACCGATTAACACAGGAAACAATAAAAAACTCCAATCATAAGTAACGTGATGTGCAGACAATAGAATCACCAAAGGATTTGCACCCGCAGGTGGATGCACACAACGGAAAAATTGCATACATGCAATTGCTGCACCGACTGAAAATGCAATAGACAAATAATTCACACCAAACCATTTCAAAAAGCACAAACCAATCGCTGCCGAGATCAAATGTCCAAAAATGATGTTTCGTGGTTGTGCTAACGGCGATTGTGATGCCGCATAAAGCAAGACACAACTGGCACCAAAGGGAGCCATAATAAAAAGGTGACCACTCCAAGCTCCCAAACATAGCAAAACCAAAATGCTCAGACTACCCCCCATAAAACCCAACAGAATTTCGTACCCTGAGGGTGTCGAAGAAAGTTTTTCTTTACCTGTAAATATGCGCATTTATATTCCCCTGATGTTGTTTTCTACAAGTCGATAGCTTAAAATCAAAATAGTACAGATCTGTACTATTGGCAAGGAATAAATATACATGTCTAAATCTGCACAAAAAATATTAGATACGGCAGAACAATTGTTTAATCAGCATAGTTTTACGGGAGTCGGTGTCGATTTAATTCGCGACCAATCAGGCTGTTCCAAAACCACCATGTATACTTATTACAGCAACAAGCAACAGTTGGTGATTCAAGTTCTGAAAGCCCGTGATCTAAAGTTTCGACAGAGCCTATCCTCATTTGTTCAAGGACACGATAAGCTTGATGCCATCCATAAAATTTATGACTGGCATATGAATTGGTTTCACACAGATACATTCAAAGGCTGTCTCTTTATTCGCGCAGTCGCAGAAAGTACTGCACAAGACCAAGCCATTATAGAAATTGCACAACAACATAAAAGCTGGATCAAATATTTAATTCGCCAACAAATTACGGGCTTTAAAAATGAAAACGAAATAACTGAACTAACCTATAACTTTCTTGAGGCACTGATCAGTCGTTTTCTGGTCGAAGGTTTTAATTTAGTTCAAGCTGAACAAAATAAAGCCTTGCTGGATAAATTAATCAAATGCTTAATCGTTGAATGATACAACGCGATTAAGCAATGCTAATGTAGATCCCATAGAGTGCCACAGCAATTAAGATGATCCCACAACACGCCAATAGATGCTGATACAGCTTGGAGCGGGAAAAACGATTAAACATCAGATACACAAAGGAGAGCGTGGCAAAATCAAGCACAATCCAACTTAGGGTCAAAATACCCAGACTAAGGTTCAAATTCGGGGTAATTTGTACAAATTGTGGAAAGAAAGACGCAAAGAAAATAATGTCTTTGGGATTAGAGATCGCAACTAGAAAACCCTGCTTAAATCCACCATTGGCAACAGAGCTTGAAGCATTTTCGGTCCCAACATCACCCTGCCAGACTTCTCTTAAAATCTGTATCCCAAGATAAATAATATACAAGCAACCTAAAATTTTAACGGCATTAAACCATTGCTCACTAATGGTGAGAAAACCTTTTAGAATCGCAATCGAAGCAGCAATCAAAACCAGAGAAGCAAGATTGGTTCCAAAAATGGTCTGTAAAGCTCGTCGATAACCGCCTTTTAAACCCGCACTAGCGACCAAAAGCATCACAGGACCAGGAGTGGCAATCATAATTACAACAGCAAAACAATATAAAAAGTATTCAATATAATTCACAAGTCATTACTTTCTTTTATTCAAATTGAAGTATAGCGAAGAGACTAATCTTCTTCATGATCGCGCAATAAACTATGACTGATGCCATCTGCACGTAAAAATGCCAAATCATAGCTTGCTGTTGCCAATGCCAACACACGCCGCTCGAATTCTTGCCACAAAGCTTTCACTTGCTGCTCGCTAATACCCAAACCACTTTCATTGGTGAAATTTTTATTCTTTTCGCAAATTTTGAGTGCATGATACAACTTGCGCCCTTTTGAGGCTTCTGGTCGTAAACGAACGCGCTTGGACAGAACAAAGCCTTCCACATGGCGTAAATCTGCAAAGGGCAACATCGGAACTAAAATCTGATCCAGTTGAGCATCTAATCGCAGCCAAACCGCATGTTGTTGTTGTGCCGTATAAGTATTCCACTTAATCACTTCATGGTTAAAACGACGACAACCTCGACAAACTGCATCACCAAAGACCGTTGAACAACGCCCTGCACATGGCGTAAGTGAAGCAATCCGACGATCATTACTCAAAATAAGCTCCTGAAATCAGCAAGATATAATCATAAAAATGATACTAGACGTTTTTAACACCTATTAAAAACTGCTCATGCATCATACCTTTTCTCACTGCATTAAAAAACCATAATTCTTGACGGGTTTTCTCGCATATTGCCGCAATTCGCGCTAAAATATGCGCCTTAAATTTTATCCTTCGTTTATATTTGGAGTACTCCATGAACGCTACTGTAGAACAGCTTGCACCTGTAGAACAGCAAGCGACCTCTGGTTGGGTGGTTGCCGCACTTTATCAATTCAAAGAAGTTCAAGATCCTGCTGATCTACAGCAACGACTTTTAGACTTGGTAAATTCTATCAACCTCTGTGGTACTCTGATTGTTGCAGGCGAAGGGATTAACGGTACGATTGCAGGTGACCGTGCTGCCATTGATGCGGTTCAGCAATTTCTTTTCAACGAAGGCTTTAACGCAATGGAATACAAAGAGTCGCATAGCTCTGAAAAACCATTCCGTAAAATGAAAATCAAACTGAAAAAAGAAATTGTAACATTGGGCGTTGAAGTTAAACCACGCGATTTAGTTGGCCACTATCTAGATCCTAAAGAGTGGAACGAACTGATTGCCCGTGACGATGTGATTTTAATTGACACCCGTAATGACTACGAATACAAGGCTGGAACGTTTAAAGGTGCGCTGGACCCGAAAACTGAAACTTTCCGTGAATTTCCAGAATACGTGAAGCAAAATCTTGAGCAACATAAAGACAAGAAAATTGCCATGTTCTGTACTGGTGGTATTCGTTGTGAAAAATCAACTTCATTGCTTTTACAAGAAGGCTTTGAAGAGGTCTATCACCTTAAAGGCGGCATTCTAAAATATCTGGAAGAAACTCCTGCTGAAGAAAGCATGTGGGAAGGTGAATGCTTCGTATTTGATGGTCGTACTGCCGTAACACATGGTGTTGAAGAAGGCGAAAACATTAAATGTCACGCATGTGGTTGGCCATTAACTAAAGCTGAATCTGAATTACCAAGTTACGAACACGGTGTATCATGTGTTTTCTGTATTGATAAAACCACAGAAAAGCAAAAAGAAGGTTTCCGTATGCGCCAATCTCAAATTGCAGCAGCCAAACGTAAACGTCTTTAATCTCTCCTGAATATTTAAACTTAGCCTCCCAATGTGGAGGCTAAGTTTTTTTATGGGCCCTTTCATTACAGCAAACAAATACAAAACAATGCTTTACCCTACATTCAAATCCCACTAGGATAAATCATCTCTCACTTTCATAAACGTCTATGAACCTGACAGAATGGATTATCTCCATCATGGAGAAATTAGGCTATCTTGGCATTGCCCTACTAATGTTTTTAGACAATGTTTTTCCGCCTGTTCCTTCTGAAATTATTATGCCTTCAGCGGGTTACTCCGCCTCTCAAGGTGAACTTCTGCTCATCGGGGTGATTATTGCGGGCTGTATCGGCTCATTGCTAGCTGCGGCAGTTTTGTACTGGATTGGCTATAAATTTAATCACGATACCCTCTTTAGGTTTGTTGATCGATATGGCAAATATTTTTTTATTAAATCAGCAGATGTAAAAACAGCACTGGACTGGTTTGAGCATTATGGGCATCGAATTGTCTTTTTTGGACGTATGGTTCCCGCTGTGCGCTCCCTCATCAGTATTCCAGCAGGTATGAGCCATATGCCTTTTTGGAAGTTTATGTTCTATAGCAGTTTAGGCACCATTATTTGGACCAGTTTTTTGGCTTGCGTAGGCTTCTATTTCGGCGAGAATCAGACACTGATGCATCAAATTTTTAGCCAAGTCGGTTATGTGATGATCGGGATTGTGCTACTGATCGTTTTATGGATTTTATATCGTCGATATCAAAGAAAATCACGTCATTTCAAAAATTAAGTATATTCATTTAAGGATTTCCATGAAGCACTATCTCAAGCATTTTGCAGCCGTCTACAGCATCGCTTTAGTGCTATTGGTGGCTATTCTGATTTTTGGGCTTCATTTAGGTGGAATTACCCTGATTCCCGCATTAATTGCCTCCGCATTGATTAATGCAGCTCATTTCGTGAAAAAAGAGCAACGCTTACCCAGTAGTGATGAGAAAATACAATTGGTCTGGGGCTGTAGTGCCATCGCCATCATTATTGCCAGTTTCTTCGTATTCTTCTTGGTACTGATGAACCCAAATGCAGAACAAATTTTAAAAGCCGCAGATGAAGCAGGACTTGGACTGTCTGCCGTGATCATGCTCTGTCTGATTGCTGTTCATGGAGTAATCTTTCATTTTGCCTATGGTTGGTATGCCCATTTTATGGCGAAGAAACAAAAGCTCCTTTAATAAAAGTCATCCCTTCAAATCATCACCAAACCATCTTTATAGATTGATGCAACAAAAATAAAAATCGCATAAAAAAAGCACCTGACGGTGCTTTTTTTTGACTAAAACTTAATTTGGTGTGTGATACATCAAATAGAGTTCATTTAGATTGTCTGGAATTTCTTCCGCCAATTCATCCATCAATTGACCATTGCGACGGAAAGATTCCATTTGCGGATCTTCTTCATCAATGCCACTGAACACCATGATTGGTAAGGTTAAATCCACCAGTTGTTCTTCATATTCAGGTGCAAACCATGCATCTTCATTTAAGAACATGGCATCGACGAAACCAACACTCCAGTCACCTAAACTTGACTCAACGTCTGCTTCTTCAATTTCAAAAGGAAACTCAATGCCTTCTTCATTAGCCAAATTCTGACGGATACTGTCCAACCAAGATTTAACTTGTGCAATAATTTCAGCAGGAACTTTTTTCTGATTGCTTTCGAAAAGCTCATCTAACCAACGATCAAATTGCGGACCAACAGCAATTGCACATAAAAAACCATGAGTCGCTGCAAAATCTAGACCATGCTCATTTTGGTCGCCATCTAGATATTCACTCAATAGGTCTAAATCTAAAGCACTCATTTCATATCCAAGTTTAAAATTATAAGACGTAGCATAACACTTTCAACACACGATTCTCATCGTGAGTTTTAATCATCCTCATCATCAAAGTCGTCATCATCGTCGATATCGTAATCAAAATCTTTTAACTCGCGCTCTAAACGGCGTTGTGCGAGTAAGTCATCGATCAAGCGACGTTTTTCCAGCGACTCTTTTGCGCTAATTTTGCCTGATGCCTCGTCAAAATTGACGTCATCATCACCGTAGTTATCATCTAATTCAAAATCTGTTGAAGACACTCAAACTACCTCAGAATAAAAATATAATGGGTCTAGGCGCTATTTATCGTGCTTCAGAATCCTTGTCAAGATATATTTAAATTTATCCCATTTAATTTGAATTTTGGTCTTCCTTTTTAACCATTTTGTATGGCATGATATAATCCACCTTGCGTCTTTCTGTTTTTTGATATGATTTAACATCAAGTCCATAAATTTGATGTGGATTTAAAACTGACAAGTGCGAGGGATGAACTTGAAAATAACAATTTCACCCCCATCTTTATCACTGAATTTACATTAAATATTTTATCAGGCGGCTTATTTGCTGATTATTCCTGATGAGATACATTGCAATTTACAGATTAAGTTTATGAAGCGAACTGAGCTATCCAGCGCGGTTTTCACAATCACAGATTCAACCAAGAGTAAGCAAAGATGAGCGATATGACTTCCCCTACTTCGCAAGTAGCGGCTCTGATTAGCCGAGGCAAAGAGCAAGGTTACTTAACTTATGCCGAGGTTAACGATCATCTCCCAGACTCGATCACTGAAAGCGAACAAATTGAAGACATTATTCAAATGCTTCAAGACGTTGGTATTCCTGTACACGAACGTGCGCCTGAATCTGACGATACAATGTTCGAAGACAATGCAGAAGCTGCGGATGAAGTTGCTGAAGAAGAAGCTGCTGCCGTTCTTGCGTCTGTAGAAAACGAACCTGGTCGTACCACCGATCCTGTACGTATGTACATGCGTGAAATGGGTACGGTAGAGCTTTTAACCCGTGAGGGTGAAATTAGCATTGCGAAACGAATTGAAGAAGGTATTCGCGATGTCCTGCATTCTATTGCCTACTGGCCAAATGCAGTTGAAGTGGTTTTACAAGAATATAATGATTTTCTACAAGGCGAACGTCGCCTAGCAGATATTTTATCAGGCTACCTAGATCCTGAAACTGATGATGAAATTCCAGAAGTTCTGGAAGTTGAATCTGAAGAAATTGAAGAAGTTGAAGAACCATCAGCCAAGTCTACCAAAGATGTAAAACTGGATGATGACGAAGAAGACGAAGAGTCGGAAAGCGATGACGATTCTGAAGGTGATTCAGGTCCTGATCCAGAAGTTGCCAAAGTCCGTTTTGAAGAATTAGAAGCGGCTTGGAACGAAACCAAATCTGTAATTGCTAAGCATGGGCGTAATAGTCCTGAAGCAACTGCGGCACTTGAAGCGCTTGCAACCGTATTTATGATGTTCAAATTTACACCACGTTTATTTGATATCATTTCTGAAATGATTCGTGGTACACACGATCAAATCCGTACATCAGAACGTGAAGTCATGCGTTATGCAGTGCGTCGTGGTCGTATGGATCGTACGCAATTCCGTACTTCGTTCCCTGGTCAAGAATCAAATCCAGCTTGGTTAGATGAACAAATTGCAAAAGCGCCTGCTGAGCATAAGGCACATTTAGAAAAAGTACGTCCTGATGTACTCGCCTTCCAGCAAAAAATTGCCGATATTGAAAAAGAATTGGACTTGAGTGTTAAAGACATTAAAGACATTTCTAAGCGTATGGCAGTGGGCGAAGCGAAAGCACGTCGTGCGAAAAAGGAAATGGTTGAAGCCAACTTGCGTTTGGTAATTTCGATTGCGAAAAAATACACCAACCGCGGTTTACAATTCTTGGATTTGATTCAAGAAGGTAACATCGGTTTGATGAAAGCGGTAGACAAGTTTGAATACCGTCGTGGTTATAAGTTCTCGACATATGCAACATGGTGGATTCGTCAGGCCATTACTCGTTCGATTGCTGACCAAGCGCGTACCATCCGTATTCCAGTACACATGATCGAAACCATCAACAAGATCAACCGTGTATCGCGTCAACTTCTTCAAGAAATGGGTCGTGAACCGACACCTGAAGAATTAGGCGAACGTTTGGAAATGGACGAAGTTAAAGTGCGTAAAGTACTTAAAATTGCCAAAGAGCCGATTTCTATGGAAACGCCGATTGGTGATGATGAAGATTCGCATTTGGGTGACTTTATTGAAGACAGCAACATCACTTCTCCAGTCGATGCTGCTACTTCAGAAGGCCTGAAAGAAGCGACTCGCGAAGTCCTTGAAAACTTGACTGAACGTGAAGCGAAAGTCTTGAAAATGCGTTTTGGTATTGACATGCCGACTGACCATACTTTGGAAGAAGTAGGTAAACAGTTTGATGTTACACGTGAGCGTATTCGTCAGATTGAAGCTAAAGCACTACGTAAATTACGTCATCCTTCTCGTTCTGAACACTTACGTTCATTCCTTGAAAATGACTAATCCCGTATGACAGCAATGGAGACCTTGAAAATTTATCAAAGATCTCCATTATGTCTCTATGAGAAACACAGCGCCTGCATTCTCGCAGGCGTTTGAAATAAGGGGGCTACAATGTTAGACCGTACACCATCCCGCGAACTTCAAGAACATCTTTGGGTTTTCCCAATGGATTACCCAATTAAATTGATTGGGGAAGCAGGTGCTGAGTTACACGTTGCAGTCGTCGAAATTCTAGTGAAGCATTTTCCTGAGTTCGATGGCGGAAGCTTACGTGTACAACCGTCACGTACTGGAAAATACCATTCTTTGACAGCGCAACTGCGTTTCGAAGAGCTCGAACAGGTTCACGCACTGTATGCAGATTTAGCCGCCTGTCCGCTGATTAAAACTGCACTTTAAGCACCAAAAAGAACACGCGATCTGCGTGTTTTTTTATGCCTAAAGACTCCCCAATTCAGAGAATTTTCCCCTATCCCGCCCTGCTCAGCATATAATTTAGAACGAACTCAAATATAGATATGGATGCTGTCGACGTGACTGATGCTGTACTCAAACCTACCTTAATCATTCGTCAATTTAATCAGCTTACCCCTTATGCAGATCGATTTCAGGACATGAAGCAATTTACTGAACAGCGTGATGCGGAAACACCTGACGAATTGTGGTTACTACAACATCCCGATGTGCTCACCCAAGGTCAAGCTGGTAAACCCGAGCATATCTTGGTTTCTTCACAAATTCCTCTAGTACAGACTGATCGTGGGGGACAAGTCACTTGGCATGGTCCTGGTCAATTGGTCGCTTACTTCATGTTTGATTTGAATCGCCTAGGCTGGAATGTCCGCACATTGGTGTCTTATGCCGAAAACCTAATGATCGAACTTCTGAAGAAATACGGAATTGAAGCCTATGCCAAACCTGATGCACCTGGCGTCTATGTGAATGGGCGCAAGATTGGCTCTTTAGGATTTAAAATTCGTCGTGGGCGTAGTTATCACGGACTAGCACTGAATATTAATTGTGACTTAACTGGTTTTCACACCATCAATCCTTGCGGTTATGCAGGCTTAGAAATGGTGCGCATTCACGATCTGATTGAACAGAACCCACCAAGTTTTGAAAACTTATGCGTCGATATCATTGAAACTTTAGAAAACAGCGGGTACTTTAATAAAGTTCAAATTGTTCAACAATAAGTACTTTACTTTTAACTGTAAAATAAATTAGAGTATTTACTCTAAATAAAATAATAGATTCTGAAACAAAGGGATAAGCAAGTGATTTTAAACAAATCAGTAAAACCTGCTTTACAACTCGCCTATGTCAAACTCATGATGGATGTGATTGGCAGAGGCTTGGTAATGGCAAGTCAGGTGGATGATGAGATCAAGCAGGAAGTTGCCAAATTTCCTGCCAATTTCATTTTGTCCATGAAGGTATTTCCACATGGTCCTGCCTTTATCGCCCAAGTGACAGATCAGCATCAGTTATTACTGTTAAATGACACTGAGCAAAAGCCTGATCTCACCATTACCTTTAAACACCTCAGTCATGCCTTTCTGGTATTTTCTTTCCAAGAAAGTACCGCGCAAGCCTTTGCCAATGACCGCATGATTGCAGATGGGGACTTGTCTTATGCCATTCGTTTAGTCCGCTGTCTAAACAAAATGGAATCCCTGATTTTACCAAAATTACTGGCTGAACTTGCAGTCAAACAATACCCACACGAACTTAGCCTAAAAGAAAAACTGACAGGCGCAGCCAATATTTATCTTAAAGTGGCTCAATCATATTTCAAACGGAGTGCATAACATGGCAAAGCCTTATTACGAATTTTTTTGCCCAGTCAAAGTCATCGCAGGCAATGCAGCGTTAGAACACATCCCTTTTGAACTTGCTACACTTGGTGCAAAACGTCCAATGATCATCACTGATAAAGGCGTACGCAGCAACCAGTTACTAACACCAATTGAAGCTGCATTTGAATCAACCGATGCAGTAATTGGTTGTATTTTTGATGATGTTCCACCAGATTCAAGTTTAGATACCGTGCGTCAAGCAGCGGCTTTATATCGTGAAAACCAGTGTGATGCGATTATTGCTGTAGGTGGTGGTTCAGTCATTGATACATCCAAAGCCACCAATATTTTGGTGAGTGAAGGTGGCGATGATCTATTACAGTATTCAGGTGCGCACAATCTGCCTAAACCGTTAAAACCGTTTTTTGTGATTCCTACCACTTCAGGTACAGGCTCTGAAGTAACCATGGTAGCGGTGGTTTCAGATAAAGCTAAAAATGTGAAAATGGCATTTGCTTCATATTATCTTATGCCGCATGCCGCGATTCTTGATCCACGCATGACGCTCACATTACCACCGCATTTAACTGCGATGACAGCCATGGATGCACTCACCCATGCGGTTGAAGCATATACTTGCATGGCAGCAAATCCGATCAGTGATGCTTATGCCACTGCTGCAATCAAAAAAATCAGCAGCAATTTATTTAACGTCTTAGACAATCCAAATGACGCACAAGGTCGTTTAGAATTGGCACAAGCATCTACCATGGCAGGCATTGCCTTCTCGAATTCGATGGTCGGTTTGGTTCACTCTTTAGGACATGCACTCGGCGCTGTTGCACATCTGCCTCATGGACTGTGCATGAACCTGTTCCTGCCTTATGTGCTGGAATACAACAAAGAAGTCAATGGTGACAAGATTGCTGACTTGTTGCTACCACTAGCTGGTGCTGATATCTATGCGCAAACTCCAGCGCATTTAAGAGCAAATAAAGCCATCACCACCATTCAAGCCATGCGTGATCGCTTGTTCAGCTTAACCAAGCTACCAAGAACCTTGCAAGAAACAGGTAAAGTCTCAGAAGCTCAATTTGATGAAGTGGCTGAAAAAGCCTTGAATGATGGTTCCATCATTTATAACCCGAAAGAGGCAACTATTGAAGACTTGAGAGCTATTTTGCAAAAAGCATGGTAATGGTGAAATAAATTTTAAAGCCTGATGTGGAAACATCAGGCTTTTTCATAAATGACACAATAGTCATCGTTTTTTTACCTATTTGGCAGAGAATTTGCTAAAAAATTCTACAAAATTACTGACAAGTAGCCTCAATTTAGGATAGATTGGCGCACTTTTATTTTATTCGTAGGGGGGATCGTTCGTCTCAAACGATCCTTATAAACATGACTGATCCTTGATCAACGATTAAGAGGATAACGCCGTTGACAAATATCTCTGGGACTCAATCGGCTGCTAAACTGCAGAAAACGCTTGGACTCTGGCATATCATCATCATTGGTTTAGCTTATATTCAACCAATGACCTTATTCGATACTTTTGGTTTAGTATCTGAAGAAAGCCATTATCATGTTCCGACCTCTTATATTATTGCCTTGGTTGCAATTTTATTTACCTCGATTAGCTATGGACACATGATCCGTCGCTACCCATCTTCGGGTTCAGCATATACCTATGCGCAAAAGTCGATTCACCCGAATATTGGATTCATGGTGGGTTGGTCATCATGGTTAGACTACCTCTTATCACCAATGGTCAATATCATTTTGGCGGTGATTTACCTAGAAGCCTTGTTCCCTGACGTGAACCACTGGATCTGGGTCTTTGGTCTAACTGCCTTTATGACAGGGGTTAACCTGCGTGGTGCGCGTTTCGTTGCAAACTTTAACAGTCTGATTGTTTTCGTTCAGCTCGGTGTAATTGGATACTTTACATGGATGGTGTATCAATTACTGCAAGGTGGCGTGAATGCAGATGGCACACTGGTCAATGCAAAATATCAGCTCTGGAGTCTTGAACCATTTTGGAACGAGATGACCACTGTTGGTGCATTAATTACAGGTGCAACTTTACTTTGCTTCTCATTCACAGGCTTTGACTCTTTGAGTTCGCTTGCTGAAGAAACCAAAGATACTGAAAAGACTTTACCGAAAGCTATTTTCTTGACTGCATTAATTGCAGGTGTGATTTTCATTATCAGCACCTACTTCATGCAAATTTACTTCCCGAACGATCCAAAAACTTACTTTGAAGATGTTGCTGCAACTCAGCCAGACATCTTACAAGCAGTCGGTGGAGTCGCCTTCAAAACAGCCGTATTGTATTTCGCAATTGTTACGGTCATGGCTTCAGGGATCTCTGCACATGCAGGTGTATCACGCTTGATGTATGTAATGGGTCGTGATGGCGTAATCAACAAGAAAATCTTTGGTCATATTAGTCCAAGAACTTATACCCCTTCATATAACATTTTGATTGTCGGTATTGTTGCTTTAACAGCAGGCTTTATGGACCTCGACATTGTTATCTCGATGATTAGTTTCGGTGCTTTAACTGCCTTTACTTTTGTAAACTTATCCGTGATTTCGCGCTATGCATTACGTGATGGGCGTACAAAGTCTGGAAAAGAGATCTTCAACTATGTAGTGATTCCAATGCTGGGCTTTATCAGTATTTTCGCCATGTGGCTTGAAATTGAAGAGACTGCATTGAAATACGGTTTGTGGTGGGCCATGTTTGGTATTTTATACTTAGGTTATAAGACCAAAGGTTTCAAACAACCTGCTCCTCAACACAATGAATTTGATGATCACCATCATTAATACTTCATTACCCAAAAAAAGACGCATAATGCGTCTTTTTTTTATTTCAGCTTATGCTGAAAATTTCTTGGTAATGGCTGCGATACGTAGTGCATATACTTTAGCAGTTTCCAAATCTCCTGATGGAATTTCCTCCACACTGGCATCCGAAGGTGTCTGCACCAGCAAACCAACAGATCCTCCCAAGTTATTTACATCCTCTCGGGTAGCTGCTTTACTATTCGCAGGCAATAGTCCTAAGCTCACCCAGATTCCACCATGCTGTGAAGCCAAGGTTTGTAACTGAATCAAGGTGACCTGTTTGTCGCCATTCATACTCGCACTATTGGTAAAGCCACCAAAAATTTTATCTTTCCAAGCTTGTGTAAACCATTTTTTAGAGGTCGCATCAGCGAATTTTTTAAATTGCCACGGTGCCGTACCCATATAGGTCGGTGCACCAAATACAATCGCATCAGATTGATCTAAGGTTTGCCAATCTTGTTCCTGAATATCACCATTCACATCAATTTCAATGAGGTTGGCTGCAATTTCTTGCGCGAAAGTTTGAGCAATCACTTTGGTATGCCCATAACCTGAAAAATATACTACTGAAATATTAGACATTTTGTTTTCCTGACCATTCATTTTATTAGGTCTCTACCTAAGGCTTACTGTGTTTCATAGATGATTCATACAACAAATCACTCCATATGAATTTATGATACACTTATGAAATCTAGTATCAATTAGTTACTACTAGGTAACTGGTCTAGAATCCTTGCGAAATGCTACTTAATATTCAACATGAGGTGGAGTGAAAATGAATAAGCCAATGAAATTCAATATTTTTCATCCGAATTGTCCTTCTCGTCTTTTTTTTGAAAAATTTGCAGACAAATGGATTTTGTTGATTGTGTATACCCTTGATCAGGAATCACAACATTTCAATGAGTTGAAAAAGAACATCCTTGGAATTTCCCCCAAAGTACTTTCACAGAAATTAAAAATACTAGAACGTGATGGCTTTTTGACACGAACCATTCATGAAGACAATGTGATTCGAGTGGAGTATGCGCTGACTGAAATTGGCAAAGAGTTTGCACAAAATACCTATCAACTCAAAGATTGGGTCGAGGCGAATATGGAGAAAGTATTAAATTCCAGAACCGGGTTTGATGAGCGCCAAGGAAAAGCAGAGTCAATTTAAAACTGACTCTGCTTGATAACTTATTCTACTGCCAATTGTTGGAAGCCTTGTTGACGCCAAGCTTCATAAACAATCACCGCGGTCGCATTAGACAAATTCAAACTGCGTGAATTGGCTGCCATCGGTAAGCGAATCCAATGTTGTTGTGGAAACATCAAACGCACATGCTCAGGTAAGCCACGCGTTTCTGGTCCCATCAGCAAAGCAATTGGGCGATTCAAATCTGAAGTATGTGGTGTTTCCGTGCCCTTCGTCGTTAAAGGATATATTGCATTTTTATCTATACCTTGTGCAGCTAAAAATTCAAGACATTGTTCAATATTGTCCCAAATTTGCATACGTGCCCATTCATGATAGTCCAAGCCTGCACGTTTTAGTTTTTTATCATCCAATTCAAAGCCCAATGGCTTAATCAGATGCAACTGCGCTCCAGTATTGGCACATAAACGAATGATATTTCCTGTGTTGGCAGGAATTTCAGGCTCGTATAAAACAACATGGATCACAGGATTTCTCAACTTAATAACTTTGCCATCATAAAATTAAATATGTTCTTTACGAACAACTTAATCGAGAATTGACACTAGATTGAATGGAACAATGGCAATCAGTTTACTGCCATTGTAATTGTTCACGTAAACTGACGACTTCACCAATAATGGTCAGGGTTGGCGCTTGAATATGGTGTTCAGCCACCTTACTGCTAATATCTGCCAATGTTCCGACTATGACTTTCTGTTCAGGCGTAGTGCCTTTTGAAATCAATGCTACTGGCATATTCGGACGCTGTCCGTGAGCGATTAATTGTTGGCAAATATTTTCTAAACCCACCAGCCCCATGTATAACACCAAGGTTTGATTCTCATAGACCAGCTCGTTCCAAGGCAGTTCAGGCGAACCTTCTTTTAAATGTCCAGTGAGGAAGCGAACACTTTGTGCATAATCACGATGCGTGAGTGGAATACCAGCATAAGCCGAACAACCTGATGCCGCGGTAATACCTGGCACCACTTGAAAAGTAATACCTGCATCAAACAGCTCTTGAATTTCTTCACCACCACGACCAAAGATAAATGGATCACCACCTTTCAGGCGACAAACTCGTTTGCCTTGACTCGCGTACTTAACCAATAACGCGTTAATACCTTCTTGTGGTACAGCATGATTTGAGCGTGCTTTGCCGACATAAATTTTTTCAGCATCACGACGACATAAATCCATGATCGGCTCAGAGACCAGACGGTCATAAATCACCACATCAGCTTGTTGCATTAAACGCAAGGCTTTTAAGGTCAACAATTCAGGATCACCAGGACCTGCACCAACCAAATAGACTTCACCTTTTGGGGTTTTCCATTCTTGTAGTGCCTGCTCAATCAGTTGATCTGCGGCATCCTCATTCCCATTAAACACTTGTTCTTTCAGTGGACTCGCGTACAAGTCTTCCCAAAAAATACGACGCTCATCAGGATTGGCAATTTTCTCTTTGACCTTGGAACGCCATTTACCCGAGAACTCAGCGAGTTTGCCCATTCCATGCGGAATCAGGGTCTCCAATTGGGTACGGATTTGACGAGACAGCACTGGAGATGTGCCGTTACTCGCAACCGAAATAATCAATGGCGAACGGTCAATAATGGCGGGAACCATAAAACGGCAATGGGGTGGATCATCGACGCTGTTAACCAGCACCTTTTCTGCTTCACAGACTTCAAAGACCTGCTGATTGACTGCACGATCATTGGTGGCTGCGATCACAAGACGATAATCGCGTAAATTCACTTGAAGATTAAAAGCTTCAGCAAAATATTGACCTTGGGTTTGTTGCACCAAAGCCAATAAGTCAGTTTCAATTTCAGGTGCAATCACATGCAAAATTGCCCCTGCTTTAGCTAACAAAACTGCCTTGCGATAGGCAATGCGCCCACCGCCGACAATCAGACACTTTTGCTGTTTCAGCTTCAAAGAGATTGGAAATATCTCCACGGAATACCTCTAATATTTGTATCTGATCGTCTTAAAGCAATTTTCGTGCACAAATGCTGTCATTTATCGCCCGAGTGTTAGTCGATAAACTCTAAACCACCCATATATGGGCGAAGTACTGCTGGAATTTCAATCGAACCATCGGCACGTTGATAGTTTTCCATGACTGCCAATAAAGTACGACCCACAGCAAGACCAGAACCATTTAGGGTATGAACAAACTCAGTTTTTTTCTGATCGGCACGGTAACGCGCTTTCATACGACGTGCTTGGAAATCCCACATATTTGAGCATGAAGAAATTTCACGATAGGTATTTTGGCTTGGTACCCAAACTTCCAGATCGTAAGTTTTTGCTGCACCAAAGCCCATATCACCACCACACAAGGTGATTTTACGGTAAGGTAAACCTAGGGCTTGCAAAATACCTTCTGCATGACCCGTCAACTCTTCCAAGGCTTGCATTGAATCTTCTGGTTTAACAATTTGCACCATCTCAACTTTATCAAATTGATGTTGGCGAATTAAACCACGGGTATCGCGACCATAAGAGCCAGCTTCACTACGAAAACATGGCGTATGCGCTGCATACTTTAATGGTAAGCGATCGGCATCAATAATTTCATCACGCACAAAGTTCGTTAATGGAACTTCAGCCGTCGGAATCAAGTAGTACTCTTTCTCACCTTGCAATTTGAATAAATCTTCTTCAAATTTAGGCAATTGGCCTGTACCACGTAAAGAGTCAGCATTGACTAAATAAGGCACATACGCTTCGGTATAGCCATTTTTTAAAGTATGCGTATCCAACATGAATTGAGTTAGGGCACGCTGTAAACGTGCTAAAGGTCCTTTAAGCACACTGAAACGTGAACCTGTAAGTTTGGTTGCCGTTTCAAACTCTAAACCACCCATCCACTCACCAAGGTCAGTATGATCCTTGATTTCAAAGTCGAAGTTACGTGGAGTTCCCCATGTATACACTTCAACATTATCACTTTCATCTTTACCTTCAGGTACAGACTCATGCGGCATGTTTGGAATTGAAAGCAGTTTCGCTTCAAGTTCAGCTTGTAATTCAGCTAAAGCCACTTCAGCCGCTTTAATTTCGTCACCGATGGCAGCCATGCGCGTCATGATTTCAGACGCATCGCCACCTGCTTTTTTAATTTGACCAACTTGTTTCGCGCCCGCATTACGCTCAGCTTGTAAAGCCTCAGTTTTGGACTGTAAATCTTTACGGCGAGCTTCTAATGATGCCCACTCGGCTACATCCAATTGAATGCCACGTTTTGCCAAGGCTAAATTTACAGCCTCAATATTTGTTCTGATTAATTTCGGGTCGATCATAGCCAATCTTTGGTAAAGAAAAAAACTGGCTATAGTGTAAGCTGTTCAACCAAAAAAATACAGTCGGCAAAGTTCAAGCACTCACACATTCAGGCAATAATCCATCAATTAAATAAATGTTGGCTTTATTGCGCTGGGTATTGTGGCAAACTTGGTAAATATTCAGGACGCACAAATTTTTTCAAGCTGTAGTATGGCAAAGTCAATTCACTCATGCCCTCTGCATAAGAAGCAAGTTCATACAGTGGATAAACAAACACTAAACCATTCGAACCATAATAAAAATTGTCGCTCAGTTGCAGTTTTGCCTTTTCAATATTATGTTCCTGTAACCAATTTAAATTATTGTCATACAATGCATCTAAAACCTGAGCATCGACACCTTTAATTAATACATCTTGTAAAGCTAAGCGTTTTTTCTTGTTCAAATCAAAATTAACAAATTCTTGATGGTACATACCATGTGCTGCACCAGCAGAATAGCTATAACTCTGCATGGCAAAAGTTGCAAAATTATCGTTTTGTCCCACATAACGCACATAGGTTGAACTTTGATTCAAACTGGGTTGAGCATCATCTTCCAAACGTACTTTTTGATTAGGTTGCTCTGAAAATGCAATCGGATCTGCCTTTTTAATACGGTCGATAAAATACTGATCAATCCACTTAAAATTGGTTTCAACCGTTTGAATATCGTATTGCGTACAACCTTCTGCTTCACATGCTTCAGGCTTCGCCAACTTCACAGGAACCACTTTTGCCTGAATTGCAGGTATCACCTGTTCCGCTTTTGTTTCAGTATTAGTGGTTTTAGCTTCTGCGGATTGTTGCGACGCATCTTTCGGCTGACAACCTGTAAATAACACCACTGAACAGAACAGCGGTAATACCCAATATCGTTGTTTTAATTGGAAAGTGTTCATAAATAAACCTTGTATGCAATGTCTTCAAGCAATTCTTTTCACTATACAAAGTCTGACTTTAAGATGAAATTACAAAATGTAGCCCAAAGGATCAATCACGCATCGCGATGTATATTTCAATCGGAATTTTTTGTGTGACCCATGATAAAAATGCAGCACTTAGGCTGCATTTTTATCATTCTTCCTTAGATCAAGAATTTCAGACTTATTGATCAATAATGTCTGTACCTTTTGGTGGGGTAAAGTTAAAGGTTGATGCAGGAATTGAAGCATTCACTTTCACATGATTAAATTTCACATAAGTGGTTTGACCCAATGAATCTTGCAAGATCATCAAATTTGGAGCTTTGTTCACACCAAAACTAATGGTCAAGCTTTGGAATGCACCATCATCACTTTTCGGATAAAGGGTGTAATAGGTTTTGCCTTTATTCGGTTGCGTGACACGATAAGACTGCATAATCTGACTCGTATTGCCCGATAACAATAATGCTGGTGTATTTGCTACTTGTTCATCTAAGCTTTGACGTACAGCCTGTTGCAAGTCTGGATCATAAATCCAAACCGTTTTACCTGAAGTCACAATGGTCTGTTTTGCTGGAGAAGTTGTTTCCCAATAAAATTTACCAGGACGTGCAACCTTCATCGTTCCTTTAAAGGTTTGATTCATGTGTTGTGCAGTCAAACCCTTTTTCTGTGTTGCTTTTGTACCACCAGATGTTTTTGTTGTTTGCTCAAAATTAGCCGATAAACTTTGAATACCACTTAACTGCTTCACTAAGTTTGCAGTTGCTTGTTGCTCCGATGCCGCGACTGGGGCTGCAAAAACAGAAGTACTCATCATCGGTGCTAATGTCACTGCACCCAATGCCATAGCACATGTGGTTTTACGAAGCATATTCATGTCATCACCTTTCTAATTTGCTATTTCGCAATCTATTGAAAGGCACATATTAAACCAAATTGAGTTGCTAATAATTGAGAATATAAGAAGATTTGTATATTTATTCAGGTTAAATGTAGTAATCCATCCATCATGATGAAGGCGTTATTTTTCTATTTCTTGCAAAAAAGCCCCTGAATTTCAGGGGCTTTTTTGCTTGAGCTACTAAGAGGGTAAATGCCTATTTGAGCTACTAAGAGGGTAAATATCTATTTCCACTGCCAACCGACTGCAGCACCTGCACCAAAGTCACCTTCACTATTGAATGTCACTGCTGCTTTGTAGACATACTTGTTATTCTCAGTCACACCACTCATACCGAAGGCATAACCTTGTTCACCTTCCCACATGCCCGCACCTGCACTGAACATACTCATACCCGCTTCAGTTGGTTGAGGTAAGGAAGCAATCGCAATACTGGATGCAACCGCTGCATAAGTTTTGTCTTCTAAATTCCTCATGTCACGATTCAAAGCATCTACACGACTATCGGTATAGGCTTTCGCATCATTCAAGGTTTGTTTTCCAACTTGGTCTACATAGGTTTTCGCTTGATTCAAGACAGTTGTATCGGCAGCAGCCATTTGCTCTGGAGTAATACCATTGGTACCATCAGCACCTGTGGCTCCTGTAGCACCTGTGGCTCCCTTGAGACTTGCCAACCATTCCGTAATGGTTCCTTTAAAGCCATTATTCACGGCTGTACTATACGCACTCACACCTGTAGTACCTGCAGCACCTTTAAGTCCTTCCAACCATTCAGTAAGAGTTCCTTCAAAACCATTTTCGACTGCTTGTTGGTAAGCACTTAAACCTTGAGCACCTAGTCCGCCTGTAGCTCCTGTGGCACCCGTTGCGCCTGTCTCACCCGTAGCTCCTGTGGCACCTGTTGCTCCCGTTGCACCTGTAGCTCCTGTGGCACCCGTTGCGCCTGTAGCACCCGTTGCACCTGTCTCACCCGTAGCTCCTGTGGCACCTGTAGCACCTGTTGCACCTGTTGCACCTGTAGCACCTGTTGCACCTGTGGCACCCGTTGCACCCGTTGCACCTGTAGCTCCTGTTGCGCCTGTAGCACCCGTAGCTCCTGTGGCACCCGTTGCGCCTGTAGCTCCCGTTGCACCAGTAGCTCCTGTGGCACCTGTCTCACCCGTAGCACCAGTTGCTCCTGTGGCACCCGTTGCGCCTGTAGCACCAGTTGCGCCTGTAGCTCCCGTAGCACCAGTTGCGCCTGTAGCTCCCGTTGCACCAGTAGCTCCTGTGGCACCCGTTGCGCCTGTCTCACCCGTTGCGCCTGTAGCTCCCGTTGCACCAGTAGCTCCTGTAGCACCCGTTGCGCCTGTCTCACCCGTAGCACCAGTTGCTCCTGTGGCACCCGTTGCGCCTGTAGCACCAGTTGCGCCTGTCTCACCCGTAGCACCAGTTGCGCCTGTAGCACCAGTTGCGCCTGTAGCTCCCGTTGCACCAGTAGCTCCTGTGGCACCCGTTGCGCCTGTCTCACCCGTAGCGCCCGTTGCGCCTGTGGCACCAGTAGCACCAGTTGCGCCTGTGGCACCAACCAAACTATCTAACCATTGTTCTTCAGTACCTGAAAAACCATTATCAACTGCAACTTCATATGCACTTAAACCATCCGCTCCATCAGCCCCCGCAGGTCCAGTTGGTCCAGTTGGTCCTGGTATTCCGCTCCCAGGACAATCACCTGTCGAATTAGAATTACACGAAGCTGCAAAAACATTTGTACTCGCTGCCATTAAAACTGCACTTAAAAGAAGCGCTTGGACAGCAAACTTTTGTTTACGTGAATAATGATTTAGCTCAAGGGAATTACAATTCATTTCTGCTGAGATAGCATTAGTAATGTGTTTTTTGTGATTTTTAAACTGAGTCTCTAAGGCTTCACTCGCCCACCCCGTTTGGGAACCCAAGACATTTTTATCTAATTGTTTCATGTCCTTCTTCCTTATGCTTCTTATTTAGACCATTACACCGCCTACAAAGTGTGATGTATATCACTATTTTTTGGTATATTGAGAATTAAGATTGCTAATGAATCAGGCTATTTTTATCTAAACATATGGTTTATAAAGTTTTCATATTTTTAGCTTACAAACCAAGATTTCAAGGCAAAAAAAACCCGCATAAAATGCGGGTTTTTCTGAACTTTTAAAACTTATGCAGTTTCAACAGTCACATAGCGACGGCCAAATTGACCCTTCACTTCAAATTTAATTACGCCGTCAGCAGTAGCAAACAAAGTATGGTCACGGCCCATACCAACGTTAGCACCAGCGTGGAATTCAGTACCACGTTGACGAACGATAATGTTACCAGCAGTCACAGCTTGACCACCGTACATTTTAACACCTAACATCTTAGGATTTGAGTCACGACCGTTCTTAGTCGAGCCACCGGCTTTTTTAGATGCCATGTCTATTTACTCCTCGTGATTAGCCTGAGATACCAGTAATTTTTAACTCGGTAAACCATTGACGGTGACCAGTTTGCTTACGGTAGTGTTTACGACGACGCAACTTAACGATGCGAATTTTGTCGTGACGGCCATGACCAACCACTTCTGCAGTTACTTTAGCGCCAGCTACAACTGGAGCACCGATTTGAATGCTTTCGCCGTTTACAACCATTAATACGTCATCAAACGTAATAGTCGCGCCAGTTTCAGCTTTCAATAATTCAACTTTAAGGGTTTCACCCTCAACTACACGGTGCTGTTTACCACCGCTTTGGATTACTGCGTACATAATGTACTCCAAACATGCCCGTGTCGTCGTGCCGATAAAGGGATATATCGA
Source organism: Acinetobacter zhairuonensis (assembly GCF_022601715.1). Lineage (GTDB taxonomy): Bacteria > Pseudomonadota > Gammaproteobacteria > Pseudomonadales > Moraxellaceae > Acinetobacter. The sequence goes on along the minus strand of NZ_JAKVIM010000015.1, from coordinate 67,150 downwards.
TCTTAAGACGATCGCCACTGGGGTTATACAAGGGGACAGATTTTAAGTGATTATTGCACAAACAACAAGCCACCTTCACAAAAAAAGCTAAACTCGCGTCAATGATGGCTTAAACTCGCGATATGCTAAATTAAAATAGAATGAAACACATACGACTGTGTAATAAACAATAGATTTTTATAATCAATTCGCTACTATAGTCAGCAGATATATTTTTGATGTTATCAAAAACTTCATTTGCGTATTTATTGCAATCCTCTGGCTCTAACTTCCAAGCTAGAAGCAGCTGATTTAACACGTCTGTCTTTGCTTCTACTTTTCGATTGCACTATATAGCTATGTCACAGATGAAAACATCACTTCACCTAGAGGTTTCTATTCCTATGACCATCGATTTTAAGCAAGATATTCTCGCCCCTGTAGCTCAAGACTTTGCTGAGATGGACACATTTATTAATGAAGGAATTACCTCTAAAGTGGCACTGGTGATGGCCGTCAGTAAACATGTGGTTGAAGCGGGTGGTAAACGTATGCGCCCAATCATGTGCTTACTGGCAGCAAAAGCCTGTGGCGCAGAAGACTTGGCACAGCAGCGGAAATTGGCAGCGATTATTGAAATGCTGCATACTGCAACACTGGTTCATGATGATGTAGTCGATGAGTCTGGTTTGCGTCGTGGTCGTCCAACCGCAAATGCCACATGGAACAACCAAACCGCTGTATTAGTGGGTGACTTCCTCATTTCGCGTTCTTTTGATTTATTGGTCGATTTGAATAATATGACCTTATTAAAAGACTTTTCGACAGGCACCTGTGAAATTGCAGAAGGTGAAGTTTTACAACTGCAAGCACAGCATCAACCCGATACCACCGAACAAACCTATTTAGATATTATTCATGGCAAGACTTCACGTTTATTTGAGTTAGCGACTGAAGGCGCTGCGATCCTAACTGGTACGCCTGAATACCGTGAGCCATTAAGAAAGTTTGCTGGTCATTTCGGCAATGCCTTCCAAATTATCGATGATATTCTAGATTACACTTCGGACGCTGAAACACTCGGTAAAAACATTGGTGATGATTTAATGGAGGGTAAACCCACTTTACCGCTCATTTCTGCATTACAACACACCAGTGGCGAACAGCATCAGATTATCCGCAAGAGTATTGCCACGGGTGGTACAGCTCAACTCGAACAAGTAATTGAAATTGTGCAACAATCTGGCGCTTTAGATTATTGCAGAAAACGTGCGACCGAAGAAACCGAAGCTGCTTTAGCTGCGCTGGTAGCATTACCTAACACAATCTATCGTCAAGCCTTGATCAATTTGGCTCAACTGGCCTTACACCGAATTCAATAGAGTAGATTTGTCTATTTGCCTATGCATATACAATTAAATGATGTGTTGCGAAATATGCAAGAACAGCTTGAGCGTGCTCAGGCTGTTGAAGATCGCTTGCTAATCGAACTGGTTAACCTAATTCGCCCCAGCGATAGTCGAAATTTAGATGAGATAGAACAAAAATTTGAGCTGTTTATTCAAACATTACTCATCACCCCGAATGCAGCCATTACCTTACAAAGTTATCTTCTTCGTCTAATCAATCAATACAAACAAACCAGTTTATTTGCCGACACGGGCATTTTATCCCTAGATGGTTTTTGGAATCAGCTTGCTCAACGTGTAGGTGCACACTTTTTACCTTTAATTTATGATGGTACTCAGCTACAAGAGTTGGTGCGTCAGGTTTTCCATCAAGCCAGTGATCATTATTGGCTCGACCAAATCACAAAGAAAAACTGGCAACAGCTGTTTCGATTATTAAATCAAGGTCATAGCAATCAACACGAAAAGCTCAAAATTAAAAGTGAGCTGATTAAAGCCATTACGGTAATTTCATATCGAATCAGTGGCATTGGGCTTTATCCTGAATTTATTAATGCACAACCCGAACTCACGGAATATGAATCTCCTTTTTTAGTTCAGAACCGCGAAATTATTGATTTTATTCAGCACTATAAAAAATTACATCAAAATCATGAGCATTTTTCTGTCATTGCCCCACCCGATGCTTCGCAAGCCTTAGTAATGATTGAACAATGCCGTGACGTCGTTTTGAAAATTCGACGTGCGACAAAGCGAATTGGGGTCAGCATCAGCCTCACCTACTTACTTTCATTACTCGAACAGTGTCTGGATCGCGTCGAACTGCTGCTCCAATTGATTGTTGAAGAAGACGATATTCGTTATGAAGCGATAGGAAGTCTGCTCACCGACATTAGTCAAGCCATTTATAATGAACGCAGTGTTCGAGCATTATTGGCAAATAATAGCGAGCTGATTGCTTTACAAGTGACAGAGAATGCCAGTAAAACTGGTGAGCATTATGTAAGTACCGATAAAAAAAGCTTTTGGTCGATGTACCTTTCTGCCGCAGGTGCAGGGGTCATTATTGCTATTATGGCGACCCTAAAGACCTTGGCATCACGAGTTGTGATGGCACCGATCATGCAAGCTTTTGTCTTCAGTATGAATTACTCATTCGGTTTTATGCTGATTCACGTCATTCATTGTACAGTCGCGACCAAACAGCCCGCGATGACAGCAGCTGCATTGGCAGCCACGGTACAGCATCGTAAAGGCTCTAAGACTGCTCAAATTGCCGAATTGGCAGCGCTGATTATCAATATTATCCGTACCCAATTTATTGCCATTCTAGGTAATATTTCAATTGCCATTCCAGTAGCTGCTTTAATTGCTTGGCTATGGCAAGTTGGCTTACATGAGCCATTAATGAATCATGCCAAAGCAGCAAAAGCACTACATGACTTAAATCCATTCACCTCTCTTGCAATTCCGCATGCAGCCATCGCTGGTGTTTGTCTATTTTTATCTGGCTTAATTGCTGGCTATTTTGACAATATGGCCGTTTATCGAAAAGTCGGACCGAGACTTAAAGCCCATATGCATTTGAAACTGATTTTAGGTCAGGAACGCTTGAATGCCTTTGCGGAATATATTGAGCGTAATTTAGGGGCACTCGCGGGTAACTTTATTTTTGGCATTATGCTTGGCAGCATGGGAACCATTGGATTTATTTTAGGTTTACCGCTCGATATTCGACATATTGCCTTTGCCTCTGCCAATTTTATTCAAGGCTTGATGAATATTAACGACAGTCCGGATATTGGCCTGATTTTTGTTTCCTTTTTGGGTGTACTTTTAATTGGCTTAACCAACTTGTTTGTGAGTTTCACGCTCACCATTATTGTTGCGTTAAGAGCACGTCGAGTACGTTTTGAACAATGGAAGCCGTTAGCGAAATTAGTATTGACCCACTTTTTAACCCGTCCAAGTGACTTTTTCTGGCCGCCAAAAACGCCTTTAGTTGTTGAAGAAACTACAAATACGCACAAAACTTTAAGTAAATGATTTGTTATATTTCCACTTTACAATAGAGAAATTTAACCGAGTTCACACAGGCTTGAAAAAAAGTGTACTGACTAGTACACTTTGATCCAGATCTTAGCTGGGGAAGTCCGGTTAAACGAACAAGAGGTTAATGCATGCCATACATGCTGTTAATTATTGGTTGTTTTTTATTATTTTTCAGTGTCTTGATTTTAAACACTCCCGCTTTACTTACCTTCGATATTGCTATTGTCGAATGGGCGAGTACTCACCGCACTGAAGAACTAAATCAAATTACAACCCTACTTTCAGCAATCGGCGGCATGCCTTTCGTACTTTTTTTAACCACCTTATGGTGTTTGGCCTTAAGTTGGTATAAAAAATTTATTGATATATTTTTGATCTGTTTAGGATTGTTGGGAAGCGGGGCAATTGCTTGGCTACTTAAATACTGGATTGCAAGACCACGACCACCTGAAATGCTGCATTTAGTTCAGAGTTATGGTGCATCTTTTCCCAGTGCGCACAGCGTCTACGCTGCCGCATTAAGTTGTCTAGTTATTTATCTGTATCGAGACCATTCCAAGTCTTCACATATTTGTAGTTTTGCAATTGTATGGTTGATTTTAATGGGGTGCTCAAGGGTGTACTTGGGCGTGCATTTCCCTTCGGATGTCCTAGCAGGTTGGAGCATAAGTTTTATTTGGATTACCCTGCTTTATATCGTGTTTAAACATCGTATGAAGCAAACAATAAATTAATTTTTAGATAATAATCTATCCGAGGTGGAACAATGATGTCTGCAAAGCTTTGGGCACCTGCCCTCACCGCTTGCGCATTGGCAACAAGTATTGCACTTGTTGGTTGTAGCAAAGATCCAAAAGATGCGCAGCAGGCTGGTGCATCTCAGCAAATGCCGCCGACTGAAGTAGGTGTGATTGTTGCTCAACCACAAAGCGTTGAACAATCTGTAGAGTTATCTGGTAGAACCACAGCATTTGAAGTATCTGAAGTTCGCCCGCAAACCAGCGGCATTATTTTAAAACGCTTATTTGCTGAAGGCAGTTATGTCCGTGAAGGTCAGGCACTTTACGAGCTAGACTCACGTACTAACCGTGCAACATTGGATAATGCGAAAGCATCCCTGTTGCAACAAGAAGCAAACCTAAGTTCATTAAGAACCAAGCTAAACCGTTATCAGCAACTGGTTTCGAGCAATGCCGTTGCAAAACAAGACTATGACGATTTAGTGGGGCAGGTCAAAGTTGCTGAAGCACAAGTCGCTGCTGCTCGTGCACAGGTTAAAAATGCTGAAGTTGACCTAGGTTATTCAACCATTCGTTCACCGATTTCAGGTCAAACCAACCGTTCAACCGTAACTGCGGGTGCATTGGTGACTGCAAATCAAACAGATCCATTGGTGACGATTCAACGTTTAGATCCGATCTATGTCGATATTAACCAGTCTAGTGCTGAACTTTTGCGTTTACGTCAACAACTCAGCAAAGGCAGCTTAGACAGCAGTAACAACACGCGTGTGAAACTGAAACTGGAAGATGGTAGCTACTACCCTATCGAAGGTCGTTTAGCGTTCTCTGATGCCAGTGTAAATACGGATACAGGGACAGTGACAATTCGTGCCGTGTTCCCGAACCCAAATCACTTGTTACTCCCTGGGATGTTTGCCAATGCACAAATCGTGCAAGGGGTAATTCCAAATGCGATTTTGGTGCCACAAGCAGCCGTCACCCGTACGCCTACAGGTCAAGCGGTCGCAATGATTGTTGATGCGAAAGGTGCGGTTGAATCACGCCCGATCACCACCGTTGGTGTGCAAGGTCAGGACTGGATTGTGACTGAGGGCATTAAAACAGGTGAGAAAATTGTGGTCGAGGGCATTGCAAAAGTGAAAGCAGGTCAAACTGTAACAACTAAGCCATATCAACCTCAAGCTGAAGCACCAACAGCATCTGCACCAGCGACTGCTGAAAAACCTCAAGCAAAACAAGCTGAATCAAACACTGCACAAAAAGCTACTTCACACGCATAAGGGGTAGACTGAATGGCTAAATTTTTTATTCATCGCCCCATTTTTGCGTGGGTGATTGCACTGGTGATTATGTTGGCGGGGATTATCACGCTAACAGGAATGCCAATTGCGCAATATCCGACGATTGCGCCACCGAAAATTTCAATCTCAGCAAACTATCCAGGTGCTTCTGCTGAAACCATTGAAAACTCGGTAACGCAGGTCATTGAACAGCAGTTAAATGGTCTGGATGGTTTGCGTTATATCAGTTCGCAAAGTTTGTCGAACGGTAGTATTGCGATTGATGTGAACTTTAACCAAGGCGTCGATGCGGATATTGCGCAGGTACAAGTTCAGAACAAACTACAAACAGCGACAGCATCGTTACCTGAAATTGTACAGCGTCAAGGGATCACGGTTAAAAAATCTGGGGCAAGCTTCCTACAGGTTGTTTCATTTTACTCTCCTGATGGCAAGCTTTCAGGTGCTGACATTAAAGACTACGTGAATGCCAACATTAAGGATCCGCTGAGCCGTGTTCCTGGTGTCGGTGAGGTTCAGGTGTTTGGTGGTCAGTACTCAATGCGTATCTGGTTAGATCCAGCCAAACTGAATACTTATCAGTTGACTCCTTCTGATGTTTCTTCTGCAATTTCAGCACAAAATGCTCAGGTTGCAGTGGGTCAATTGGGGGGTGCACCTGCAGTCAAAGGTCAAATGATCAATGCGACCATTAACTCGCAAACCATGCTACAAACCCCTGAACAATTCCGTAATATTTTCCTGAAAAATACATCTTCAGGTGCGCAAGTTCGTTTGGGCGATGTAGCACGTGTGGAATTGGGCTCAGAAACTTATCAGTTTGATTCTAAATACAATGGTAAAGAAGCGGGTGGTATTGCGATTCGCTTATCCACAGGTGCAAACGCATTGGATACTGCTGAAGCGGTAGAAGCGGCTTTAGCAAAATTACGCCCAAGCTATCCAGCTGGTCTGAAAGATGAAATTGCCTATGACACCACGCCATTCGTTAAGTTATCGATTGAAAACGTTCTTCATACCTTAATTGAAGCTGTGGCACTGGTCTTCATCGTCATGTTCTTGTTCCTACAAAACTGGCGTGCGACGATCATTCCAACACTTGCAGTTCCTGTGGTTGTACTCGGAACATTTGCAGTCATCAACATCTTTGGCTTTACCATCAACACCTTAACCATGTTTGCCATGGTATTGGCAATTGGTCTTCTGGTCGATGATGCGATTGTTGTGGTGGAAAACGTTGAACGGATCATGCAGGAAGAACATCTTGATCCTGTCACCGCGACCGAAAACTCAATGCAACAGATTTCTGGTGCCTTAATCGGGATTACCAGCGTATTGAGTGCGGTATTTATTCCAATGGCGTTCTTCTCGGGCACCACAGGGGTAATTTATCGTCAGTTCTCCATCACACTTGTGACCGCAATGATCATTTCATTAATCGTTGCCTTGACGTTCACCCCTGCACTCTGTGCAACTGTCTTAAAACAGCACGATCCGAACAAGCCTGTCAGCAATAATCCTATTGCACGCTTTTTCCGCTGGTTTAACCGCAGCTTTGAACGTATTTCGCAAAGCTATCAAAATGGTGTCAACCGTATGACTCACCATAAAGTGTTCTCAGGAATATTTTATGCGGTCATCATTGGTATCTTTGTATTGTTGCTGCGTAGTTTACCGTCTGCATTCTTACCTGATGAAGATCAGGGTATTATCATGACACTGGTACAATTACCACCAAATGCATCGCTTGAGCGTACCTCGAACACAATGGATACTGTGAATGACTACTTCTTGAAACAAGAAGATAAAAGCGTTCAATCGGTATTTACCGTTGCGGGCTTCTCATTTACAGGTCAAGGTCAGAACCAAGGTATTGCCTTTGTTCGATTGAAAGACTGGGATGAACGTACCAGTGCGGATACGCAGATTGGTGCGTTGATTGGTCGTGCAATGCGTTTGAATGGCATGGTTCAAGATGCATCTATGATCTATCCATTACAATTGCCATCAATGCCTGAACTCGGTGTCAGCCAAGGCTTTAACTTCATGTTGAAAGACGTGAATGGTCAAGGTCATGAAAAGCTTCTTGCTGCGCGAAATGCGATTCTCGGCATGGCTGCACAAGACAAGCGCCTAACGGCTGTTCGTCCAAATGGTATGGAAGATACACCACAGTATCAAATCGACATTGACCAAGCGCAAGCAGGTGCAATGGGCGTAAGCTTATCTGACATCAACAACACCATGAGTATTGCTTGGGGTAGTAGCTACGTAAATGACTTTATTGACCGTGGTCGTGTTAAAAAAGTGTATTTACAAGCGGAAGCGAACAGCCGCATGATGCCTGATGATTTGAACAAGTGGTACGTGCGTAACAATGCAGGTACGATGGTTCCGTTCTCTGCTTTTGCAACAGGTAAATGGACCTATGGTTCACCACGTCTTGAGCGTTACAACGGCGTATCTGCAATGAACATTCAGGGCTCTGCTGCAACAGGTGTGAGTTCGGGTGAAGCAATGCAGGCCATGCAAGAGATTATGCAGAAACTTCCATCGATGGGCTTGCAAGGCTTTGACTACGAATGGACAGGCTTATCGCTTGAAGAACAAGACTCTGGTTCACAAGGTCCTGCGCTCTATGCATTATCTTTACTTATTGTCTTCTTCTGTTTGGCGGCGTTGTACGAGAGCTGGTCTATTCCATTCTCTGTAATGCTGGTGGTTCCGCTAGGTCTGGTAGGTGCTGTTGGATTAACCTTCTTTGGCTTCCATGTATTACACAACCCGAATCTTGCCAATAACATTTATTTCCAAGTCGCCATGATTGCCGTTATTGGTCTGTCTGCGAAAAATGCAATTCTGATTGTAGAATTTGCTAAAGAGCTTCAAGAAAAAGGTCAAGACCTGTTTGAAGCCACCATGCATGCAGCAAAATTACGTTTACGTCCAATCATTATGACGACCCTTGCCTTCGGTTTCGGTGTACTGCCTCTTGCCATCTCTACAGGTGCAGGTGCTGGTAGCCAACACTCAGTTGGTTACGGTGTACTGGGTGGTGTGCTTAGTTCTACACTGTTGGGTATTTTCTTCATTCCAGTGTTCTTCGTTTGGATTCGTAGTATCTTCAAATACAAACCTAAAACACAAAACAATCAGGAGCAAACATCGTGATGCAAAAAGTATGGTCTATTTCAGGTCGTAGCATTGCGGTATCGGCACTTGCGCTTGCTTTGACTGCGTGTCAAAGCATGCGTGGTCCAGAACCCGTCGCTCAAGCGAATATTCCACAAGGTTACACAGCGAGTGCTTCTGGTACATCTGTAGCTGAACAAGGGTATAAAGACTTTTTTGCTGATCCGCGTCTAGTACAAGTGATTGAAATGGCTTTAGCCAACAACCGTGACCTGCGTACTGCGACTTTAAACATTCAACGTGCACAGCAAACCTATCAAATCACAGAAAACAACCAACTGCCGACCATTGGTGCCAGTGGAAGTATTCTGCGTCAAGATACGCTCAGCAACACAAAGCCTATGACGAGCTATAATGTTGGTTTAGGGGTGACAGCGTATGAGTTGGACTTTTGGGGACGTGTACGTAGCCTGAAAGACAATGCCTTAGACAGCTATTTAGCAACTCAAAGCTCACGCGATGCGACGCAAATTTCCCTGATTGGTCAAGTTGCGCAAGCATGGCTCAGCTACTCATTTGCCAATGCCAATTTGAAACTGGCAGATCAAACTTTAAAAGCTCAGCTTGAATCTTACAATCTGAATAAAAAGCGTTTTGATGTAGGGATCGACAGTGAACTGCCTGTGCGTCAAGCACAAATTTCGGTCGAAACTGCACGTAACGACGTAGCAAACTACAAGACCCAAGTGGCTCAGGCACAAAACCTGCTTAACCTTTTGGTAGGTCAAGCTGTTCCTGAAAACTTGTTGGCGAAGCAACCTGTTACTCAAGTGACCAAAAGTACTGCGATTGGTGCTGGCTTACCAAGTGATTTGCTCAACAACCGTCCTGACGTGCGTACAGCAGAATATCAACTCTCTGCTGCGGGTGCCAATATCGGTGCAGCAAAAGCACAACTTTATCCGACCATCAGTTTGACCGGTACTGCGGGCTACGCCTCTACCGATTTAAGCGACTTGTTTAAATCAGGTGCTTTCGTTTGGTCATTGGGTCCAAGTCTGGATATTCCTATTTTTGACTGGGGCACACGTAAAGCCAATGTGAAAATTTCTGAAATTGACCAGAAAATTGCCTTGGCTAATTATGAGCAGACCATTCAAACGGCATTCCGTGAAGTCAATGATGCCTTGGCAACACGTGAAAACATTGGTGACCGTTTAGCAGCACAACGCCGCTTGGTTGAAGCAACCAATACTACCTACAAACTTTCTAATGCCCGCTTCCGTGCAGGAATTGACAATTACTTAACCGTATTGGATTCCCAACGTAGCGCGTATTCGGCTGAACAAAGTTTGTTGTTATTGCAACAAGCCAACCTCAATAACCAAGTTGAACTGTATAAAACTTTGGGTGGTGGTGTTAAAGCCAATACCAGTGACAGCATTCAGCAACAACCTTCTACCGCAGAAACCAAAGCGGCAAAATAAAGGTTAAACCTATCAAAGCTCACTTCGGTGGGCTTTTTTATTGCTTTTTTGCACGTTATTTCCTATCTTCAAGATTCTATTTAAATTCAACCGATTGGTTTTATTCTATCTATGCTATTAAGTAATCTTGAAACGGTTCCAGGTCATCATATTCGTCAACAACTGGATGTTGTCTATGGCAGTACAGTGCGTAGTAAACATGTGGGACGAGACTTACTGGCAGGACTGAAAAATATTGTCGGTGGTGAACTGACGGCATATACCGAATTATTAGAAGAATCACGACAAGAAGCCATGAACCGTATGATTGAAAAAGCCCGTGCCATGGGCGCAAATGCGGTGGTCGGCATTCGTTTCTCCACCTCAAATATTGCTCAAGGTGCTTCAGAACTGTTTGTCTATGGCACAGCCGTGATTGTTGAACCGCTGCAGCGTATCCCTGATCCTTTTTCGGCATAAGGCACCACAATGGACGGATTAATTTTCCAAGTCATTGTCTTTGCCGTACTGTTTGCAGTCGGTTGGGGCTTTGGACGCCACAATGAACGGCAGCACTTATTACAACTGGCGCAACAAGAACAGCGTTTAGCCTATATCAGCTTAGACATTAGCCGCTTTAAGCAAAATACCGCACTGGGCTACATGGTCAGCAGCAATGTAGTGATTTCGCATGACTACTTCAAATACATCATTGCCAATTTACAAAATCTGCTGGGTGGCAGACTAACCAGCTATGAAACAGTCGTCGATCGCGCACGTCGTGAAGCGATTGTCCGCTTAAAACTTGAAGCAGAGAAAATGGGGGCGACCCAAATACAAGGCTTACGTTTAAGTACCACAGAAATGGGTATGCAAGGCGGGATGGTCGAGGTATTTGCCTACGGTACAGCTATTTTAAAAACAGATGCTGACATCTAAACCATAAAAAAACGGGCTGAATCGTTTCTAGCCCGTTTAATTCAAATGAGATCAGTGACAACTTATTTGACTTTAGCTTTACGAATCATACGGTATAACGCACTTGGTGATAGGCGCGAGATCAATACCGCTAAGGTTTCCTTACGTCCACCCACAACAATATACTCATCCCCTTTCATTAAAGCCTTCACGGTTTCTTGCGCAAATTCATCTGCCTCTAGACCATTGGCTGTAACTTCATTGTCAAAACCTTGTGCCTGCCCTGCACCATTCAAAGCATTAATGGAGACATTGGTTTTGACAAACCCAGGGAAAACTACGGATACATCAATCCCTTGATCTGCGACTTCAGCCCTTAAACTGTTTGCCCACATATGAATGGCGCCTTTTGCCGCAGAATACGAAGCACGGTATTGCACACCAACCAAACCAGCAATACTCGAAACAAACACCACTCGCCCTGATTTTTGCTTGATAAAAGTCGGCAATACGGTTTTTGTCAGAAACACCTGCGAGAAGTAATCCACTTCCATGATGGTGCGTTCAGTCTGCATGGTCGTTTCAGAAATTAAAGCGCGCTGACTGAGACCTGCATTATTGATTAGCCAATCGATGCGTCCTTTGGCAGCTAGAAGTTGCTCATAAGCATGTAACACTTGGGCTTCATTGGTAATGTCCATCGCAATGGAAAGATGTTGATCCGGATTGAGTAATCCCACACGTACCTTTTCCAATTCTTCGTAACGACGAGCGGTTAATACCACTTGTGCACCTTGTAAGGCGCACTCCTGTGCCAAGGCTTTACCTAAACCTGAAGATGCCCCAGTAATCCATACCACTTTATTTTCTAAACTGTCACGCTTTGCCATGATCCACTATCCTGATGCTATTGCGGCTTATGTACTAATTGTTGGTTGAATTTCCTAAAAAAACAAGGAAATGATTGAAATAATGACTCATGGTTTTGGCATCGTATTGCGTGCCCAGTTTATCAAAACGCTTATAACCCATTTGCGTAGTCACATGGATTACACCGTTTAAGGTTTTATCCACCACCACATTAAATTTCAGCATTTGTTTCGGAATACGAATCAGATGAGTCACGCCCTGATCCACAATTTGGGTAAAGGCATGTAAGGCAGGAATCACCGCGGTATTATCGCCCTGCTGCATCTGTTCGGCAAAAACCAGTAATTCTTTGACATTATCTGGATCAACCTGATAGGACAAATAGTATTCCCCGTCTTTTTGGTACATCAGCTCATGTAAATAATTCACTATGGGCAATAGGCGTTCATTGCCAAAAAATGACACTGACCATGGCATATATTTACGCGTGGTTTCCATAATATGCTGAATAACCTTGGCAGATTCATTATCTCCCGATAGTGAAATATGGGTAATCTCGCCAAAGACCTGATCAATCACCTCATAGGAAATGTCTGCCAGTACCTCACCCAGTGCCTTGGCAATACTCTCGCTTTGCCCTTGATTTAATTGCTCAAAGATATCCTGAAAACGTTGATGGGTTTCTGATTTCAACTTGAGTGAAATAACATAACTCATTCTATTTTTTCCTTTTTATCAAGTTCTACGATCTAATGCGCAGTCGTTATACAACCTTCATCATAAAACCTAACTCCTGCCATGACAATTGCAGAAACAAAGCATTTGACGACATCCCTAAGCAGTTATTTTTTTGCTACACTAGATGCAATTTTTTATTCACTTTTTATCTGTTCTGACTATGACTGATTCTGCGCAAAATATTGCTACGACTTACGATCCTACTGAGATCGAGAAAAAATGGTACAAAACTTGGGAAGACAAAGGCTACTTTAAGCCATCTGGTCAAGGCGATTCATTCTGTATCATGATTCCACCACCGAACGTCACCGGTAGCTTGCACATGGGTCATGGTTTTAACAATGCCATTATGGATGCCTTGACGCGCTATAACCGTATGTCGGGTAAAAATACTTTATGGCAACCGGGTACTGACCACGCAGGTATTGCAACCCAGATGGTCGTTGAACGCCAATTAGGCGCGCAAAACATCAGCCGTCATGACTTGGGTCGTGAAAAGTTCATTGAAAAAATCTGGGAATGGAAAGAACAATCTGGTGGTACCATTACCCGTCAAATCCGTCGCTTAGGTTCTTCTGTGGACTGGTCACGTGAACGCTTCACCATGGATGAAGGTTTATCCAATGCAGTGAAAGAAGTGTTCGTGAAACTGCATGAAGATGGCTTGATTTACCGTGGCAAACGCTTGGTGAACTGGGATCCAAAATTACAAACGGCTCTTTCTGACCTTGAAGTTGAGTCAGATAAAGAAGAAGCAGGTTCATTGTGGCACTTCAAATACTTCTTTGAAGACAAATCACTCCGTACGCACGATGGTAAAGATCACATCGTAGTGGCAACCACGCGTCCTGAAACTCTATTGGGTGATACAGCGGTTGCGGTTGCACTGGATGATGAACGTTATACCCACCTTGTGGGTCAGAACATCATTCTGCCAATTACAGGTCGTGCCGTTCCAATCGTTAAAGATGAATATGTCGATAAAGAATTCGGGACAGGTTGTGTAAAAATTACCCCTGCGCACGACTTCAATGACTATGAAGTGGGCAAACGCTGCGAATTGCCAATCATCAATATCTTCAACAAAAATGCGGAAGTATTGGCTGAGTTTGAATACATTGCCAAAGCGGGCGAACAGATTTCTAAAACCATTCCTGCACCAGCAGACTATATTGGTTTAGAGCGTTTTGCTGCACGTAAAAAATTGGTTGAACAAGCAGAAGCTGAAGGCTGGTTAGACCAAATTCAACCATATACCTTGAAGCCACCACGCGGTGACCGTTCAGGTGTCATCGTTGAGCCATTATTGACCGACCAATGGTATGTAAAAATTGCGCCATTGGCTGAGCCTGCAATTGAAGCGGTGAAAGATGGTCGCATCAAGTTCGTACCAGAACAGTACAGCAACATGTACATGGCATGGATGAACAACATTCAAGACTGGTGTATTTCACGTCAGCTTTGGTGGGGTCACCGTATTCCAGCTTGGTACGATGCACAAGGCAATGTTTTTGTCGGTCGTAACGAAGCTGAAGTCCGTGCCAACAACAACATTCCTGCGGATGTTGCACTAAGCCAAGATGAAGACGTATTGGATACTTGGTTCTCTTCTGCACTGTGGACTTTCTCGACCTTAGATTGGACGGGCGATGCCAAGAAAGATGCAGAAAACTATTTCCTCAATACCTTCCACCCAACAGACGTGTTGGTGACGGGTTTTGACATTATCTTCTTCTGGGTGGCGCGCATGATCATGATGACCATGCACTTCATGAAGAATGAAGATGGCACGCCACAAGTTCCGTTCAAAACTGTGTATGTACATGGTCTAGTCCGTGATGGCGAAGGTCAGAAGATGTCTAAATCTAAAGGCAACGTACTTGACCCATTAGACCTCATTGACGGGGTAGACCTTGAAACCTTGGTACAAAAACGTACGACTGGTCTGATGAACCCGAAACAAGCAGCGAAGATTGAAAAATCAACGCGTAAAGAATTCCCAGAGGGCATTCAAGCTTACGGTACAGATGCGGTTCGTTTCACTTTCTGTGCGCTTGCGAATACTGGTCGTGACATTAAGTTCGACATGAAGCGTGTTGAAGGTTACCGTAACTTCTGTAACAAGATTTGGAACGCAACCCGTTTCGTGTTGATGAATGTTGAAGGTCAAACTGTTGGTCAAACCGCGCGTCCTGATCTTTGGGAATTGCCTGAACAGTGGATCATCAGCCGTTTACAAAAAGCGGAAGCTGCGGTTCAACAAGCCTTTGCAACCTACCGTTTAGACTTGGCTGCACAAGCGATTTATGACTTCATCTGGAATGAATACTGCGACTGGTATGTAGAATTGACCAAGCCAGTATTGAACGATGCTGACGTGTCTGAAGAGCGTAAAGCCGAAGTTCGTCGTGTGTTATTGGCGGTGATGGAAGCGTCCTTACGTTTAGCTCACCCGATTATGCCGTACTTGACTGAAGAAATTTGGCAAACGCTTGCGCCAATGCTCGGTATTGAAGGCGAAACCATTATGACTGCGGCATACCCTGTTCCAGCTCAAGAAAAAATCAATGAGCAAGCTGAAGCGGACATGCAGTGGTTACAAGGTTTAATTGGTGCGGTACGTAACATCCGTGGTGAAATGGGCTTGGGTAATGCACGTTTATTACCAGTTCTACTTCAAAACACAACTGATGCTGAGAAAGCACAGATCACCCGTATTGAAGCGTTGTTTAAAGCTTTAGCGAAAGTTGAAAGCATTACGTTCTTGGCAGATGCTGAACAACCACCATTGTCTTCTTCATCTGTTGTGGGTCACGTGTCTGTATTCGTTCCAATGAAGGGTTTAATTGACCCGAAAGCGGAATTGGGGCGCCTACAAAAAGACTTAGACAAAGTGCAAAAGCAGCATGACCAAATTGCAACTAAACTTGCAAATGAAGGTTTCGTAGCGAAAGCACCTGCCGCAGTGGTTGAAGGTGAGAAAGCGAAATTGGCTGAGTTTGCTGACCAGTTAGTGAAGATTAAAGCGAATATGGAGCAGATTGCGGCGCTTTAATCTTTAAAGACTACAATTTAATCTGTAATATAAAGGGCTGATTATTCAGCCCTTTATTTCTCACAATGAATCATATAGATACTATTTTATTCGAAAAAAATGAAATTCCTTTACACGGTAAAAACTTAATTATTACAGGTAATAATGGTTCAGGAAAAACGTACTTTTTAAATAAAGTTAGAAATCATTTAGCTCATAATAAAGTTGGTTTAGGTATCAACCTTGAAAAAGAAAACACTGATGAGCTTATCAAACTATTAGAATATACTCTAGAAAAATTCCAACAACCTCTTAAACTTAGTGAAAATAGCATTTATTTGATTGATCAAATTATTTGTAGAAAGAAAGCAGCAGATCTTTCTTCAATTTATAAATTAAAGAGTATTCTGAAAAATAGTTACAATAATTTTTTGATAGAAAAAGAATATTTCTTCAAAGATAACCCTACACTTAACCAACAAAACTATATTATTAAGACTATTGAAGATCCAAGTTTAGAACAATATTTTCATTATTACTCGCCTGAATTCTTAGAAAACCTAATTAATAAAATTTTTTATCACATAAATAAAATTATTAAAAATGATAGGGTATTTTCTCTTATTCCCACCAACGATAGAAAAATAGATTTTAATTTTTTTGACTCCTCACGCGTTCCTTCCCGTGAAGGACTAAGTATGAAAGTGTTTCAAAGTTATGAGCATTTAACTAAAAATCCTGAACTTACAGATCCACCAAATCTTTTAGAGGCTTATTTAGTATCCATAAAAAAAGATATCAATAATATTCTAGGCAATCGTTCTAAAGAAAAAGGACATACCATCTGGATGGTCAATGAAGTTCAGAAATGGTTTCTTAAAGTAGAAAATGACTTAAAACATATATTTGAAAATGATTCAATCGAACTATCTTTTTCTAAAGATGGAAATGAAGTTCTTATAAATATAAGAAATCGAAACATTAACTATAGTTTTGAACAACTATCTTCTGGTTTTAAGGCGATCTTTTATATTTACTCATCCCTTCTTATGAACGCTGAACAAGAAAAAATAAGTCCTGAAGAACTATCAGGAGTAACTATAATCGATGAAATTGATGTCCATCTACATATTTCATTACAGAAAAAGATATTACCTTTCCTAATTAAGTCATTCCCCAAAATACAATTTATTGTTAGTACTCACTCACCTTTTGTGATTACATCAACAGATAATGATACGGTAGTTTATGACATTTCTAGTGGTGAATTTTATGAAGAAGATTTAAGTCGCTATTCTTATGAATCCGTGATTAAAGGGCTATTCCACGTAAATCCTATTAGTGCAGAAACAAAAGAATTAATTCAAATATTAAAAAAACTTCTAAATGAAAAACCGACCAATTTTTTAGCTATAAAATCAATTATCAAAGAATTAATTCCATTAGAGGAAAATAATAAATTAGATAAAAAACTGAGAAATCTTTATTTACAGGCTGTTAATCTACTTCTAGATCATGATCAATTGGAGGATCTAGATGTTTAAAGTATCAAAATCTCCTAGACCAATCGATTGGACTACTAAAGATTATAAAGATCCAGTAGTCGTTAAACAGCTCAAAAAAGACTTTCATGGCAAATGCTATATTTGTGAACAAAAATATTTCCCTAATTTAAATGTTGAACATTTTATTCCACATTTGGATGATGAAAAACTGAGACTTGATTGGGATAATCTTTATTATGCTTGTTCACGTTGTAACTCTATAAAAAATAAATATCACAGCGATATGTTGGATTGCTGTAAAGAAGATCACTTAGTTGAAGATTGGATAAATGTTTATTACGTAAATCCTGATGACGACATTCAGGTTGTTAATACATGTCCTACTAACCATGCTTACTACACAAAGGCTGAGAGTTCTAAAGAGTTAATCTTTAAATCTTTTAACAATGCAAATAGTGGCATTCAAGAAGTTAGCAAAGAGGATTTAAGAGAGAAAATCATTGAGGTACATAATGATTTTTTGAAATTACGAAGTAAATTTTTACGTAAGTTAGATGATTGGTCAGATGAGAAAAAAATTAAAAAGGCTAATGATATTAAAAGACGTTTGAAATCACATTATGCTTTTTCTGCTGTACTACGTGGATACTTAGAAAAAGACTCTAAATTGAAGAATGCCTTAGATGACGTTGAAAAATTATAACATCAAAAATCAGTATAATTTCCATATTACCTCTCCCAAGTGGAGGGGTAAATCTACAAAACCCCATGCTCCAACAACATCTCCACCCCACTCACCTTTTTCATATGCTTTAAACGCTCTTTTTCCCACTTCAACTGCTGCTTTAACTCAGCACAATCCGCATCTATGGCTTTATACACATCACTAATATGCACATGCTCGGCTTTCACCTTCTTTGCCAAATGAAAGGAATCTAAAATCTCACTAATTTGACTTTCAAGCTGCTGACTTTGCGCATCCAAAGCCAGTTTATAAAACTTCACTTGCTCCGCAGATAACTCTTTCGCCCCAACGCCCTTGTTCTGTTCAAGCTGTAACTGAAGTTTGAGTAAATAAAACAAATCCTGCTGCTCATACGCCTGACTTGCTTGCTGGAACAACTCGGTTTTTTCTTCTTTCTTAGACTCGTCCTGCTCACGGTCTGGATGAATCATCGCGGCAATTTTTAAATACACGGTTTTCAGCGACTGCGCTGCCATCTGCTCGGCTTGTTCCCGTTTTTGTTGCTGTCTTAGCTGTTTGGCTTGTTCACGTGCCTGTTGCTGCTCGGCAGCATACTGTTCAAAGTCATCTTCAAACAAAGCTGTTTGCTCATCATTTTCAGGTAGATCGACTCTGTGCTGCTGTACTTTTTTAGGCTTCTTTAGCGACTGATGTGCATGCTGCTGATAAAAACGATGGATCTGCTCTACCTGTTGCAGCTGTTCGTTGGAAAGCATTTTGGAGTGTTTCAGCATCTGCGCACGCTGGGCAATGCTTTCATCCAGTTGCTGCATATCCGCTTTGGAAAACTCATGATTGTGCAATACATGCCAAAGCTGATCGAGCTGCTGAAACAACACCTGATGCAGTTCGCTATACACAGGCAACAGTTTTTGCCGCGTGTGCTGTTGAATTTCGGTTTGAGCATTTTGCCATGTGGCAAGGCTAATTTTTTGCTGTTCAATTTTATCAATCAGGCGATTCAGCTTTTTCTGCTGTAGAGAGGGTTCAGTCCGTTGCTGTATGCTGATTTTCAAATCTAAAGACATTGCCGATTCACACGCTAAAACAATGCAGCCACTATATCAAGTTTAGTCAAAGGACAGTACTCAACTACCCTGCATATTCCCCTGCAAAGCAATAATGACATCCTCCACATATACTCTGCGCAATGACTGTGCCTTATCACGCCTAAAGTTTAGATAATTGCACTATCTTATTTTCTAAATCTGTTTGCGACTATTTATATGTCCCTTTTTCTACAATCTGGTGGGTGTTGTACTAACTGCTCCCCAAAACCCCACGTATTGATAAAATTATTTTAAAACATATACTTAACAATATTAGATCCATAATTTCATATTTTAAAAAATGAAAAATACTGAACAACTAATTGTGTATTTTTATTAAAAACAGTATGTTATTTATTAGCACAATCACTTGCAGGCATAGATTCTGCTTTGTTCTCTCTAGGTTCTATCCATCAGACTTAAAATCTGTTTAAAACTTAGGCATTTATCGTTAACAAAGCATCAACAATCTGAGCTTCGCAAGTAGTGAAAACTCGCGATAAGATGAAGTTAAAGCTGTTTGTCTGACAAACAGGGATAAATGAAAAAACAATTAAGCTGATGGATATTCAGTCAATAAATAAAGCGAAAGATGACAATAAAACACAAGGAGTTTTACTTATGTTACTAAAACAGCCCCTGACTTCCCTTCTCTGTGCCAGTACGCTTGCTTTGGGTCTAAGTGCCTGTAGCGGCGACAAACCACCAAGCAATAATGATGCAGGTGGCAAAGAGACGGCGGCATCAGGAACACTGGATAAAATTAAACAGTCAGGCACCATTGTGCTCGGTCATCGCGACTCTTCGATTCCATTTTCCTATATTGCCGATAATCCGAATCAACCTGTGGGCTATGCGCATGATTTACAGCTTAAAGTTGTAGATGCAGTGAAACAAAAACTGAATATGCCAGATTTAAAAATTCGCTATAACTTGGTCACCAGTCAAAACCGTATTCCTTTGGTGTCGAATGGCACAGTCGATTTAGAATGTGGTTCCACCACCAACAATAAAGAACGTCAGCAACAAGTTGATTTCTCGGTCGGCTTTTTTGAAGTCGGTTCACGCTTACTCACCGCGAAAGATTCTGGAGTCAAAGACTTCGCCGACTTAAAAGGCAAAAAACTGGTCACGACCGCAGGTACCACTTCCGAACGCTATATCCGCCAACATGAAAAAGAACTGGGCATTGGCGAAATTATTTCTGCCAAAGACCATGCTGAATCTTTCCTGATGTTGCAAAACGGTCGTGCAGCAGCCTTTATGATGGATGACATTTTACTGGCAGGGGAAAAATCCAAAGCCAAAGATCCAGACAATTGGGTAATTGTCGGCACTTCGCCAGTGCATGAAATTTATGGCTGTATGCTCAGAAAAGGGGATCCTGAATTCAAGCAAGTGGTAGATGATGCGATTAAATCGGTCTACAGCTCAGGCGAAATTAACAGCATGTATAAAAAATGGTTTGAACAACCAATCCCACCAAAAAATATTAACCTGAACTTCCCAATGTCTGAAGAGCTGAAAACTCTGATTAGCGCACCACATGACCGTGATCAGTAATTTGTCTGATCATACTCTTCAATTACATCAGGTAGTGCTCATGCCTACCTGATTCAGACACTGGAGCTCCTATGAACTATAGCTGGAACTGGGGCGTATTATTTCAATCTACAGGTGTCGGGGACAGTACCTATTTCAACTGGATTGTAACGGGGTTGGGATGGTTACTGGTCATCGCTATTGTGGCATGGTCAATCGCATTTGTGCTGGGCAGTCTGCTGGGCATTATGCGTACGCTTCCAAATAAAACTGCTCGCGCCATTGGCACCGCTTATGTGACCATTTTTCGTAATGTGCCGCTGTTGATTCAACTATTTATCTGGTTTTATGTAGTACCCAACTTTTTACCCGCAGGACTGCGAGACTGGTGGGTGAATGATTTGAGTGCCAGTACCAGTGCCCTAGTTTCTGCCAGTATTGGCTTGGGACTATTTACTGCGGCACGGGTTTGTGAACAAGTCCGTACAGGCATTGAAGCCCTCCCCACAGGACAAGTCAATGCGGGTTATGCTTTAGGCTTTAGTACCGCACAACTGTATCGTTATATTATTTTGCCGCAATCCTTCCGTACCATTTTGCCGCCTTTAAGTTCGGAACTGACCAACTGTGTAAAAAATACATCGGTCGCATCCTTGGTCGGTGTTGCCGAAATTATTTCGCAAATGAAAACCATCAGTGAGTACACCCAAAGCACCATCGAAATTTATACCTACGTCACCATTATTTTTATCGTGATTAACATCTGCCTTATTCAATTTATGAATTTTCTGGAAAAGCGGTTACGTATTCCAGGTTTAATTGCAGGAGATAAATAATGGAATGGCTGACTGCATTTATTCAAGATTTACATCTCTCTGCACCTGCCTTATGGCATGGTCTCAGCATTACCTTAAAAGTGGTATGTATTGCGACACTCGGCGGGATTTTTATTGGAACCCTACTGGCGCTTATGCGCTTATCATCCATTCGAGCACTGAATCTCATCGCGCAAGCCTATGTGAATTTGTTTCGCTCGATTCCCCTACTGCTGGTGCTGATGTGGTTCTACTTTGCGGTTCCATTTTTCTATACCGCCATTACGGGCAATTACCTGACCATTGATACGGCGCTAGTCTCCAGTATTGTTGCGTTTATGCTATTTGAAGCCGCCTATTTTTCGGAAATTGTCCGCGCAGGGATTCAATCGATTCCCAAAGGGCAAAGTGCCGCTGCTTATGCTTTGGGCATGAGTTATAGCCAGTCCATGCGTTTGATTATTTTGCCGCAAGCCTTTCGGAAAATGACACCGCTATTGCTACAACAAACCATTATTCTGTTCCAAGATTCCACCATGGTGTATGCGATTGGCTTGCTGGATTTCTTCCGTACCAACTACGTGCGTGGCGACCTGATGGCTTTATTGACCCAGTACATTCTGTTTGCAGGTCTGGTCTACTTTAGCATCAGTGCCTTGGCGACATTTGCGGTGAAAAAACTACAAAGGAGATTAAAAGTATGAGTGATAAAAAAGTAATGATTGATCTCCAAAATGTGAGCAAATGGTATCAACAATTTCAGGTACTTACTGACTGCACCACTCAAATCTGCCAAGGTGAAGTGGTGGTAGTCTGTGGTCCTTCAGGTTCGGGTAAATCTACCCTAATTAAAACCGTAAATGGTTTGGAACCCTTTCAACAAGGACAAATTTATGTAGATGGCATTCCAATTGCCGACCCGAAAACCGATCTAACCAAACTGCGCAGTCGTGTGGGCATGGTGTTTCAACACTTTGAATTATTTCCGCATTTAAGCATTACTGAGAATTTGACCATTGCGCAAATTAAAGTGTTAGGTCGTAGTGAGGACGAAGCCAAGAAAAAGGGACTCGCCTATTTAGATCGCGTGGGTCTCAGTTCACAAGCCAATAAATATCCTGCACAGCTCTCGGGTGGTCAGCAACAACGTGTCGCCATTGCCCGTGCCTTAAGTATGGACCCAATTGCGATGCTGTTTGATGAGCCGACTTCCGCCCTCGACCCAGAAATGATCAATGAAGTGCTCGATGTGATGGTTGGTCTAGCCAAAGAAGGCATGACCATGATGTGCGTGACCCATGAAATGGGCTTTGCCCGCCAAGTGGCAAATCGGATTATTTTTATGGATCAGGGTAAAATTGTGGAAGACTGCTCTAAAGATGAATTCTTTAACACGCCACGTGGCGAACGGGCGCAGCAGTTCCTAGATAAAATTTTGCATTAATTCTTACCACAGGTCATCAAGTGGGTCTTCTTTGCCACTTGATGCACCAGAAATGACGCTTATTTGATGCTTCAAACCGGCTTACACAGCGCCGCTAAAAAAAATTTCTATTCTGTTTAGATTTGATAAAATCATAATATATAAAAATTCAACTTATCCTTATGATATATAATTTAAATTAAGAAAAATTGGATTTTTTTAACTAAACAGCCTCTCCAGTAAAATCTATTTTGGGGCGCATATGCGCTAATTTCCAGCTACTGAATCTCAATTTCATCTATATTGGTGCATTTTTTGCTTAGATATACGCATCAACGGAGTATTTGGTTTAAGGACTCCAACTTTTAGATTTACTAAACTATTTTGGTGCAATTTAACTCTCCAACTTTGTGCCTAAGATCGTATTTAGCACTTTTTTTGAGCAAGATATGCAAGATTTTGATTTACTTTTTTTACTGCTAGGAGCAGTGCTGGTGCTGGCGATGCATGCCGGTTTCGCATTTTTGGAACTAGGAACAGTTCGACATAAAAATCAGGTCAATGCCTTAAGTAAAATCCTGACAGACTTTGCGCTTTCAGCGATGGCTTACTTTTTTGTAGGTTACTATATTGCCTATGGGCAGCATTTCTTCCATATGGGAGCAACCTTAGCAGCAGATCATGGCTATAACCTGATGCGTTGTTTCTTTTTGCTGACTTTTGCGGCGGCAATTCCTGCGATTATCTCAGGGGGAATTGCAGAGCGTGCCAAAATGCGTTCCCAAGCCATCGCGACATTACTGTTGGTTGCTTTGGTCTATCCATTCTTTGAAGGCATTGTCTGGAATGGCAATTTTGGCGTACAAGCATGGCTAGAGCACACTTTTGGTGCGCCATTCCATGACTTTGCTGGCTCAGTAGTGGTCCATGCCATGGGGGGCTGGATTGCCTTGGCAGCCGTGATCCTATTAGGTGCGCGCCATGGTCGCTATAAAAAAGATGGACGTGTGAGTGCGCATCCCCCCTCTTCCATTCCATTCCTTGCCTTAGGTTCATGGATTCTGATTGTCGGCTGGTTTGGCTTTAACGTCATGAGTGCGCAGCGTTTAGATGCCATTTCAGGTCTGGTTGCGATTAACTCACTGATGGCAATGGTCGGTGGTACTGTAACTGCCAATATGATTGGGAAAAATGACCCTGGCTTCTTACACAATGGTCCACTCGCGGGCTTAGTTGCCATCTGCGCAGGCTCCGATATTGTGCATCCTTTTGGTGCATTAATTATTGGTGCGATTGCAGGAATTATCTTTGTGAAGTTCTTTACCTACACCCAAAACAAACTCAAGGTAGATGATGTCTTGGGGGTATGGCCATTGCACGGCATTTGCGGGGCATTTGGTGGCTTAGCCGTGGGTGTTTTTGGGCAACAATGGTTAGGTGGAATTGGGGGCGTGTCCATGATGTCACAAGTGATTGGTACGCTGTTCGCAATTGCAGTTGCGCTTGCGGGTGGTTTTGTGGTCTACGGCGGCTTAAAGGCCTGCGTCGGTATTCGTTTATCACAAGAAGATGAATTCCGTGGTGCCGATTTGTCGATCCATAAAATTTCAGCCAACTCTGACGACAATATGTTTTAACTCATACTCAATTTACGCATGTTGCGAAGCGATTCTCAGGAATCGCTTTTTTTTATGGCTGAAATTTTATAATCGTTCTAAATAAATATTTAACTCCTGTAACTGCTGAATACGAGGAACTTCTAGACTCGTATCTTCTGGGTGAAAACCTTGTAACCAAATGGCTTGCATGCCTGCTTGTTGCGCTCCTCGAATATCATTTACGGGATGATCACCAATAAACAAACATTCTGATACCTGTACCCCCAAGCTTTCTGCTGTATGCAGAAAAATATCTTTATGTGGTTTACTGATGCCAACCAATCCCGAATTCACAATGACATCAAAATAAGCGCTAAACCCTAAGCCCCGTAGAATGTTCAAACGGGTTTCATGCCCACCGTTGGATACCACTGCCAAGGCATACCCTTGTTGCTTCAAACGCACCAGCAAATCCACAGCGCCATACATTGCGACAGCGCACTGTCCAAAATGCTCAAACCAGAAATGGGTTAAATCATGAAAATCGACTTCAGCTTGCCAATCGAGTTCTTGCTGTAAGGCATGAGCGACCGATGCGCCAATACTCGAATGGGTCAATTCCTCTTTCTTGGGATAACCACCATTATCAATACGACGAATAATCTGCTGTATTTTGTCTAAATCAGGGGCTGCTAGATATGCCTGATACTGTTGCAGTAAAACCTCACTATAGCGCTGAATACTCTGGTCTCGATGAGTTAAGGTATTGTCTAAATCAAATAATACTGCACGAATAGGCATGACATTCTCAGGCGACTTTTGCCTTTTAATCTAGCATTTTCCAATCACTTTACATGACATATTTTCTACGAAGTTCTGCATGAAATCTGTTTAACGTATCAGCTCATCAAGATGCTTTTAAGGTTGACTTAAGTCCGATTTAAGTTTGCTTTGCTCTAATCAAAGTCATCCCAATCTCGTTTGCATCACCATGTCTGAATTACAACGTTTTAGCTTTCAGCAAGTATTGGTCTTACTGTTCAGTTTTATCCTACTGCAACTACTGTTTCCTGTGGCGGGTCAACTTGACATGATGTTGATTCAGCCATGGACAGGGATAAATGGAGAGTTTCCATGGCGCCATGACTGGTTCTTGGAAAGCCTGAATCACAAATATGTCAAAAACCTTTTGCTTCTATGTGATATCAGTTTTCTAGCACTTTGGTTAGCGAGCTTTAAGCTGGAACGTTTAGCAGCAAACCGCTGGAAATACGCTTACTTGTTCTGGATTATAATTTTGAGCACCAGTGTGGTGGGTGTTCTTAAATCACAATCGGGACATGCCTGCCCTTGGAATATGACCCAAGCCACAGCAACAGGTTTTCTCTGGAATTTTAACCTCAACCATGGGCATTGCTTTCCAGGTGGACATGCAGCCACGGGTTTTGCCTTAATGACGGGCTTCTTTGCCTTTCGAAAAACTGCGCCAAAGCGTGCTTATTTCTATCTTGTTGCAGGTTTAATTTTGGGCTTTGCGATGGGCTGGGCACAAATGATGCGTGGAGCACACTTCCTCAGCCATAACCTTTGGACTGCTTGGGTGGTTTGGTGCTGTAACGTTGTACTTTACCCATTATTCTATAAACGCATGGTATCTGCTCAGTCAGTAGAGATTGCTGCGGTTATGCATAAGCCAGTCACAGATCAGGTGCAAGACGCCGCTTAAGCCCTTTGCTCATTACAGTTGTCCGCTTCTTGGCAACTGCTGCATTGATGATGCTTGCAAGCTATCACAGTCAGCAAAGCATCCCTTCTATTACTTTGCACTTTAGAAGTTGCATGAGATAGATCGTGGATACTCAAAACCATAAATCAGTTGAAGCGCTTATGAATTGGCACTACTGAAACAGCATGGTTTAAGCTGCTTTTTGCTTGAGAAAAAGCGCTACCAGCTTAGTGAAGATTATTCATCTGATTTTACTTGTTTAGGAAACTGAACTTGCACAAATAAGCCGCCTAAGCTCTGACTTTTTCCAAACTGGATTTTACCCCCCAAATGTTCTACCGCCTTTTGCACAATCGAAAGTCCTAGCCCACTTCCCATCTCTAAATGATGATGAATACGATAAAAACGCTTCATAATCTGCTCATATAATGCAGGGTCAATACCAGGTCCGCTGTCTTCCACTTGAATGATGGCATCATTGCCTTGAGAAAAAATCGAGACATTAATCACGCCATTTTTGGGCGTGTATTTAATCGCATTATCAATCAAATTATAAATAATGGAACGAGCCGCGGACTCCAAGCCATTCACTAAAACTTCTTCTTGGCGCTCCATGCCCAAATCAATATCTTTCTGCAAAGCCACATGAATCAGTTGCTCTACACAATTCACCGCCACTTGGTTTAAGTAAAATGGCTGTTGCTGCATGCTGTGCAGGTTACTGGCATCTTGCTTAGCTAAATCGAGTAACTGGCTGATTAAATGCTGAATACGAATTAAACCTTGGCTCAAATTTTCCAGTGCCGCGTTTTCTGGGAACTCACGCAATAAAATCTGCATCTGTAAATTCAGCGCAGTAATCGGTGTTCTGAGTTCATGGGCGGCATCTGCAATAAACTGTCGCTGCTCTTGTTGTGCCGACTCAATCCGTTCAAACAGATAATTCATCTCTTGAATTGTTGGAATGAGTTCCACAGGATAACGATTCAGTTTTATCGGTGTTAATTCATCGAGATCACGTCGGGCAATTTCTTGTCTAAACTCATCCATCGGTCTTAGACTGCGTAAAATCACCCAACCCAATCCCCATAAAATGAACGGGATCATCACCAGATAAGGCACGAACATACTGGTGGCCAATTCCAAAGCCAAATGACTTCGTGCTGAAAAAGGTTGACTGACCTGAATTTGATACTTTTCAGTCGGTAGGATATACATGCGCCACACCCCTTGCGTGGTGGAACGGTCATAAAACCCCGCCTGATTTACGCCATGTAATAACAAGTTAAATTGATGTTGCGGATGTTCTTGCTTTTCCCAGACATCCACAAACAAGTCTTCCTCATGATAGCGTTTGTGAACATCGAAATGACTTTTGATGGGTGCAGGATCATGTGCGGCGACGCGTTCCGCAAGGTTCTGCATTTGTGCATCCAGAATTTCATCCAGTTCACCCAATGAAATCCAGTATGCTGTTGCAATCAGCACCCCACCCAACAGCAAACTAAAACCTGAAACAAAAATCAGTAAGCGTTTCTTTAACGATGTTTGCGTTGGCATGGCGTGAAGTTGCTGCATAAAAGCTTAATCCAGTTTACCTAAACGATAACCCATCCCGCGAATGGTGCGGATAAAATCTTTGCCTAACTTGGCACGTAAATGATGGACATAAACCTCAATGGTGTTGCTGTTCACTTCACTGTCGAAGTCATACAACTTATCTTCCAAATTGGCTTTGGAAAAAATTTTATTGGGATAACTAACCAACGGCACCAGAATTGCCCATTCGCGATTCGAAAGCTCTAACTCTTGCCCATTTAATAAAGCAATGTGCTGTTCAATATCCAACACCAAATCGCCATAACGAAGCAGCGAAGTTTCATTGGATGACGCGACCTCATGCGAGCTACGACGCAATAAGGCTTGCATCCGCGCCAACAGTTCTACAAATTCATAGGGTTTAACCAGATAATCATCTGCGCCCTGATTCAGACCATCCACCCGATTTTGTACCTGATCGCGTGCAGAAATAATCAACACTGGTAAGCTCGGAAAACTTTGACGGATTTTTGCCAAGACTTGCATACCATCCATCATCGGCAGCCCCAAATCCAAAAACACCACATCAAAACTTTGCTGTTGTAACAGCTTTAGCGCATCGAGTCCGTTGTTCACCCATTCCACTTGATAATCATGCAACTGCAACAAGGTCTTACTGGATTCAGCAATCATGAAATCATCTTCGATCATTAAGATTGTGGTCATTTTGCTTATCCCGACTTACGCCTTTCCCGTTAGATTACTTGCACATTGTTTTAACATATCATTTTTATCATCAATCACTTGGGTTTTAATTTCAAGCATCGATAATAACGTTGGGAATAAATTGTCTTGACTATGAATAGCTTGTTTTTGCTGTTCCAAACAACGGACTTGGCTTGCATTCTGCTGCTGCCATGTTGATGAAAACCACATCATCATGGGTACATGGGTTTGCTGAACTGGTGCAATGGCATATGGTGCACCATGCAAATACATACCACTTTCACCCGTAGATTCACCATGATCAGACAAATACCAAAAACCCGTTTGATAATTCGGCAGCGCTTTAATCGTCTGAATCACCTGATTCAATATGTGGTCTGTATATACAATTGAGTTGTCATAACTATTCAGCAATTCATCTCGGCTACAACCTTGAATGGCATTGGTCGCACACATCGGTTTAAATGGCTGATACTCTGTACTTGAACGTTTATAATATGCAGGTCCATGACTACCCACTTGATGTAGCACAATAAGTTGTGGCGTCTTATCTTGGGCTGGAATGGTTTTAATATATGACTTTAAGCTATCTACCAGAATACCATCTAAACACTCCCCAGAAGCATCACACCATTTTTGTTTGAGTTGTACTGGAATCTCAAATTTATGTACCCGATCACAAGCCCCTTTACAGCCTGAATTGTTATCTATCCACGTCACTTTATAACCTGCACGTTGTGCAATATCGAGCAGACCTTCCCGATGGCTCGCCAATTGCTCATCATAGTTTTTACGCGGCATACCTGAGAACATACACGGTACTGAAACTGCCGTTGCCGTGCCACAAGAACTAACTTGGCTAAAGTTAATCACATTTTGCTTCGACAATTCTGGATTGGTATTTTTCGCATAGCCATTTAAAGAAAAACTTTCTGCACGGGCTGTTTCACCCACGACTAAAACCATAAGCTTAGGCATGGATACTTCGCTGGTATTGATCACACGATGCGCATCTGTACCATACGTTACCAAAGGCAAGTTTTCTTTCGGTTTCTGTTTACGGTAATACGATAAAGTCGAAGCAATGGTGTTTTGCGGCGAGAGCATGCCTTTTAAATCTCGATGTTCACGGAACATTGCAGCAAAATCGACATAAAAGACAAACAGTAAGCCACCAATCACGGCGAAAGAGCTCACGATATGTAAACCTTTGCTCAACAGTTGTTTCGATATCGGTCTTTTTTCAATGCGAATCAGTGCAATCACAACCATTGGCACGACCACCATGAATACACTCCACAGCACAAATTGCATGGAAAATAAATCCAATGCTTCTTTGGTGTCGGTTTGCATCATGTTTTGGACTTGTCCGGGTGAAATCACCACCCCCAAACTATTCACAAAATAAGCGGTTAAACCGCCGACAAAAACTAAGAACCATGCCAAAATTTTAGCATTCCATTTCCATTGCAGCAGTTGCAACACCACGTTATAGAGGGCAACCACAACCAAGACCGTTGCAGATAAAAATGCATAGGCTTTCAGCCCTTGATATGGCGTGAGCATCTGAATTTGTTTATAAAATGCAAAATTCAGCGCAATACCCAGCCAAAGTGCAAGCAGCAAATTAAATTGATGTAAAGCCAGTGGCGGAAGAAACTGTTTTAGTCTTTCGAGGCGGGTCAAATTCATTTTGAACAGTTCGATAATCTATACGCTTATCACTGTATAAACTCAAACTTAAACGTGGCTTAAAATAAAAAAAGGACGCTGCTTTTGCACCGTCCTTTTGAATGGATTTTTTATCAAAAATTAGAATTTAAATTCTAAACCTGTTCCTACAACTGGTTGTTTAGTTTCAAAATCACCACGCTCAAGCGTTAAATAGCCACCGTAGCCATACAACTTCACTTGCTTGCTGAATGCGTAGTCTACGCCAGCCATAATTTGGTCAGCATCATAGTCATCCGAGTTATCATTGAAGCTAGTAGAGTTCGCGCTGTACTGTGCTTTGATGGTCCAAGCTTTTGCAGATGGAATGTTATATTCCGCACCCACTAACCAACCATCTGACTTATCAACATTCGCCGCAGCAACATCATTACCATTTTCGCCTTCTACTTCAGAAGTTTGGTAAAGCGCTTTTAATGCCAAGCTGTTGTCGAGCACATTTAAACGTCCGATTGCACGTAAAGTATTTGCTGCTGCAAATGCAGTGTTAGCCACACCGGCAGTAACTTCAGGGACAGATGCATTTGTCATACCACGACCAGCAAATGTCGTTGGTACTGCTTTGTCATAAGCGACACCCGCTACAAACATTGGGCTGTCATAAACTAATGAAGCTGACCAGGTATCCCCTAAACCACGACCACCTGCTTTAGAAGCACCATTACCTTTAGAAATACCACTGTGCTCACCAGTTGCAAGTAATGCATTAAATTTAATTGCACCTGTAGGTAATTTAACTGCTGGCGCTTCATAGACCACAACATTTGCCAGACGTACTTCACCCGTCATAATGCCAGTGATATCCGCTTTATTAGCAACGTAGTTATTGAAGGTATCCACAACACCAGAAAGTTGTTTTAAAGGCGTATCATGCGCACCAACTTTTACTGTACCTAATTTTGCATCTTTTAAACCCACGTAACGGTTACGTGCAGTCCAATCAGCGCTATCACCATCGGCATTGAAAGCCCACTCAGCAAGGTAGACAGCGCTTAAACGCTCATTTAATTTTTCATCGCCTTTAACACCAAGGTAAGAGCTGTTTGAACTGACTTCTACGACATCTTTGTCCGAAGTACCTGATGCATTATCTTCAGGTAAATAGTCCACACTCGCATCAATTTCACCATAAAAAGTTGGTGCCGCAAAAGTTGAACCCGCTAACAAACTTAAAGCAATCGCTGCTGCAATTTTGGTTTTCATTAATCATTTTCCTTGGTCTAAATTTTGTTACAAATATTACATTGCAGAGACATATTACAAAAGGATGAAATTTTTATTTATATATATGTTTTAATACTTTAGGCTAACTATATTCAAACAACTGAATTGTAATATTATTTTTCAACCTCCACCCATCGGAAAATTGTAACAAGGCAAAGAATTGCGATTAAAACAATCAAAAATAGATAACTTGCATAGCCTAAAACATCACCAATCAAACCACTCAAGCTATACAACACACCACTTACTGTTGCCATAACCGCAACCTGAAAAGTGAAATCAGTCGCAGCAAATTCTACTCGACTGTATTGCATCACCAAAGTCAACATCACCACCAGCAGCATGGCTGAAACTGCATCTTCAGCGGCATTAATGGCGTAAATCACCAAAGTTGGTACAGTATGTTGCTGTTCATATTGAGCAGCTAGCCAAGCATATGCTGCTAAAGAGATAATTTTTAACCCAGAGAACAACCACAATGCTTGCGAACGTCGCATGAATTTGAGCAATCCACCCGCCAAACCCGCCCCCAATAAAGCCGCTAATGCACCTAACATGGTGACATACACACCAATTTGACTAAAGCTCAAGCCCAAATCGACCATTAAAGGTTTGAGCAAAGGTCCTGCCAGTCCATCTGCCACTTTAAAGGTCAAGAGCACCCATAACCATCGCCATAAGATAGGATTACTACGGTAATACTTTAAATAATCCGCGATGGCTTTGCTTTTCTGTCGCCATGAGGTTGAAGGCCGATGCATCAACTGGTCTTGTACGGACTCCCGATATAACCAAACAGGCAGTGTATTGAGTAAGACCAATGCTGCCAACAGTAAAAAAGTTATCTGCCACTCAAATCCATCCAACAGCCAGAGCATGGCTCCACCACCCACAATAAAACCCAAACGAGAGCCAATCACTTGAATGGTATTGCCCCAGTGCTGCTGTTCGGATTTTAAAATGCGGACGGCCAGTCCATCGGTCGCAATATCCTGTGTTGCGCCAATAAAATTCAGACTGAGCAAGGTCATAAAAAACAGCAATAAATATTGCGGTTGGTCTAGCGCATGAATGGGTAAAAATGAAAGCACGACCAACACAGCAACGGTGAGTAACTG
Source organism: Acinetobacter zhairuonensis (assembly GCF_022601715.1). Taxonomy (GTDB): domain Bacteria; phylum Pseudomonadota; class Gammaproteobacteria; order Pseudomonadales; family Moraxellaceae; genus Acinetobacter. The sequence goes on along the minus strand of NZ_JAKVIM010000015.1, from coordinate 34,767 downwards.
CATCGGAATAATCCAGCTCCGATAATGTCCGCGCTGTCGATTACCCACTCGATCGACCCAAGGTGCCCATAAAATTTTAATCGACCAAGGCAGCATCAACAGTCCAAAACCACCAATATGCGCCAGTGATACTCCTTCTGCACGAAGAATCACTGGAAGTGCATGCGTCATAAAACCTACAGGTAAACCTTGCGCCCAGTACAATGAAAACAGCAGTAAATAAATATTCTGCGCGATTGGCATACCTAGCAATCCTGTGATGTTGGACATGACACTCATGGGTGAGCATTTCTGCACATCCAAACGCACATTTTGCCAATGAAGCACAATTTCTGAAAGCGTAATATCAAGAAAAACCAAGAATATTTGTCAGGATGACAAGGCTATGTCTAAGCCGTATTTCCCCATTTTGCCACCGCACGTGCCCGCGCGAGGTAGCGCATTTTCCAAACAATTTTTCCGTCGCCTGTTTCTGGCGCAAGGCTGGTCTTTTGCAGGTGAATTTCCAGATTTGGCGAAAGCGGTTGCGATTATTTCTCCCCATACCTCCAATATGGATGCGTGGTATGGCTTTAGCGCATTATTAGGACTGGGCATACAAATTACCGTATTCGGTAAACATACCTTGTTTAAAACACCACTAAAACCCCTCTTGGAATGGGTGGGTGTCATACCTGTAAATCGCACGACTCCCCATGGGCTCACGGAGCAAATTATCCAGATTATTCAGAATAAAGAACAAATTTGGGTGGGTATGGCACCTGAAGGCACTCGAAAAAGTGCAGGCAGTATTAAAAGTGGGTTTTACCGAATTGCGGTAGGGGCACAAATTCCCATTGTGATGTTTGCCTTTGATTATGATCACAAAACCATTCGCTGTTTAGGTGTATTTCATCCCGGTGGCAATTATGAGCAGGATTTGCCACAAATTCTGGCACATTATGCAGGACAGTTTTCTGCCAAAAATCCAGCATGGTTGGCAAAACCGTTACAAACCCTCGTCAAAAAGTGACTAGAAATATGAGCCAAAATTTGATCTGATGTGCACAACTTTCATCCTGTTTAGAGTGCAATGACGCAATTACGTTTTTTCCAATATGGTTTAATTGGTTTACTCGGTTTTACCCTTGCGGGCTGTGATAAAACCGTCACCAAACCGCCTGTGACTACGCCTGTGAAGGCACGTGAACCTGTGATTGCAATTGCATTGGGTGGCGGTGGTGCCAAAGGTTTTGCGCATATTGGTGTGCTGAAAGTGCTTGAATCACATGGTATTAAGCCCAAAATTGTGACAGGAACCAGTGCAGGAAGCTTTGTTGGCAGTATTTATGCCAGTGGTAAAAGTCCCTATCAGCTTCAACAGCTTGCCTTACAATTACAAGAGTCTGATCTTCGTGACTTAACCTTGAACAGCCAAGGCATTATATTGGGACAAAAGTTACAGGACTACGTCAATAAAAATGTGGGTAATAAACCAATTGAAAAATTCCCGATTCGCTTCGCTGCAGTTGCAACACGTTTAGACAACGGCAAGAAAGCCGACTTTATTTTGGGTAATGCAGGTCAAGCTGTACGTGCTTCGTGCAGTATCCCAAATGTGTTTGTACCCACCACCATTCGTGGCACCAAATATGTTGATGGTGGCTTGGTCAGCCCGATTCCCGTTACTACTGCCAAAGCCATGGGTGCAGATATCGTAATTGCAGTTGATATTTCTGCACGTCCTGTAGGCAATAAGCCGCTGAATATGTGGGGCGTACTGGATCAAACCATTAATATTATGGGACAACAAAGTATCAATAATGAATTAAATCAGGCTAATGTGGTCATTCAACCCAAAGTCGGTCATGTGGGTACGCTCGACTTGAAAGCCAGCAATCAATCAATCCTTGAAGGTGAAAAAGCAGCGCAGCTAAAAATCACCGCCATTCAAGCAGCAATCACGAACTTCAAGAAGTCTCCTGCAGCCTTCAAACCCGCCCCTAAAGCAAAATTTTAAATACACACTTTTTTAATTTTCATCATCTTAGACATCTGTTACAGTGAATAGGGATGCTTTTCTCATCACTATTCACTAATACAATACACGAGTAGATGTATGGAATTTGTTTTTGAACCGTGGCACTGGTTTGTGCTCGGTGTTTTACTGATGCTGTCCGAATTAATCATTCCCGCTTTTGCTGCGTTATGGTTTGGTATTAGCGCAATTTTAGTGGGTATTTTATTTTGGCTTTTTCCAGCCCTTAGTTCGACAGCACAATTGGTGTTGTGGATTATCCTCTCCATTCTGTGTACCGTTGCCTGGTTTAAATTTATTAAACCACTTTCGATTGATAAAACCAAAGCTGGACTTTCACGCGAAGCCACCATTGGTCAGGTCGGTATGGTGATTCAGGTCAATATGGAACATGAGCAAATCCGCGTTCGATTTCCTATACCAATTTTAGGCTCAGATGAATGGAACTGCCGCACCCAATCCACGGTCAATGTGGGTGATCGGGTACGTGTGGTCGACATTTTGGGCAATGACCTTGTGGTGCAACCGCATCGTCCGAATAATGACAATCAATAAAAGCGAGTAAAACTATGTCTGCGGGATCTATTATTGTTATTGCGTTGCTGGCCTTTGTCGGCATCACAATTTTTAAAGGGGTACGTATTGTTCCCCAAGGCTACAAATGGATTGTACAACGTTTAGGTAAATACCATGTCACCTTAAGTCCTGGTCTCAACTTTGTCATTCCCTATATTGATGATGTGGCATATAAAGTGACCACCAAAGATATTGTGTTAGATATTCCATCTCAAGAAGTCATTACCCGTGACAACGCGGTATTGCTCATGAATGCGGTGGCATATATTAATTTAACCACACCAGAAAAAGCGGTGTACGGGATTGAGAATTATACTTGGGCGATTCAAAACCTTGTGCAAACCTCGTTACGTTCAATTGTGGGTGAAATGGATTTAGATGATGCTCTTTCTTCACGTGATCATATTAAAGCCAAACTCAAAGCAGCCATTTCGGATGATATTGCAGATTGGGGTATTACCTTAAAAACTGTTGAAATTCAGGATATTCAGCCTTCTCAAACCATGCAATCTGCCATGGAAGCCCAAGCTGCTGCGGAACGTCAACGTCGTGCGACAGTGACCAAAGCCGATGGTGAAAAACAAGCCGCCATTTTAGAAGCGGATGGTCGACTTGCAGCTTCACGTCGTGATGCCGAAGCACAAGTAGTCCTTGCAGAAGCTTCGCAACGCGCCATTGAAATGGTGACCTCAGCCGTTGGTGATAAAGAAATCCCTGTTGCATATCTATTGGGTGAGCAATATGTCAAAGCCATGCAGGAAATGGCGAAATCCAATAATGCCAAGACGGTGGTCTTGCCAGCAGATGTACTCAATACCATTCGTGGTGTCATGGGTCGTAACAAATAATCCGACGAGTGATATCCCTTTGTATTTCAGTAAAATAGGCAGTTTGTGACTGCCTATTCTACTTTTTAGAATAAAAAAAACAGAAAGCTTTGTGAATTTATGTTTAAATCTCGCGCTTATTTTCAGGATATTGTTTGCTTTTTGTAACTATTTAAACAAAAAGCGGAATTTCAGTTTGTGATTTAACTCCCAAGGATAAGCGTATGAGTTCACTGAATCCGACCTTAATCACTTTTTTCTTTTATATCATTGCCATGGTGTTTATTGGCTTGATGGCTTACCGTGCAACCAATAACTTTGACGATTACATCCTCGGTGGTCGTAGTTTAGGAAGTTTTGTAACTGCACTTTCGGCTGGTGCATCAGACATGAGTGGTTGGTTACTCATGGGCTTACCTGGTGCAATCTTCTTGTCTGGTCTTTCAGAAATGTGGATCGGTATCGGTTTGGTGATCGGTGCTTGGTTAAACTGGCTATTGGTGGCTGGACGTTTACGTGTTCACACTGAAGTACAGCATAATGCCTTAACCTTACCCGACTATTTTTCCAATCGTTTTAACGATCATAAGAAAGTCCTGCGTATTGTATCGGCTTGCGTGATTTTGATTTTCTTTGCCATCTACTGTGCTTCAGGCATGGTTGCAGGCGCGCGTTTGTTCGAAAGCATGTTTGGCATGTCTTACACAACTGCACTGTGGGTCAGTGCCATTGCAACGATTAGCTATGTGTTTATTGGTGGCTTCCTCGCTGTAAGCTGGACCGACACCATTCAAGCGACTTTGATGATTTTTGCTTTAATTCTAACGCCTATCGTTGCCCTGCTCAGCTTTAGCGATACGCAAGAATTAACCATGGCACTTGAAGCTGCTCGTCCTCAAGCCATGAACCTATTTGGTGATTTAAGCGTCGTTGCGATTATTTCACTAATGGCTTGGGGCTTAGGTTACTTTGGTCAACCACACATTTTAGTTCGCTTCATGGCAGCTGACTCGGTGAAATCTATTCCGAATGCACGTCGTATTGGTATGGCATGGATGATTTTCTGTCTTGCAGGTGCGGTTGCTGCAGGTTTCTTTGGTATTGCCTATTTCCACCAGCATCCTGAATATGCGGCTGCGGTAAATGCCAACCCTGAAACTGTATTCATGGAATTAACCAAAGTCCTGTTTAACCCTTGGGTTGCAGGTATCGTGCTTGCTGCAATTTTAGCAGCTGTTATGAGTACCTTAAGCTGTCAGCTTCTAGTGTGTTCAAGTACCTTAACTGAAGACTTTTACAAATCATTCTTACGCAAAAATGCGTCACAAAAAGAATTGGTTTGGGTTGGTCGTCTCATGGTACTAATGATTGCCTTATTAGCCATCTGGATGGCGGGTAATCCTGACGCCAAAGTCCTTGGTCTAGTGGCATACGCTTGGGCAGGTTTCGGCGCGGCTTTCGGTCCACTAATCATCTTGTCGTTATTCTGGAAGCGCATGACTTTAACAGGTGCACTTGCAGGTATGATTACAGGTGCAGTCATGGTAATTGTCTGGAAAAATGCTTTCGGTGCGACAGGTATTTATGAAATTATTCCAGGTTTCATCTGTGCAACCATTGCAATTGTCGTGTTCAGTCTATTCAGCAAAGCACCTGAAAAAGACATCACTGATCGTTTTGAACAAGCCGATGAGCTTTACAAAGCCTCTAAATAATTCTCGTAAAAAAACTCTATATCATCTTCAGGTGATATAGAGTTTTGCTTTAAGTGCATTCAGATTTAATCCATTCTGGATGTCCTTATAGTCCTGTTAAAAGGTTTACTTTTAGAACTGTCTTGCCAATAAGAACTGAGAGATTTGTTCTAGCTCTTGAGCCTGCCCTTCAAAAAACTGCAAAGCTGCAAAAGCTTGGTCATGCAAGGTTTGCGCATAAGCTTTGGCTTGCTCTAAGCCCATCAATGCAGGATAAGTCGACTTTTCGACTTGCTCATCTTTACCTGCCGTTTTACCGAGTTGTTCGGTATTGGCAATAATATCCAAGATGTCATCTTGTACTTGGAAAGCCAGACCAATGTTTTGCCCATATTGTCTTAATTGCGGAATCGCAGGGTCTGTACCAGTAAAAATGGTCACCGCTGCCATCATAATTGCTGCGGTAATTAAGGCACCTGTTTTATTACGATGAATATTTTCTAAAGCTTGCTGATCAATTTGCTTGCCTTCAGCCTGTAAATCCAATACCTGTCCACAGACCATTTTTGAAGAAGCGGTCGCCAGAATTTGCATTTGTTTAAGAATCACCGATTGATCAACCGCTTCGCCCTGATCAAACAAACGACTACCCAACACTTCAAATGCCATGGATTGCAGAATATCTCCTGCTAATAAGGCTGTGTCTTCACCATACGCCACATGACAGGTGGGCTGCCCACGGCGTAATTGATCATTGTCCATACATGGCAAATCATCATGTGCCAAGGAATAACAATGAATAAGCTCTACTGCGACCGCTGCACGACGGACTGCAGCCTGATTCTGATTTGGACGAATGGCTGCGGTCGCATAACACAAGGCTGGACGTACACGCTTACCACCAAGCATCACCGCATGATGCACCGCACTTTTTAACGGCTCAGGTAAAGAAAACGCCTGTAATGCAGCAAGAAGGTCTTGCTGAATCTGCTGTTGCGCTTGTTGCAAGGTATTATTTTGTACGTCGGTTAGAGATGACACATTTGCCTCGATATTTTTGCTATACAGCCCTAGTCTATTGCTGTACGACCATCAAAGTTCGGATTGCCCGTGATTGTACGCTAAATGCGATGTTCGCCATACACCTTACGATTATAATTTAATGCAAAGTTAATTTGACCTTTCTCTATTCAATCTACCGCTCGGTTCTTTTCAACATATACAGCCCTACAAATCAATCACACTGTTTAAATGACATTAAACAGCCCGCACAACTTGTAACGGAATAAAGTCTTTAAGTACAAGATTCCCCCTTACAGCATCGCTTATGGTCGGGATAGGAATAGCATGTGTAATGGTCTGTATAATAGACGCAGTTTTTACGACTACTCTTGGCACAATACAAGGCTTCATCGGCTAGCTCATACATACGACGGGCGAACATAAATTCTGAAGCATGGATCACTCCCACTGAAATAGAAAAATCATGCAGCGTTTGTCCACGGAAATGTTGACCTAAGACTTCAATCGCTGTTCGATACAGCTCGGCTTGTTTACATCCGTATTTCAAGGACTGATTGGGCAACAAAATCGCAAATTCTTCCCCACCCACACGATAAATATTCTGGGTAACTTCAATTGAACTCACATTGAGTAAAGTACGTGCCAAGGCTTTTAGCACATCATCCCCCAAACTATGCCCATAACGATCATTGAGCTGCTTAAAATTATCGACATCTAGCAGTAGTAAGGTCAGTTCAGTGGTTTCATTTTGGGTTATTCCATGCAAATAGTGTTTTAATTTCAAATCAAAAGCACGACGATTTGCCAAGCCGGTTAAATGGTCTTTTTCACTGATGCGTCTTAGCTCAAGATTTTTGGCTTCAAGTTGAATTTGACTGTGCTTTAAATCTGAAATATCTGAGCTACATAGAAGTACCGATTCTACTTCTCCACTCTCGGCATAATTTGGTTTTAACATTACCCAGTAATAGCGACCATAAAATTGATATTCAAAAGGTTCTACAGGCAGTCCCTGCTTAAATCGCAGCATCTTTTGAGCAAAGACCTGAAAACAGTCTTCTGAAAACTGCGATAAATGCTGGAACTGGATATGTTCGAGTGAAACAGCAAAGCTATCTGCAAAAAAATGATTGGCAAACAAAATTTCTCCCGTAGACGAGAGTAAAGCTGTTGCCATAGGCAGAGCGTTCAATACTTCATGAGCATCAATTTCAACTTTTTTTGGAATAGAATGAGCAACCATAATCCATACATTTTTTTAGGTTAAAGCTACGCAAAATGCTATCAAATTTTAAAACAGAAACTTTCTAATAAAATTAGAATAGTTTATGAATATAAAATATATATAAATTTAAGATTTACTTATTACTTAGTGTGCATTAGAAATAAAAAAAGCCCTTATCGATGAGATAAGAGCTTTTGAATGGAATAAATAGAAAGCTTATTTCAAACAATCTTCAGGTACACGCACCCAACCTTCCATCAAGACACGTGCACTACGGCTCATAATGGCTTTTTTCACTTGCCACTGACCATTTTCTAGAATTGCTTGCGCACCGACACGTAATGTCCCTGATGGATGTCCAAAACGAACCGCTTCACGTTCACCACCACCCGCAGCCAAGTTCACCAAGGTACCCGGAATTGCAGCCGCTGTACCAATAGCAACCGCTGCCGTACCCATCATGGCATGATGAAGTTTACCCATAGACAGAGCACGGACCAGTAAATCACTATCTAGCTCGGTAATCGCTTTTCCGCTCGAAGATACATAGGCTTTGGGCTTGGAGACAAAAGCAATTTTTGGGGTATGTTGGCGTGTCTCTGCTTCAGCAATGTCCTGAATCAACCCCATCTGTTTGGCACCATAGGCACGAATGGTTTCAAAACGCTTTAGAGCCTCGACATCACTATTGATCGCATCTTGCAGTTCTGTCCCTGTATAACCAATGTCTTCAGCATTTACGAAAATAGTTGGAATACCTGCATTAATAAATGTTGCAGGGAATGACCCAATGTCTGGAACTTCTAAAGTATCGACCAAATTACCTGTCGGGAACATGGCGCCACCATCTTCACCATCATCCGCCGGGTCTAAAAATTCAATTTGTACTTCCGCAGCAGGAAAAGTGACGCCATCCAATTCAAAATCACCGGTTTCTTGCACTTGACCGTGAGTGATGGGTACATGCGCAATAATGGTTTTTTGAATGTTGACCTGCCAAATACGCACAGTACAGATACCATCAGTAGGAATACGTGCGGCATCGACTAAGCCGTTCGAAATCGCAAATGAACCAACTGCAGCTGTTAAGTTACCGCAGTTGCCACTCCAGTCTACAAAAGGTTGATCAATCGAGACTTGCCCAAACAGATAATCCACATCATGATCTGCTTGGGTGCTCTTCGCCAAAATCACGGTTTTACTGGTACTCGAAGTCGCTCCCCCCATACCATCAATTTGCTTGGCATAAGGATCTGGGCTACCAATAACACGCAATAAAACTTGATCACGGATTTTACCTGCTACTTGTGCCGCCTCTGGTAAATCATCACGCTTAAAAAATACACCTTTGCTGGTGCCACCACGCATATAAGTCGCTGGAATTTTAATCTGTTGGGCGAAACTCATTGTTGTTCAATCCTTCCTGATTGGTTGTTTTGCGATATTTGATCAATTTAAACCTTATCCATCATACTGCTTTTTATGAAAAAAAATGGTCTTGCAGGACTTAAGTATAAAAAAACAACGCTTGATCATTTTTTTCACATCATTCAGAACGATAGAGTCATTTTTTAAATAAATCTAAACAATTGATTCATCATTCAATTTTATATGTAAAAAATAAAATACTCATAGTGAAATTATTTGACCGATCGTTCATCTACTAGGCTAAGTGTAATCAATCCTTTACAATCCTTACACATTCATCGTCGGGCTGAGAACTTTGAACAATAACTCTTCACAACTTCAGCGTGGCTTAAAGAACCGTCACATCCAACTTATCGCCATGGGTGGCGCAATTGGTACAGGCTTATTCTTAGGTTCCGCACAGGTTATTCAATCTGCAGGTCCATCCATCATTCTAGGTTATGCCATTGGTGGTTTAATTGCATTTTTGATTATGCGTCATTTAGGGGAAATGATTGTCCATGAACCGGTTGCTGGTTCATTCAGTCATTTTGCTTATCAATACTGGGGCAAATTCCCTGGCTTCCTAGCTGGTTGGAATTACTGGATTCTCTATATTTTAGTAGCCATGACCGAGCTAACTGCGGTTGCTAAATATATTAACTACTGGTGGCCTCATATTCCTGCTTGGGCTTCCGTCCTGTTCTTCTTTATTGTCATTACCTTAATTAACCTTGGCAATGTGAAGTTCTATGGCGAATCTGAATTCTGGCTGGCGATTATTAAAGTCGCTGCAGTCATTTCCATGATTGTCTTCGGTTTATTTTTAATCTTTACAGCAGATTCAACCTCTACCGCTTCTTTTAGCAATCTCTGGACTAATGGTGGATTCTTCCCGAATGGTTTTGACGGTTTATTCTATATGTTGGCATTCATCATGTTCGCCTTTGGGGGTATTGAACTGATCGGGATGGCAGCAGCAGAAGCAAAAGATCCACAAAAAACCATTCCAAAAGCCATTAACCAAGTCGTTTTGCGTGTTCTGATTTTCTATGTTGGCTCATTAACGATTCTGTTGTCTTTAGTGCCTTGGAATGCATTAGATTTAGGTGGTTTGGACAAAAGTCCATTCGTGATGATTTTTAGTCAAATGGGCATTCAATGGGCTGCACATTTACTCAATTTCATTATTTTAACTGCAGCATTGTCTGTTTATAACAGTGGCATGTACGCGAATAGCCGTATGTTGTTTGGTTTAGCTGAGCAAGGAAATGCGCCAAAAGTTTTCTTGAAAGTGAACAAACAAGGTGTGCCAATTCCTGCCGTGCTGTTCTCTGCATTGCTGATTTTCGGTTGCGTATTGTTGAACTACTTCGTACCTGAAGATGCACTAGGTCACTTAATGTATGTGGTTGTAGGCGCTTTGGTTCTCAACTGGGCAATGATTAGCTTGACACACTTAAAATTCCGTCAAGCCATGAAAGCAACTGCTACGCAAACCAAATTCCCTGCACTTTGGTCGCCGATGAGCAACTATTTAGTCCTGATTTTTATTGCACTTGTACTCTACATTATGTGGACGCAAGGCTTTAAAGAATCTGTACTAATGCTTCCAATCTGGATTGTACTAATGCTGGTCTTCTTTAAAATGATTAAACCAAGCAAAGAATAAGTTGCTTTTGCTTGCGTTAAAAAAGTTATTGTTTCGGCAATAACTTTTTTTTTGCTTTAAAATCAGTTACATTATTCACACTTTGCGCCCTTAGCTTAACTGGATAGAGCAGTTGCCTCCTAAGCGACCGACGTGGGTTCGAGTCCCGCAGGGCGCACCAAATTACAAGTAGATGCAACTACCATCAACAACCTAAAACCTTATTATATAGCCCTTTAAAGTATTTTATTGCCCCTAGCAACGACATTCAATAGAATAGAAATACCCCCATATTCGGGGTATAAATAGGGGTAACTCTCAATACTCCAAAAATTGATACCCCCATTCATTTTTAGATGTATCGAGGCAGGTCGGCTATGAGTAATTTGACTGATTTAAAAATCAGAAAGATCAAACCTACTGATAAGAATGTAAAGCATTCCGATGCGGGTGGTCTCTATCTAATGGTGACGCCTAAAGGCTCATACTATTGGCGTTACAAATACCGATTTGAGCAGAAAGAGTATGTTTTAGCATTAGGGGTATATCCTGAAGTTTCATTAGCAGATGCACGCTTAAAACACCTTGAAGCAAAAAAGCTTTTAAAGACTGGCATTAATCCAAGTGCAGATAAACAGTCCAAGAAACAAAAAATGAAACAAGAACAACCTTTCTCTGAAATTGTGCAGATATTTCTTCAAAATGAAGCAATCAAGCACAAAGGCTATAAATGGGAAATGCTTCGATTAAATAAAATTCTACGAGATTTTCCTGAACTAGCTAAAAAGCCAATCAATCAGATAGACCAATCCGACCTGATTAATTTCCGTAACAAACGAAGCTTAAAAATTCAAGGTACTTCGGTTAAGCGAGAAATGCAGTTATTAGGAAGTGTATTCCGCTATGCCATTCGTGAGCTGCGACTCATTGAATACAGCCCTCTTACTAATGTAACAAAACCTAAAGAAAACCCTCATAGAGAAATGCGAATAAGCCTAGATGATGTAAATACCCTACTCGATGCATTTCAATACACTACGGAAACGCCGTTAATTCTTAAGAAGCACCAAACAGCGTGGGCTTTTCTGTTTGCTCTTGAAACTTCAATGCGCTTAAGTGAAATCACAAACATGCGCTGGGAACATATCGCAGATGACTATGTGTTGCTTCCAAATACAAAGAATGGATCATCCCGAAAAGTACCACTCAATAAGAATGCTCTGGCTTTACTAGAAAGGGCAAAAGGTCTAGATAATGAAGTGGTATTAACGATTAGTGCTGATAGCTTATCTACCACTTTCCGAAAATATCGTGATACCACCCCATTAACGTATATTAATTTTCATGACACTCGCCATGAAGCATGTACAAAGTTTGCCCAGATAATGCCTATACAAGACTTAGCAAAGGTTACTGGTCATAAAGATTTGGCAATGCTAATGCGCTACTACAATCCAACGGCGAGTGAACTAGCACAACGCATGAATGAGAAATTAAATTTAGTTATGAGTTAAAACTTTCCGCAACAATCTATTACGATCAATGACCTAAAGTTTTGATATAACTTTAATCACTAAGCCTAGAGTAGCTCTCGATAAGTCGGATACCCAATCCGACTGGCTTAGTCTTTTCTATTTTGGGTATGCTGTGGGATGCAAAAATGAAAAAATTTTATTCATTAGAAGAGGTACTTTCTACTTCACAGAATACTCTTTCACTAAATGATATCAAACACTACTGCCGAACCGGGCAATTACATCCGTGTATCTACTTTGAGGGAAATTTAGTCTGTATTAGTGAAGAAAGATATCAAGATGATCCTAGCAAAATCGAACCAGTAGCCCATGTAGAACAAGTAAAATGGTCTATGATATTCAAAGGCTATATTCACTTCTCAAAATTAATTGATCATCTTGACCCTAGCCGTTCTGTAGATCCTGGCATCTTTTATAATGTAGACAAAATTGTTGAGTTCATTACTCAACCAATTACAGATGCTCAGTTAATCCATCTTGCAAAGAATGAATACCTAAAAGCGTTTCCAAGGATGCCTGATGATGACATCAGAGATATTCGCTGGTTACGAGAAGCTTATGACTTCAAAGGCAATTCATTTCATTCAACAGAGATCGTGTTTCATCATACTGAAATAGATTCATTATTTTCTCCAAAAATTGATGCCGATACGAAAAATACTGAATTCCCTATTTTTTATAAAAATGAATTTTTCAATCTTATTGAGGCTGCTTGTCTATTATCAAAAGATAATCCAGTTGAAGTTAACAATGCAGGTGATTTCAGTGAGCTTTCATTTAAGTTTCCCAAATTTATAGAAGCACACAATCTGATGCGATCAATTTATGAAGTAAGTAATCTAAAGGAGCTCGATTCTCCTCTATTTCTAGCCCATGATCTAAAACAATTATTAGCAAACAAGGGATATATTATCGCTGGTTTTAATGATGATATGGAGCAAGTAAATACCGAAACAGAACTTTATGAACTTAGAAAAGAAAATCTAAAATTAATTAATCAAAATGATAAATATTCTCAAGCCATTGAGGAGCTTATCAATGAGAGAAAATGGTTAGAAAGTAGAATTGAAGAAGAGTGTCTTCCGTTTACTAGTGATCATCCTGATTTTCCAATTGAATTATCTTTAGCAAATTTTATTTGGAAAGAAATATATGTAGAGAAGAAATTTCCTGACAGATTTTCTCACGAACGTGCCATCAATGAATACTTCAGGACAATGAATTTTAATGATATTCCATTAACCGACAAGTTAAAAGAGAGATTAAAGACAATAAGTACACCACTCAGACTGAAGCCAAAAGAATGGGATATTTTTAAAAATAATTTAAAAAATAATGGCAATGCTTTATTAAAAAATACTGAGGAGCACCCCTAAAGGGCACCCATTAATTTAGGGGGACAGGCTTCCCCACCCCCTATATACAAATGATTTGATTTAACTATCAAGCCAGTGCAAAGAACTGCAATGGGCATCCAATTCAGACAATGAATACGGTGGTTAAATCAATGACTTCAATTCATCATGAAAGATTTTTACGCATAAAGGATCTTGCAAATTTTCCAGCAAAAGATGCAACAACACATACTTATAAAAGTGGAATAAACAAAGGAAAAACCAAAAATATTAATGCTCGCCCTGCCTCTAACGGTTTAATCGGTGTATCTGATAAAACAATCTGGCAATGGGTGAAGCATGGTCGTTTTCCAGCCCCTATCAAACTATCTGACAGCGTAACTGTTTGGCGTTTATCTGATGTTCAAGCCTGGATGCAATCAAAAGGGTTGGAGGCTTAATAATGAACAAGCCTTTAAACTTTGGACATGAAACCCAAGAGCACTTAATTGAAATAAGTAATCGCTTTCACAATAGCAATAGACTAGCAGAAGCGACGACAACCTCATTGAATGTAGCAAAACATTTTGGCAAAAATCACCGAGACGTACTTCGTGCAGCAAAAAACCTCGAATGCTCCAATGAATTTAGAGAGCGCAATTTTGCGCAGTCGTCTTATGTGAATGAACAAGGTAAATCTCAACCAATGATTGAGATGACTAAAAATGGATTTGTGTTTTTAGTCATGGGCTTCACTGGTAAACAAGCTGCCCAATTCAAAGAAAGCTACATCAATGCCTTTGATGAAATGTCGGACTTTATCAAATCCCAGAACTTATCACTTATTTCTGAATTCAATAAAGCTGTCCTGCAATATGAACGCGCATCAGATGCTGCCAGTGAGGCAGGTCGCAATCTTGTTTTATTTGGCCGAAAAATCAAACCACTGGCTGCTGAAAAAGTTGCTGAGCTTGAACGCCAACTACAGCCGCTACTATTTGATGGGGAAAGCCTATGAATCTTCAAAAAAATTATGGGTTACAGCTTCTCAAAGCCAATATCTTAAGTTATAGTGAAACTGTTCAATGCAAAATCATTGAATCAGCTTTGGTCGGCTGTTTATATCTAGGCGCACAGTCCGCTTTCAGGGCTTTTTTTGTGCGTAATCCTTCCGCATCTGCGTCTTATGGCAGAGCTGAAGGGGGACACTTTCGAGTGTGCGAGTCACCTAGATTACTCGTCGACCAACCCCCTTTTGCTTTGCCACCATATCTCTTGGTCGTGATAATTGGCAAAGCTTCTATAAATCTAGGAGCGCATTAATCATGAACGCTAAAGTTAAAATTTCAGAACAAATTGTCCCTTTTTACAGTGCTGCAGATGTAATAAGCGCTTACTCACTTGCTCTTGATACTACAACTCAAATTCAAACACTGATCGACCGAATTAGAAAAAATGTGGTTTTTCTAATATCCACATATAAGAATGAAGTCCGGGTAAATACATTTGATGAATTAGAAAGTCTAATCTCCATCGCTCGATATCTTTCTGATGATTTCAGCAATACATTCGACGTTCAATGTGAAAAACATCAAAACATAGTTGTTGAATGTGATGCTGGAGATCTACTGGAAGTTTATAGTCTCGCACATGAAGTACACTCTTGGCTTTCATCAACAATCTATGAAATGAAGGTTGAACTAAGTGCTATAAAAAAATCTTCCACGGCACTATGTGATGCAGTTTTCGCAAGCGTAGAAAACCTAATCAATATTGCAGACTATTTATCTGACAATCATAGAAACATGTTCAAGATCGAATGTGAAAAGTTTGAAGCGGAATGGGAGGCTAGCAAAAATGACTAACTCTCCCATCACAACAGAACCTGAGCCTGTTCAAGAAGATAATAACGAAAAACCGATTCCATCCTTTTACGCTGAGTCAGTCAAAATGACTCCTCAGCGCCTCTTAAATGCCGTAATCAAAAATAAGGAGCGGCAAGGAGGATCTAGTGAGCATTGATGCAACCCGTTGGGCTTGGGCTGTTGAAGTTAAGTCTTCTGCTCAACGTTTAGTCTTACTCTCTCTTGCTGATCGAGCTGGTGAAGAACACACTGCATGGCCGAGTATAGATCGATTGGCTAAAGACACTGTGCTGGATAAAAAGACCGTACAGAAAGTTATCTTAGAACTGATCAATATCGGCCTTGTTTTAGATACTGGTGACCGTGCTGGACCAACCAAAAGGGTTCGTGTACTTAAACTTGTTGGAGTCAAAGGCCGTGAGGACTATTCCAAAGACTCACCCAAGACTGATGTAAAGAAGGAAGCTAAAAACAAGGCAAATACACCCAATAACGGGAACATTGAACAAACCCAAAAACGGGATGATTCCAATACTGGTAATGATTCCCAAAACAGGAGTTCCAATGAACCTACCTTGGGGATGCAGAATCTAAAAGAGAATCTACCAATGAATCTCTCCTATCAGCACGAATGGATGCCGAATCAACAACAGCTAGAGACAAAACTTAAAATCGCTGGCCATGAACGAAATCTTGAACTAATTATGGGGTTACCCAGCTTCGAATTTGAGTTGAGCCATTTCAATTCATATTGTGATGGAAAAGTTCAATCAGACTCTCAAAAACTTCATAGATTTACTGCATGGATCATTGATAAATTTGAGCGTTATCAGAGAGCTAATCCTAGTTATGTCAGTAGCGTTTCAACTCAAACTGAAGCATTAACTCAGCCATTTTTTGATTTGAATGATCGCAAGCCGAAAGGCTTATTAGGGAGCACTTAATGAATACAACCAAACCAATTCATAATGTGCAAATCGAACAAGCTATCTTGACTGCACTTATGACAGTTGCAGGATCTTACGCTCAGATTGAGAGCTTACTTACAGAACAAGATTTCTATGCTACTCGCCATAAATTGATCTTTAACGCGATTTCAGATCTTGATTCAAAAAACTCTCCATATGATGCGGTGTTGGTGCAGGAATGGCTTGAAACGAGAAATAAAGCAGAAGAATACGGCGGTGAACCATATCTCATGCAAATGATGAGTGATGCACCGTCAAGCTACTATAATTTAATTTCGTATGCTGAAAAGCTGAAGGATCTGACAGCTTGTCGCCAAGTTGAAGCTGAAGCATTTAAGATCATCCAACAAGCAAGGCAATTAACAGTAAGCCGTGGTGAACTGGTCCAAAATGCTCAAGCTGCTTTTGCTGATCTTAATACCGAATCAGCAAGTGAATCTCTATTTCATATTCATGATGCTGCTTCAAATACTTTCCATGAAATCAGCCGAAAGATGGAGGCTGCTATTGCTGGCACCACTTTAATCAACGGCATTCAAACTGGTATATATGATCTTGATAAGAAGCTCGGCGATGTTGAACCAGGATGTCTTTTAGTCGTTGCCGCTCGTCCAGCGATGGGGAAAACAACAATGATGCAAGTGATTGCAAATCATGTTGCTGTCGTTCAGAAAAAGCCTGTACTGATCATGTCCGGAGAGATGCCAAAAGAACAAATTGCGATGCGCCTTTGCTGCGCCGTGGCACCTGCTGATATTGGCTTAGTGCGAAATACCCCTCATTTATTACACCAAGAGGAATTTACAGCCTATACCAATGCAGTTGTGATGTTAAAGAGTGTGGCGATGCATATCAATGATACCTCTCGTCCATCAATTGCGAGCATCCGTGAGTCTATCCGTAAAGTTAAACATGAATATGGAACAGTTGGTGCCGTGCTTGTTGATTACCTACAGATCATGAAAACAACCAAACCTTTTGCTCGTGAAGACTTAAAAATTGCTTATTTCAGCGGCGAACTAAAAGCCATGGCAAAAGAGTTTGAATGCGTAATTGTCCTCTTATCTCAACTTAACCGTGACCTAGAAAAGCGTCCAAATAAACGTCCTATGCTCTCTGATCTACGAGAATCAGGAGCAATTGAACAGGATGCAGATCAAATTGTCTTTCTTTATCGAGATGAGATCTATCACAAAGACTCGCCCTATCGCGGTATTGCAGAAGCAATTGTCGGAAAGAACCGCCACGGTGAACCAGGCACCGCCTATATGCATGCTCAGCTCAAATACTGCCAATTTTCAAATTTAGACCCAGATGCATTACATCAAATTCAACAAGGAGCATCTGTATAATGTTTGTTGATAATCTCGCAATGGAAGAAATTAAAACGAATAAAGCTGTTCAGGCTAGATTCATTAATTTAAGAACGCAGAAAAAAGTCAAAGAGTTCATTGTGAAGCAACGTGGATATAAGCGACCTGATTTCAATCGGATCATCTTAGATTTATGCAATCGATGCGGCTGGACCCATGAAAAAATAGCATTTGTATTACCTGTCTCTGGAGCATCAACCGTAAGTGAGTGGGCGCGTGGTGGCACTCCAAACTTTGAACACGGCGAAGCGTTAATTGAACTTTGGAGAGCTGAAACTGGCATTGAAAGAGTGCCACGTGAAGGTGAATGGCGGACTTATAAATATGAAATCGGGCAACTGGATCTACTTAGTAATCCTCGCTAGCTACTCTAATTAGCACTTATTTTATGCTGTAACGCACCCCTCAATAATGATGTAATGCACCCCAATTTAATTCTGTAATGCACCACTTTTGGGTGGTGTAATGCACCATGGTTAAATACTGTAACGCGCCTTTTTCATTCTGTAACAGTAGACTTGAGTAGCGTTTAATCAAAATTAGGCTGATGAAAATACTGCCTGTAAATGCTATCCCAATCAAGCCAGACTATTTTGAAGCCCCCATAAGTGAATCTAAATCATCCAATTTTTTCTTACTAAACATATAACGACTGGAACTAAATAACTGTAAAGTGCTACATAAAACTGGAAAATTTTATCCATCTTGCTCTGTAACACTCTCGATTAAGCTTAGTAACAGATGGCTAAAAATACAGTAACGGACAGTGGAAATTACTGAAACGAACTACTAAACATGCAGTAACAGGCAATCAAAAATACAGAAACAGACGGCGAATTTATGTATTTTTTGAAGAAACAGACATTCTCTAGCTGAGTAACAGGCGATATGATTAATAAACAATCAGCTCAAATACTATTCTCAATTAACTTTAAACTTCATCGGTTGGAAATCATTAGCACTGACTTCTTTTGCCTTCAATAAATCTTTTCTTTTGCCATCGGTAATCAAAACGGCGCGCTTTACTTCAACTGTCCAAGTCCGATCTGCAGCACACATATTTTCTGATTCAATAAATACCTTACCAAATGCTTGGCCTGATATATTTTGAACATCATCAGAATTAAGTTCATCTATAGAAGTGCCTTGAATTTTCCCTGCCTTATCTTTGGCTACTAGATCTAAATACAATTTATCCTGTTCACCCAGAAAATCATGAAGAGTGACATCGATTGCTGCCGAACAAATACCTGAATTAGCGTATGTTGTAGTTACATGTTGTAAGGTGATTGGAGTGGCCAATACTACTGAACTCATGAGTGCAACTAAGGAGAAGGTTAATATTTTTTTCATAAATTATTCATCACATGTTTTTAAAGGAAATACGTAACTGTAAAGTTCTAGAAAATCGCTATTTATTATCTTCATTGAAAATTGTGTGCCATTGACTCTGTAAACTTGGGAAATGCCAATAGCTGAGGAGCAAGCATAATTTTTAATTAATTGACTAAACTTTTCCAAATCCATTTTTTCTGTTAGATCCTTTTTAGTTTCAACTCCTCTTAATGCATAAGTTTGAGCAATTAAAGGTCTGCTTACCACCATGGTTAATAGCTCTGTATCAATGTCAACCTTTCTAGGTAACGTCGAAACCACTTCGTTGGTGATTTGACGACTAATTTCATTAAAACCATCAATATCAATGATTTCATATTTTTCATTCACTATCTTCGCCCTAATTAATGAGCGATCAAATTTACTTTCCGCAAAAACTGCCGTTGGAAAAATTAAAAGTAATATTGATAAAGCCTTACAAAACATTATCCCCTCCTTCTTTTTAATGACATCTGTTATTTTCAAAGCATTAAATCAATTTTCAAACATCATAGTAAACTTAAAATAAAAAAGGAGCCGAAGCTCCTAATTTTATTCTGATAAATCCCACCAGTAGCTATTGCCCAGGTTCTCTAATCGCTGTTGAGTTCGTGGTAAATAATCGGGATCGATCATATTCTGCAGCTTTGAATAAAGCATACGATCAACAACTAGCTTACTGTACCAAAGGTTTTGTAATGGGATATTGCCTTTCAAAGTGTTGGCTACCTCCATCATTCGTGTAGATTCTTTGCCTTCGATAAAGTTATTTCCCATACCGGTAAGCAGCATGCCTAGTTTCATGCTCTGCCCCAACAATGGACCACTGATAAAATCAGAAGCACTACGACCCGTCGGATCTGAAAGAGCTGACATAAGATCACCCAAGAATGAAAGACCACCACCCTTAAGAATCGATTTACCAAAGAAATCTACGGTGAAAACTGGTTCTGGACTCTTACCATTTGCCAAGTTCTGAGTCTGTACGATCAATGACCCTGCCAATGTTTGATAAGCCAGAAGAGAAGCTAGGAATGTGGCTCTGCTCTTGATATCGCCCTGTGCAAATGCACGGTGTCCTATGCGGAACATATAAGCTAATGGAAAGCCTTTAAACTGGAATAAGGTTCTGCCCAATTCACCCTGAATAGTTCCCGCATCACCAAAATTGATCAAGCTACGCTCCCGTACTCCAGCCTCAATGATTGCTACCGATTCCTCATTGAATATATGAGTCTGGTATTTCATTGCAGCTTTATAGCGTGTATCTGCCAGTAGCTCTTGCTGGCGAGGAGTGATTGAATTAGCTAATCGCTCAACAACTTGGCTACGCTTTTCCTGACGTTCAGCTACTTTTGAATGATAGTCTGCAAACTCAGTATCCAATTCATTCACACGCTTATCGAGTTCTTTAAATTTCTGTGCAATTGCTTTATTGGCAGTACTGTCTGCACTACGCATTTTTGCACGCAGCTCTGTTACACGGCGCTCCGCATTACCAAGTCGATAACCTAAGGACTCTGCTCTATTGCCATATTGACGCGCATTATTTTCAATGTTTCTGCGAGTCGCTTCAGAAGCATGATCAGAGTGTCTACCTTCCTCTACCTGTTGCAGGAAGTCATGAATCCGATTCGACTGCTTTTCAACCTGAAGAAATTTATTAATATCTGACTGAATAGCAGCAGCTTCTTTTTGTGCATCAAGCAAATCAATCCTGTCTTGAAGGGCCTGTTTTTCTGATAATGCTTGTGCATCCTTACGATTAGCATAATCCGCAAGACGTTTTGACAACTGGCGTTTTACATCATCGATTCTTTGAGCCTTATTTTCGATACGTAGATCATCTTCAGCATTACGGCGATTTAATTCAAAGATTTGACCTTCAACATCATCTTTAAGTGCCTTTAATTCTGGTGATGCAAAGCTAATAATCACATCATCTGGCGCATTAAAAAAATCATTCTGACTAAGTACTATTGTTCCATCTTCGCGTTTGCTTGGTTCCAATTGCTGCCATAGCTGCCAATCACGCTCTGTAATGCCATTCCCTTGCAGTATTTTAAGATCATCTGCACCTAGATCCTTCCAATCCGTTTTGCGTGTCATCTCAGCAAGTTTATTCATGTGCACCAAATTAATGGCTCGCTTCGCTCCAGCTGTAACAGCGTTCAATCCCGATAGTTTCATCGTTGTTGCAGCAAAAGCTTGCATACGCGCATTAAAACGACCTGATTTGGTGGCACTACTTACAACATCGGCATCACCAAAGCGAGACATAGAACCAGCCATTTCACTAATACCTAGACCAAATCGCAATGCTTCGTCACGTGTAGCACCCTGCTTTAATTGCTTCATGTACTCAGGAAGAACTGACTTCGTATAGGACAACCCCAACATGTTAGATACTTTCTTCATGCTGGCATGATCGCCAAAGGTAGTTAATGTGGTACCACCTAATTTTGCTGAAACCATCAATGCACGTAATCCACCCATGACATTTCCTAGAGTCGAATCGATAGCACGAGTAGTTGCATCCAGCGTGTTATACATCGACAGTGCGCGACTAACCTGCTTATCGATTTCGCCGTGCTTTAACCCATTGTCAGGATCGGCTTTCAGTTTAGTTTTAGCCTCATCAAGCAATGACTCAAATGTATGCCGCGGGTTGGAGCCAAGGTTTTGCATCATAGCAACCTCAGTGCTCATGCGCTGAGTGTGGTTTTTTAGAATTTCATGAAAGCCTGTTTCATTGTAGGTTCCATACTTTTTCTGATATGCCAACCAAGCATTGCCATCTTTAAAGTGTAATGCTCGGGCTTCCTGGTGCCGATTCGCCATTTTTGAGCGACCACCTACAGGTGATGCACTTGCCTTTGCTTGTTTGGCTAATACTTTCAAGTCCTTATTGGCACCATTTGTAGCAACGGTTTTATAAACCTCCTCAAGCATGGAGTTGATCTCTACATCATCCATCAACTCACCAGTGTCTTTAACATACTGGTTTCGATCTAAGCCCGATAATGTGTCCTTTATCCATTCAGCCTGATCAGTTAAAGCAACCTTCTTCTGATCATGCGAAGTCATAAAGCCGTAGTTATCCAGCTTTTTAATATTGCCACCCGCTCGATTGAATGCCAAACGCATTTCTTCCAAAGTGGCGCTTACTTCCTTCGCCATGGCCATAATTTCTGGATTATCAGATTTGCCACCAAACATGACTCTAATGATGTCATCGGTCATTTCCTTATTTACAGACATTCCAAAGCGCTCTTGTGTTTTCGTAAACACATCAGCTACTAATGACATCCAGCGGCTATGCAGAGACTGTACTTGCTTTTCTATAGATTGAATACCGCTCTGATCTGAGAAATAAGCAATCTTGCGCATTAAAGCTTGAACAGGGTTCAATTTAGAATGATTGAAAATTTCATTCTGTAATTGAGCTTTAATCACTGCATCTCGCGCAATGTTTTGATTGTTTTTGGCAATTTGAATTGCAAGATCAGACGCCGTTTTCTGTGCAATCGCTTCTGCTCTTTCCGCAGGACTTTTAAATATCCAATCAGGATCAGTTCTAGCCAAAGTGTTCTGCGCACGAACATAAAGTGATGAAATGCGATTGCTATCTGCTGCACTTAATTTTCGTTTGCCTAGTGCTTTTGCTACTTGTTCTCGACATTCAGCTCTCATGCTGCTTCACTCCCAAATTTTAATGCACAGCTTGCCAATGCTTTCACTGCCTGAATTTCATCTTTTGCTATTTCTTCTTGCTCTTTGACATAGTCCAGTAAATCGCTTGAGGACATCGTGACTATCTCTTCATTCCCATTTTCATCAATCCGAGTGAAAGTTATTTCCATATCTGGATTGGCTTCCATAACAGAAATAGCCTCACGACCATCGGGAGTCTCTGTAAACGATCCATACTCACCTCTACTGGAAGTTGTCAGATCAGGAGCACCATTAGCTCTTGATGTACTTGGTTTCCAGAATTCTCGTTCCATTGCTTGAGCTGCTTTATTCTGCACGGCGCTGAGTTCAGGCTTATCTGCTCGGGCATGGTCAGATTTTGCAAATAGATCTTCTCCATTACGCATAGCTTTAACAGAAGCAATAGATCCATCCTGATTCACTTGGCGTTGGAATGTGGTATTTGATGTTTTGTGGTGCAATTCTTGAAACACAGTACCATCGTCAGCAATATTTTCTCGCTTCAGATAGTTCGATGACCGGGTAGAAACCCAATTGTCCTGTCCCTCTGTAAAGGGTTGCTGATGAGGGTTTTGATTATCTGCAGCATTAATTGGAATATCACCACCGGCTTGGATATTTTGATCGATCTCAGGCTGTAATTCATTTGGGAATTGATCAACATCTTGCTCCAAGGTATCAAGTGTTCTGATTGCACTGTTGCTGGGACCAGTTAAATCCACCTGCTGCTCAACATATGGAGTACGATTTAAACTGCCATCATATGGCTGATAATAATCAGTAGCTTTCAGATACTCTAAATCTTCCTTGGTTAACGACGAAGACAACGAATCAAATTCTTCTTTTAGCGAATTAACGTCACTTTCATCAGCGCTAAGAACAAATGGCATTGCTTCAACTTCAGCATCAGCTTGAGATCGATAGACGGGTGGACTAGAAATGTCTGATTCAAACTCTGGAAACTCTGAATCACTCCCCCGTATTGCAGATGACTCTATAGAGTTAGATCCAGTTCCTACGCCCTCATATTGCTTGGCTATTTCATTCCACTTTTTCTCATATTTAGCTTTAACCTGACCAATGGTCATGCCATTAAATTGATGTGAAGAAGTAATAACCTCAGCAATTTGACGAGCTGTTTTCTTCTTGGAGTCCTTACTCCATCGCGTTGCTACATCAACAAAAAGTTCATCGTCTTTGGCCTTCATAAAAACAGGACCACCGCCCTCACCAAAGAAATGCATATAGTAGAGTTCTAGACCACTCGGATCTCGGTTGAACTGGCGCTGAAAGACCTGAGCATTGTGCTCGTAGTAATTCAATCCTGCTTTAATCTGATCATTGCCATCAAACTTATTCTTACCTCCCATTCGTGCGAATGTGTCATCCAAGGTTTGGAAAAGCCCTGTAGCAGATGAAAGCACTTCACCTTTGGCATTCTTCGGCTGTATTGATGTACTGAACGATCCGCCAGTTTCGAGATGCGATATGACCAAAGCATCTAGAGGATTAATACCGCGTTTAGAAGCTTCTTGAGCGATTGTTTTAGCCCATGGCTTTTTATCAAATATTGGTAAAGACAGATCACCTGCAGGAGTAGACTTTTGATGTTCTTCAGTCTTCACAATGGCAGGCTTAACAATAGATTTAGGTGTGCCTGTAACTGGTAGCTTTAAGCTAACCAATTCATCATTCAATGCACTTTCTAGCGCACTATCCAGAGCATCAAAATGAGAGTTAGCATCTTTGGCGGTACCCGGTGTAAATGGGTTCATCCCTTCTGCATGCTCAACATTCGCTTGGATATGTGCAGCGTCATTCATCCCATCGACAGTACTGTGCTCTTTGACTTGATCAGGACGTAGCTTCCCCTTATTCGCCCAAAGGTTTAGTAACAAGGCCATACCGCCATTTGTAGCTAAAGTGGATGGACTTAAGGCATTTTCTTTCAGCGATTCCCCATATTGCGCAACTGCCTTGTTTTGATGATCCTCAAGATATTTCCCTTCTAGGTAATCACCTGCCGATCCTGCACCAGTGGCAATAGCAGTAGTTGCGACAGCATCCGTCAATGCTGACTTTGCAACGCCGTGAGTCGGAACAGCAAAGCCTATCGCATCGGTTACCCCTTTGATGGCACCTGCCGCTTTAGCAGTCTGAACATCGGCACCTTTATTGATTAAGTCTGCCTTTTCAGCCTCATAAGTTTGGAATCCAAAGAGGCCAGAATTTAAAGCTAAACCAGGTACACCACCTGATCCCAAGGTTGCCACGGCGTTCCACCCAATACGAGTAAAGTCCTTAGTCAACCCATATGTAAACTCACCTGCACTCCCCAAGTCATCAGGCTTAAATATCTCAAGGTTTTGAGCTCTTAACGAAGCTGCTTTCTTATCCCCACGAATTAATGCATCTGGTGCTGTGGCAGCCTCAATTGTGCCCATTGCTACGCCAGAGATTGTTCCTAATGCACCATCAGCTATAGCGCCACGTTGGCTTCTAGGCTTAAATCTTGGGTCATCCTGATTTAATGTGAGTTCATCATCTGCTAAAAAATCCATAGATCACCTCATCGAACCGTAAAAGTTAATCGTGTTTTGCGTTGTTTGTCGTTTACATCCATGACGTACTTTGTCCCATTTTTAAAATAGTACTTATACGGATTATTTGGATCTTGCTCTAAAGGCAGATCTAGAAAGAAGTCTTTGTCAGAACCACCATACGTTCGAGAGTTTCTCGAGTTGAATGCTTGTAGTTGATCATCAAACGATTTTTCACCGACTGTATGTGGTCGCAAAACAACAGATTTAGAGCTGAAGAAACCACCAGACGTATACTTTCCTCCTGTTACATTGAGGATTGCCTTATTGAACAAATCTGTATCAATGGTTTTATTGACGATACTTCCCTTTGTGTCTGAGACCTGACCAGACTTTTGCAACAAGTACGCATAATTAGCTTTGACAGACTCTAAATAAATCTCAAAATCAGGTTTGCCTGGAGTCGTAACGCCGTATAGGTAATTAGCTGTTTGAAGTCTTAAGGCATTGTCATCTACTTTAACAAGATGCTTATCCAGTAGATCTTGCCCAGTGACAATTTGCCCAGCGATATCATTCAGTCCTCTACGACCTAAGGATGCCGATAAGCGATAAGCACCGCTATCTCCCGCCACACTTTTGATCATGTCTCGAGCTGCATTGGCATTGCCTGCACTAGCATTAAACAAATTCGTGAGCAGAGATAATTTGTCCCCCGGTTTAGCTTTATCCCAATAGGCTTTTAATTCTGATTGCTGTTGAGTCGTCAAAGGATTCAATGAGCCATATACACCAGTGCCAGTGTTATTCGTCTGTAGCATTTTGATGTTTTGAGTCAGAGCACTAATCGCTTGATGATCCCCAGCAAGGATTGCATTTGTAGGAATAGCGGTAAGGTCTTGCCCTGTTTTAATTGAATACGCCAAAGTCGAGTTATTCTTCTCATAATCCAGCATATTCTCATGGGCATTGGTTAATAATTTAAGATTCCAACTCGCATCTTGAGGATTATCTTGTGCTGTATTTTGGGCTGTAGAACGCTTCTTCGATAAATAGGCTTCACGTTGATCTGGGCCCAAGCGCATAAACTTTTGAACTTCCACCAAGGAATTACTGTATTGATAGAATTCAGGCTCATAGCTTGTGCCTTTGATTTTAGACAAACGTTCCTGCAGGACTGATTCGCTCGGAATAAAACCCGTTTCTATATCAGATCGCATCGCGCCGATTGCATCCTTGGCATCAGACTCAATTTTGCGTTGTTGTTGCTCCACGGCGCTTTGATTCTTGTCTATTTGGGTGGCAATCCGATTCCCCCAATAAACAGCTTGTTCCTGCGTCAGATTAGGATACTGCTTGATAATAGCTTCTGGATCGACCATCTGCTCAAGCTTAGAATTATCTGACTTATTCCCTAAGTAGAAGGTTGTGACATCATTAGAAGCACGTTGATTCTTGTACTCATTGAATTCATTCTGAACATGTGCAGCTGGTAAACCTTTTGATTGGGCATATAGTGTTAGACCGTTAAATACGTCCTTTTCTGTAGCATTACGATCTTTCAGATAATTACTGGTCATGCTCTTCATTTCAACCAGACCTTGTTGCTGGTCTGCTTTCTGAGCTATAGGTAAATACTTAGAGGCACTTTGATATGAATGCTGTTCAAAATAGTTATTAAAACTTTGTTCGAATTGCTTTGGTACAGTCGTTTTATATTGATCTTTAATAGTCTTCAGACTGTCTTGTCTTTGTTTTACAGCCTCTTCATAGGTTAATTGATTGCTCTGCATTTTGATAAGCAGATCATTATCAAGCACACTAATATCCGAACCGATCTTAGAGGACTGAAGTGCAAAATCTGCTTTGTCTCTTTTATCCTGCTCCTCCTTTAACTTATCATCGTGAGCTTGTATTGCCCCACCAATCGCATTTCCAATTGAAGATAGACCAGTCATTGGGGTGTGCTGTTGCAATGTAGGCTGAGATATTTCTCTACCTCTTGAACGCGGTATTAACATTTTTGTTGTCCCATAAATCTATTGAATTGATTTAATGTAAGACATGCTAAATACTCAAAAAATGGGTGTATATGACCATAAAAAAAGGAGCCTTAAAGCTCCTTATCTTTTAATCCATTTCGATGTTCATCCAACAACCTAAGTTGCAATCGAATACTATGTGCATGGTCATGTATGTCTTGGGCATAGGATAAGGCGGACTTCTTGTTATGTCTCATTTCATCTGACATATCTATCAGCTTTTCCATAACATCAACCAAGTTATCAATTGACTCATTTAATAATTTTGACTCGTTCTGGCTCACTTTATCCTCGACATACACTTTTTATTTTCAAGAGTTTATCTTGATCTGAATTTAAGAACAGGTCTAGGAATATTTCTGCTACTTGGTCTACCAGCACTAGTTCGTTCTAATATTTTTCTAATAAAATCAATTTTTTTTACGACTAAGGATAGCTCCAGACTAAATGTATTCCTGTTGAGAAGACGTTTATATTCAAATTGTGGATTTAAATAATGCGCCGTGACAATAAAAATATTTGAGGTGCTATTAATTGCTGCTAAAGCAGATCTCAACGACTCATAGTAAATATCTTTAGGCTTAATTAAATTTAAAATTAAATGATTTAACTCATCTAAGTAATTCGCTATTGCCAGTAATTGATTTACAAAATCTTCTTTAAACAACTGATTAGAATCCAAGTAATAAATTTCTGTTTGGAAATCCTTAATAGTCATCTGAATAGTGCTACACAGCTCGCGAGCTCGGTCAATTTGGCTGCCAACCACTGGTTCAGCTAATTTCAGTTTCGATCCCATTTTCATTCCTCCAGTTGTTATTTATAAAATGACGGTCTAAACGGGGGATTTCACATAATTCCTTATTTGTTAGTGACATCCAAAGCTCAATCATTGAATTACCATTGTCATAATTCGGGATTCCCCCTCTTGCCCATTCTGAGACTGTACTTGCTCCAGAAACTGGTAAGACAAATGCAATCTTTTCAGCAGTCATTCCATGAAATTCATAAAGTTCTTTAATCATTACAGCGAAATGAGGAGCTAAATAGGTTTGAAGATTCTTATTCAAGAAAAGGTTTTTTGGCGTGTTAAAGCAAAACAGTTCAGCCAGCACACTCATTCTTCACTCCAGGATATTTTTTGTTATTAAGGCTTATTCCTCGATCTTGAAAAATGGGTATATACCAAGCAAATTTTATTTGGTTGGTATAAGCACAAATTAGATAAGATGGCATTAATCGTTCAAAACAATTAAGGTGGCTACGAACCACATATCCCGACAAAACGCGCGCGCGCGCGAGGGAGACTGCAAAACACCTTTATTTCCACTATTTTCAGCCATAAAAATTCATGTCTTGGCTGAAGTCTTCTACCCTCTTTTCGATTTAGGACTGCAATTACACGGCGATTGCAACTAAGGCTTATCAGATTCAAGTTGTCACATACCCCAAATCGTCCTGAATGCTCCTAGAAGCTCGCTATTTGTTTCCATATACATTGGGATCATTTATTCCAATAAAGTCGCTCTGAGATCAAATGAGTTAAAATTAGCGTTGTACTTTTTATTGTGCTT
The DNA here is from genome assembly GCF_022601715.1 of Acinetobacter zhairuonensis. GTDB lineage: Bacteria > Pseudomonadota > Gammaproteobacteria > Pseudomonadales > Moraxellaceae > Acinetobacter. Next base: position 6,028 of record NZ_JAKVIM010000015.1, on the reverse strand, counting down.
AATTCTTATTGTTTGAAATGGAGAATATACGCTCTTCGTATTTCATTCTCCATACTGCTTTACTTCTCTCAATTGATCATAGATCAGCTTAAATTTCTCTAAGAGAGAATGATCGGTTCAATGGTCGGTTCATTGATAGATTCTGCATCCCGTTTTTGGGATCGTTCAAAATCCCGTTTTTGGGTACATTCAAAACCCCAGAATTGGGAATATTCCCGTTTTTGGAATCATCCCAAAATTGGGTTTGTTCTTCGCTGGATGACAATTCAAAGAAGAACTTCTTTGGGAGCATCATTAAAAATACGATTTCAAAACTTCGTCTTGCATTTAAATAGATCAAACAATAATCTTTATTTTTATATTTTTCGATCAAGCCAAAATGTCAATTCAATCCATATCTTCAATTATTACAAGACTTAATAAAGATCTCGCCGATATCACTCACCGAATGAGTTTAGAACAAAAGAAAATAGCTGATACAAATGCTAAATTAATCCAAATTCAAAAATCCATAACCAACAATATTAGCCCCTCTTCTCTAAACTCTAAACTGTCTGAAATAAGCCGCAAAGAGCAGGAACTTTCTAAATATCAAATCAAGGTTGCCGAGCTTCAAAAAAAGAAAACAGACATTCACAATAAGCTGCTTAAAGAAAATCAGAACTTAGCAAAAGCTGAAGAGCTTGAAAGAAAAAAATTGGATGCTCTAGCTAAGAAGCAGCAAAAAGAAGAAATTGAACATCAGAAAAAGTTAAAACGTGAAATCGATGCAATTAAAGCATCAACACAACATATCACGAATGTTACCGCATCTCCTTATCTCGATTCGGTACCAGAAGTCGAAGTTGAATACGATCTATTTATTTCACATGCTTCAGAAGACAAGGATGATTTTGTACGACCTCTTGCTGAGACATTGCAACAGCTTGGCATCAAAGTATGGTACGACGAATTCTCCTTAAGAGTTGGAGATAGTCTACGCAGAAAAATTGATAGTGGCCTCAAGAACTCTAGATATGGAACTGTTGTACTATCAGAGGCATTTATAAAAAAAGATTGGACCCAGTATGAATTAGACGGTTTAGTTGCTAGAGAAATGAATGGGCACAAAATGATATTGCCAATTTGGCACAAGATATCCAAAACCGATGTAATCGACTACAGTCCTAATCTTGCTGACAAAGTTGCATTGAATACCTCTATCAGCACTATCCAAGAAATTGCAGATCAGTTAGCTGATGTCATATTAGAAAGGAAATCTTAAATTTCAGCTCTTTTTCTTTTACTGAATCTTAAATATAGAGTTGAGGAATAATTTCAATTATTCCTCAACTCACTATCTCTTAGACATTATTCATATAGCATTTTGATGTGGTAACAGCATTCGAGGATTAACAATTTGATGTGGTAACAGCACAATTTTGATGTAGTAACATGATCAAAGTATAAAAAACAAGCAAAAGTACGGACATCAACCTACCATTTGGCCATTATGTATTTATTACTTTTAAATATAAAAATTTGGAGTACTACAGCATGTTCAAACAAAAATATATCATTACTGTTGAAAGCGAAATACCACCTAAAATATGCCTAGGAGACACGATATACGGCGCTACTGTTGTTTCGCTTGAAGTAGAACAATATCCAGATCTAGTTGACTTGGCATGGCTAACAAAAAGATTTCCTTTATCCAGACAAACCCTGGCAGCCAAACTTGAAATTCTTAATTTGGGCGGCTCACGCAAGAAACTCTATGACCCCAATGTTGTTATTCCTTTTCTTAAAATGGACATGAAAAAGAGAACAGGTCGACCAAGAAAGAATTAATCAAGCATTATAAAAAAACTTCCAAATTATTGGAAAGCTTTAAAAAAAGCGTTTAAAAATAAGTTAACTTATTTTTAATAGTATTGGTACCGCTCAATGGGGGATTTAAATGACAACGGAGAAGAATAAATATTCTGAACTTCGTTTTGGATGGACTGGCACAAAACGTTATTTTTCAAACTTCGGTAGGAAATGTGAGAAAAGTTTTTACTCTATTGCTGAATATCTTGGTGTTTCCATTCTGACAGTTGTAATGACTCAAATCAGATGGATTTACAAAGATAATATTCTTATTGATTTCACACAAGCTGATTTTATCCACTATGCTTTAGTTATATTGAGTCTAGCCTTAATAGCATTTGGAAGAACACATAAAGGAAAAGATTTCAATAATTTATTATTAGAAAAACAGAAATTTGAAGGTAGTGATAAAATAGCTAGAACCTTATCCGAAGAAAATGTAAAAGCTAAACAAGACTACTCTGACCTACATTCTCGTTTTTTAAAAAATTGGTTAAAAGCTAGCCTGTATGCACTAAAGATTGATACTCCAAGCCATCGTGTAACCATATACGCATATACTAATGAAAATAATTTTCTATACTTATCCCGATATTCTCAAAATACATCTTACACTGCCTTACATTCAATATCTTTTCCTATAAATCAAGGAGTAATTAGTGAGGCTTGGAGAGTTGGAAAACATGTAGATATTGAAAACTGCCCTACTTTCCATTTTGACCCAGAGGAATACATTGCATATATACAAAAAAATTATGGCTACACATCTGAAAAAATAAATTCATTAACGATGAAATCCTGTCAATATGTAGCCACTACAGTCAATGATGAACAAGGCCCAATTGCAGTAATTGTTTTTGAAAATGATGGACGAACAGATCAAAGGATAACAAGCCAAAAGGTTACACAAATTATGAGTTACTGCGAAACCCATAATCCTCAGTTAGTTTCCTATATAAGAGAAGGCATTAGATGTAATACTTTGGGTTTAAAGAAAAATGAAACCGATAGAACTCATATTTCTAAGCTTGAAAAGGAAATGCTTAATAGATTTCAAGAAACTGAAGGAGGTAAGAGATGAATTTTCTAGCTCAAATTATCGCTTATTATTGCCTTCATTATCCATATCCAGGGGAGCTTTCTGATGCTCGTTTGACTAAAATGGTATATTTAGCTGATTGGTTTTCATCCTTATCATCAGGGGAACAATTAACTAATATTCGCTGGTACTTTAATCATTATGGTCCATATGTTGATGATGTTATTGACGAGGTACAATCTTCATCAAACTTCTTTCAAGTGAATACTGAAATCAACTATTACGGAAATTCAAAAAAGTTAATACGCTATATGGGGAGAGAATCTCTTGTACAACTTGATAATTTTACAATACATATTTTAAATACTGTTGTTGAAGAAACAAAGCATATGTATTTCAATGAGTTTATCGATTTTGTTTACTCAACCTATCCTATCGCTAAAAATGATAGATATGCTTATTTGGATTTAGAAGAACTAGCTCGAGAATGTCAATCTCGTAATAGATTAATAGATAATGAAAAAAAGCGCCCTTAGGCGCTTTTTTCATTTGTTAAACTACAACAGGTTTATCTGGATTACTGGTAGTTAATGATGATTTTGTAAATGCCTGCCCTTGCAATTCATTGTTCTTTGTAAACCAAGTACACCAAACATAGTCAGCACTACCAGCCTCAGTAATAGTCATTGCTGGACCACCTGACTTTAAATAAACCACCTCACCTTCTTTAAATTCGTTCATTTTTATTCCTTATACAACAATAGTTATATGATTTCTGCCAATCATAGCAAGTCCTTCCAATTGCGGACCTAATAATCCTTTAGCAGAAATTGTTAAGTGTGCATTTCGACTACTCGCTACTCTTGCAAACTGTTCGAGTTGAGAACATAGATAAATATTTTCACTTTTTGAGAGATCGATATTCGCGCCGATACTTAATAATGATTCAATTTGACTAGCTAATAAAAGCATCAATACTCCTTAAATATAGTGTCTTCTTTTAAAGTCTTTTAAAGCAACTTCGAATGAAATTCTAAAAGTCCCAATTAGTGTAATCCAAGGAATAATACCTTTTATAAATAACGGGATAGTTTCCATATTCATAGAAATTTCACCCAACAGCCAAAATGGTGTAGGCGGAAAAAATATTCCTAAAATTGCAGCAAAAAGTACGCCGAATGAAAATACAAAAAATGTTCTTTGAAATACAAGTAAGTAATAGATAATCATAATAAAACTCCATTGTTCATTTTTGGAAAGCACACAAGCACAAATGCCTGTGCGCCAGATCACTTAAGTTGCACATGGAACCAGAAAAGCCCATGCCTCATATCCATACTCATGCGCATCCAACACCTTGCCAGAATTGCCTCGTACTTTACGGAATCTACAAAAGATCCATTTCATGCCTTTCGGCGGTTCTTGAGTACCTAACTTCTTAAGCACATAGCTCACCTCCTCTCCCAAGGAGATTTGAAAAGCTAACTTAAATGATCTACAATGAAGTTCTGACGCTTTATAGTAGTCATCTGAGTAAGCCGAATAGCCCTTGGGTGTACTATCCGAAACTGATATGAGAGATAACTTTCATATCGGTTTTTTCATTTTAAAGAACTAAATTTATTTCTAGCTGCTTTATAGCCAACTTTGAATTTTTCTTGAATTTCATCAATAGACAAATTAATACATGCTTGTGTTGGCATAAGTAACTCTGCCGCAAACGTATCAGCTTGCCATTCAGAATCTTCATAATGCTTATGCCTGACTGCGCCACGTGCTAAGGCAAAACCTTCATGAAGAATTAAGTGCCCTATTTCATGTGCTACAGTAAATCGCGCACGGCGATGTTTTGGATCAGACACATTGCATAAAGCATCATAAGTATCTGCACGAAGAATTATGGTCATAGCATCTGGATTAGTTAAAGCCTCAACATCAGGCATATCCTCAATTTCCCAGACCTCTAAAACGACACCTAATTCATGCAATCGATGTTCTAAGCCTCGACTTAAATCTATTGACTGATTTAGTGACAGTTTAAAAATCTTGTCACGAATAATGAGTGCTTTTTGTTTTATGCTTTGTTTACTTAAAGGCGCGACTTTAACACCTCTAGGCATACATCCAGATGTCATATATCAATTCTCCTCAAGAATTTTTCTAAGTTGCGCCATATTCAAAGTATCGTCCTGAATTCGTCTAGCAAACATCAGAGCAATTTCTGCTTCTTCTGGACTATTTGTTCGAACAGTAACATTATCAACACTTTGACTTGCGGCATGTGTAAGCAAATTTTCCTCTACTTTACTTAAACCTAATGCGTTTGTAATTTTTGTAATTAATTCAGCACTTATTGGCTTTTTTCCTGTTTCCACAGCTGATAAGAAAGCTGAACTAACGCCAATTGAAGTCGCTAGTTCATTAAGATTGGTATCATAATCAATCCTAAGTTTCCTAATCGCTTTTCCAAAATCTGTTAGTTTAGACATTTTCGTAACCCTATTGCGTTACCCATTCATTATTGAAAGAGTAAATACTTTTTACAGTATTTACCAATCGTATATTAGTTTTAGCTTTAATTCAACATGCAGGATAAATAAATTAACCCAAAGGTTAAATTTATTAATATTACTACTAAGAAGAGACACCGTACCATGAAATCCAACTATACAGATTTAGAATCGGAACATTTACTTCTCTTTTTGATCAAGCAAATCTGTCTAAGAAAATGTCAGAACAATTTTTATTGATTTCAATATCTTGCTTTTTGATTCATTCGCTTTATGTCAAAACCTATGTCGAAATAAGCAAGATTTCTTCCTTGTTAAGCAAGCAACAAAAAGCCTAATCATTTGACCTAGTTTTAAAATCTGGGTGGCGGCATTCAACTGAAACCAGTAAGAATAAGAATGTTGCCATAAAAAAAGGCCTGCACTACGGATAAGTACAGACCTAACTCTGGAACTACCAGCGCGAGAAATTAGTCACAATTTTGCATAAATGTGAATATTCTCGCAAGTTAAAATTTATTAAATATCAATACATAGCCAACAAGAAATAAATTCTCAATTTGCACTTCTAATCCTGCTTTTATAATATCCAACCACACATCATTAAACCTAAATCTAATGTCAGAAC
>NZ_JAKVIM010000014.1 GCF_022601715.1 Acinetobacter zhairuonensis | reverse complement strand
TTGGTCAATAAGAACAAGGGGCTTCCAACACCCTTTGATATTCAAAATGTCCTGGTCATTGCCCCTGAAAATGCTGCTGGTTTGGGTGACTTCCGTAAGGATGCCGATGTTTTAGATCGCGCTGGTGTTTGTCACTTTGTCTATCATTCAGCAACATTCCAAGGTAATACAGCTCCTACCAGTATCATTGAATCTTTAAGTGCAGGTTTAAGACAATGGGCAACTGATTTTGATTCCCCACCTGATCTGATTGTGATTATCCGAGGTGGTGGTGCGGTCAATGATCTAGCCTATTTGAATGACTATGATTTGGCCGCCCTACTTTGTAAACGTTCAGTACCGATCTGGGTAGGTATTGGCCACGAAAAAGACCGTACAATTTTAGATGAAGTGGCCAACCGCTCTTTTGACACCCCTAGTAAAGTGATTGGCGGGATTCGAAATCTGATCCAAGAGCGAGTAAAGAATGTGCTTGAGTCACTACAGAAGATAAAGCTGCTCTCTCAACATCAAATCACGGCGTATCAAAGTCAAAATGATCAATACATCAAAGTGATTAAGACGCTTGCACAAAACCAAATCAATGAAGCAAACAGAACACTCGAGTTAATGAAGAGCGATACCCAATACTTTGCTCAATCTCAATTGAAACTTGCCTCTACTCAAATTGAAGGCTTACTCCGCGAAACTCTTTTACAAAACCCTAGAAATGTAATGGCCAAAGGCTACGGGATTGTCCGTAGTGAAGGCAGAGCTATTCGTTCTATCCAACAAATATCAGGTGAAGCCATCCAAGTAGAACTGCAGGATGGTCTTATCGAAGCCAATGTGACACAGGTGATTCAACATGACTAAGAAAGAATTAAGCTTTAAAGAGGGATTCGATATTCTGCAGAAAAATGCTGAATTGCTTGAATCTCAAGAACAGCCAGATATCGATAATTTGATGCAAATTGTTGAAGAATCGATGAAAGCTTACAAAGCCTGTAAGTCACGCGTGGATGCTGTGCAGCAGGCTTTGAATGAGACGTTTAAGGATTAATCTAATTGCATACAATCAATAAACTTCTGTTTCGTATCTTTAACTTGTTCTAATATCAAATTTGATCCTGTAAGCATAGCTAATAGATAAGAAGCTATATACATCAAGTTATTGGATTGTCTAATGATAGGAAAAACTAATTCTCCAGGATATCCATGCATATTTCGCTTAACAAATGTAGTCCTGAATGAACATATGAATTCAAAGCTTTCCATGAAATTTCTTTAAACCTTATTAGTTGAAGAACAGTATGATGAGAAGGTGTATTTTTGTCTTCTAGTTGTTTTAACATTTTAGATATTGGTGGTAATTCTTTATTGTTTCTATCCGCACGCTCTTCACTTAACTCACCCACAATTAGCTCTAACTGATCATCTGATGCAACATAGAAAGCCCAGAGAGCCTTAACTAAAGCTTCATACTGTAATCTAAATAGTGCAAAAGCTGACGTGTTGCATTTTGCTTTTGCAATTAAAAATCTTAAACTTGCAGCGTGCTCTATGGATATAAAACCTAACGAATCAGCAGCTTTATATCGAAATGACTGCTCAGATAATACCCCATTAGCAATAGGTGATATTAATTGCCCCTCAAAATGATGAGATGCATACAACAAACCATCAATTAACTCTTCACTAATTTCCAAACTTACCTCTTAATTTTTATTCTAATACAGTTTAATTAACCCAAAACTTATACTTTCTTGAATTTTTTCTCAAGGCATAAAAAAGCCCATCTTTTAAATATTTAGTGAATTACTTCTCTTCGCCCCCTATCTAAGGAACAAGCCATATGCTTTACACAAGATCAAATTCGTAAATTTTCAAAGAATGGCTGTTTTGTTAATGCTTTTCTGATTAAAATTCTTAGGCTTTCAAAAAATTTATTATTAAATCAAATATTATGTCCGATGTTCTAAATCTTCACTGTATTTATGTGGCTGACCCTAGCTATAAAAATTTTCTTACTGGCCTAAATGAAAATATTTGGGGCTTTAAAGGTTTAAATGACAATGCAAACCAAATTAAAGCCGGTGACTATTTACTTTTTGCTCATGCATTACTTGGCCCTGTGAGAAGCCGATTTTCCGGACAGTTAACTCAATATGTTCTGGCAAAAGTGACCAGCAATATATACACGGTTAATACTACCCAGGACGAAGATAACCCTAAAATATGGGATGATGAGAAAGGTGAAAATATTTACCCACATCGTTTCAATTTTAAGATTCTATCTGCATATCCATCTTTAAAATTTAAGGATAGTAGCTACTCCTTAAAAGCTGAATCTTTCACTGTAAATGAAGACCCTCTTGTTGCCAAAATCTATGAAGCGTTCCGCTACTCTTCATGTGTTCAAGGTAGAAATGGATTAATTTCAAATATTTCACTTCGCTTAAAAGAAAATGAAATTAATGATAATTCATTAAAAAATTTAAGTAACATATTTGACTTATCCTCGTCTATTCTAAGTCGGAATAGTGACAAAAAAGTATTTGATAAATTCCAACCAGGCAAAAAGTCACAAACTTTTGAAGTTAATCCAGATGAGAATATTGATAATGAAATCTCAACTATTCAACAGAGTTCATCTTTAGCTGAAACAGAAAAAGAGCGGCTTATACAATCACGCTTAGGGCAAGGTCAATTTAGACGTGATATATTAAAAAACTTTAAGAGTACGTGCCTCCTAACTGGTATTAAACACGAATCTCTTTTGCTAGCGAGCCATATCAAACCCTGGAGCGAAAGCACAAATGATGAAAGGATTGATGCTAGAAATGGCTTACTTTTATCAGCACTTATGGACAAACTCTTTGATCGCTATTTCATTACTTTCGAACCAAAATCCCTAAGACTGATTATGTGTAACGATCCTTTAATTCATGACATTATCATTAATCATCAATTGTTAGATTTTGTGATTAAAGTTCCATTCAGAGGTAAAGATTTAACTATCTTTAAAGAATATATGCATAGTCATTATAGTAAGTTTAATCAAATTAATGAGAAACGATATGGATAAAAGTAATCTCCAAAAAGCGGAAGAAATTCAAAACTTATTAATTTCAAAAGGTTTTACTTGGCAAAGCCATGAACAAGCTAAAGAAAAAGTTTTAGAAGAAATTGAAGAGTTATTTATCGAAATAAATTCTCCACAAATGGACCAAGATCGTGTTGAAGATGAATTTGGTGATTGCCTTTTCTCTTTACTGAATCTTGCATGCCGCCTAAATCTAGATTCTGAGAAGTGTTTAGGTTTAGCTATTTCAAAGTTTGAAAAAAGGATCAAATTTGTTGAAGATCAAGCAAATCAAGAAGGCTTAACTATGCAAGATGTTGAACTACATCAGATGCTTCAATGGTGGAAAGCAGCGAAATAAAAATGAAATCCTATAACGTTGTTGCTGCAGTCATCCAATATCAAGGGAAATTTTTATGTGCTTTAAAGGGCCAAAGTAAGTTCCCCTATCTTTCGAACACATTCGAATTTCCTGGTGGCAAAGTTGAACCTGGTGAAACTTCAGAACAGGCATTAATTCGAGAAATCAAAGAGGAGTTGAATCTTGATATTCAAGTTCATAAATACTTGGTTACGGTTGACCACTCTTATCCTGACTTCAAAATTCTATTAAAAACTTACCTATGTGAGTGCCAAGACATTGATAAATTGTTGCTCAATGAACATATCGGTATAGAATGGCTTTCCGTTAAGGAGCTGCAACAACTTCATTGGGCTGCTGCAGATATACCAATTGTTAATTACTTACTTGATAATAAGATTTAAAAATGTTGAAAGATTTTAAAGATTTGCAACCTGGCATGACTCTCGATAATGCTGGCCTATGTGCTTATTTCGGCTGTTCTCCCCAAGGTGGCATGCGTAGATCACTCAAAACGAATACTTTAGTGATTATTTCGAACCACGTTGAATCAATTTATGATGATAAATGGATCGGTAATGAGCTCCACTATACTGGTATGGGCCAAGTGGGTGATCAACAGCTTAACAGCCAAAACAAAACATTAGCTGAGAGCCATACTAATGGTGTGTCAGTTCATCTATTTGAAGTCTTTGTCGACAAAGAATATATCTATCAAGGTCCGGTTACATTGGTTCGTGAGCCGTATCGTAAGGTTCAACAAGATGCCAATAAGAAAGATCGTGAGGTATGGATTTTCCCTCTTCAGCTTACAGAATCACAAAGCACAATCACTATCGACACCGTGATTCAATCAAGCCAGAAGAAACAGCGGAAATTTAGTAAAAAATCGACTGAACAACTATTAGAAGATGCTAAAGCTTCTGCGCAGACTGATGTTGGATATCGTAATGCTAGCACAAAATACTATATTCGATCAGAAGCTGTCGCACTGCTAGCTAAACGACTGGCTAACGGCATCTGTCAGTTATGTGATCAACCAGCACCATTTAAAGATAAGTTTGGCCAACCATACTTAGAAACGCATCATATTGAATGGTTAGCTAACGGCGGTGCCGATAGTCCTGAGAATACTGTAGCTTTATGTCCAAACTGTCATAAGAAAATGCATATTGTGAATGCAGCTGAAGATCTGCAAAAGTTAAAACATCTTAAAAGCAATTGAAGCTCGAAATACAAAAGTACTCAAATGAATATTAAAGAATTTTTCATAGCTTTTGGAGCATCAACCTTCATTGGCTATTTATACATGTCTGGTAGATTAATAATTGAAGGATACACTACTCCAACAGGTTACGACTATCTCGATCTGAACTTTGATTTTGGAGATTATGTATATACAGGAGTGTTTTATAACATCATTCTTTTAATAAAACCCTTCTCAATTGTGCTATCTGCTTTACTTTTAATTTTATTATTTTTTAGATCTGAAATTTCAGTAAGAATCAGAAAGTCTAAGTCTAGAGGACAATACTATCTAATAATTTTCTGGAAAAAATATATAAGAAAAGAAACAAATATAATTCATTCTCAAATTTATAGACAAATCAGAAGTAGAATTCAGCGTGATTCAATCAGATATAGAAATCAGTTATTTCCTAACTTTTTATTGATTTCATATTTTATTCTAATATTTTTTACACTAACAATTTACACTGTATTGATATTGATCATTAACTTTTCTGAAAAAGGAAAAGAAGCTTCTAAGACAGATGTTTTAAAGAAAACCAACTTTGTACAAGTTGATAATAGGCAATTATTTAAAGTGATTTGTGGAAAATCACAGTGTATTTATGCAAACAAAAGCTATGATTTTTTCAAGAAAATCAAAGAAGACAATTACGAAGTTCGAAAGCTTCCAAAAATTCACACGCAATCAAGTGAAAGTGATATTGCTATCTATCAACTTTCAGCGAATATGGTCAATAACTTAGAAAGAATTATTTATATACAGATTCATCCAGGTAAAAAGACTCCTTTAAACTCTCTTGAATATAGATTGCATATAAAACAGAGTCTTCCTTACAAACCCAATTTTCATTTTGAAAAAGAATGCTATAAAGGTTTCCAAGATGATTTCACTATAAGTGTCAACCAAATAAAGGTCAAAGATAAAGATGATCTCCCTTATTTCGTCGCTTTTAAGATTCCTGAAAATAAACAAGTGAACTACATTGAAGTCTTCAATCCTGGTAAACAAATGATGAATTTTAATCACTGCAAATAATAGTTTAATAACTTATAAACCCATACCGACTATGCAACGCAGCCAGACCGCACTTTACATCCATACGTGCATCCATCTGGCTTCGTTCATTTGTCACCATTTCAGCCCATGAGTTGCCATAAAAGTAGCGGCAGATAATCGCTTCCATCCAGTCATCCAGAATCTCGGATTGTCCTTGTATATCTAAAATTAGACGCTGTACTGCGCGAGCTTCATTGTCGTTGATCTGGCAAGTAATACGGCTACGCTTCGCTTTAGGTGGCTCAAAGTCACCAGCAAGATAGTCCACGATGATTTGCTGTTGCTGGGCTTTTGTAAGCTTCTTGTATTTCTGAGCCTTCACCGCATTATCCATAGCGACTGCAATTGGATTGATACTTTTCCCACAAGTACCCGATGCTGAAAACATCCATGCCCCAAACTGATATAACCATCCTTCCAAGTCAAAACGAGACCAATCTATAGTCTGCATAATATGTCTTTTCTCAACCGCTGCATTCATGCTTTATCCTCAAACTTCTCTTACGTCTATGTTGTGCACTGTTTTCATCAAGTGTTTCTTGTTGCGATAACTCGCTAATTTTCTTGTCGCTGCTGACTTCACATCCTCCACTACAAACTCTCCAGTAATGCGGTAATAAGTGAAATCAGCAAAATATCGTAATGCTGGTTTTGCCCTTTTCTCCCCTTCAATCTTTGTCTTCGGTGCCAATTCAAATTTAGTATGGTGCTTTAGATCTCTGATCTCACCACGTTGCTGCATCGCTTTAAGTTCGACATACCGCTGAAATTCCTTCTTGCTATCGAAGGTCATTCCATCCAGTTCAACCTTCATGGCTTTGAACTTATTCCCTTTGCTCTTTCCCTTCGGTTGATTGGGCTGTGGAAACATTTCACGGTACTGGGAAACGCTGATTGAGCTCATGCCACCTCCTTCAAGGTGCCAGAGAAACCAACTTGTTTCAGATAGGGTTCCCATTTTTTAGCTTGAGTTGGGTCCATCAGCTTTATTTTGATTCTTGATGCTAGTTGCTCGTATGAGTCACCTGGAGCACTGTGCTTACTTGCGAACTCAGGAAGATGTGCAAGTTTCTGCGCAAACGCTGAGATCTGTTTCTCTGTGAGTTGTTTGGGTTCGCGCTTGGTATTCGCAGATCCACTTGCTGGAGATGCATCCACCATGGTTCTTGACGCAGCTTGTTTTTCGTATTTGTAATACGCACGAATAAGCCAATCAGCAAACAGGTAGATCAAGAATTGCGGATTATGATTTTTGCCTTCGTTGAAATTTTCAAATGCAGATAGCTCTCGAGTGAACCAGATTGCTTCAGTGATTTTCTCAACAGGAATTGAATCATTAGCCAAAGCAATTTCATCTTTCAAATTTTTTAAAACAAGCCAGCTCTCTTTTTTATTTTGAGAGTGTTTTTTGATAGTTTTAGTTTGTGGGTTAAAATTCTTTACCACTTGCGGTAAAAATTCTTTACCACCTGTGGTTAAAATATTTGACCACTTGTTGTTTAAGGTGGTTAAAAATATTGACCACATTGGAGATTTATCCACAGCATTAAGGTGGTAAAAATTTTTAACCAGTACTGATTTCTGACTACCAAGATTTAAATAAAATTCGACTTTATTTTGAGCTGTATTTTCCCCATATCCAAAGTGGTAAAAATTTTTAACCACCTCTTTTTTGAACAAAACGAATGTCTTCACCAGCACTTTTTTAGATGGAAATTTAATGATATTGCCTATGTCGTAGTTATCCACTGGCGAGAATACATTTCCATATTTAGATTGGTGGTGCTTCTTAATCAGCCCTACTTCTTCAAGCTCAGTTAAGCATTTAATGACTGTGGGACGACTTTTCCTAGAGAGGCTTTCTAGCTGGCGTAATGAAAGCGCATCGCTCTCCTTAGTCCAACCACGAGTTTTACGGATAATCAGTAGGTAGATCTTCACAGATGCATCGCTGATCTTATTCATTGCTTCATCCACAAACGCATTAGCGACCATGAATGAGTTTGGTATAAATTTATTACTCACTCTTCACCCGCCTTTTCAATAATCTGTATAAAACGACCAAACATCATGATTCGCTCAGCTCGTAACAGGCTTGCGATGATTTCTCCTGCATACCAAGCCGAGATTCGATGTTCGGTCATTAGCATTTCTATTAATTCATCACGCATCACGGCCGCATTCGCCTCGTCGCGGTTAATCCTGCGTAAGTTGGATTTCCTGATATCCAGCAAACCTTCTAATGTGCGAAGTGCTGGGTCAAACCATGACTGAACACCTTGAACATGTTTATGCTCAGGTTGCTTCTTAAGTACCTTGTTGGTAATCATGGAACCTCCGCGATAGAGTGTTCGGCATTGCTTAAACGGCGTTTGGCATTGAGTTCTGCTACTGTAGCTGTGCGAATCACTAATCCTGACACACGGCCAATTCGATGGTCCGTATGCCAATACTTCCCATCAAACCCTTTTAATGTGAACAGATCTGTTACTGACAGTAGGTCGAGGGTTTTCAGCACCACGACATCGCCAGGCAAGAAATCTGCCTTTGGCTCAAAGCTCACTAAGCAAGTTGAGCATTGTTCTTCTTTAAATTCAGTGCATTTGCCAGCACATGGGTGTTGTGTTAAATTTGTATTCATATTCATTTAATTAGCCTATTTGATGAATTAAGAAGCCTGATCTAGTCCATCAGGCTTCGTCTTTTTCTAAGCCAGAAGAAAACTTCTGCATTTGTTTGTTTAATGCCATATCTGCAGCTTTAGCGTTTTCAATGATTCGATTGAGAATTTCGCTCGCTTCTGCATACTCTTGCGGAGTTACTTTCCCATCTTCTAAAACTTCAAAAACTTTCTGATTCGCCTTACCGTTTTCGACGTTCATTTGAAGTAATGCTTCCACGATAGTCATCTGGCGATGGTCACCATCCTCACCAGCAGGAACCAATACATACCCAAGCATGTGCGCCCAAACCTTCAATACGGTCGGATTCCGTGTGAGCAACATGATTACCTCAAACTTCTTTAAGCTTGGATCATGGTTCTCCATGTTTGGATTGCCGTAGTTGCAGATTGTTTTGTGCGAATCCCCTGTTACCTGAGCTATATCCTTAGGCTCATAACCTTCTGTGAGGTTAATCATCTCGTGTATTGCTAATCGCGTTTCTCTTCTTAGTGTCATGTGAATCTCTGATTTTGTTCACGTTTATCTAAAACATTGACCGAGGCATAATTGGCTATGCGGTGAGTTGTTGGATGTTGGCTTTAACCTTCCCTTTTGTTTTGATTTGCAACAAGGCTTGGGTTTCTAGAGATATGCCCTTGTTTCGCCATTTACTAACAGCACCCTTGCTATAGCCGATCTTCTGAGCTAACTCGGAATCTGTTTTAACCTCGTAGTGAAGCTTCAATTCATCTACAGTCATAGTTTACCTTTATAAACTTACAGTTTCCGTTAGTAAACCATAAGTTTCTTCATATATCAATACGCTTGTTTACTATAGGAAACTAGAAATGAGGGATTTTGTATGACCAGTATTAGCGACCGTATAATTAAAAGAATGAAGGAGCTGGGTCTTCGACAAACCGCAATAGTTGAAGCTACAGGAGCCACGAAAGGAGCTGTATCTAAGTGGGTGGCTGGAACAAACACGCCTAAAGCTGAATTTTTACCAGCATTGGCAGCTGTACTAAAAACATCTCAAAACTGGCTCCTCACCGGTGAAGAAGAATTAAAATTTAATAATTTTAATATGCAAGACTTTATGAATCAGCATAATTTGACTGGCAAAAGTGACGCTTCTTTCAATGTAAATGAATTGCACAAGCCAACAGTTATTGATTATGAAACAGAAAATGGGTTTATTTGGATTGATGTTGTCGAAGCTAATTTTTCTTGTGGTGTTGGCGAGTCAATAGAATTTCACTTTGATGTAATTAATGGGAAATTCCCTTTCCCGCCATCATTTTTTCAGAGAAAACATGTCGACCCAAGCTGCATGAGAATTATTAAAGCCAAGGGCGATAGCATGTCTGACTTTATCCATGATGGAGATATGGTTGGTATTGATATTTCTCAAACTGAAATTGTAGACGGTGAAATCTATGCTGTTTACTTTGAGGGAGAAGGAATGATTAAACAGATATTCAAAGAAGAAGGTGGAAAGCTCACTTTACACAGCCTTAACTCTAAATACAGAGACCGTGAAGTATCTGAGCAAAATGGTTTGAATTTCAAAGTTATGGGACGTCAATTCTGGCGAGCTGGGTAAATCCCAGCAACCCCATAACAATAAAATATAATTAATTAAATAAATTACTTACAAAACACAGAGGGTAAAACATGGATAACTTTTTAATAAGACTTAAAGACCATATCGAACATGTAAAAAAAGTAGGCAGTCACTGCTCTACAGAAGAAACAACTAAACAAGCACTAATCTTGCCCTTGCTAGATATATTGGGATTTAACCCTTACGATCCAACTAAAGTCCTTGCAGAATTTGCTGCCGACTTCCCTGGCGTCAAGGCTACTGAGCGCGTTGATTACGCTCTATATTGTAACGGCCAGCCTGTTATGTTTATTGAAGCAAAACCTTATTCCTCAGACCTAACGAATCACGCCCCACAGTTATCTAGATATTTTAACAGCAGCTTAGGTGTTACCATTGGGGCAATTACCAACGGTAAAGAGTGGCGCTTCTTTACAGACCTTATAAACACAAACGTGATGGATGAAAAACCATTTCTAACAATTGATTTTACGAAAGCTCATCCTGAGGATCTAACGCAATTAGCAGAATTCAAGCATGATAATTTCCATGCAGAAAAACTAAGATTTTTTGCTGAAGAAAATCAGTATATCCAGCAATTTAAGACAGTTATCAAGAAAAGTATCAATGAAGTAGATATTGATTTTGTTCGCTATGTAGCACAGCAAGCAAACATCCAAAGACAATTAAATACAAAATTCTTAGAATCAATTCAGCCATTTGTACAACAAGCAGTACAGCAAGCTATAAGTGATACTGTTGTAAAAGGCTTATCTTCTCCTACTATCATCACAGCTCAACCAGTTGAGCCAAAAGTAATAGAAGAGCAACCTAAAACAACTGAAGTTACCCCAGAGCCTGATTTTATTGTTAATCCTGATAATGAGAAAATCATTACAACTAAAGATGAGCAAGACTTGCTTCGAATTGTGACTGAACTATTTCCAGAAGTTGAACTAGAAGGCCGTGATACAGAATCTTACTACTCTGTCCTTTACCAGAGCAAAACAAATAGATGGCTCTTTAGATACGATGTAAATCGTAAACGCCCAACAATTCAGTTCAATGTTACTGTTGATGATTCTCGCAAAACCGAACTTGAACGTGCTGGATTGGAAGTTCAAAACAATGGACAAATTTTTATTGAAAAGCCAGAGCATATTTACAGAATGGTTGGCATTCTTAGGGATAGCCTTGAACACTGCATGAATGATGAAAACTTTAAGCGTGCTTCTAGCCAATAATTAGAAAATTGAAAACTAGGGGCTCCCCCTAGTTTTTCTATCAGGTGACTCAATGAGATCCAAATTACTTTTTACATTAGTGACACTATTTGTTTTTACTGGGTGCTCAAAACAAGAATCCGCTCCGCCAGTGACCGACTCAGATACGTCAGCACAATTCGAGAAGTTAGATGCTGTTATTGATGGGTATCTTGATAAATTAGACAACCCTAAAACCTCTATGACTGAACGCAAACAGATCCTCTGCGTTGATTATCCAAATGTTTACAATAAAGAGTATGCGCCGCTTTTGCTTAAAAATTTTCCTCAAGACTACACGCAAGCAAAACTTGACCAGGATCTAAAATTAGCTCTGGATTACTATAAAGGCAAAGACAATATTCAATGTTAAGGTCTTATTTCTTAAAACTGAAATGAAAATTTAATAAGCTAATATTAAGGTCACTTGCACAAGACCTGTAACAACAAAGCAGCACAAACTAACCCATCCATGTGATGGGTTTTCTTTTACTTATCTAATTCAAAAGTTTCCATCAATAAAAATATGTTTCTCTTAGTAAACTATTTTATTGACATTAAAGTTTCCCTTGGTAAACTTAACCTCGTAAACACGAAAAAGCCCTGACATCTTGGCGGACACAGGGCTTTGCAAACTTTGCGAGGTCATTATGAAACAAACATCAAAAACTATCAAGAAGAGTCCTGCAACGACTCCCCTGTATCAGCCACCTACTCCTGCCAATACAGTGCAACACAAGTCATCGGGTCTTGTTCCTGTATCTGTTTTAATCATTGGAGCGGCAATCGCTTCTGGTCTTTATAGCTGTACAGCAGATCAGCATGCAACTACTGCCCAAACTGAATACCTTATTAAAGCAGGAGTTAAGCCATGAGTAACTTCTGTAAAAACTTAGGTCGTGATGAACAAGGCAATCTACGCCTTGAACTTGGAACTAAGTATCCCGTTGTCTATGTAAAGAAAGGTCTCGAAATTTACCGCGAGACCGCATCAGGTTTAGTTCTCGTTACTCCAGAAGAACACGCGAACAAAACTTGGATTGCAGAGAACTTTAGCCGCGAACGTCGAAAACAAGTGGCAGATGTTCTACAGCGTACACACATCCCTTCACAAGACCGTCGTGCGTTTAACAAACGCATGGGACGAGTTTGGGCTTAAGGAGTAACGGATATGACAGTTTTCTTTAAAAAAGCTCAACGCAAGAATGCAAAACTACGTTTAGCAGTTGCTGGTCCAACTGGATCAGGTAAAACTTTTGGTGCTCTTCTTCTTGCCAAAGGAATTGGTGGACGTATTGCTGTTGCTGACACTGAGAATAGTAGTGCTGAACTATATGATGACCTTGTTGAGTTCGAGCATGCCAACATTCAACCTCCATACACACCTGAAAAGTTTATTGAAGTGATTAAAGCTGCAGAGAATGGTGGGTTTGATACTTTAATCATCGATAGCATCACGCATGAATGGTCTGGAATTGGTGGATGTCTTGAAATTGTAGACAAACTTGCCAGCACTACATTTAAAGGCAATAGCTGGGGTGCATGGAGTGAAGTCACTCCCCGTCATCGCAAGTTTGTAGATGCAATGCTTCAATCGAGCATCAACATCATTGTTACCATGCGCTCGAAGATGGAAACCGTTCAAATTGATAATGGCAAAGGGAAAAAGAAAGTCGAAAAAGTCGGTATGAAAGCCGAACAACGTGATGGCATTGAATACGAGTTTACAACTGTACTTGATATCACTCATGACAACTATGCTTTAGCTACTAAAGATAGATCCCGTATCTTTGCAGAGCCTCGCCCAATTACAGAGGCAGACGGCGTGTTACTAAAACAATGGCTTATGTCTGGTTCAGCTAATGCATGCATCAATGGAAATCAGTACTTCGAACTTGAGGCACTCATGCATCAAGCTGGTATTGATATTGCTAAGTTCTGTGAAAAGCGTGGATTAAACAGTCTCCATGATGTTCTTCAACAGAAATTTGATGAAACTTGTGAAGGTGTAAAAAGAATCATAGAACGAACCAATCACACGGCATTAGAAAACGAAAAGCAGCTCCAAGCAGAGCATGAGGCACGGTTGGATGATGATTATCAAAGAGCTCTAGCTGATATAAAAGATGCGAAATCTATTAATGATTTGAATCATCCTGCGGATTATTTCAGGGGCTCTAAATACGAAGTTCAGATTTTAAATGCATGCCAAGCAAAATCTGATATGGAGGGCTGGTCTGTATGAAATTCAAATACTCAACAAAAACCCGAACACTCACAGTGTTCGGGGCAAAGATGGACCACATTTTCCACAATGTAAGTGTCGGTGAAATTGAAGAACTTGTGATTGATGCGAAGTTTAAAGAAGCGCTTTGGAGGAAGTAAATTGATGAAACTTAAATTAGATCAAATGACACAGCAAGATAAAGATGCGCGTTTAAACCGCTTTTTATTAGCACCAGAACAGCAGCTATTTCCTCAAGAAGATGTTGCCATTTATCTGGATTGTTCAACCCACACCTTGCAACGGCTCCGCTGTGTCGGTGGTGGCATTCCATACACTAAAGTTGGTCGTAAGGTAGCTTACAAGAAAGCGGATGTACTCAACTTCCAGCAGAAGCAAACAGTAATGAATACAGCTCAGCTTGCTTCTTAATCGAAGCAGTTGAGCCTACCCTGATAAACGGCTTCAATGTCATTCATTGCAAGCCGTAATTTTTTCACTGATACCTGAACATAGCCTCCAGTCACATCGTTTTTTGCACCAGATCTATGGTTTAGTAAACGTTTGATGGTATATGGTCCATAGTCCAAATTATTACAAATCGTAGCGAATGTTCTTCGTAAGTCATGCAGTGAAATTACAATACCTGTTTGCTCTGCCAGGGTTTCTAATAAGCCCTGAGCACCAGAAATATGTTTCGCTTTTGACACCATTCCAGAGCCAGGAAATACATATTCATTATTTCTCAACTCATATCTCTGCTTGATGATTTCAAATAGATGGTCGCCCATAGGTAGTAAGTGGTCATCTCCATTTTTCGGATCTTTAAATACGAACACCCCTTTTCCAATATCGACATTTTCCCATTTCAGAGTTTGTGCCTCATTGCGTCGACAACCTGTATACATGATGAATAGGACCAGATCCCTTGTGGCATTCTTACTCGCATCTTCATACAGAGATCTTTCCGTATAGTAATTTAAGACTGCATTGTAATAGGTGTGAATGTTTGTCTCATCCAAATGCCTTGTTCTTGCTTTAGCTTTATTCCAACCGCGCTTTGCTGGAATCACATCTACTGGATTATGTTTAAGGATTGGGTTTTCATCTGTTGAGTAATGTACTTGTGCAAAACGCCAGATTGACCCAAACATTTTTAGAGTAAGATTTCCTTGTGTTGGACTGTACTCGGTAAGCTTGATAAATCGATCAAATACATCCTTCTTTGAGATTTCAAAGATTGGCTTATTTTTCCAATCTGAAAGGAATGTATTAAAACAATGATGGTAGGTATTAATAGATAGCTGTTTTAGTTTTCTTTGGCTAAGGTAAAGCTCAAAAGCTTGTTCAAAAGTCACTTCGTCATGGCTTTGTTTATTCTTCTCATACACACCGTTTGCAATCTCAGCCAATATCGTTTGAGCTTTCTTTCTAGCTTCGACTGGTGTGATTTCATTCGTCTTGCCAAGCGTGACGCGATACAGCTTCCCATCGTGCCGTCTCTCAACAATATATGACTTGCTTTTTGTAGTGACGCGGACAGCAAAACCAATGAGGTCTGAATCACGATAAATGGATTGCCCTTTTTTAGTTAATCCAATAGCATCAACATTAGACTTGTTGAGTTTCATATCAAGCTTAATCTACAAATTCGACACTTGCATTTTAATCCTGAAATCACTCAACAGTCTACATATAGTCTACACACCAATTTCAAGCGCAGATTAAAAACATAATAATGCATTTAAAAACAATATATTATTAAATATATTTATTTCTAAATACTAGAAGCGCCAGTTATAGAAGAAATCTATCGCCCGATCAACTGATTGGCTCGCTTCCAAATATAATTTCTGGTTCATCTGATAACGTAATGTTAATTTGTTGACTGGTGTAAACACGCCTACACCATAACGAATATAAAGATCAGGTGTGATATAACCTGTCACACTGACTTGTGTGTCATCGCCTGTACCTTGCGCATCTAAAGCCAAGCCACTTAATCCGAAAGATTGACCCAATTGATTGGTAAAGGCACGTGTACCACCCAAGCCCATACTAATCCCAGCAGCAGCAATGGTGTTGTTTACATCAGAACGGAATGTCTCAGACTGGTTAATATTATTGGCGCCTTCATTAATACGACCTGAAATTAACGCATTCATCGCTTCTTGTTCGGTCAGGCCACCATCATTGTAGACTTGAATATTTGGATTGCTTGCCGTACCTGTGACCCGCACCCCAACAATTGTCCCCTGAATAATTTTATTGGTATCGACATCTAAGGTTGGGTTTGCCAAAGGACCATTGAAACGAGCAATCGCACGGTTTAAATCTAAACTTTGCCCATAAGCTTCAATTTTAACTTTTTGACTAACACCAATCGCACCATTCGCACGCATAGCGGTTTCAACACCGCGTTGTGTTAAATACAGACGCCCCAACAATGGAATTCGGCTATTAAAACCTTGAAAGACCACTTGCTTACCAAGGTTAATCATGACATCAGCTTTAATATCCCAAGGCCGCGCAGACTTCAAGATTGCCAACTGATCTTGACCTTGTTGAACAATTCGGACATCCGAAGAAACATCGACCACAGGTGCAGAAGCTTCAGGCATTGAAATTAACGCACGCGGTACATCAACATCACCTTTTAATATCAGCTTTTTCTGGAAAGGCATAATATCTAGGCTAAAATCTGGTGTGACCAATGCCGTAATCAGCGGTGCTTGGCGAATGAGTAAATTATCACCTTTAAGGTTTAACTGAATTCTTGGATCATTTTTCCAATCAATGTTACCCGTTAACTTTCCTACACCTTGACCGCTGTTGAATGCTCCGTTAATGGTGGCGTGATCACTACGTATAGAAGAATAAACTTGTACATTGGTGAGATTGATCGGCAGTGAAATCATGCTGATCGCACCATCTTTCAAACGCATTTCACCTGTTAAACGGGGTGCCAACAACTCGCCACTAATCTTACCCGCAAAAGACAAGGTACCACTTAATGTTCGAATATCCTGAACAAAGGGTTTGAATACTTTTAATTGCACTTCATTGAATGCAATTTCACCTTGCATTGGCTTTTTAGGTTTAAATGGATCAATAATGACATTGGCATAACCTGTACCAATTTCTGGTGTTTTAACATCAAAACGAAGCTGTAAGCCTTGAGTCACACTTTTCGCATTTACAGAAATTTCATCATAACGTAGAGTAGAACCCATATCTTGCTGATCTTCAGCAGCAATCCCAATAACACCCTGACGCGATACCATCCGTGCATCAATTTTCGGTTTACTGCCTTGCGTCCAAGATGCTTTGGCATATCCATTGGCTCGACCCGTAATTGCCAAACCTTGCGGCATAAATGCAGCAAAGTCATTTAAATCGAGGTTTTTAGTAATAAAGGAAATATTACCTTTGGCTTTGCTAATACGGACAGGTTGATCAAAACATAATTCACTTTGTTGACTTGCCCAGCAATGTGCCCCCACAAACAATTCCGCAGTATTTTGGTTATATACCACCGAAGCATTTTGACGTTGTACCAATCGTACCCGTACCGAGTCGAAGTCACCTTTCTGAATCTGACCTAACCACGAGTTTTGACCGTTAAAGCCACCTGCAAGCTGCACATAGAATTTACTAAAACGGTTATTTCCTTCCACTTTTAAAACATGCGCTTTACGCGTACCTGCGAGAGTAACAACCCCATTTTGAATTTCACTATTACCACTGCGTAAATTATTCATTTCTGCTTTGAGCAAGCTTGGTATGGTTTCTGATGCGGGTAATTGCCCTTGAATACGTAATTTACGCATACTGAGTAAGTTACCCAAGCGGAAATCATCCACAGCTAAATTGGCGGTTGCTTGTAACCGTGGCTGAGACTGAATGTTGAGATAGCCATACGCTCGCCCCCTTAAACCACTATATAACTCATACAAGGCAGGCGCATTAATTTTAAGGCGTAGATTTTGTGCATTGCCTGTCGCCTGAATTTGATTCTTAGCATAAGACATATACAAGTTATTGGCTTCGAATTGCTGTGGCAGAAAACCTTTTTGATTGTTATTCAACACCAATGCAAGATTTCCTGTACCTCGTACAGGTTTGTTATTGATATAGCCTGCTACATTCAATTTTTGAATATTGATACGCTTCAAAGCATCTGACCAAAAGCCTTCAGTCTGAACATTCCCCGACAATTCACCACGTAGCATGGAAACGAAATATTGTGGCTTAAATCGAATCAGGGATGCATTAATATTCCAACCAATGCCTTTGCTTAAATCCAATTTGCCCTGCGCAAGAATTTTACCTGCCGCACCATCATGCTGCAATTGATCTATTTTTAGTAATATTGGCGTACCCGAGATTTTGACTTTTAACAGACCGTTACTTTCTTGTACTTTGCTGGATTTAAGTGCACCATCGTAGTTCACCGCAAAACTTTTAAATCCACCACCGGCTTTAGCATCATGGAATAATACTGCAATGGTACTTTTACCAGTTAATTGCACCGTTTCCTGTTGCGCCTGCTGTGGCATATGCCCAGTTAGGTTAATTCCTTTCAGTTCAATAATATGCTGATTTGGCTTGGCATAACCGCTTGCCTGTAGTTGACCATTCACCAAATCTACCGGAGCAGCAGCAACCACTGTTTGCGGGTTAAAGTCCTGCGCTTTAACACTCGCATCCCACTTTAATTGAGCCTTATCAGTTGGTAACACAATATTGGCTTGTCCGCTTAGACTTCCTTTATTGGCAACATAATTAAAACTTGGGACTTTTAAGACATTGTTCTTTAGTTCTAACTGAGCCTTATATTCACCTGCTGGTAATAAAGCGGTTTCATGCTGCCCTACATTTGAAGCAACTGTTATATTTTGCTGACCTTCGATGAGTCGAATCTGAACATCACCAGATTCGCTCTTTAACCATCCGATATATGGCATGGCACGGTCAATATTTTTCCACGCAACATCAAGCAACATCGGATTGGCTTGTTTATCTTGGGCTAGATTCTGATCAAGTTTTAAATTCCAAGTTTCATATTGGTCAAAGTCCAACAAACCTGTTAGATGTAAGCCTTTTTCCAAACGACCTGTGGAAGCAATTTGCGCATCTAAGCTAGGCGGAAGGAAGTCTCTCACTGCCTGTGGAATAATCTTTTCTTTAGGATTAATTTGGTTTAAACGACCTTTCACATCCCAATGTACATATTTTTCCCAACTGACCAAGCCTTTTGCATCCACAGTGCCATTCATCACCTGACCTTTAAATTGGTCAATGTTCAATTGATGCACCAAGTCGGTATGCATGACGGCGGTATATTTTCCTTTAGGCAGATTCTGTCCCGATAAATCCGTCGACAAACCTAAATTAAGGCGTTGAATATCGCCTTGATAACGTAAAACTCCAGCTTGGGTAAAAAGTTTTTGTGCTGTTAACAGTGGCCAATGATAATTTTTAAAGTCCAACTGACCGAACATCGGAACATGATTTCGCACGGGATGTACCACGCCCCAACCTGAAAGCAAATCAGGGGTGTTGGTCGCAAAACCAGCAGCTATAGTATCTAAACTCCCTTTTGCAACCACCTGAATATCATGAACATTCAGACTGTTGTTTAGGGCAGGAATATTGATTGTAGCTTTTGCATTGAGTGGATACTTACCATGAAAATCCATATCGCCTGTGGCATTACGAATTGCAAGGTAACCCATATTTACCCGAGAGTCTTGAAACTCAAGTTTGGTGTTTGACCACAATGCTTCATTCAATTCAATGTCATTAAACTTGACCGCAGCAGCATGTGTCTTAATTAACAAATGGTCAACATCTGCATGATCCAAACGAAGGGTAAACGGCAGCTTAATTTCTTTAAACTTAAAGGGTTCACTACTCGGCGGTAATTTGGTAATGACTTGTAGATTACGGACATCTGCATTATATAAATGAATCTCCTTATGTACTAAAGCACGCCAGCCCAAGCTTACTTCGGCACGATCAATTTTGACATCTACCGCAGACAAGGACACCAGCACATTTTTTAAGATAATCCCTTTTAACAGATTCCCACCTTCATATTCATAATGAATAATATGTTGGCGCTCTAGCACACGGTTAAGTAAAAACTTACTGCCTTTATCCGTCGAAAACATAATGGCAAAAGCTGAAACAAGCAAAATCACCAAAATAAGAAGCGTTAATAATACGCTCCTAAAAATACGTCGCTTTTTAGGCACAGGTGATTCGGATAATTCTTGTTTTTGCTGTTCTTCTTCAGCCATAACCTTCTCAAGTTTGAAATTAAGTCTAAATGTTAAAGTGGTGAACCAATAAAGAAATGTACCCGAATCGGATGCCCTTCATCGGAGATACCAGAGGCAACATCAATACGTAATGGTCCAATTGGTGACTCCCAACGCACCCCTAAACCAACGCTATATTCAGTATCATTACTAAAGTCTTTATCGTAAGCATTACCAAAATCACTAAAAACTGCAGCACGCCACCCTTCTTTGAATTGGTAATTGTATTCAAGTGACCCGACTGCCAATGCTTGCCCCCCTATTTTAAATCCATAAAATTCAGGAGAAAGACTCTTATAATCAAAGCCTCGAATTGATTGATCCCCACCTGCTAAATAGCGAAGATTATAAGGAACTTTATCAAAGTCTTCTGTCAGGATATAGCCTAGATCGCCACGACCTACAAACTGATGATCGTTATTTTCACCGAGTGAATAAATAAAACGCCAACCTGCATTTAAAATTGCCATATCTGCATCAGAAAGCAAGGCTTCACTTCCTAATTCAATTTTATAAATTTGCTTAAATCCTTTTGTTGGATTTACTCTTTTGTCCATGTCAGTTCGGGAGGCCTCATAACCCACCAATAAAGACTCTTGCTCTGTGTCACCATTTACAAAGAAGGTAATTGGTATTTGGTCAAAATAAGCAAACTGATAATCTGTAAGTCGATCTAATCGATAACGTAATCCAAAAGTATGTTGCCAATTCCCCATAGGGCGCTTAATAATACGATCTACACCAACTACCGCAGACTCAGTCGTTAAACTAGCCCCTTCACCCAGATCCTTATCAACTTCGCGCTCATAACCGCCAACCAGACTGATGTAGTCATTTAATGGATGGTTATAGGGGATGTTATAACGTGTATCAATCGCCTGACGAATTTCAGACAATTCAAAGTTGGCATCAAAAGAATGACCACGTCGGTTTACAATGGCGCGTCTGTATGTTGTTCTTAATCGTGGACCTGTATCTGACCCCCAACCCGCACCAACTTCTGCACTATTAAGTCGGTCTGCATTCATGGTCACAATGACTGGGACTTTTTGTTGATCACGTGCTTGGACTTT
Source organism: Acinetobacter zhairuonensis (assembly GCF_022601715.1). Classification (GTDB taxonomy): domain Bacteria; phylum Pseudomonadota; class Gammaproteobacteria; order Pseudomonadales; family Moraxellaceae; genus Acinetobacter. The sequence continues at coordinate 77,114 of NZ_JAKVIM010000014.1, read as the reverse complement.
AAGGCGCTCTTCTTCTTGCTCACGTAACTCTTGTTGTGAAAGTTGCGTTTGCACTTTTTCATCGGTCTCTTGATCTTCCGTCCCTGCAAACTGATCTTCATTAACAACAGACTGTGTCACCTCTTTGTCTGAATTGATATCTTTTTGATCTTGAACTTGAAGATCGCTGCTGGCAATTTTTTCCTGATCGACCAAAGCCTGTAAGTCAGGTGGAAGTTCTAGAGGTACCGCTAGCGGATCAGGACGTACCGCATCGACCAAAGTAAAATTGAAGTAACGCGAGTTGGTTAAATTATTGGCCAATGTATTGACACGCCACAAAGCATAATCGGCACCATCTTCCCATGGTACCATCATTTTTAAGATATCCATGTCTAATGGAAAAGGCTTAGATGGATCGCTCATACGAAATTCTGCACCCGCCAACTTATAACGTCCACCCGTTTCAAAGCGTAAATTAATATCGGCAGTGTTCTCTGGCTGGGCAACTTTGACATCATGTAAGCGCCAATACGCGTCAAAAAAACCGTTATTGGTCGCAGCTTCTACAATCCGCTTTTTGGTATCTTCGTATAAACCATGATTCAACACATCACCAATATCAAGTTCAGGAAGTACACTGATAACCTGAAATTGCGGACGTTCTGCACCAGCACCACTAAACTCAATATTTTGCTCGGCAACCAATACAGGTGCATTCGGTTTAATGGTCACTTTTACGCGACTGTCGCTGGTTTTCTCAAAACGAAACTCTGCCTGATAAAAACCAACCGCCTGCGCTGCCAGATTGGACAAACTTTTTAATTGTGGCAGTGCGGCATTAAAGTCCCCATATGATTCTTGGGTGAAGCTAGAAAGCTTGCCACTGACGTTATTTTTTAAGTTTAAGATGGCTTGCTGATATTCTTTATCGGGTAGATCTGGATTGGTATTTTTCGCATCTACAATCACAATGTCCGCTTTAATACGCGGTACTTTCGTGTTAATCAAATCATTTTTTGGCGGTCTGATTTTATGATACCAACGCTTAAAGAATCCCTTTTCTTCCACTTCAGGCTGAGTTTCAAAGCTTTGTTCAGCTAAAGTTTTTCCAGACTCATTGGCTTCAACAACAATCTTACTGTCTGCCTGAATGCTATTCATCAATCGATCAACATTTACAGGTGCTTGATTAATTTCAGTTAGCTCTTGCGGGGTTGGATTACGCACCACGACTTCTTGGGTTTGACCTGCGCGATATCTTTCTGCTTCAGCTTTGGCAGCATTGGCCTCATTATAAATTTCATTTGCCATGTTTTGATCGACTGGCGTGTCTGGCAATTCTTCTAAGTCTTCAAAGGTAATAGGCTTAAAAGCCTCAATTTGATCAGTATGCTGGACTTGATGCTGCAACAGCGTATAACTATCAGGTGTGCCGACTTTATCTTGATAGTTTTGAATTTTTTCTGCTTGTTCGGAACGACTCAAGTTTTGTGCATCTGCCTCTACTTGAATCTGCGTATTCAACTCATCTTTTGCAGCTTGTTGAATACTAGATACGGCAGCCTTTTCAGCTTGAACTACCCCCACTTCTTGCGCGAAAGCATGTTGGGCAAAAAACATTAAAAAAGCACTCAAACACAGACTTTTATTGGTATGATTCAACTCAAAGACAGAGTTGATACTTAGTGTCAGAGCCGACTTTTTAAAATTCGTTTTTACAAGCATAGAATACTCTAAACTCATGACAGGTCTGTTCAATAGACCTTCGTATTTGTAATGAAAAGTTTAAAATTTATACTGGCTAAAGAACTCAATTTTATTGATTTTTTTCACCACAGCATAGGATTGAAATATCATACATGATTTTCTTTGCTATTTTACCAGATGCTCACATTTCTTAATAAAACTTTATGAAGTTCACATTGTCATGGAAAAAAAAGAAAATCTTTTAAGCACTCGTCGTTTTTTACCGATGTTTGTGACGCAATTTTTAGGTGCATTGAACGACAATGTCTATAAACAAGCCTTATTACTGGTGATTACTTACGGCTGGATTAACCAACAAAGTGCCAGTGTGAGTACCCTAAATAATCTGGCAGCTCTCCTGTTTATTCTGCCTTATTTCATCTTTTCAGCGACAGCTGGTCAAATTGCGGACAAATATGAGCGCGCAAGTTTGGTTCGTGGTATTAAAATCCTTGAAATTATTATCATGCTGATTGGTAGTGCTGGCTTTTTATTGGGTCATCTATGGCTATTACTGCTGGCACTCTTTCTGATGGGAACACACTCGACCTTTTTTGGACCCATTAAATACGCCATTTTGCCTGAAATTTTGAAACCAAATGAATTGATGTCAGGCAATGCCCTATTTCAATCGGGTACGTCCATGGCAATTCTGATTGGTATGATTTTAGGTGGTGCCGTGATTTCAGCTTCAGATGGTAATTTACTTTGGATTAGCCTCACCATTGTAACCATTGCAATTTTAGGATTTATCTCCAGTCAGTTTATTCTCCGACAAAATGTCACTACGCCAGATTTAGAGATTGACTGGAACTTTTTCCGCACCAGTTTTCAAACCATAAAATATGCCAAGAGCATTCCGCTGATCTATTTAATTCTACTGGGTAACTCGTGGTATTGGTTTTATGGCGCAACATATTTAACCCAAATTCCACAACTCACGCAGCAAAACCTACACGCATCAGAAAATGTCGTGAGCCTATTATTGACCTTTTTCTCTGTAGGGATCGGTATTGGTTCGTTGTTATGTCGCAGAATTGGCGGTACACAAGTCAATCTCAAAATGGTTCCGATTGGCGCCATTGGCTTAACTGTATTTGCACTTTATTTAGCAGCAAGTTTAGCTTTTGTTCCTGAACGTTCAGGTGAGCTATTACATTTGGCTGATGTGTTCCAGCAAAGCTGGAGTTATTACCATGTGATGTTCGCTGTGACTTTGCTGGGTATCAGCGGCGGTTTTTACATTGTACCTCTGTATGCCATGATGCAAGCTTATTCGCCTCGATCACATCGTGCCCGCGTGGTTGCAGCCAACAACATTCTAAATGCTGTATTTATGGTCAGTTCTGCTGTTTTTTCTATTATTATCTTAAGTGTCTTAAAAATTGATATTAAAATACTGTTCTGCATCACGGCTGTGCTCAGTGCAATTTTCAGTATTTGGCTGTTGATTCGTTTAAAACCACAACTCAATACAGCTCAAGTTTCTTTAGAGGATTAATCCTATGCGTCACTATACGGGCATCGATAAGCTCATTCACTCTTTTGACCAAGCTCTGCGCAGCTTAGTACCTGGAGCAACTGCGGCACAACGTGAGAATCCTGCTGCCCCTGAAGAAACCCATTTGGCGGTCAGCGAAGCACGTCATGTTGCTGGATTAATGCGTGTGAACCACAGTGGTGAAGTTTGTGCACAAGCGCTGTACCATGGTCAAGCACTGACAGCTAAATTACCGAATGTCCGTCGTGAAATGGAACAAGCTGCAATTGAAGAACAAGACCATTTGGCTTGGTGTGAAGATCGTCTGAAAGAACTCGACAGCCATACCAGTTTACTCAATCCAATTTGGTATGGATTGTCTTTTGGCATGGGTGCAATTGCTGGTATCGCTGGTGATAAATACAGTTTGGGTTTTGTTGCTGAAACAGAGCGCCAAGTCAGCTTGCATTTGCAACATCACATTAGCCAACTTCCAGCTCAAGACTCGCGATCTCGTAAAATTCTAGAGCAAATGAATGAAGACGAACTGCATCATCGCGATACAGCTCTCAATGCAGGCGGGGTAGATTTACCTGTCCCTGTACGTATTACCATGACTGCAATTTCTAAGTTGATGACCAAGACCAGTTATTTTATTTAATCATTAACAGTCTTCATCAACAAAAAAGCAGTGCTTTTTAGCACTGCTTTTTTCCATTCTATTATTTCAGTAAGAGTCTGTTCCCTGCTTCCTGTAAGTTTCCTGTGTACTTGGCTTCGGCAGAAGGATTACTTGGGTAACTTTGACCATTAAACTTCAAAATGACCTGTCCCATTCCTCTTGAATACACAGACAAATCAGACCAACCTTGTGTTTTGGTATTTAAAGCATAAATAGGAACATCAGTAACTGTCATTTTGCTCAGCGACTGGAACTGATCATGGCTTATACCCTTAAATACCAGTACCGTACAACCACCTGAACCGCACCAGTTAGTTCCTCTCAACATGACCACTGCATCCTGAACACCATCTTGATTCAGATCATAAAATGCATATTGATATAAAGGTTGTTCATGAATCGTCATATAGACCGCTTGTTTGAGGGCAAGCAACATCGTCTCATCACCAGCCAAATCTGTCGTTGACGTTGGTGGTGGCATAGTTTCAGTATTTTCGACAGGTGCATTTGAACTACACCCCACCACTAAACCACTTAATAATGCATAGACTAAAAAACGTGTTTTCATGACAGCAAGTCTCTTATTGGCTGCTTTAGCTCTCATTTTAAAACAGCAAGACCAAGTGACACGTTTTTAAATGTTAACAACTTCTAAACATTTTACTGTTGGAAATTGATGTTGCGACTCGATGAATAAAGGATGTGACCAAACATCAGCCATTGGAATTTGAACATCCAAGGCGAGCGGGAGTTTTTTGGGATTAAATTGCATGTGTGACAAAGAATTACCCCATGCAATCAGGTCGACATCTAATGAAATCTGATGTGATGGACGAACACGACCAGAATCAGCTTCCCATTGTTTTAATTGGATGATGATTTGCTCAGGCGTTAATGTTGAATGTAGTAAGCAGGCTGCATTCCAGTAGTCTGCCCCAACACCATCACGGCAAGGAATAATATAAATTTTTGAAAATTCTACAGCACCAAGCTTACAAATCTGTTGATATGCGTAGCGAAAATGTTGCTGCGGATTAAAATTACTCGCCAGAGCTAAGGCGAAAATCGTTTCGGTGGCGTTCAATACGAATTCCTACAGAATTGGCTTCTGCAATAATGGCAGGCTTACGAATAATAATTTTAATCGATTCTATCGCAGGAAAGGTAGCAAAAAGCGCATTCAGTACCAATTTTGCCGCATGTTCAATCAATTTGGGTTGGGCTTTTTGAATCACTTCAGCGGATATGCTGCAAATTTCAGCATAGTTCAAGGTATCTTCCAGATCATCTGAACTCGCCGCAGCTTCTAAACTGGTACTAATGGTCAGATCTAACATCAAAGGCTGAATAATTTGTCGTTCCCAGTTAAAGCAGCCGACAACGGTGTTCACCTTAAGACCTTCAATGACAATCGCATCCATGATTTAACCCTTAAATTGCAGACCATTCATGACCGAATGCTTCACACAACTGTCATGAATGGATTAATCAAAATTTGAATCTTAATGTTTCAACATCAAACTTGGATCGGTAGTTTGCACCATTTGCAAACGTTGGTCTGCATAAATATCGGTATAGGGTGCTAGGACGCGCATAAATCGATCGAAATACAGCATTTGTTTAAACAGCAACGCAAAATCACGCGGGAAGCGAATACCATGACGCTCACCTACAGCCACCATGTCCATCATGATGTCATTTAAATCGGCTGGATTAGAGCTTAAGATTTCTTGTGGATCAGCCAACAAAACGCCACTAAATAAGCGTTCTAAATCAGCCGCCAACACTTGGGTATCGATGGCTACATCGGTCATGCCCATTTTCAGCATATTTTCAGCCATGAGCTTGTAGTCTGTTCTTTGCAATGCATCCATAAATGCCATACAAGCTGTCCAGACTTCAGGATTTAATTGCCCCACAATACCAAAGTCAATAAAACCAATACGACCATCTTCCAGCAGCATTAAATTACCTGCATGTAAATCGGCATGGAAGCTATTACACATCATCAAACTGCCAAACCAAGTGTTCATTGCGGTAATGAGAACTTGAGAAGGATCTTTGGAATACTTTTTTACCACTTCAAAGTCCGTTAATGGCACACCAAATAAACGCTGCATGGTCAACACACGGCGAGTAGAATACTGGTGGTAAACCTTAGGAGCGGTAGCAGCTTTGTTATTCGTCACATTCAGATAATTGACGAAATCATCAATATTTTGAGCTTCTTCAATAAAATCGACTTCGCGTACCATACGGGTTTTAATTTCATCAACAATATCTGCCAATGAAGCAAACTTCACCTTAGGCACAGCTTTTTCAAGAATTTTAGTTGCCCAATGCAACACATTCAAATCTGTATAGAGAATAGTTTCTACACCAGGTTTTTGAATCTTAAGGACCACATCTTCGCCTGTGACCAGTTTAGCAGCATGCACTTGTGCAATTGAAGCGGATGCAAGTGGCTTTTCATCAATGGAAGCAAAGATTTCATCTAAATTACGACCAGCAAATTCAGAATCAAGCACCTGCTGCACATAGCTAAATGGTAAAGACGGTGTTTGATCTAAACAGCCTTGAAATTCTTCAACAAATTCACGTGGGAAAAGTGAAGGCGTACTAGCAATAAATTGACCCAACTTAATATAAGTTGATCCTAAATCTTCAAAGGTTTCACGCATTAACTTGGCATTACTTGGCTTTTCAGTCGCGTATTTAAAGCCTGCTTTAGCCGCTACTACTGCGGTTTCCCCCATACGAGCAACGGAACGCAGTCCATCTAGCCAGATATTATTTTTCATCATATTAAAATGTGGTTAAAAATTCATGGCACTGAGTTTAGCAAATATTTACGTGTTTAAGGATGATCTTGCCTGACAGTCTGGACAATTTAAGTCTTTCTCGAATGCCAATATGCGCTGTTTCATACTTAAGCCATCCCATAACAAGAGTTTTTGCAGCAATGGCATACGATTCAGGCCCAAATACAATAAAGCATGGTGCGCTTGTAAACTTGCCATGACATTCGGTGTGGTCGATAGCACCCCCGAGTCTGCACAACGTAGGCTCTCATTGGCATGCTGTTCTTTAGGGAATAGGCAGTTATAGCAAGCCGAATCACCTTCAACCATAAAGAGCTGACCTTGAAACCCAATGGCTGATGCACTAATTAAGGCAACACCCTGCTCTCTACAGATCTGATTGACCAAGTAACGCGTCGTAAAATTATCGCAACCATCAAGCACCAAATCTTGCGAGCTGATCAAGGTCATGGCATTGCTTTGATCTAATTTGGCAACATGGTACTCAACTCGAATATATGGATTAATCGCAGTTAGGCGTTTTGCCAGAATTTCTGCTTTATAGAAACCTAGATCTACCTGTGTAAAGGCAATTTGTCGCTGTAAATTACTGATCTCGATATGATCTGGATCAATCAAGGTGATTTTACCGACACCAGCACGTGCTAATAACTCTGCTGTGGTACATCCAATTCCACCACACCCCACTATCAGCACATTGGCAAGTTTCAGTTTTTCTTGTGCATCTAAATCCCAGCCATCTAGTAAAATCTGACGGCTATATAAATGCATTTCCTCATCTGTTAATTCCAGATCATGTTCAGATACCAAGTTCACTTTACTTCCGCTGTGTATTGTTTGAGACTCTTGCATAGTATAAAGGATAAGCAAGCTATAACTGTTAGGTTTTAGATCACTTACTTCCGCCTGAAATGATAAAGAAATCATCATTTAGATAGAATATGAACAGTTATAAAACTAAAGCTCGGGACGAATCCGCTTAAATCAGGTATGCTGAATTAAAATCCAATAATGTATAAACTTCGTACTTCATGAAATTATATTATTCTGCTTTTGTTGCCTGCACTTTAGCCGCTGCATCAGTCTATATTTATGCTGCGCAACAAGATTCAACTTCCTTTAATGTCAGTATTACCATTAAAGAGATGTGTAATGTCACAACTACGCAAGGTTCAGACCTCGATTTTGGCACAGTCAATCGTGCCTCCAAAACCAACTTACAGAATGGTCAACTTGCTGTCACCTGCACCCAAGGGACGCCGTATAATATTGCGCTACAAAGTCAGCGAAAAATGATTGCTGCGGACTCAAATAATGTCAGTATTCCCTACAACCTGTATCAGGATGCCAATCGTACAACCTCTTGGGGCGCTGATACTCAAAATGGTTATTACGGTACAGGCACTGGCCGTGTTCAATCGGTACCCGTATGGGGTACCGTAGAGCGTGCAGATACAGATGTTCCAGCGGGTGTTTACAGTGACAAAGTCACTGCCGTCATTACTTATTAATAGGTTAATGTCACTGTAATGGTATCTTGATACTCCCCAGGTGGAACCACGACTGCACTTTGTGGGACTTTGCCATAAATCTGGATCATTTGCGTGCCATTTGTACCTGTTCCCTGCGATGTATTGGTGTTGCTCCAAGTTTTGTTATAGCTAGCATCTTGATACAGCTCATATCCGATATAGTCAGTACCATTACGCATTCGACGTGTTGTACCATCATAATTTAAACCTTGATCCAACCCGACTTTCCACGAAGTATTTAAAGGGCAAGATAGTGTCACTGAAGCTGCGCTGGTAATGGTTTTACTTAAGTTATCAATTTGTCCAAAATTCAGATCAGTTGTGGAAATTAAATTACAGCTATTTTCAAAATTAGCCGTAACATACAGACTATTTGTGCCGGGTTTGGACTGAGTTGCAGTGATAGCATCTTCTTTACTAGGCTGTTCATCTTCACTAAAGGCATAGAGCAAGTTTACTTGCGCATTGTTATTGTTATCAAAACTGCCTTCGCTAACATTTTGCCCCGAATACACTAAACCATAGACAGGTATCGTAAAGACTTTCTGATTTTCATTCACAGAAAATGTTTGATAGGTACAATTTAATGTCGAGGCACTGGCTTGTGTATCAATACGTCTAGTCAAAGCTGCATCATAAAATAAATCATAACTCAAATAACTATGTACTGCTCCATACTTCACCATTAAACGCCTATTATTCAGTAACCCCAGACCACCCGCAGTGATATATGGGCAAAGTGCTACATTGACGGTTTGAGTGTGATTGTACTGATTGCAGGTAATCTGTAAGTTTGCATAATTATTTTTCCCTTTTCCTGTTACTGAACCAAAACTTAAGGTTGTCCCTGACAACCAGCACGATCCTGAGTTTTTAGCTGCATGCACAGAAGTACTGGCTAGTTGCGAACCAAGTATAACAATCAGGCAAAGTATCCAATACACAAGTGCCATCTTGGCAATTTTTTTAACGTTAAAACCACACATGATCACTGACATTGGATACTTCCTAGATCAAGAAAACCGTATTGATGACTAAAATCTGGCAAAACCAGCTGACAAACAACACCTTCATGTTCAACAAAAAGCTGCTGCGTTAATGGATTTTCAATATAGATCATGCCATCACGACCCACGATGGTATGTTCTGTAGAGCTGGTATCGGGTGTAGTTTCTTGCACCCAAACTCGACTGCCCATTTTTAATGGAACACCTTGTGAATCTGTCGCACTCAATTGAATAGAGCGCATTTTATAAATTGGAAAATGCAGCGATACTCCACTAGCACTATAGGGCACTGCATCTATACGCGTGGTTTCAATTTTATATTCTAAAGGTAAATCCAGAGTATCAATTGAAATATCATTATGCTGATATGGATTCAGTGCATCGATCAGCAGCAAGCCTTTACGATTGGTTTTACCAACCACACGATTTTCTAGACGAACTGGAATATCCGATACCCCTTGCGTTGAAACCACTGCAAAAGAGTTTAAGGATTGTCTCATCGGAAAAACTGATTTTTCCATCATCACCAAACTGCCACGCGCTGAACCGACCACGGTGGTGTAATCTTCCGCATTAATCTTAGCGTTTTGTAGACCGACATCCCATTCCCCGATTTGCGTTTCACGCTGAATCTGACCTTGTACGCTATAGTTTTGTTTATCGCTATATTCAAGATTGGTTTGCCACCCCCAGTCATCTTCATTTTGCTTGGCTGTTTTACGCATGTTGGCTGAAATTTTATTGCTGTCCGTATCTTGTTGCGCACTGACAGTGGCATTGGTCTGACGATCCAACGGGATATTTAAAGATAAAAAGAAGGTATTTTCTTGATCATTTAAATTACGGGTCATGTTGAAGGTTAAGTATTTACGTGACGGAAAATAATAAGACCAGTTAAAGACTAAATATTCGTTCTCGCTGTTCTGGTATTTTTGTGCCACATAACTACCACCCAATTGACCAAAATCGGTATTAATCCCTAAGAAAACATGGTCCGACTGTTTAATATAGTCATAACCCAGCGCACTCGCCAAATCCCCAAAATTACCATCCGTTTGCTGATGGTGTAGGGAAAGATTGATATAAGGATTATTCCACTCATAACCGAGCGCATAAGATTGCCCTGTTTTTTGATTCAACTCACTATAACTATAAGAGCCGTTTAGGACTCCCCAAGTCTCAGGTAATCGATGTACAACCCCCAAACCTGTAAGTGCAACATCTTTGGAATATTCAATATGACTTTCTAAGGTAGTATCATTGCTTAGACCATGCCTTAACGTTGCATTCGCAACAGGTTCATCCCCATAACTGAAAGATTTGACTGCATAATCAAGTTTATTTACCCCAAGATTCAGTTCCCAATCTGACAAACCTTTTTGCAGTAATTGAGTGGTTCCAAACAGTGAGAAATTTACAACCCGCTGCTGACCATTTAAATCGGTAATTAATAACTGCGCATTACCTGCACCCGTGATTGAGGGCGATGCTTGGATATCAAATTGTCCAGGTAAAACTTCACTGGTGCTTTGTTGAATGCCATTAATGAGTAAATCTACGGTTGAGGGTACAAGCACCGAACCTTTAAAAGACTCCAGCGGCGAAGTCACTTGATAAGGCTGTAAGTTAAAATTTCTAGCGATTTTTATGCCCGAAATACGCGTTGAGCGCGTCCAATCTAAAGCACGCGACTGGCTATCCCCCACGGTCAAAGTAATGGCTTGGTCAGTAAAATCTTTTTGCCAATAGGTATCTAGAATTTGGCTAGAAAATTCATCCGCGCTTTGGGTTTTAGTGAACGCATGATTGGCAGAGATACTGAAAATATTGCCTGTACCCATGCCAAAAAATCGCAACTCATTCCATGCACTGAGTGACCATGCATCCTCTGTTGCTTGGGAATAGAAATCATAATTAAATAAAACACCTGGCTTAACCTGATCAGGATTCACTTTTGCAGGGGGAATTTGTACATATCCCGAAGATGTATGTCCTTGTAAAGTTTCTACAGGAACAGACAAGTCTATATGTTGCTCTGCCGCATTAAAGTTATAGCTGAGTCCTTTTATCTGCGATAACGGAATAAAGCCAACCTGATGTGGTGCATCAGTAGCATCGACTTTGAGTTGTAGTTCTTGCAGTGTATCGCGGGAAATCAACAAATCCTGTGGGGTTTGAATGAAATGCCCATAGACCGAGCTTGAGGCTTGATTCACGACCACACTTAAAAAGAGTTCTTGTTGCTCAACAGTATCCGAGCTCGGCATTTCTGCATCATTGGCAAGCGCTAGCTGAGTATGTAAAGCATAAGTACTCAGTAGCAGCTTAAAACAGAAGCTACGATAAACAGAAGCGCTCATGGCAACTTATTGAATAGACAATGTCTGTGCTAGACCATCTGAATTGATGCGCGCCTCGAACTGTCCTTTAGGCTGCATTTGTGCATTTGCAGGAACATGCCATTGCATGGTTTGACCATTCAGCACATAACCCACCAGACCATTGATTAATGGGATCTTTTCACCATTCGGATTGACGTAGGTCAATTCACTTAATCGAATGTGACGACTTCCATTATTCTTCACAATCAATTGCTGATTTTGATAATGGAAAGACACTTGCGCTAATGAAGTCAAACCATTCTTAGCAGGCGTGATTTCATTTGTTTGAACAAATACGGGAATTGAATATTGCAACAGCAACTGTAAACCCGTTTGTTGGTTAGCTTGATTGGATTTAGGCAGCTCATCCACCAGTAAACGATAAGTTTGCTCTGTTCCTGTATTTTGCATATTCATGCGCAACACACGAATCAACTGACGATCACCAGCTTTGATTTCTGTTATGGATGGACTTGCAACCAAATCTCGGGATAGATGAAGTTGTTCTTTACCTTCAACTTGAGTCCAATTTAACACTCGTGTTTGGGCGCGAATCGGCTCATCACTGGTATTGGTTAACCAAATTTCTTTGGCTTTTTCACCCGTAGTGAAAGTAAGCGAAATTGGGGAAACCTGTAAACTTGCTGCTGAAAGGTTAAATGAGCAAAGTGATACAATAGCTGCACAAATAGTTGGAATAAATTTGTTCTTAGATTGCATCACTCTGTCTCTGTTAACAAACTTAGTAAGTTACTGTTGCAGTAACTGCATCTACATAGTTACCCGCTTCAACGTTGGTATCACCCGCCAATTTTGCGTAGACAGGAATAGCTTGATCTTTACCACTACCAGTTTTAGAAAGTAAGTTTGTTGCATCCCATTCTGCAGTACGTGCAGCATCTTGATATAATTTATATGGAACTTTACTTGTCGATGCCAGATTCGTATTGCTCATCGCACCTGAACCCGCAAGTGCAATTTTATATGGGGTATTTTTGGTGCAAGTCACATTCAATTGACCTTTAGCTGTACTGCCAGCTTTGGTCGAACGATCAACTGCATTGAATTCCACGTCTGATTTTGAAGTGAACTCACAAGATTCATTTACTGTAATTTTTACATCAAACTGAGTGCTATCAGTTCCCGCCGCATAACTAGCAACAGAAGTAAGTGCAGAAGTAGCAATAATTGCAGAAAGAATGATTTTTTTCATAAACAACCCCAAAAAAGTGACTTATGACACATTTATATATTGAATGTGTCGCATTATATCGCTCAAATTTTCACTGTAAAGGCTTTTTACAAAAAAATTAAATCCCTTAAAAAATAGATTTTTTTGATCAACATTTACCTACCATAGTTATAAAAAAACACCCCGAAGGGTGTAAGAGCAAAACTAAGTTTAAACAGGTTTAACCTGCTTTCTGAATTTGCTGCAAAGCAATTTCCTGTTGTTTTAACAAATTACGTTGAATTTTTCCGCTTGAGGTTTTGGGTAAACTCTCAACAAATTCAATCTCTTTGGGATAAGCATGTTTCGAGAGTCTTGAACGAACATATTGCTGGAGTTTCTGATTCAAATTTTCACTCGCCTGATATTGTGGTTTCAGTACAACAAACGCTTTTACAATCTCTGTACGCTCTGGATCAGGCTTACCAATCACAGCAGACTCAAGCACTTCTTCGCATTCCAACAAAGTACTTTCTACATCAAAAGGTCCGACACGATAGCCTGACGTTGTAATGACATCGTCTGCACGCCCTACAAAGTCTATACCCCCCAATTCATTGAGTTGAACCGTATCACCCGTTAAATAATACTGCCCGACAAATGATTTACGGTTATGTCCTTCATAGCCCTTGAACCAGAACAATGGCGACTGTGAACAGTCTATCGCTAAAGTTCCAACTTCTCCTATTGCTACTTCCTGATGTTGTTCATTCAGGACTGCAAAGCGATGCCCAGGGATAGCAAAGCCCGCAGAACCGACTTTTTTAGGGTGCTCTAATGCATGATGATTGGCAATCACCATCCCTAATTCTGTTTGACCATATTGGTCATAAATATTGACATCTAAATCGTGATTAAACCAATGAATCACTTCAGGTGTTAAGGGTTCACCCGCACTGCTTACAGCACGCAAATGCTGTTTAATCGATGCATCAAATTTTTCTTTAAAGCCAAAGAACATGCGAAAAGCGGTTGGTGAACCTGTCAGATTGGAAACTTTATGTTTTTTAATGACTGCAATGGCTTGATCCACATTAAATGAACGCTCATCCATGATGATGCTATGACCTAAACTGAGTGGACCCGTAATGCCATAATACAAACCATACGCCCAACCGGGGTCGGCAAGATTCCAGAAAGAGTCTTCATCACGCAAATCGACTGCATGCGTCATATAACCTTTAAAAGCCAAGATCGCACGTAATGGAACAGGCACAGACTTGGCTAGCCCTGTTGTGCCTGAAGTAAACATCATCAAAAAATCATCATCAAAATCACGCAGTACTGGGGTGCATTCCGTTGGGTGTGCATCAAGTTCTTGCCAAAAATCTGAATCTGTTTTGACACAACTTTCACCAGAATGCACCGTCAGGATGTGTGGGATTTGAATTTGATTCAGCTTCATGCGTTGCTCTGAATTGGTCACAATCAATTGCGTATTTGCAACTTGAATACGATGCTCAATTGCTTTTGATTCAAATGCGGTAAACAATGGCTGATAGATTGCACCGATCCGCCAAGTGGCTAAAACGGTAATAAGTAATTCAGGAGTGCGTGGTAAAAGACCTGCGACACAATCACCCGCCTTGATACCGAGCTGAAGGAAATACTTTGCCAATTTCCCAGAAGCTTCAGCCAGTTGCTCAAAGCTCCAATGCTGCGACTCACCTTGCTTACCTTCCCAGAATAAAGCAGTCTTGTTTTGTCCTAAATAACGTTCGCAACATTCAACATACGCATTGATAGCTTGAGGCGTACCCACCAAATGATTCTGGATAGCTTGTTCAACATCAAATTCTTGATAGGCTTCTACTAATGTCTTCATGACAACAACCTCTTTCCCTTGTGCAAAGCATCTCGCCTTGTTATTCATCTTTATTGTTTTCCACAATCAATTCTATGATTGGGTAATCTGTACTTAGATAATCATGTCTTGATGGCTGCGACAATTTCCAAATCCATCAATCGTATTGCTGTTTTATGCACATTGAGAACATGTAGTCTCAATGTGCATATTCTTATTAAGCTTGGGTGATTTCTCGTGCAATCAACAGTCTTTGAATATCAGAGGCTCCCTCATAAATCTGACTGACCCGAACATCACGGTAAATCCGCTCGACAGGGAAATCATTGACATAGCCATAACCGCCATAAATCTGTATCGCATCTGAACAGACTCGTTCAGCCATGGTCGATGCAAACAATTTCGCCATAGAGGCTTCTTTCAAGCAAGGCTGTCCTGCATCTTTAAGACTTGCAGCATGAAAAATCAACTGTCGCGCAGCTTCAATTTGCGTTGCCATGTCGGCTAATCGGAAAGCCACTGCTTGATGCTGTACCAATTCCACACCAAAGGTCTTGCGTTCATTGGCATATTCAATTGCTGAATCTAATGCTGCACGTGCCATACCTACAGATTGCGCAGCAATACCGATACGACCTGATTCCAAATTAGATAATGCAATCTTGTAGCCTTGTCCTTCTTCACCCAAGATATTTTCAGCAGGAATTCGGCAATTCTCAAACACGATGGTTGCGGTATCCGAGCAATGCTGCCCCATTTTTTCCTCAATCCGCGAAACGATATAGCCTGGGGTATCCGTTGGCACAAGGAAACAGGAAATCCCTTTTTTACCTGCAGATTTATCCGTTACAGCGAAGACAATGGCTAACTGCGCATGCTTGCCTGTGGTAATAAATTGCTTGGTGCCATTCAGTACCCATGTATCGCCATCACGTTCTGCACGACATTGCAAGGCACCTGCATCTGAACCTGCCTGGGGCTCGGTCAGACAGAAACACCCTAACCATTCACCCGTTGCTAGTTTCGCCAGATATTTTTGCTTTTGCTGTTCCGTACCATATTTATAAGTTATACCGCACGGTAATGAGTTTTGAACACTCACGATGGTCGAGATAGCCCCATCTCCCGCGGCAATTTCTTCTAGCGCTAAAACCAAGGAGACATAATCTAACCCTGCCCCCCCCCATTCAGGTGGAATGGTCATGCCCAAGGCACCCAATTCACCCAATTGCTTTAATTCTTCAGCAGGAAATTGTCCAATCTTGTCTCGTTCGGCAGCCGTTGGTTTCAGTTGTGACTGCGAAAAATCACGCAGCATATCCTGGACCATTTTTTGTTCATCATTTAAAATCATCTAAGTACTCTTATTTATTCTCTGTTTTACGACCTACACATCCTAATTGTGTAATGACATGACCAATAATCGTCTTGATCTTTATTTCGGTGCCATACGGATCGCACCATCTAAACGAATCACTTCACCATTCAAATAGGTATTTTCGATGATGTGACCGACCAGATTGGCAAATTCTTCAGGCTTTGCTAAGCGCGGTGGGAAAGGCACCATTTGCCCTAAAGCATCCTGTACATTTTGCGGCATACCTTTGAGCATTGGTGTTTCCATAATGCCCGGTGCAATGGTCATGACTCGAATCGCATTACGTGCCAGTTCACGTGCCAGTGGTAAAGTCATCGCCACAATGGCACCTTTTGAAGCTGAATAGGCTGCCTGCCCAATCTGACCATCATAAGCAGCCACTGAAGCCGTATTAATAATCACGCCACGGTCTTCTTCATCATTTTGCAATTCATACTTCGCCATCAATTCAGCTGCGAAACGAATCATGTTAAAACTGCCCATCACATTCACATCCAAGACTTTCTGGAACAAGGCAAGATCATGCAAACCTTCGCGACCGAGAACTTTGGCAGATGGTGCAATCCCAGCACAATTCACCAAACCATTCAGTTGACCAAAATCCTGTTCTACATTTAAAAAGAAAGACTTGACCGCTTGTTCATTGGTGACATCTAAAGGATAAAATTTTGAGTGATCACCCAAATGCTGCTTAAGGGCATAACCCAGTTCCTGATTCATATCCACAAAAGCAACCCGAGCACCGGCATGAACTAAATATTTAACTGTTGCTGCGCCTAATCCTGATGCCCCACCTGTCACAACAAATACTTTATTCTGAAGTTTCATTTCCCTGTCCTATCTTTTTGAAAGTTCATACTCGACTTTAGCTGCAGAGTAAATCCTGTCAAGCTTGAGTACAATTTCCAAATACTGCATTCTTAATGATGGATTTGGACAGTGGAATGTCCGGTAATTTGGGTTTATACATGCACGAACAACAATTAACGTATGACAAAGGCAGTATTTCGATGAACTTGGTGCAAGAAGCTATCCTTTCTGCGCATCATCGAGGACTCAATATTCAGGAAATTCTGCACAGTGCTGGCATTCCCGCAGAATTCATGCAATCCAATAAAGCCCGTGTTTCCATTTCTCAATATGCCCAACTATGGATTGAACTTGCCAATCGAATGAATGATGAGTTCTTCGGAATGGATCAACATGCGTTACGGCGTGGTAGTTATCAATTTATTTCCAAAGCCGTCATTCAATCTGAAACTTTAGAAAAAGCACTCAAAGATATTTTGAAGTTCTTTAACTTGATTTTGGATGATTTTCAAAGTGAACTGATACTTGAGCAAAATGTCGCACGAATTATCATCCATGAACAGAAACAGCCCAAGCGTATGTTTAGTTATGCAACTTATCTCATGCTCATTCATACACTCATGTGCTGGCTAGCCAGTCAGCGCATTCCGCTAAATCAAATTCAGCTCAAATGTGAAAAACCAATTGCAGATGAAGATTACCGTATTCGCTTCTGTTCCAATATTGCCTATCTCGCTTCACAAAATAGTGTTGAGTTTGATCGTGACTTTTTAAATATCAAAATAAAACAGGATAAAAAGTCATGGTATGAGTTTATTTCGCAAACCCCACATAATCTTTTGGTGCGTTTTAAAAATCCTAATGCACTCAGTACGCAGGTACGCAAATATTTACTCCAAGTTCCACCTGCCGAGTGGATCGAACTGAATGTACTGGCGCAGCAACTGAATATGTCAGAAGCTACGGTAAGACGCCGCCTTAATAGTGAAGGCTGTAACTACCAACAGTTAAAAAATGATATACGGCGTGATACCGCCATTGAACTATTGAGCAAAACTGACAAAGCCCTGCATGAAATTAGTGATGAACTCAATTTCCATGATCCAAGTGCCTTCCATCGCGCTTTTAAAAAATGGACAGGGGTCAGTCCAGGGGCATACCGTCAATCCAAAGAATAAGCATTCTGACAAAAGTTTGGGTTTATGCAGGAATAAAAATTACTCATCAGTCATCCGATTGAATTGTATTCAACCTCTTTTTGGTTTATTTTTCACTCAATTTTAAAGCATTATTTGATGCTTATTTCGGCTGTACTCCTCCTATTTTTATCACCTTAACTTAAAGGTATACGATATGTTTAAGATGATCGATGTGCTAGATCAAACTCTGGTGCAAAATTTCACCCATTCACTAAACTCTCCAACTGAATTGGACGATTTATTTCGTCAAAGTTTGTTGGATCTTTCTGAAATTGAGCTACAAAATGTAGTTGCTCATTTCTTTGCTCAAGATAATGCGCTTGCAAAAGCCAAAGCGCTTGAGCTGAGTGATGAGGCGATTCAAAACCTACAAATAGGTGAAAACCTGACCCAAGGTGCAGCGCTAACGCATACTTTCAAAATTGTGGCATTGTGCTTGGCTGAA
The DNA here is from genome assembly GCF_022601715.1 of Acinetobacter zhairuonensis. Lineage (GTDB taxonomy): Bacteria > Pseudomonadota > Gammaproteobacteria > Pseudomonadales > Moraxellaceae > Acinetobacter. The sequence goes on along the minus strand of NZ_JAKVIM010000014.1, from coordinate 58,615 downwards.
GAAATTGATGCATTTTCTCAAGTGCAGATTTCTGAGATTTCTACAGACTATTTCGTGTAATCGAATCGATTTATTCCTGAAAAGATAAAGAAAAGACGACAACTATGTCGTCTTTTTTTTTAAATGACTGAACTCCTGAAATGACCGCACTAGCACTTGCACTACATCGTTTGTCTATGGAACACTGTTATTGTTATATAAATGGTATAGATCGATGATTGTTCGGGATAAAAATAATAGTTTTAAATTACTCTTTGCTTGGTCTGGCACCATTTTACCCACAGTACTTCCTGCACTATTAATCGTCGTCTTTATATCAGCCGTTCTGGTTTACCTCTCTTCCCACCAGTTTTTTACTGTCCCTGCTGTTCCTGCGATTGGTTTTACAATTTTTGGCGTGATCCTTTCGATCTTTTTGAGTTTCCGTAACAATGCTTGTTATGACCGTTGGTGGGAAGGTCGAAAACTCTGGGGTGCATTGATTGCAAATTCAAGGCATCTCTCCCGTGATTCACATGTACTTAATCAAGAACGACGAAATATCTTGATGTACCGCGTGATGCTGTTTACTCATTTATTACGAGATCGCTTAAGAGCGCAGCATCAGTCTTTTGAGTTTTACCACGATAAAGTCGAGTTTAGTCCAACAGAACTAAAAAGTTTAAAGCAAAAAATTAATGCCTCACAATTTGTCCTTGAAGCCATTCAAAAAGATTTAGTCTTGGCTTTACGTAGCGGAGAAATATCCGACATTATTTATAATAGTTTGAACCAGCACATTGTCGAATTAGGCAATATTCAAGCGGGCTGTGATCGAATTTTAAGTACGCCCTTGCCTTTTTCTTATTCGGTACTTTTACACCGTACTGTCTATTGTTTCTGCTTTATTTTACCCTTTAGTCTTGAAGCAAGTTTAGGGATCTGGACACCCATATTGGTCGGTTTAATTGCATACTTATTTTTAGGTTTAGATGCTTTAAGCTCACAGATTGAAGAACCATTTGGACTACAAGACAATGATCTACCTCTCAATTCGATCGTGCGATTAATTGAGCGGGAAATGTCTGAGTCGCTTGAAGTTAAGTTACCACCAGCCATTCAACCAACACATAATAATTTAACTTAATTCTGATTCAGTTAAGCTTTTAATAACCTTACTGAATGTTCTATCAAAAAACTCAGCCATAAAAAAAGCACAATTTTATGTTGTGCTTTTTCTCTATTAGTAGGACTGCATAATTACACAAGCTGTGCCAAAGTCACACGATCATTACCACCATAATCTTTGACGGTTTTTACTTCTTTGAAACCTGCAGATTTAAAGATATTACGTACCGCCTCACCTTGATCATATCCATGTTCAAGTACAATCCAACCCTGTGCAGCTAACCACTTTTTGCCCTGCTGAATAATATGTTCAATATCAGCTAAGCCTTGCTTGTCTGCAACCAAAGCCCGTTCAGGTTCAGAAGCTAAATTCAACATATGCTCATCTTTTGCATCAATATAAGGTGGATTAGAAACTATCACATCAAAATATTGACGATTTAACGCATCAAACCAACTTCCCAAAAAGAACTTAACCTGTGTTAAATCATGCTTTTCTGCATTATGAAGTGCCACTTCTAAAGTCGGCTCGTATATATCCGTCGCAATCACAGACCAGTTCGGACGCTCACTTGCCAGTGATAATGCAATAGCACCCGTGCCTGTTCCCAAATCCACAACGCGAGAGTCTTCAGGCAAATCAAGACGCAAAACCGTTTCAACCAGCACTTCTGTATCTGGTCGTGGGACTAACGTATCTTTAGTCACAGTAAGGTCTAAAGTCCAAAAGGGTTGTGAACCAGTAACATAGGCCAAAGGCTCACCCGCTGCGATACGGGCTAGACCATCCACATATGCGCGCTCTTGCTCATCTGTGAGCTCTTGTGCAGATTTGAGTGACAAATCAAAAGCGTCAATTTTTAGAATATGCTCAAGTAACCAAGCATTTTCTTGACGCTCATAACTCTCAACCTCACCACGTAAGGCTAAAGCCTGTGCAATATTCATTAGCCACCATTTTGCTGTGCAAGCATCGCCAATTGATCCGCTTGATATTCACGATGCAAGCTATCTAGCAACTCATTCAAATCACCTTCCATCACGGCATCTAACTTATACAAAGTTAAGTTAATGCGATGATCAGTCATACGACCTTGTGGATAGTTATAAGTACGAATTCGTTCCGAACGGTCACCAGAACCGACCAAATCACGACGCATTTCCGATGTCGCAGCATCAGCAGCTGCACGTTTTGCATTTTCTAAACGTGAAGCAAGTAACGCCATGGCTTTGGCTTTGTTCTTGTGCTGCGAACGTTCTTCCTGACACTCCACCACGGTACCCGTTGGAATATGGGTAATACGTACGGCTGAATCTGTTTTGTTGACGTGCTGACCACCCGCACCTGATGCGCGGTAAGTATCAATACGTAAATCTGATGGATTAATGTCGACAGTAGTATCTACATCAATCTCAGGTAAAATTGCTACGGTACATGCTGAGGTATGCACACGACCTTGCGACTCAGTTGCAGGGACACGTTGTACACGATGCGCACCACTTTCAAATTTCAAGCGACCGTAAACACCTTCACCATTGACCAAGCAAATCACTTCTTTAAAGCCACCGTGCTCGCCTTCATTTTCTGAAAGCACTTCAATACGCCAACCTTTCGATTCAGCATATTTACTATACATACGGAATAAATCACCCGAGAAAATTGCAGCTTCATCACCACCTGTTCCAGCGCGGATTTCTAAATAGGCAGAATTGGCATCGTTAGGATCTTTAGGAATCATCAGGATATTTAAATCAGCTTCAAGCTGTTCAATGATCGCCTTGTTTTCCTTAATTTCTTCTTGTGCCATTTCTTTAAAATCTGGATCAGGCAACATGGCTTCAGCAGTCTCAATGTCTTCTTCTGCTTGTCTATATTTTAACCAAACTTCTGTAATTTCTGTTAAATCATTATGTTCGCGCGATAATTGACGAAAACGCTTGTTATCTGAAATAACTTCAGCATCTGCTAATAATGCAGTTAACTCTTCATGACGGTCAGAAAGTTGATCTAATCGTAAACGTAACGATTCTTTCATTGTTTAATCTATCTCAATAGCCAAAGCAGCCCAAATCAAGCTGCACAATTTCAAAATTGCGCATAGTTTACCGATTCTGCCCTTTAATTGACATATTTATATGCGGTGAAATCTGGTTTCTATTATTTCTGAATATTGAACTTGAAAGGTCTAAAATTCAGCACAATCATTTGATCTAAATTCAACCAATCAACTCAAAACAAGTCATAAAATAGACGATTTTAATCAAACTTATACAAAGCACTCACTTAACAGTACAACTTGAAGCTCCAATCTCCATATTTACCTAGATGCCTTTTGTTACATTTGCCGCATCAAAAATATATTACGTCCGTAGTTTGGACATGGAGAACACCATGAAACTGAATGTTGTTTTATTGAGTACTGCATTGGCAGCCTCTTCACTCATGACGATCAATGCTCACGCAGACAGCACAACTCGTGTTGCTGCAGCAAGTGCGCTAGGTAGTGTTGCAGGAACAGCAGTTGGTAAAAGCATGGGCGGAAATACAGGTGCAACCATTGGTGCAGCACTAGGTGGTGCTGGTGGTGCTGCTGTTGCAAGTGACCGTCGTAACCGTACCGAATCTGCTATTGGTGGTGCTATCGGTGGTGGTACTGGCTACACAGTAGGTAAAAGTATGGGTGGTACCAGTGGTGGTTATGTCGGTTCTGCCTTAGGTGCTGCTGGCGGTGCTGCTTTAGGGAATAAAATTTCTAAAGATAGAGCTGAAGAAAAAGCCAAATCATCTCGTAAATGGAAAAAGCGCCACCGTCACTACCATTGATTAATCAATAATAATACAAGACTCAAGCACCTTAAGGTGCTTGTTTTGTGTGTGGGTAAATAGTTTGGTTTTAAAAAATCGAAAGGAAAAAGATTGTTGAAATGTAATTATGAATTTTTTATGAAGATCAGACACAAAGCAGTGACAAAACCTTCATTCATAAATACAAAGCCTTTCATTTTAAACCATCACCATTGTTTTAAATTGGACTTAAGCGTAAAGCACTATTAAAAATGGAGTTTGTAATGAAACTTAATCAGTTTATCTATGCCTCTCTTGTTGCCACTACCATGATTGGTACGGCACATGCTGACAATGGCACACGTGTTGCAGCAGCAAGCGCTTTAGGTAGCGTTGCAGGTACCGCAGTGGGTAAAAGCATAGGTGGGACTACAGGTGCCACAATCGGTGCTGCACTTGGTGGTGCAGGTGGTGCTGCTGCTGCTAGTGATCGACGTAATCGTACCGAAGCTGCTATTGGTGGCGGATTAGGTGGTGCAGGTGGATATACTGTAGGTAAAAATGTTGCAGGAACCACAGGTGGTTATGCTGGTGCAGCATTGGGAGCTGCTGGTGGCTCAGCTTTAGGTCGTAAAGTCGCTGAAGATCGTCGTGATGATAACCGTTATGATGATCGCTACGACAATCGTGGCTATCGCTCTGACCGCAATTATCGCTACAACGATGATCGTTATAGTAGCCGCAATTACCGACATGACAATGGTAGACATCTCGGTCATTACAAAAATAAGAAAAAACGTTGGGATGACTAACGTATCAAGATACAAAGCATCTTCGGATGCTTTTATTATATTTAATCTCAATATATCGAAAATTAACGATATACAAAAACTCTATCATATCGTATTATCTCGATATGACATTTTTGAGTTTGGATATGCACACACTTCAGAACACCAAATTTTCAATTCTAGAGCTCGCCCCTGTCCGTGATGATAAGACTATCGCTTTTTCATTACATCATGCATTAGAACTGGCTCAACATGCAGAAAAACTTGGATATGAACGTTTTTGGCTAGCTGAACATCACAATATGGATGGAATTGCCAGTTCAGCGACAGCAGTTTTACTGGGCTATATTCTTGCCAACACTGAAACACTCAAAGTCGGTTCTGGCGGGATTATGCTTCCCAATCATGCCCCACTAGTGGTTGCAGAACAGTTTGGAACCTTAGCGACACTTTACCCGAATCGAATCGAACTTGGCTTAGGACGTGCACCAGGGACAGATCAAGTCACCATGCGTGCTTTACGTCGCGGACGTCAAGAAACAGAAGATCAATTTCCTCAAGATGTCGCCGAAATTTTACAATATTTCAATGATCCTACAGAAAATCAGAAAATCGTCGCAACACCAGGACAATCGACCCATGTACCAGTTTGGCTTTTGGGTTCGAGCCTATTCAGTGCACAATTAGCAGCTCGCTTGGGACTTCCTTACTCTTTCGCATCACACTTTGCGCCAAGAATGCTGGGACAAGCCATTCAACTCTATCGTGATAATTTTCAACCTTCCGAATATCTTGAAAAACCTTATGTTTCTATGGGGGTTCCGACGGTAATCGCGGAAACTGATGATGAGGCGCAATATCTAGCGACAAGCGCATTTCAACGTGTACTGGCATTAATGCGTGGTCATAGCCTAAAACTCAAACCCCCAGTGCAAAGTATGCAAAATTTATGGTCACCTGTAGAGAAAATGTCGGTGAATAATTTCTTTGCATTGGCACAAATCGGTTCTATGCAAACTGTGAAAGAAGGTCTCGAAGATTTACTCAAAACATATCAAGTCGATGAGTTTATTTTCACTTGTGATATTTATGACACTGAAAAACGTTTAGAAAACTTTAGCTACTTAATGGATCTTAAAAACAGCTAACAGTAATTTACTCACTCTTTGATTAACTAAAGCCCAAGTATTCATCTTGGGCTTTTTTATACAACAAATTTTATAACTAAAATGACTCCCGAGTAGCTGAATCAGCTTTACCCCTTGCATGAATTGCGATTCAATTTCAATCCATAAAATCCTGACAATAAAAATGATGAAGGAACAATCATGCAACAGCAGAGTAAGCTCAATATCTCCAGTCACATCTTCCAACATCGCGCCCAAGATTATGCTGCTTTTACTGGGCAACTATTCACCTCTAAACAATTCAGCCCTGAACTTGCTATTGAAAAAAATATCGCAATTATTGGACTGGACCAGAAAATTGTCGCTTCTCTTGAAAAATTAAGAAAAATAGCGAAATCCATTCAGGTTTTTCAAATCCAACCAGCGTTTATCCTGCCTCAGAGTGAAATGAAATATAGTCGCGCTGTACAACATCCCCTATTGATGAAAAATAAACGTCTTTTAAACACTCGCATTAAAAGTATCTTGGCACTGAGATTTTTAGACCATCAAATTCAGGACAACTGGCTCAAACGACAATTGACACCCAATATTGCACTAGAAAATAAAGTATTTCTTAAATCGGATGATTATTATCACGCTTTACAACAAGCTAATTGTCAACTGATCACATGGCCAATCAAAAAAATTACGTCAAACACTATTGAATGTGTTGATGGGTCTATTTTCCCTGTAGATTTGATTATCACTTCTGCGATGCACACAACTTAACATGAGCTTTCATTTAGATTTGATTATTCATAATTCAAACACTAAGCGTTAAAAAAACCTAATCAAATTTCAAGATTAGGTTTTTTGTTTGGAACAATTAAGTGATTAATAAGCTATTGGTTATCCAATTCTGCGTTTCAGACCTGTCATTTGTAAAACGCGAGTAGAAATCTCTTCAATCGACATTTCTGACACATTCAGGTATTTAATCCCCTCTGAAATATAAATCCCTTCAATTGCACGTAGTTCCATTTGGCACTGGCTAAAACTTGCATAGCGACTATTGGCTTTACGCTCAGAACGAATCGCAACAAGACGCTCGGCATCAATCATCAAACCAAACAATTTATGCTTATGTGCTTTTAATACAGAAGGCAAACGATTGTCATCCAGATCTTCTTCAGTCAGTGGATAATTCGCCACACGAATACCGAATTGTAATGACAAATAAATTGAGGTTGGTGTCTTCCCTGAACGAGACACACCAATCAGGATTAAGTCCGCTTTGTCATAATGTCGTGTACGTGCGCCATCATCATTATCCAGCGCAAAATGTACTGCATCAATACGTGCTTTATATGACTCAGAATCGGTGACGGCATGGGTCTGACCCACGAGAGTTGTTGGCGGTGTGCCAAGCTCTTCAGATAGCTTACTAATCAGACCTTCAAACACATCCAAGTTCACTGCATTAGCCGTATTTATGATGTCACGCACATAAGGATCGACCAAGGTATCAAACACCAATGGCTGTTGACCATCACGTTCAGCTCGTTGATTAATTTCAGAAACCACATTCATTGCAGCTTCTTCAGAGGAAATATACGGAATAATATGAATGTCAAAATCTACATTTGGAAACTGAGCCAGCAAAGAGTGTCCAAGTGTTTCTGCTGTAATTGCAGTTCCATCCGAAACAAAAAACACGCTCCGCTTTATTTGTTTACCTTCTGACATTAAAATTCCCCTCGAATATTTGTCTAAGTACTATATAATCATTATAGTAAACTGATCTTACATGACTGTCGCTTAGTAAAATTAAAAAGCTGAGCAGATTTGTCTTAAATTCATGCCAAGATAGTGATTAATACTGCAAAAGTGGAGTAACAACTTTGGAAGCGCGCGTAATTGGTCTAGAAAAATTAGGGAAACACGACGTTGAGCTCGTGGGTGGTAAAAACTCATCTCTTGGCGAGATGATTAGCCACCTAGCAAATGCAGGTGTATCTGTACCTGGGGGCTTTGCTACTACAGCTGCTGCGTATCGTGAATTTCTCGAGCAAAGTGGACTCAACGCTAAAATTAACGCGGAACTTGCAGCATTAAATGTTGATGATGTAATTGCACTGGCTGAAACTGGTGCAAAAATCCGTAAATGGATTGTAGACACGCCGCTCACAGCGGAATTGGAAAAGGAAGTTCGCGACGCTTTCGCTACTCTTTCAAACGGCAACCCTGATATCGCGGTTGCCGTTCGCTCATCTGCAACTGCAGAAGATTTACCAGATGCTTCATTTGCGGGTCAACAAGAAACATTCTTGAACATTCGTGGCATCGACAATGTTCTAATTGCAATCAAAGAAGTATTCGCTTCACTTTATAATGACCGCGCCATTGCTTACCGTGTTCACCAAAACTTTGCTCACGACATCGTTGCCCTCTCTGCAGGTATTCAACGTATGGTGCGCTCTGAGACTGGTGCAGCTGGTGTAATGTTTACGCTTGATACAGAATCCGGCTTCCGTGACGCTGTATTTATTACTGCTTCTTATGGTCTAGGTGAAATGGTCGTACAAGGTGCAGTAAACCCTGACGAATTCTATATTTCAAAGCCATTACTGAAAGCGGGCAAACACGCGATCTTACGCCGCAACCTCGGTTCTAAACACCAAAAAATGGTGTATGGTGAAGAAGGTGCTGCAGGTAAATCTGTTGTCGTGGTTGATGTTGAAAAAGCTGAACGTCAACAATTTGCATTAAATGATCATGAGCTTCAAGAACTTGCTAAACAAGCATTGATTATTGAAGAACACTATCAAGCACCAATGGACATTGAGTGGGCAAAAGATGGTGATGACGGTCAAATTTATATCGTTCAAGCACGTCCTGAAACAGTAAAAAGCCGTGAAAATGTCGGCACCATGGAGCGCTACCTACTTAAGCAAAAAGGTACTGTAATCTGTGAAGGTCGCTCAATCGGTCAACGTATCGGTTCTGGTAAAGTACGTATTGTGACGTCCATTAAAGAAATGGACAAAGTACAAGAAGGTGACGTACTTGTTTCTGACATGACTGACCCAGACTGGGAACCAGTAATGAAACGCGCTGCTGCAATTGTGACTAACCGTGGCGGTCGTACTTGTCACGCGGCAATTATTGCACGTGAGCTTGGTGTTCCAGCGATTGTAGGCTGTGGTAATGCAACAGAAGTTTTAACTGATGGACAAGAAGTCACTGTTTCATGTGCTGAAGGTGACACAGGGTTTATCTATGAAGGTGCGTTAGATTTCGAAATTCAACGCAACTCAATTAATTCTATGCCAAAGCTACCGTTCAAAATTATGATGAACGTAGGCAACCCTGACCGTGCATTTGACTTTGCTCAAATTCCTAACGAAGGTATCGGTCTTGCTCGTTTAGAGTTCATCATCAACCGTATGATTGGTGTACACCCTAAGGCACTGTTGAACATTGATAGCTTACCGCGTGAAACTCGTGCAGCAGTCATGGCACGTACCGCAGGTTATTCTTCTCCTATCGAATTCTACGTTGAAAAGTTAGTTGAAGGTATTTCTACGCTTGCTGCAGCATTTGCAGACAAACCTGTGATTGTTCGTATGTCTGACTTCAAGTCAAACGAATATGCGAATTTGATCGGTGGTAAACTTTACGAGCCAGAAGAAGAAAACCCAATGTTGGGTTTCCGTGGCGCAAGTCGCTATGTTTCTGACAACTTCCGTGACTGCTTCGAATTAGAATGCCGTGCATTGAAGAAAGCTCGTGATGAAATGGGTTTAACCAATATCCAAATCATGATTCCGTTTGTACGTACAGTACATGAAGCGAAACGTGTAATTGAATTACTCGCTCAAAATGGTCTTAAACGCGGTGAAAATGGTCTTAAAGTGATCATGATGTGTGAATTACCAACCAATGCATTATTGGCTGAACAATTCCTTGAGCATTTTGATGGCTTCTCAATTGGTTCAAATGACTTGACTCAGTTAACGCTTGGTCTCGACCGTGACTCAGGCATTGTTTCTCACCTATTTGACGAACGTGATGCGGCAGTTAAAGCATTACTTTCAATGGCTATTCATGCATGCCGTAAAGCGGGCAAATATGTTGGTATTTGTGGTCAAGGTCCTTCTGATCATCCAGACCTTGCAAAATGGTTAATGGAGCAAGGAATTGAGTCAGTTTCACTGAATCCAGACTCAGTTTTAGACACTTGGTTCTTCCTTGCAGAAGAAAAAGCTCAACAAGCTTAAGAAAACATGTTAAAAAAAGACCCATTAGTTGGGTCTTTTTTTCTCTTTTCATTTTTGAGATTTTATTTTTATGCAAATTTACTTGGCACGTAATAATCAACAAGCTGGTCCATATACGTTAGAACAGTTGAATCAAATGCTTGCCAGCCAACAAGTACTCCTTACAGATTTGGCTTGGCATGAAGGTATGACCGAATGGAAAGCTTTAGGTGAATTAACCCAAGGGAAACTTGTATACACTCCAACAGGTTATGTACCACCTGCACATACACCTATACAAAACCCTGCCATTAGCCAAATGAAAGTTGAAAGCAAGGCTCCGCAACAAGAGCTTGCTTCAATTAATATTCGTGCTTTAGCCAAAATTATTGATCTGTTACTCTGGCTCCCTGCTGCTGCCATTCCTTCTTTCTTCTTGAATGCTGATCAGGTGAATGAACTCTCCAGCATTCAACAAAAGATGCAAACTGCAGATTCATCCACTCAAGCCATGCAACTCCAGCATCAGCTTTTCACACTCATCCCTGTTGAAGCTTGGCAAACCATGTTTGCATATATCATTATTATGCTCGCAATTCAGGCTTTCTTTCTCGCCAAATCAGGTCAAAGTATTGGTAAGAAACTGACCCGAATTAAAATTGTAGATGCAGAAAATGGTGAAAAAGTAAATTTAACTCGAATTTTTCTGCTTCGCAGCATCGTATTTATCATCTTAAATATGCTATTTATGCCGTTTATTACCATTGCTGATTATTTATTCGCTTTAGGAAAAAATCGCCAGACATTGCACGATAAACTAGCAAAAACCACTGTGATAAAACAATAACTGTCACTCAAATTAAGGGATGATCCATTCATCCCTTTTTTTATTCATAAGACTGATATTTCAATAAAAAAAATATTCAGAACTCTAATTCCGACCCCCAAAATCAGGTTTTATAACAGCTATTTAAAGCGACTTTATATATAGCTTAGTTGGACGATATCAGGCATAATGCCCTACAACGTAGCGGTGCCACATGATTGAGAAGTTTTTTTTAAGCAAAAAATCAAAATTCTCAATCATGCGACACTTTAATCGCTATCCCATATTATTTATGGAATGGGACTCTTCACCGAGGTTGTAAAATGAGACAAACGATTTTAGCTGTATTGTCTTTATCAACGATTGCTGCGCTCTTAACTGGGTGTGGTGGTGATATGGTACTTCTAAACTCTAAAGGTCCAGTTGCTCAAGGTCAAAGTGACTTGATGATGACTGCGATCTATTTAATGCTATTGGTGGTAATTCCATCAATCTTAATGGCATTATGGTTTGGTTGGAAATATCGCTCGTCTAATAAAGATGCAGACTATAAACCTACTTGGGCACACTCAACTGCTATTGAAATTGTAGTATGGGGTGTTCCAGTTATTATTATTGGTATTTTAGCCTGGTTAACTTGGTGGGGTTCACACAAGTATGACCCGTACCGTCCGATCGATTCCGATAAAGCTCCTTTAACTGTTCAGGTTATTGCTGAACAATTCAAATGGGTATTTATCTACCCTGAACAAGAAATTGCAACAGTTAACGAAATTCGCTTCCCAGAGAAAACTCCTGTGAGCTTGCGTTTAACGTCTAACTTCACAATGAACTCGTTCTTCATTCCTGCACTTTCTGGCCAGATTTATACAATGGCTGGTATGCAAACTCACCTGCATTTGTTAGCAAATGAAACTAGCCCAGCTGAAGGCTACCGCGGTTTCTCTTCTAACTACTCAGGTTACGGCTTCTCGCAAATGCGTTTCCGTGCGCATTCAGTGACTGAAGCTCAGTTTGCTGAATGGGTAGCAGCGGTGAAAGCAGGCAACGGCACTTCAATTAACCCTGAAGCAGTTCAGAAAGGTATTTTAGACCAAGCTGAATTCGCAACCTTGCGTGATGGCAACCGTTCGCATCATCAGATCGAAGTTCTTATCGCTAAAGCGACTACTCCTGAAGAAAAGGCTGCTGCTGAAGCAATGAAGCCTTATCCAACTAAGCCACATCCAGTGACTTACTACTCTTCTGTTGAGAAAGGCTTATTTGAATCAGTGATCAACAAATACATGAGTAACTATCACGGTGCTGATCATTCAGCTACTGCGGGTGCTCACGGGGCTGCTGCTGACGCACATGCCGCAGTTGAACCTGCTTCATCGGCTGTAGGGGAATAAGACATGAGCTTCTTAGGTAAGTTAGGTCCAGACTCGATTCCACACGATCCAATCGTGTTGGTAACGGTTGCATTAATGGTTTTAGGTGGTATTGCTGCAGTAGCAGGTATTACCTACTTCAAAAAATGGGGCTACTTGTGGAACGAATGGTTCACATCTGTAGACCATAAAAAAATTGGTATCATGTATATCTTGGTATCTGTAGTCATGTTACTTCGTGGCTTCGCAGATGCAATCATGATGCGTTTACAACTTTTCCTCGCTCGTGGTGGCGGTGAAGGTTACTTACACCCTGAACACTATGACCAGATCTTCACCGCTCACGGTGTAATCATGATCTTCTTCGTAGCGATGGGTCTTGTTGTCGGCTTAATGAACATCTCTGTACCATTACAGATTGGTGCTCGTGACGTTGCCTTCCCATTATTAAACTCTTTAAGTTTCTGGTTATTTGCTGGTGCTGCGGGCTTAATGATGGTTTCACTTGCTTTAGGTGAATTCGCTGCTACTGGTTGGATGGCTTACCCTCCTCTTTCTGGCATTGAATACTCTCCTGGTGTTGGTGTTGACTACTATATCTGGGCACTTCAGATTTCTGGTCTAGGTACGCTTTTAACTGGTGTTAACTTCTTTGTTACCATCATCAAGATGCGTGCACCTGGCATGAAACTTATGGATATGCCAATTTTCACTTGGACTGCACTTTGTACAGCGGTTCTGATTATTGCTGCATTCCCAGTGTTAACTGCAACAATTGCAATGTTATCTCTAGATCGTTACTTCGGTTTCCACTTCTTTACTAATGAGCTTGGCGGTAGCCCAATGCTTTACGTAAACTTGATTTGGACTTGGGGTCACCCAGAAGTATATATCTTGGTATTACCAGCATTTGGTATTTACTCTGAAGTTGTATCAACTTTTGCACGCAAAACGTTGTTCGGCTACAAATCAATGGTGTATGCAACAGTAGCAATTACAGTATTGTCATTCGTTGTATGGCTTCACCACTTCTTTACCATGGGTGCAGGTGCCAACGTTAACGCGTTCTTCGGTATCATGACTATGGTTATTGCGATCCCGACTGGTGTGAAAATCTTCTCTTGGTTATTCACCATGTACAAAGGTCGCATTACGTACACAACTCCAATGCTATGGACACTTGGCTTCCTTGTGACTTTCGGTATCGGTGGTTTGACTGGTGTATTAATGGCTGTTCCACCTGCGGACTTCCTTGTACACAACTCTTTATTCCTTATCGCTCACTTCCATAACGTAATTATTGGTGGTGTTGTATTCGCTATGTTTGCGGGTATCATTTTCTACTGGCCAAAAATGTTTGGTTGGAAGCTTAATGAAGCTTGGGGTAAAGCAGCATTCTGGTTCTGGTTCTTCGGTTTCTACTTTGCATTCATGCCACTTTATATCCTTGGTTTCATGGGTATGACTCGTCGTTTGAATACATATGACAACCCAGAATGGGATCCGTACATCACAATCGCATTGTTTGGTGCTGTATTAATCGCAATCGGTATTGCATGTTTCTTAATGCAAATCATCGTTGGTTTCTTACAACGTCATGACAACATGGACCTTACAGGCGATCCATGGGATGGTCGTGTACTTGAATGGTCTACATCATCACCTGCTCCGTTCTATAACTTTGCTCACCTTCCAAAAATCAGCGGTATCGATACTTTCTGGAATGACAAAGAGAATGGTGTTGCTTATGCACGTCCAGCGTCTTATGAAGATATTCATATGCCGACAAACCGTGCTGCTGGCTTTGTAATCGCAATGCTCATTACTGTTATGGGCTTCGGTTTAATCTGGCACATTTGGTGGTTAGTTGTCGTAAGCTTTGTTGCTGCAATCATCAGCTTCATCGTAAGCTCTTTCACTAAGGAAGTTGATTACTATGTTCCAGCTGCTGAAGTTGAGCGCATTGAAAACGAACGCTATGCGATTCTTGAAAAACACTTGAAGAAGGACTAGGACAATGGCTGAAGTACTTCATCACGATAACCACGGACACGATGAACATCATCATCACGATGATACAGACATCACTGTCTTTGGTTTCTGGTCATACTTGATGAGTGACTTGATCCTATTCGGTACACTCTTCATTGCTTTCGTTGTATTAAGTGGTCACGTTCCACCAGGTACGCCAAGTGCAAAAGATCTTTTCAGTGAGTCTTTAGGTTTCGTATTAACAGAAACTTTTGCTCTCTTGATTTCTTCTGTGACTTTTGGTTTTGCTGTTCTTGCATCATACAAAAAGAATGTTAGCCAAGTATTATTGTGGTTAGCGATTACTTGGGTATTTGGTGCTGCCTTCATTGGCATGGAACTGTACGAGTTTAATCACCTTGTACACGCTGGTCATGGTCCAAGCACAAGTGCGTTCTTATCTGCGTTCTTTACTTTAGTTGGTACGCACGGTATTCACGTAACTTCTGGTTTGGTATGGATGATCGTGTTAATGGTTCAAATCAAGAAAAATGGTTTGACATTACCGAATACACGTCGTCTTGCTTGCTTGAGCTTGTTCTGGCACTTCCTTGACATCGTTTGGATCTGTGTATTCAGCGTAGTTTATTTGGCGGGAGTTCTCTAATGGGTCATGATAATCATGCTTCTGATGCAGCTCACGGTACCGTGAAGCAATATACCATCGGTTTTATTGTTTCTGTGTTATTAACCATTGTTCCATTCTATATGGCAATGAACCCAGAAAACTTTGGCCGTGGTGCAACGCTTGCAGTAATTGGTATTACTGCTGTTGCTCAGGTTCTTGTACAGTTGATTTTCTTCTTGCACATGAACTCTTCTGCAGAGCAACGTTGGAACGTAATTGCATTCATTTATACAATTCTTACAATTGCCGTTCTTTTGATCGGTTCTGTATGGGTTATGAATTACCTTCACTTCAACATGATGCTCTAAACTGGTTGTCATGTTGAAAAAGTATTTATTCCTGACTAAGCCAGGAATTCTCTTTGGTAACTTCGTTACCACTTTGGGCGGCTTCTTCTTAGCCGCCCAAGGTTCTGTAGATTTCCTTTTACTTCTGATTACGCTTCTGGCTACAACTTTGGTTGTTGCATCAGGATGTGTAGTTAACAATGTCATCGATCAAGACATTGACCAGAAGATGCAACGTACTCAAAACCGCGCACTTGTCAAAAAAACTATTAGTCCAACTGTTGCACTTGTTTTTGCAACTGTATTGGGTCTATTAGGTTTTGGCATGTTATGGTTTTTTGTTAATGCTTATGCTTTTGGTTTTGCTGTCCTTGGTTTTGTTGTTTATGTTGGGTTTTATAGTCTTTGGAGCAAACGCACCACCATTCACCAAACCGTGATTGGCAGTATTTCAGGAGCAAGTCCTCCTGTGATCGGATATACGGCTGTTTCAAATGAATTCGATGTTGCTGCATTGCTGATCTTTTTAGCATATGCACTTTGGCAAATGCCTCATTCATGGGGAATTGCAATTTATCGTTTTGATGACTATAAAAATGCAGGTATTCCAATTTTACCTGTTGCACGTTCAATTTTACGTACCAAGGTCGAAAGCCTGATTTACGTACTTTTGTTTGCCGCAGTTTTAAATGGTTTATATTGCTTTGGTTATACAAACCTATTCTTCTTAATCACTTTTAATGCTTTATGTGCTTATTGGGTATATTTATCTATTATTGGATTTAAGGCTGAAAATGATCAAGTTTGGGCTAAACGTTATTTCTTATATTCAGTGATTCTAATTACTGCATTAAGTTTTAGCTTCAGTTTTAGCTATGTAAGCCCTGCCCCGCATTTACCCCTGTTTTAAAAGATAGAGACCTCCTCTCTATCTTTTAAAGCTGGTCTCAATTTCATTTCTTCATAGAATTACTATTTGTAAGTTCATATCTCCCCCATTTAGATAAATCCCGATATTTTCTTTTCTCTACGCATAAATTTAATATTGCTTGAATTTTGTTGCTAAACCTTCTAAAATTCACCCCTCGCATCTAATGCGACACAACCTAGGTTGTGACTCCTTGCTTCTAACAATTACGTTAGGGGCTGTATAATCCGTAAGGAGCTGACAATGCGTCACTACGAAATCGTACTTCTGGTACACCCAGATCAAAGCGATCAAGTTGTGGGTATGGTAGAACGTTACCTAACTCACATCAAAGAAGCTGAAGGTCAAATCCACCGTCTTGAAGACTGGGGTCGTCGTCAATTGGCTTACCCAATTAACAAGATCCACAAAGCTCACTACATTCTTATGAATGTTGAGTGTGGTCAAACTACTCTTGATGAGTTAGAAGAATTGTTCCGTTATAACGACGCGATCCTTCGTAGCTTAATCATCCGTCGTGAAAACGCAATCACTGAAGAGTCATTATTGGCTAAGAGTGCTGAAGAAAAGCGTGCGCGTAAAGCTCAACGTGAAGAAGCACAACTAGCTGCTCAAGACTCTGCTGAAGCATAAGGAGAACATCAATGGCACGTTTTTACCGTCGTCGCAAGTTCTGCCGCTTTACAGCTGAGAACGTTACGTACATCGACTACAAAGATATCGACACTTTAAAACAGTACATCACTGAAAACGGCAAGATTGTTCCTAGCCGTATTACAGGTACTAAAGCTCGTTACCAACGTCAATTAGCGCTTGCTATTAAACAAGCTCGCTACTTGTCTTTGATCCCTTACACTGACAATCATAAGTGAGGTTGAGCTGTGGATATTATTTTATTACAACGCATTAAAAACCTTGGTAAATTAGGCGATAAAGTTTCAGTTAAAGCTGGTTACGGCCGCAACTACCTTATCCCTCAAGGTCAAGCAGTAGCAGCGACTGAAGCTAACACTGCTGCTTTTGAAGCTCGTCGTGCTGAACTTGAAAAAGCTGAAGCTGATGTTTTAGCTGCTGCTCAAGCACGTGCTGACCAATTAGACGAAGTTAACATCGTAATCACTGCTAAAGCTGGTGACGAAGGTAAACTTTTCGGTTCTATCGGTACGCGTGACATCGCTGACGCTTTAACGAATGCTGGTCTTGTTGTTGACCGTGCAGAAGTTCGTTTACCGAATGGTGCACTTCGTCACACTGGCGAATTCAACATCGCAATCCAATTGCATCATGATGTTGTTGCTGAAGTTCTCGTTACTATCGTATCTGAGTAATTTCTTGCAAGAAAAAGAGCATGCTCAGGCATGCTCTTTTTTTATCTCTGGATTTTCTTGTCTTGGAATTCCAGCTTAAAATGAGTATAAATTTAGGTTCTCATTTTATATCAGAGTGCGTATTATTGATGGAATCATCATGATGCTATGCACTTCAATCTGCATTATACATCCCTGCTTTTATCTTTAGGTTTTTGATATGTCTCAGGCGAATGCCACTGCTACACCAAATGCACCCAAAGCAGACAATAAATCAAATGAGTCTCAACTCAAAGAATTTCGTACACCTCCACATAATTTAGCGATTGAACAAGCAGTACTTGCCGCGCTAATGACAGTAGCTGAGTCATTTGAACAAGTCAGTGATCTACTGAATGAACAAGACTTTTATGCAACACGACATAAATACATTTATCGTGCCATAGAAAAACTTGCGCAAGATAACTCCCCTTATGACGCAGTCTTGGTGAATGACTGGCTGATCAAGCAAAATCTGCTTGAGGCAATTGGTGGAGAAGAATATTTAATGCAACTGATGGCTGACTCGCCATCGAGCTTCTATAACTTAGAAACCTATGCCAATAAAATTAAAGAATTCTCGACTTTACGTAATATGATTAAAGTCAGCTCTGAAATTTTACAAAATGCTTATGACACCAAAGGTCGAAGCGTCAGTGAAATATTAGACCTCGCAGAAACCAATATTTTCTCGATTGCAGAACAACATAATAACAATAAGAAAAATGAAGGTCCTAAAGCCATTAATACTGTTGTTGCTGACGTATTTGATAAATTAAATGAACTTTCGCAACTTGATGGAAACATTACGGGTCTGACCACTGGTTTTGTTGAATTAGACAACAAAACCTCTGGTATGCAAGCAGGCGATATGATTATTGTTGCTGCACGTCCATCCATGGGTAAAACCACTTTTGCCATGAATTTAGTTGAAAGTGTACTGTTTAACTGTGACCTTCCTGCTCTTGTGTTCTCTATGGAAATGCCTGCAGATTCGATTGCAATGCGTCTAATTTCTGCCTATGGCAAAGTACACCAAGGTCATTTACGTTCAGGTAAATTGGATGGTGATGAATGGTCCAAAGTTACAGGGACTATTTTACAACTCCAAGAAAAACATCTATATATTGATGACTCTTCAGCCCTGCCTCCAACCGAATTACGTGCCCGAGCACGTCGAGTTGCCAAACAACATGGCGGTAAGTTAGGCTGTATTATGGTCGACTATTTACAGCTGATGAAAGTTCCTGGCATGGGTGATAACCGTGTGGGTGAGATTGGTGAAATTTCACGGAGCTTAAAAGCATTAGCAAAAGAAATGCAGTGTCCTGTAATTGCCTTATCTCAGCTTAACCGCTCGCTGGAAAACCGCCCGAATAAACGCCCTGTAATGTCTGACTTACGTGAATCGGGTGCGATTGAGCAGGATGCCGACTTAATTATGTTTATTTACCGCGATGAGGTTTATAACAAAGAGTCGAAAGAAGCTGGTACTGCTGAAATTATCATTGGTAAACAGCGTAACGGTCCGATTGGTACCGTTCGACTGGCTTTTGAAGGTCAATATACGCGTTTTAGTAATTTATCCCCTGAGTACTATAGTCAGTACGATGATGAAGAATAAGAAAATGGGCTTAATGCCCATTTTTTTCATTTTAAAGATTAATAATTTAAAATATAAAGTCGATATAAATGCTTTAATCGAACAATCCCTGCAAGCTATACATTTATATGGAATAAAGCCATGAAATTAGATGGGTATTTGCATTTTATAGGTCTACAATATCTAGCATATTTTGTGGTTATGCTTCATGAGCAACTCAAGATCACATTTCCCTCATTCTATGACTTGAAATAAAGCATTTGTTTTAATCTAGCCATTCCCTGTTCCCAAGGAGTTATTCGGGTGCGCCAAGCTACAGTTTGTATTGATCATTCAGCACTTCAATATAATTTAAACCGTGTTAAACAACTTGCCCCAACAGCAAAAATCGTAAGTATGGTCAAAGCCAATGCCTACGGACACGGCGTCAAAGACTGTCTCGCAGCCTTGAAAGAAACAGATGCCTTTGGTGTTGCCTGTTTACAAGAAGCACTCGAAATTCGCGCCTTAGGCAATCAACAGCCAATTACCTTGATTGAAGGTGTTTTTTCTGCTGATGAAATGCTGGCTGTGATTGGGCACAAGTTAGAATGCATTGTTCATCATCAACAGCAAGTCAATTGGTTGCTCGAACATAAAGAACAGTACAATGCGCTTGGACTCAAAGTCTGGGTCAAATTGAATAGCGGCATGAACCGTTTAGGTTTTAAAGTTTCTGAAATTATTGACGTGATTCAGCAACTTAAAGCTGAAGGCTTTACTTGTGTATTAGCCATGCATTTTGCCAATGCAGATGCTGAGCATCCTTTAAATGAGCAGCAAATCGAACAATTTTTACATGTGAAAGAACATTGCTCTCCGATTCTTGCTTCTTGTTGTAATTCAGCAGCCATCTATCGTTGGCCTGAGCTGCATTTTGATTATGTGCGCCCCGGCATTATGCTGTATGGTGCTACTCCTTTTACAGATCGTAACGTTCACGCCTTAGATTTAAAACCTGTGATGACCTTTAGCGCTGAAGTGATTGCACTCAATCACATTCAAACAGGTGAACAAGTCGGCTACGGTTCAACCTTTACCGCAAAACAGCATATGGATTTAGCCATTGTGTCGATTGGCTACGGGGATGGTTACCCACGTGCTTATCTTAAGCAAAATTTTGTTGTAATTGATGGCAATGCTGTACCTGTAGTAGGTCGTGTGGCAATGGACATGATTGCCATTGATGTAACAGGACTAAACATTACCATTGGTACCCCTGTTGAGCTATGGGGCAAACAACGCTTAGTGGATGATGTTGCTGAAGCAAATGGCACTATTGGTTATGAGCTTTTATGTCGCTTAAGTCAACGTCCTATGCGTACGCTTATATAGACTATGACATACCAGATACTACCTCCTTGTGGAATCAGCAGTATCTGGTTCTATCTTCATCAGCTTTTTTGCTTTTATAAAGTCTGTTCAGGAAGATGATAAAGTAATTCTAGAAAATGCTGGAGTGACTGCTGTTGCAACAATAATGGATTAAACTGCTGTGATCCAAGTTGTTCAAAATATTGATGGATCTCAGAATGCCGACCAATAAACTTCATACTCCAATCTTGAAAATGAGGTTCTGAATCAATCTGTTGAGTCAACAATATATTTACTTCATGATGACGCTGGTCATTACTAATTTTTCCCAATAAACCCAATACCGTATCTTGATCACCTTCTAAACATTGAAAAAAGACTCCATCTGCATAGCACAGCACCCCTTTAATCTGGTGTCGCACATTAAAATCCCTAGCCTCAGATAAAATATCTCGTAAATCTTGCAATAAGTTTTCCGGATTTGATTTTATTTGACTGGCATAGCAGAGTTGATACATGGTCTTTCATCCTGATTTTTATGTTTTTAGCTAGTAGTATAGATAAAAGAATAGCGCGATTAATCGCGCTATTCATAGAAATTTTAGGAATAAAACTTACTTAAAATAATCTTCCGAAGGATTGGGCAGTTCTTGCAAGCCATTACGTAAAGTATCTGACCACTGCTTACTGATGCGCATGAAATAAGGATCTTCATCGGTAATGCGTTTACCATCAGGAATATGCAGGCTGTTCTTGGTATAGATCAGTGCATCTAAAGGCATTCCGACTGAAACATTTGAGCGTAAAGTAGAATCAAAAGAAATCAAGCTACAACGTAATGCTTCACTTAAAGGCATGTCATAGGTCAATGCGCGGTCAAGAATTGGTTTGCCATACTTACTTTCACCAATCTGAAAGTAAGGTGTATCACTGGTTGCACAGATAAAATTACCCTGTGGGTAAATATTATACAACTGCATTTCAGCTCCACCGATTTGCCCACCCAACAATAAGCTACAGTAAAAATTACTTTGCTCATGGGTATTTTCAGTGACATCCGAAATTACTTTCTGCAAGGTATGCCCAACCAATTCTGCTACTTCAAACATGGAATCTACACTTAGCAGATTAGGTTCACGTTTTAATTCAATTTGATTCTGCAAATAGCCAATGACAGCTTGAGTTGTGGCTAAATTCCCCGATGTTTGAATGGTAATAAATCGTTCGCCTTCAATCCCGAAAGTATACAATTTTCGAAATACAGAAATATGATCCACGCCTGCATTGGTTCGCGTGTCACTAATAAAGACAAGTCCATCCTTTAATCGTAGCGCACAACAATAAGTCATCTCTTCCCCTTAATAAACTCACATTAACATGCAAGTACCTGAACAATTGAGTGCATCGATTCAATACCGCCCTTTTCACGCACTCCACGAATTGGGGCAACATCCAAATAATCACGACCGACTGCAACATAAACATGCGCATCAGGGCTGAAAAGTTGATTACTGGTATCAAAACAATACCATGAGTTTTCTATAAATACTTCAGCCCAAGCGTGACTGGCAAGGTGTGATGTATTTGGCACAAATAAATAACCCGAAACATAGCGCGCTGGCAAGCCCAAAGCCTTACACATGGCAATAAATACATGACTATGATCCTGACAAACCCCTTGACGATCATGAAATGCCTCAATCGCAGAAGTTTTGACTGAAGTTTGATTCGGCAAATACGGAATATGCTGCAAAATCGCCTCTGATAGTTTCATCAGATTGTGACGAGTCAGTTCAGGTACCAAGCGATGTGCAAACTCCTTCATTTCTGCATTACACATGGTGGTTGGCGTTGGTTGCAAAAAAAGATAAGGATTGAGATGATCTGTTACGTTTAATGCAAACGGCTTAGGTGACAATTCAATAATCCCTTGCGCCATAATGGTCATCTGCTCATATGCAAAACGCTGCGAGCTGGTAATCCATATATTTTTAAATGCATCCTGCTTCACACAACGCTCACCAGGTACACTGACATCCCAGTAATGTACTTTTTGATGTGCGTTGTTAAATGGTGTCATTTTAATATACTGAATGCTATTACACGCTTGTTCAGTATATTGATAATGCGTTTGATGGTTGATCATGAGTTTCATGCATTCACCTCAAACAAATATTGAATTTGATCACTAAAATTATAAAAGCTCATTTGATCTGGCTGAGTTTTGAGTTGCTGCCAAGCTTCATCTAAACTCTCCCATCCCATCTGCTCTAAAACTTCAATAAATCCAGCTATGTGCTGTAAAGTTTGAGTCTGGTCCTGCTTTAAGCGGAGCTGACGATCCAATTGTTCTAGAGTTTGTCCCAAAGAGAAAAATAAGAAGATTTCTTCGGGTTCCGTTTCGAGTACTTCTCGACAATCTGCAATCACATCACAAATACAGGTCGAATTTTCACAGCCATTGCGAATGTATTGGTTCAGTTCAGCATAGGTTTTTGACGAAAATATCCCTCTTAATTCCTGAATATTGTCTTTCGCATATTGGAACTGCTGGATAAATGAATAGGGTTGCTCAGGATCTAACACCAATTCATTTAGTGACGTGGCATCAAAAGCGGGTAAACAAAATGCATGAGCAAATGCCACCGCCTTTTGATCATCTATAAAGGGAAATTGGGTACATAGATATTCAATACGGGTTAAATAGCGACCTAACCAAAAAATATGTTGTGCATTGGTATTCAGTAAAATCATGAAATAGCTCCTCAATCTTTGTGGTTATGGTTTATGAATGTAGATGGTCTACAACCCATGTGTCTTTTATGCCACCACCCTGTGAGGAGTTAACAACCAAAGAGCCTTCCTGCATCGCCATACGCGTTAAACCACCTGGCACAATTTCGGTACGATAAGGTGAACTCAGTATGAAAGGACGTAAATCGATATGACGCTCTGAAAGACCAGAATCTGTCAACATTGGACACACCGACAAGTCTAGAGTTGGTTGTGCGATATAAAGATGTGGTGTTGCCAAAATTTTATCTTTGAAGGTCGCAATTTGTTGTGCAGACGCATGTGGTCCAATCAGCATACCGTAACCACCTGAACCTTGAGCTTCTTTAACAACCAGTTGAGATAAGTTATCCAACACATATTCAAGGTCTTTGCTTTCACGACATTGATAGGTCGGAACATTCTTTAAAACAGGCTGCTCACCCAAATAAAATTGAATCATTTTATCAACATAAGGATAAATGGATTTGTCATCGGCAACACCCGTACCCGGTGCATTTGCAATGACCACATTCTTTTGCAAATAGGCAGACATCAAGCCTGCAACACCTAGCGTACTATCAGGCATAAAACATAATGGATCGAGATACTCATCATCGATACGACGATAAATTACATCAACCCGTTGTTTGCCTCGTACGGTTTTGACATAAACCTTATCGTTTTCGACGTAAAGGTCACGCGATGTTACTAAAGGCACACCCATTTCCCTTGCCAAGAAAGAATGTTCGTAATACGCGCTGTTAAAACGACCAGGCGTTAAAATGACAATAAATGGATTATCGACAAAGGCATTCTCTGCCAAAATTTCTTTGAGTAATAATGGGTAATGTTCAATGCCTTGTAAGTTATTTTGCTGACAGAGTTCAGGCATCAATTCTTGGCTAATCTTACGACTTTCGAGCATGTATGACACGCCTGATGGTGTTCTTAAATTATCTTCCAGTACATAAAACTCACCATGACGATCACGAACAATATCAATCCCGCTTATTTGGCTATAGATTTTGCCTTTTAAACTGTGATTGCACATGTGCGGTTGATAGGCCTCATGTTTAAGTACCTGTAATTCAGGTACGATGCCAGCCTTGAGAATATCTTGTTGATGATAAATATCATGTAGAAACAAGTTCAATGCTTTCACTCGTTGACCACACCCAAGTGATATTTTGTTCCACTGCTTCCTCGCGATCACACGTGGAATTACATCATAAGGAATGGTTCGCTCTGTACCCTCTGCTTCGCCATATACGGTAAAAGTAATGCCCTCATATAAAAAGTGTTCTTTGGCACGCTGATTTAAAGCTTGTAATTCATCTAAAGTATATTGTGAAAGCCATTGTTCTATTTTTGCGCATGCAGTTTCTGAAACTGTATGATCATCCAACATTTCATTAAAAAAAACGGAATTCGTTCTCTCAAAAAGTAATTGTGTTTTCTCCTGTTGTTTTGCTATGCCCTCCACTTGTACTGTCAATTGCTTAGTATTTACATCTAGTGATAAACCGTTTGTATCTGCAATCTCGTTCTCTTTAAGCATATGACCCTCTTTATATTTATAGCACTACATTTTTATATCAAGCAATAAAGATGCCACTCCTTGCATCTCCTACGCTTAGCGCTATTTATTCATGTATTGCTTCTGTACTCAATGTCATTTCTGCTTGATGTTGTGTCTAAACACATTTGGACTTTCTTTACCCTATTGTTTGAGAAACGCTTGCCAATCGGGTCGGGTTTTTTTATTGTGTTGAACACAGTCTTGTAAATTCCAACTGATCTATTTTTTAATTATGTCTGCACAAGAAAAAGAAACATCGAATAGTCTTTATCGACAATGGCAAATCCTGTCGCGCCTTTCTACGGGCAAATGGATGGGTACGCGTGAATTACAAGAACTCTTACAAAGAGAAGGCATTGATATCAGCTTGCGTACTATTCAGCGTGATTTAAACCAAATTTCGCAGCGATTTCCCATCGAAAGCAACAAAACCGTACCGCAAGGCTGGCGCTGGCGTTCTGATGCTCCGATTCAAAGTTTACCGCATATGACCAGTTCGCAAGCGGTTACCTTTATGATGGTCGAAGAGCATTTAAAGCACCTATTACCGCCCAGTTTGTTAGAAGAAATGAACCCTTGGTTTGATCTGGCAAGACGCAGTTTATCGACCCAGAACAATGTGCGCCAATGGATTAATCGGGTACGTATTGTGCCTGCAAATCAGCCTTTAATACCGCCTGTAGTTGACCGAATTGCTCAACAAGCCATTTATGAAGGATTATTACAAGACAAGCAACTCGAATGTGTTTATCAGAAACGACCACAGGCTGAAGAAAGTGTTTATACGCTGAATCCATTGGCTTTGGTGCAAAAAGGTGCAACCATCTATTTAATTTGCACCCGTTATGATAAAACCGACATTCAAACCTTTGCGCTGCACCGTTTTAAGTCAGCTAAAGTGCTTGAATCTCGTGCACTGCATCCTGTGAATTTCGATATTGATGCATATATTGATTCTGGTGCGCTCGGTTTTAGAGTCGACTACAATAAACCGACCGATAATGTGGCATTAAAATTAACAATTCCAGAATGTGAAGCGCACTACTTTGAAGAAAGCCAACTGAGTAAAGATCAAGTGGTTACGCCTTTAGCAGGAAATCTTGTTCAGATTTCAGCAACCGTGCCATTTACCTCCCAACTCACTTGGTGGTTACGTAGCTTTGGCAATAAAATTCAGAAAATTGAACCTGAAGAAGTCGAGCGTGCCGTACAGCAACGTGACTGAAATTTTTGTTTCATCAATTGAAAGGAAAAAAAGTCCCAACAATTGGGACTTTATAATTTTATTCTGTTTGTCTGTTCTAATTTATAATCTTGAATGTTGACGGATTTAGACACTATGTCATTTATCCCCATTTCATAGCGTCTCACTGTTTTGCATTTTATGCTGCACATGGGATAGTTCAGCAAGCAAGTTCTCCTCGATTGTAACGGATCGATTTAATGGTCATTGTTGGATACTCCTCGTTGATTTCAGTTCAATCAATATACTGAATCTTGAACTTCAACTGAAATAAGCAATTGTTCCGATCAAATCATATTTTTTACTTAAATGAATTTCTACAAAGTACCTGAAGCATGTCTTTATAATTACTGTATCCATCTAAGCCATTTTAGCTGTTGTTTAGGAATAGGCTTTCATCTGCTTTTCAATCCAAAGCTCTAGCCCTTCAAACGTCTTAAAATCATCAACTGCCCTGACGGTACAACTTGGATGTCGATCCAACAACATTTTGCTTAAAGCGGTGCCAAGACCAATCTCTAAAACCAAATCAGGTTGATTTTCTTGAATCACAGTTAAGCAAGAATCCCAGTCTATGGCATGATTCATTTGCTCAATGAGCGCATCCACTGCTTCACTTGATTTAAAATATTTTTGCCCACCCGAACCGCTAATAATAGGAACGCTAAGCCGATTCAAGGTCTGTTGATGCAAAACTTGCTGATAAGGTTCTACAGCGCTGTTCATTAAGGGGGTATGTGAAGGAATTGTAACGTTAAGGCGTTTTACCGAACGTACTCCTAACTGTTCAAGCTCTAGCACCAGTTGTTTTAGATTTTCGTCATCACCCCCGACAATAAAACTACTGTCGCTGATTTTAATTGATAGAAAGGTAGTCGTTGTGGCTAAAAGTGGTTCTAGTGCTTTCCAGTTGATTCCCTGCACGGCAATTAATCCACTTGAGGTTTGTGCGGCAGCTGACATTAATAATGCCCGATGCCGCGCTAAATATAAACCTTGTTCAAAACTGAGTTCCGCTGAACAAATCAGCGCACTGAGTTCCCCAAGTGAATAGCCTGAGAAACTAATGATTTCATCTAACTTAAGCTTTAGCTTTTGCCAACGACACCACTGCAAGGCAAAAATAAAAGGCTGAGCGAAGTCATTAGGGTATAAATCAGGTTCAGATAAATCTGGATCAAATAATTGGGGTAAATGTTGTTGCAGTTGTTGGCTCACATTTAACTCAAGGGCTAGGTCTTTTAATTGCTGTACATGGGCTAAATTCTGCAAGCCTTGCCCACTAAATATAATTGCGAAATTCATGTTCCACCTTCAGCAAAAATAAGGTCACACCGAGTAAATCCGCACTCCCCCCCGGACTTAAACGATGTTGCACAAAATAATCTTCGATTTTCTGCACATCTTCAATCCAATGGGTTTGCAAGACTCCACCACGTGTCAAAAATTGCTTTGCCATATCTTGCACAATATATAGAGCAGACAAACCACCGCGCCAAACAATATTGGTGTCTTGCAGATGTGCCATCAAAGCAAACAAGGTTTGAATAGACGCTCTGTTTTGATCTGCTGTTTTTTCATAAATCGCTAAATAGTGTGGCAGCGCGACATCCATAACGGTTTTAAAACCAGAAGCCACTTCTTCAATCGCGCCTGTAATCCCGTATTGACTGCGCATACGCTGTCCATGACTATTCGGGTTGCGTTCTAAATGATGCAGCAATTCATCTTGCCATGTTTGCTTGAGCATTGTACTAACGGCATCTGCATGGATAGGTGTTTCGGCTGCTAAACATTTCCCTACAGCAGCACTGGCAAAACCTAAATTAAAAATCGCACCTTTGTGAGTGTTGATTTGATTCGTGGCTGCCATCATGTCCAATTCAGCTTGAATCCCGCATTGTCGGATGCTGTCAAAACTGGCTGCGTGATAGCCATTTAAACATTGTTCTTGAAAATAATGGGTTAATGACTGGATGCTACGCTTAAACAAGGCGAAATCCATATCTTGATGGCTACCTTGAGTGGTTGGACAGACCAAACCGGGTTTATGTGCCAAGCTCACTTCTTCATACAGCGCTGTTCGAGCCAGAAGATCTAAGCGCATCGCATGCTGCGAAATATCTAATAATAGAGGGTCATGCTTCTGTACAGTTTGCATCTTCAAGATTCCATTCTAATAGTTGTTCTAATTTCAGCATGTCCACACGCTGCAAACCTTTACCGATAATGCTCTGCTTAGCGTCAGGATAAATCATCAGTAATTCATTAAATGAAACATGCCAGTCTGAATAGATTTTGATTTCACCATCTAAACGGACTGCACTTAAAGTTTGAGTCTTTTGAATCAGTTTTAAAATATCTGAGAGTCTGGATATCTCTTGAGGATATAACACCAAATCTAAATCCGATGTAGGACGAACATAGGCTTCTTGAGTCAGATATTCATAAGCATAAGAGCCATAGACATACACTTCGCAGTTGAGTGTGGCTAAAGCTTTTGAAAAATCATTCAATGCTGCATCTTGAAAGCTCTGTGGTCGTTCGATGAATAAGGTATGTAAGGAAAGTGGTCGGGTAATAAGCTGAATTTCATCCGCTTCGACCAAGCAAGCCACACGATATTTACACCCATCAACCAAGCAATTGATCGCCAGCTTAACCTGAGTTGCATCGTCATTGTCCTGCCGACAAATGGTCATCGGCACAGACTGTTGCAGTAACTGGTACACTTTTTGTCTAGCAGGTTCAGGTAAGGAACTATCCAAAAAATGTAGGTCTGCTGCGGGATGCAAATAAGCCAAGTCATGACGATCCATATGCTTCCTCCTTAACTGTGTGCAACTTTCTCGATCACTTGGTTACACAACTGACGACCTTGGCGTTGCTGGCCGACAACACGGCGCTGGTCAGTGATATAGCTTTCGAGCTGTTGTTGCTGATTTAAAAGGGCTTGGCTAATCCAGTCGGACTCTAAATCTGGCCAGATCGCGTTGATCGCGCCCATTTTGTAGAAATTTTCAACACCTGGTGCAAAGATGGCTGAACTTTGCGATAGGTCTTTCAATTTCTCTACAGGAATTTTGGTGACACGCGCCATCGCATTCAGATCCATCACTTTGACTTGTGAATCACTGAGTGCATAAACTTCATTTGCCATTAATCCATAAGACAGGAATCCACCACTAACCGCTTGTCCAAAAATAATGGCTAAATTGGCATGTCCACTGCGACGTAGTAGATCTACACAAGACGCTAAATGCGCAAAAGTTCGGTTTAAGCACAACAACTCATCGGCACGTGAAAGGTCTTGTCCTTGGGTGTCGACAATAAAAACCACTGGTGTTTTGTTTTGCTGTTGAATCAATTGCAGAATTTCGGCTGCGAGTTCAATCGCAATTTCCTGATTGATCGGCGCTGCATTCACCGTACCTAAAATGCGCACAGGACCAGCTGCAGTTTCAGCATTGCCTTTAATCACATAACCATTAATTTGGTAATCTAACTGTTTAGGAAATAATTGTTTTAAGAGTAATTCTGTATTCATCTGCTTATCCTTGCTTTAACAACGTCACTTCATGCGCAGAGAGCATCGTGATTTGTTCTGGATGAGCAATGCCCATTTCATGCCAAATTTGCAATCCATCATTTTTGCCAAACCAGCGCTGCTGTTGCTGTTCAAGTTGTTGTTGCTGTTGCAGTAATTGGTCTAAATCAAGCATTGGAGCAGTTTGATTCAATTGCACCGAAATTGCTTCACGGATATCAGCTACATCATCTTCAACCAAGACTTGGGCATGATTCAGTAAGTAACGATGTTTACCGCCAGTCACTCGCCACACTAAAGCACGGTCTTTCGAGTCAAATTCTTCAACACCTTTTACTGTTTCAATGACTTCTGGACCTGATAAGGCAAGACGCCCTTCTTCGGTCATAATGATGGTGCTGCTTAAGCAAGCACTGATCCCCATACCACCAAATGCGCCACACGTGCCGCCAATCACTGTGATAATTGGAATACCCGCATGTCGGACTTGCAACATAGCACGCATAATTTCTGAAATTGCGATCAGACCCGCATTGGCTTCATGTAAACGCACACCGCCAGAATCAACGAAGAACACAACCGCTTGTGATTGATCCTGAATGGCTTTATGCAACAAACCGACAATCTTCGCCCCATGGATTTCGCCTACAGCCCCCCCCATGAATTGTCCTTCTTGGGCAATAATGTGGATAGGCGTTTGATCAATTGCTGCTGTGCCGATAATCACACCATCATCAAAGCTGCCCGGAATGTCCAAAGCGGATAAATGCGGACTGACTTCAATTTCTGTTGGCTTCAGGATTTCTTTAAAACTGTTGCTATCAACCACTGCCTGAATACGCGCACGTGCCGTTTTTTCATAAAAACTGTTTTTCAACATCACTAAATCCATGTTTTATTCTCCCTTAAACATAGAAATGGCTTGGCTCAGGCGTAAATTCACCACCGCAGGAGTCGCTCCCATATCATTCAACTGGAATTTTAGCCCTGCCACAGCATGACGCTGGGCAAACTCATTTAAAACGGATTGCCAAACATGCTGGAAACCGACTGCAGAAGTGGTGACTTCCACTTGGCACACGTTGGCTTGATCATGTTGAGAAACCAGAACTTCCAAATTTCCAGAACCTACTACCCCACAAATGACAGGGGCTTTTTCGACAGTTAAAGGCACTGACTGTATTTCAAATTTTAACTTTTCCATGTAAATCACCAATTTCTGAAGCGACTTGGAGGACTGTATAAACCGCCCGACCATTTAACTAAATCTTTTACTGATTTTGCTGCCAACAAATCACGGCTCACCTGTGTCGGGTCAATGCCTAAATCTTCTGGACGTTGAATAATGCCACGTTGGCGTAATTCTTCGACTTTGGCAGCATCACGCTTCATACCAACTGGGGTATATCCCGCAACACCACGAATGGCTTGTTCGCGCTCTTCTTCGGTACGACAAAGCAGTAAATTGGCAATGCCTTCTTCCGTCACAATATGGGTCACATCTTCACCATAGATCATGATTGGTGGCAGTTCACTTTCCATTTTGTCTTGGAGTTGCCAAGCATCTAATTCTTCAACGAAAACAGGATGCATATGTTCACGGTAAGTTTCGACCAGTTGTACAACTAACTTTCGACCTTTAATCAGCTTGCCATCGACAGCTTCACGACCAGCTTTGGTGTACGCATAGCTGGCATGACGGCGCCCATGCGGGTCTGAACCCATATTCGGCGCTCCACCAAAACCAGAGATACGATCTACGGTTGCGGTTGAACTGTTGCCTTGCAAATCAATCTGTAAAGTTGAACCAATAAACAAGTCACAGGCATATAAACCCGCAGTTTGGCTAAAGGCACGATTCGAGCGCATGCTGCCATCACTGCCTGTAAAAAACACGTCTGGACGTTCTTTAATATAGTCTTCCATGCCGACTTCTGAACCGAAGCTATGTACAGAGTCGACAAAACCACTTTCAATCGCTGGAATTAGAGTTGGATGCGGATTCAATGCCCAATTGGTACAAATCTGCCCCTTTAGCCCCAAAGACGCCGCATAAGTCGGGAGGAGCAATTCAATCGCAGCGGTATCAAAACCAATGCCGTGGTTCAGGCGCTTAATTTGATACGGTGCGTAGATGCCTTTAATGACCATCATTGCCATTAAAATTTGCACTTCGGTAATTTGAGCAGGATCACGAGTAAAAAGCGGTTCTATGTAGTTGTGCTTGGGACTTTCAATATAAAAGTCGACCCAATCCGCAGGTACATCCACGCGCGGTAATTTATCCACAATTTCATTCACTTGAGCAATTACAATGCCGCTCTTGAAGGCGGTTGCTTCGATAA
The DNA here is from genome assembly GCF_022601715.1 of Acinetobacter zhairuonensis. Classification (GTDB taxonomy): domain Bacteria; phylum Pseudomonadota; class Gammaproteobacteria; order Pseudomonadales; family Moraxellaceae; genus Acinetobacter. Next base: position 26,700 of record NZ_JAKVIM010000014.1, on the reverse strand, counting down.
TTGCAGGCGTATCTTCCGTGTTTGGACCCGTATATAAATTGCCTTCACGGTCTGCCGCATGTGCAGTAATCAAACATACATTCGGTGTCAGGTCGATAAAGTAACGACCATATAGCTCTAAATAAGTGTGAATCGAACCAATACTAATTTTTTGCTGCTGAACCAACTGTGCTAAACGCAAACTTTGTGGACCTGCAAAAGAGAAATCGACTTTAGAGGCAATTCCTTTCTCAAATACATCTATATGACTTGGTAAAGCCAAAACAGATTGCACAATGTGTAAGTCATTCACTGCATCCGGATTACATTGACTTAAGCATTTTGAAAGGAAATCTGCTTGTTTCTGGTTATTACCTTCTAAACACACCCGATCACCGCTGGCAATGACCGTTTCTAAAAGTTCAATTGCACGCGCATGTTCAACTTGTTTGCTAAAACCTTTTTGTTGCGCAAGATCAAGCTTCTCTTGTCTACGTGTACGCTGCTTATCCCATAAGCGCTTTTTGACCATTTGGTTCATGTTGACACCTTTATGCTTTGATTAACCGAAAATGGCATTGATTGTGAGGAAAAATACCGATGGAGCGAGTAAACACCCCAAACCTGTATAGAATGTTGCAACTAAAGCACCATAAGGAACTAAGCGTACATCTGTACCTGCCAATCCAGCCGCTGTACCACTGGTTGTGCCTGCCAAACCACCAAACACCATGGCAGAACGAGGGCTTTTTAAATACATGAATTTTGCAAGTAATGGTGTTCCAACCATAAAGAACACTGATTTAATCAGACCGATCGCAATCGACAATGCGATGACTTCTGAGCTTGCACCCACTGCTGTTCCTGTTACTGGACCCACGATATAGGTCATTGCACCTGCACCAATGGTGGTCATAGATGCTGGATCTCTATAGCCCATGACCCAAGCCACCATGGCACCAATCACAAAGGGAATCACACAGCCTAACAGCAGCGCGATCATGCCAACTTTGCCTGCTTTCTTGACTTCTTTGACATCGACTTCAAATGCGGTAGATGCAATCGCCAAGTCACGTAGCATTGCTCCACCGAGTAAGGCAAATCCACCAAAAATTGCGATGTCAGAAATGCCTTTTTCACCTTGAGTGAATACACCAGCAAAGTAAGCCAAGACCAAGCCCATGGTGATGGCAATTGCTGAACTCTGAAGTTTGCCTTTAGTGAAATATTTTGAAAGAAGATGAGAGACATACATCATCAACCCTGTTACTGCCAACGCTGTGACCAGCGCATTTTTTGTCAATACTGTGACTATTTCTTCCATTACGTTTCTTCCTTGTAACCCGACCAACCGTTTTTATTCTGTATCCATGCCTGACTGGCGATTAGACTGCTTTTTCTGCTGTTTCAGTTGCCCATTCATAGGTTGCATAATCACCGCTAGATTTGTTTAACCAGCGAATCACCAGAACCGTACCAATGAGTGAAGCGACAGAGACAATCAGTCCCAACATTCCGCCTGATAAAGCAGCAACTACGTTCTGCCCTGCCGACATGGCAACTACGATTGGAATGTACATCCCTGACCAATACAACACACCGAACTGAGTGACTTGTGGCAAATGTCCGCGTTTTGCTAAAAGCTCCTTCGAAATAATGAGTAAAATCATGGCAATTGCCACACCACCAACATTGGCTTTAACGCCGAGTGCCATACCTAGAATATTTCCAAGATAAACACCGAGTAGATGGCAGACTGCCAGTATGGCTGTTCCGTAAATAATCATCGCTGAATCCTCCCTGGATCATGCTGTGCTTCTAATAATTTGGTATAGTTATAGCTTATCTGTATTCAGTGTACAATGCTTTGTACTCAAATAAACATAAATTGTATACAATTTTTTGGTGATGTATGAACTCTATTGCGGAACTCCCTCTTTCTATTCAAATTAGTAAAAAATTAGAGGACGATATTATTTACGGTTTCTACTTACCGGGAACCAAACTCGATGAACAAGAGCTGTGTGAACGCTATGGCGCTTCTCGCACGCCTATTCGTGAGGCATTAAAACTACTCGCAGCAGAAGGTTTGGTGGAAATTCGCCCGCGTCGTGGTGCAATTATTCCAACCATTAACCCACTGACTTTATGTGAAATGTTTGAAGTGATGGCTGAACTGGAAGCCATGTGCGGTCGTCTAGCTGCACGACGCATTCAGCCTGAAGAAAAGTTAGAATTACAACGCTTGCATCAGCTGTGTCAGGACTATCTCAATCAAAATGACTCAGAAAATTATTATGAAGCGAATCGTTTATTTCACTTTGCGATTTACCAAGCCAGCCATAATGCCTTCTTAATTGAACAAGCTTGTACCTTGCATAAGCGTTTGCATCCGTATCGTCGTTTGCAATTGCGTGTGAATAACCGAATGAACAATTCATTTTCAGAACATAACGCAATTTTAGAAGCCATTTTTGCTGGAGATGAACAACAGGCTGAAGCGCAACTGAAAGCGCATGTGGTGATTCAGGGAGAGAAATTTACCGACTTCATATCAACCATTGAAAGTCTGCAACCTAAATCCTAATTGAATTTTGAGCATCGGGTACAGCGCTCGCTGTCCGATGCTTCTCGTGCTTTAAAATTTAAAAGCACAGCTCTCTAAAGATCACTCATTTTTTATCTAAGCCCAATATTCATGCTGGATAAGAATGTGCTTTAGTGACTTATGATAGACATACAGTTGTTGTTTATACTTTATTGGCTCATCAATCCAATCCTTGCCTACATGACAATAAAGGACATAGCGCGTAAATGAGTATCATCGTTAAAGATGAGGAGGCAAAGCCAATTAACTCATGAGATTGATAATGACCAAATGGCAAAGCTCAACGGAGCCCGAACTACCGATGAGTTTGCCAATTATTTTGGTCAGCAAGATAAACTAAAACAGCTTTTACAATCACCTTAGCCTACAACTTGTGAATTTTGACCATTTATTCTGCACTTACTCAACTCTTGAGATACTTAAGTGAATACGTTTTTCCTGTAACAATGACTAACTTCACGCTGATGACAGAAGATGCGATTTCTCCAGCTTACCGCAGCTAAAGTAATAGTCGTGCATGAAACCAGATCATTGATCGCATCTTTTTACGATCTTTTTTGGGTATCGAAACATTTTAAATTACTGTTAGCATCATTTGCTTGTACCGCTACATTACGTTCTTGATTTTTCTCTAAGAAAATCAAACCACCATCGGCATAACTTAAACTAGTAGTTAGCGCAAATGATAAGACCAAAATAAGTTTGCTTAACATTTTCATTTCAATATACCTACTCTGTTAACTTAATCTTAGAATAGAACTGTGTTGCCAACAGGAGCATGACTTGAAAATTACAATTCCGTTATTTTACTTTTTACATGGCTGAGTTGCGCAAACCGATCCATAAATTGTATGGAGCAATACCTTCAGACTTTATGAAAGTTCAGATTTCAAGAACTAAAAAGACACTAGACGATGTAGAACTCCACATGCATTTTCAGCGTTGACACTATCGAGCATCACAATGTCTCCTAAGCCGCCAATATTCAGGAATGCCAAATAAACTCAATCAGTTGTTACAAACCCCTTAAGGCTCTTACTTGCCAAAATATAGCTGTCCTATTACTACAGCACTATTTATGAAACCGTGGTGATTTTGGGATGATTCAACTCTGCAAAACGCTGAATTTTATCAATGTCCTTTTGAATCGAATTCGATACCACATTCGGAAGTACCTGATTCACTTTAACAAAGATTTTTTCAGGATAGCCCACTTGATAGTACAACTTGTCGTTTTGCATAAATTGATACAGCTCTTCAGCCACAAAAGCAGGACTGTCCATTTTCACACCCAGTTTGGCATTCATTTCTACCACCACCGGACTGTTCATGGCCGTATCGGTTGCCCGTGGCGAGAAATATTTAAACTGAATCGTTGAATTTGAATATTCACGTGCCAAAGCTTCGGTTGCACCGCGTAAGGCAAATTTACTGGCACAGTAACTGACATAACCGGGGTAACCAATGCTGCCAAAAGTCGAGCCCATATTAATAATTTGGCTCGGTGCTGTTTTAGACATCAAAGGAATAATCTGCTGAATCAATTGCAATGGATAAACCACGTTAATCAGCATCATCTGTTCAATGGCTCCACTGGATTGATGGCTGAACAAAGAAAAATCATTCACTCCTGCATTGTTAATATAATAATTGATGCGAATATTTTGCTGCGTTAATGCTTGGATAAATTGCTCACGACTCTCGGCATCGCTCAAATCACAACACAGGCTTTGCAGTTGCAGCTGCGGAAACTGTCTTTTCAGTTCAGTCTGCATGGTCTGCAATGCTTCAGGATTACGTGCTACCAGCACCACATTCACATTGTTTTTACATAAGTTTTCAACGATGGCTTTACCAATACCACCTGTTGCCCCCACAATCACCGCAGTTAAATTTGACATAACCCTATTCCTTCTCATTTTATTCAGACTGAGTGCTTAAAATGTTTCGTTCAATCCTAAACCCATACTGATATAGAGTTTACGCTGCTCAAGTGGCACTAAAATTTCACGTCGACCATGCATCAAACGTTTGTTGTCGATAATCGCCACATCACCATCTTGCCAGTCAATTTCTTGTGTATGCTGTTCGCAAAGTTCCGCCAGTTCAGTAATCAGTTCCTGACTAATTTCACTGCCATCTGCAAAAGTGAATTTGGGTTTTTGATAATTGTAGGATGGTCCTAAAATGGTATTGGCAAATGCAGGCACACCTTTCAAATTATCATGGCGAATCATGTTCATTTGCAGATGATATTCCACCCCGCCCTCATGTGCAGGACAAATCGCTTGTCCTGGGATCATCTGAATAAACTTGTTCAAATCTTCCCAAGTCACGGTATCGGCTTGAACAATATTGAAAGCAGTTGCCACATATTTCTGCCAAATCTGTTTCGGCAAATAACGACTAATGGTCATCGGCGCTGCAAATTTTTGTTTTAACGGCTCAGATAAGCTGTTATATACCGCATGCCCATCACACACTGTGGTTTGTGAACCTTGAGATGCACTGACTTCACTAAAAAAGGCAATAATATCGGGCGGCAAAGGCGTGGTGCCATTTTCAATATGCAGTCCTACTGCCTGAGTGCCTGCATCCACTTTTTGGGATTGTTGCGTGATATTTTCCCGAGCAGGGTCATAAGTCAGCTTTTGGCATAAAGCAGTCATGAACTCACTAAAACGTTGCACGTCATAATCTTGATGTCTGAGAAGAATCCAACCCTGTTCACGCAAGGTATGCTTGATTTCTGCATGATTTGAAACTGGATAGCTGTGGCTATGTTCAAGGTCAAATACGGATTGTTCAATATTCATATCTTTACTCACTATTTAGTGAAATTTTATGCTTTGAAATTAAATCTTCAGGTCTTATTACGACTATCGCTTACGTTGCTGAACGACAGCTTAATGAAGCGATAAATACTGCCCAAAGTGCTTTTTAATTTCGTTGCGTCTCAATTTCCCGTTATCGGTTAGCATCTGATTATTCAGTGAAAATGGCTCGGTAGATCGATACCATTGCTTAATTTGGGCATAGTCAGGCATGCGATCATTGGCTTTTTGTACCGCTTGCTGCAACATGCCATTCGAGACATTGTCTTTGGCATAAATTACGGCAGAAAGATAAGGTTGTGCTTCACCAAAAATCGCAATTTGGTTGATTTCTGGCTCACTAGAACCATTGGATTCCACCCATTCAGGGGAGATATTGCGCCCAAAACTGCTGACAATAATTTGCTTAATCCGCCCCGTAATAAACAGATAACCCTCTTCATCAAAGAAGCCTGCATCCCCTGTATGTATCAGCGGATCAACGGCCTCTTGATTGAGATAGCCTTGCATGGCATTGCCACGAACGACCACTTCACCATTTTCTGCAATTTTCACATCCACATGCGCCAAAGGCTTGCCAACGCTGCCAATTTTTCTGGCATTGGGCAAATTCAGACTGACCACAGAAGCACATTCTGAAAGTCCATAACCTTCATAAACGGGTAAGTTCAACTGTAGTGACTGCAACAGCAAATCGGTTGATACCTTGCCACCGCCAACTGCAATGAACTTCAAACTTGTAAAAGCTTGAGCACCACATTGCTGAATATATTCCACCATTGCTTTGAGCATTTGTGGCAATAAAATCACGCTCTGAATCTGATACTGCTGCACGGTTGCTGCAAAGTGTTCCACCTTAAACTCATGATTTGACACCAGTCCAAACTGGCTGACATTGCCTACTACAATTGAACGTCCCATATTCAACGCAACATAAATGCCTGCAATATTTTCCAGTAAGGTCGCAAATGGAATTAGACATAAATGTCGTCCCAACTGGCTGGACTGTAATGCTGAGCTCAGGGATTCAGTAATCGATTGAATGGTTGCTTCCGCCAAACATACCCCTTTGGGCGTGCCCGTACTGCCTGAGGTATAGGTAATCTTTGCAGGTATTACGGAATCTGTTATCGCGGATGCAGCGACATTTAAACGGATAAACGTGCCTATAGCCTGTTCGGCAGCCAACAACTGTTGAATACGCCCTTGCTCACTCAAGCTATGCAACCATGTATGATTTTGTGCCACACAATCAAGGTGATACGCTGAAATGGTGAGATTGACATCCGCCATAAAAATCGTATCGACCGCACTGTCTTGGAGTAAATGTAAAATCTGTTGCGCACTAAAAAATAAAGGAATTGGGATCACGGTAATCCCTGCCTTTTTAGCGGCTAAATCAATCAACACCCAATCAATACTGTTCATGCCCCAGATCGCGAGTTTCTGCGTCTTTAACTGAACAAGTTCTTTGCTTAAAAGTTCTACCGCATGATCCAGCTCTGCATAAGTGACGCTGCGCGCTTCAGTCACTATCGCTTCACGTTTAGGGCTTTGCTTCGCGTATGCGGCAATGACATTGAACAGTTGATTCATACCCTTCACCCACTGATTGCAGCATGATTAATCTTAAAATCATAATGTTGTTGAGTCACAGCTAAAGCATCTGCAACATTAATCGCCAACACCAAAGGTTTTTGCTGGTAGTAGTTACCCCATTGTTTTTGCGCTTCACCCAGTACTTCAGGGTTTGCTTTCTCAAGAACTTGAAAATGCAGCCCCATTTGCTGTAGCACATAACGCACGGCGATCGTGCCCGTACACACTGCCCACTCCACTTCTGCTACCGTGAGATAGAACACCAAAAATGCCACGATCATTTTGGCGTATTCCATGTTCTGAGAGGCAAGGTTGCCAATTTCAACAATCTTTTCGCGTGCTACATCACGCTGAATCATTTTTTTCAGGGTTTGTTCAATCGGCTGTACCAGATACTGTTCCAAAAATGCCTGATGAGATTTCAGGGTCTCAATACCAATCGCCACTTGAGTTTGATGCTTAAATTCCCCCACAAATAAAGTGGAAGAAAAATGTGACAAGGTGGCTTTGTGCATTTCCTGATACTTGGTACTGATAAAAGCTTCTACCTGTTTGCGCTCGGCTTGATCTTCTTTCGCAGCATGAATGTGCAGCATCATATTTTTTTGATGAGACACAACTCGGTAAGTTTTTTGGTCGTGTACTTCATTCAAATATTCTAGTTTTAATACAGAATTTTCATAAATTTTATGATTTTTATAATAGTTCAGACCACTGAATGTAGTTGAAAAATTTTTCCCAAAGATGAATGTAGTCATAGTCATCTCGCCATAAATTGATTCATTTAAAAATAAGTTTTGAAACTTAAAAATTACTTAAATCTTTATGACAATTTCGTGACAACACCAGTCACAGAAATAAATTATATTATTAATATTTAGATACTTATACAATTTACATCTACTTAAATGAAACTTAAGATACAAAACAATATATTAAAACATAAGATATAAAAATCTAACTGAAAATTGTTATCTTTTAGACTATTGATTATGGAATTCTACTAAGACTTAAATATAGATAAAGGTGATACAAGATAGTTAAAATGCAGACACTTTAAATATTTATATTTTATAAAAATATATAAACTCTAAAACCTTAGATTATTATTTTTTAAATTCATGTAGATGTCATTTATTGCAATGCAGATTCAGCTTTTTTTCATTACCAATACACTACAAAATCTATCAGTAAAACAATGCATTGACCCACAACTGATAATCCAGTCATGAGTCAATTCATAAAGTCAATTAAGCTTGAGCTAATGCATTGGCTAAGTCACCTGTGCCTTTTAATTCCGAGACTTGTCCATCTAGCGGCTGACTAAACTGAATACGCTTAATCTTCGAGGCTTTTTCTTCAGAAAAGACTGGAATTTGGCTCATCGCAAATTCAGATAATGCAGTAATGGTTAAAGATGGGTTCACCCCCAAATTACCTGGCACAATAGAACCATCTAATACACGTAAATTTTGATAACCAAAGACTTGCCCAGTAAAATCCACAACGCCATTCGACTTGTCATTGCCCATCGGGACACCACTCATAATATGCGCTGTCGTTGGCGTTCCCAGTAAAATTTCAGTGAGTGCAGAACCTGGTTCTCCACCCAACTTTTGTGCAATCATTTTAGTGGCTTCTTCAGCCGCTGGGAATGAAACCGTAAGTGGCGTGTCCCCTTCTTTTTGCACGGCAGTAATACTATTTTTGAACAGTCGATACCACTTTCTACGCCATTCAAAATGAATAAATGCTTCCGACTTTTGCATTACCAATAAAATGATAGAGTCTTTGGCTTTCCCCTTATAACGAAGTACTTTAAATGTTTTTAAGGGATGCAACAGTGTATTGAACACAAACTTCATAAAGCGCATAAAGCCCTGACCAGTCACCATAGGCACGTATGGAATATATATCCATGAAGCATCTGCACCTTCAGGAAAACGCGTGACTTCAATATTGGTATCTGCATCAACCGAAATAAAGGAACTGATTGCCACGCCATCATCCAGTTTTTTACCGGTATTGTTTACTGTGGTCAGGGTTTCCGAATTCGTCCGAACTTCCTGTCCCAACAATGAAGAAATATTAGGTAAAGTCTTATGCTGATCCCGCATTTTTAATAGCATTGGCACTGTGCCCATCACCCCTGCGGACAATACCACCCCACGACTGCGCAAACTATATTGACGAACTTGTTTCCCAAGGGTTTCTTTGACAATGATTTCATATCCTTCACTGCCATCTGCATTCAGTGGGGTAATTTTAATTACTTCTGAACTTGGAAGTATTTCAACGCCATTACGCTCCGCAAAATATAAATAGTTTTTCATCAAGGTGTTTTTCGCATTACTACGACACCCCAACATACAGGCACCACAATAAATACAGGAGTTACGATCTGGTCCATCGCCATTAAAATACGGATCTTTCGCTAATTGACCTTCCTGACCAGCTGCTTGCGAAAAGAATACTCCTGTGTTGACCGTTTTAAAGGAGTTTGCATATCCAATGTCACTCGCAACTGCTTTTAAAGTGTCGTCTGCAATATTGGTATACGTATTATTTGCTGTACCTAACATACGCTGAGCGAGACCGTAAAATGGCTTTAAGGTATCTTTCCAGTCTTTACGAATTTTGGTCCACGCCTCGGACTCAAAAACCTCATCAGGTGGAATTAAGTGCACATTAGCATAAATTTGTGAGCCGCCCCCTACGCCTACCCCATGCAAAATGGTGGTTTTACTGGTGAAGGTAAATTGCATCGTGCCTCTGAATCCAAGTTCAGGTCGCCACAAATAGTTTTTGGTATCTAAATTGGTGGTTGGAAAATCCTTATCTTCACGGCGTAAGCCTTTTTCCAAAATCAGGACTTTATAGCCTTTTTCACTTAAGCGTAAAGCACTGACCGATCCACCAAAACCTGAACCAATCACAATCTGATCAAAGTCAAAATGTTGATTACTCATTCTATTAACTCCTTTAATAGCTCTTTTTTCCCTTTTTTAAACATGACTTACCCCCTGAGCTTCAAGTATGACGTTTGAAGCTCTCTGTCATCTTTAAGCATTTAAACTTACAGTTTAAGATTTCATACGTAATAAAAAATTCAGGACCCAAGTGGCGAATTTGCCATATGGTGGTGCCAAAAATTTCAAACTTGAAAACCCTGCCTGATAAAACACAGGACGCATTTTCGAGAATGTTAAAAAGCCTTCATAACCGTGATAGTGCCCCATGCCACTGGCACCCACGCCACCAAATGGCAAATCATGCTGTCCCACATGAAATAACGCATCATTCACCGATACCCCACCCGACATGATGCGGCTGATGTAGAACTCAACTAATTTTTTGTTGTGGCTAAATGGATAAAATGCCAATGGTCGATCACGCTGTACTATGTAATCCACCACCTGTTCTGGGCTTTGATAAGTTTTCACCATTAGAATTGGACCAAAGGTTTCACGGGTATCAATTTCCATTCCATCATGACTATTCAAAACTAAAGTCAACGGAATTTTACGGGTTGCAGCATCAGGCTCTTGTTGATTCAAATTAACCAAAGTTGCCCCTTTCGCTTCAGCATCTGCAAGACTATGAATTAAACGCTGATAAGCACGATCATCAATCACCGAGGTGTAATCTTTACTATTGATATCTGGCACATGTGCTTTGACCCAAGCCGTGGCGGTTTGAATCAGTTCCTCTAACTTCGATTCATGTACGAACAGATAATCGACATTGGTACAAATTTGCCCAGCATTAAACTGCTTTACAAACATAATCCGTTCAACTGCTTTTTCCATCGGATATTCAGGGTCAATCACCGCGGGAGATTTACCACCTAACTCCAAAGTTACAGGGGTTAAGTTCTGCGCTGCGGCTGCCATAACTTTTCGTCCTGTTGCGCCAGAACCTGTAAACATCAAGTGATCAAAGGGTAATTTGGAAAATGCGATCCCCACATCACCTGTTTCATCAAAAATTTGCAGTTTCTCTTTGGCAAAATATTTAGGACAGATTTCAATTAACAGTGCTGCCAAATGTCGTGAATTTTCCGACATTTTGACCATAGCCGTATTCCCCGCGGCAAACACCGCGGACAATTGCGAGAACATCAAATTGATTGGGAAATTCCACGGCACAATGATGCCAATCACGCCTAAAGGTTGTGGAATCAAACGGTTCTTGGCACCGAAGTACATGCTGTGATCGACCTTACGCTTTTGTACCTTGGTCCATTGGTTCAAATGTTTGATGCTGCTATTAATATCATCGGTTGCTGTAATAATTTCTGCCAGTAAAGTTTCATGACGTGAACGATTGCCATAGTCCCGATTTAAGGCTTCAACAATCGCTTCACGATGATTATTAATCATGGCTTTTAAATTGAGTAAATGCTGCTTTCTTTGCGCATTGCTTTCAATTCCTTGTTGATGAAAACTCGTGCGCTGCAATTGGAAGCAGTCTTGTAGGGTCTGTTCGATCATGGTTTGCTCGATATGAGACTGTACTGTAAGTTGCATAGACTTTCCTTTTAACAGCTAAAACGGCAATTCAATAATTCTTTTATGCCTAGATGGGGGGAATCTCTTATCCTACTTTATCAAATTACTTGCATTAAGCTTGACTTTTTAGGACACTAACTTGATCTTTTAGGACAAAAGGAATCTTGTCATGGCAAGTTATATTCGTGCAGCCAGCCTAGGTGGGTTCGAAGAATTGGTGCGTAGCTATGGAATTAATCCTATCGAAATATTAAAACAAGTCGGGATTTTGCCTTCTTTACTGCGTGATCCAGATTCTTTTATTCATTATGACCATTATTTAAGTTTATTAGAAAATGCTGCTATTCGCTGCCAAGAAGAATGTTTTGGTTTAAAACTGGGTGCATCACAAAATATTAGCACGATTGGTTTAATTGGCGTGTATATGTCCCGACAAGCAACCATTTTGGATGCATTAAGCGTGGCGCAAAAATATGTCTATCTACATGCTGAAGGCATTGTTTTTAACGTTTCCCAAGTCAATGCGCAACTGTGTAAACTGACTTTTGTTCGCCTGAGTGAATACAACACCGATGTCCCTCAAAAATCCCAACTGGCCATCTGCCTTGTCGCTAATATCCTTAAAGATTTAATTGGACCTGTCTGGCACGCTGAAAAAATTCGCCTCAAACAACATGCGCCTAAGCAGCCTAGAGTATTTACTGCGCATTTTGGTTGTGAGGTACAGTTCGAAACGGATGAAGATGCACTGTATTTCCCTGCCAGTTTTTTAACCCATAAGCCCTATGCCTTTAATGAAGATCTGGTTGATCAACTGATTGTGCAACAACTTGAAAACCAGAGCAGTACCAAAGGTGATGATGATACCGCTTTAATTGAAAGCTCAGTGCGTATGCTCATGGCAACGGGTGACTGTAGTATCGAAAACATTGCCCTGTGTATGGGTATGCATCCGAAAAAATTACAGCGGCACTTGAAAATGCAAGGGACAACTTACCGAGACTTACTGGAAAATGTTCGAAAAAAAGAAGCGGTTCGCATGATCGATTCGGGCAATGTCAGTTTAACCGATCTGGCGCTACAGCTCGGCTATGCAGAGCTTTCAATTTTCAGTCGTAATTTTAAACATTGGTTCGGGATGAGCCCTTCTGAATGGCGTGAAAAACATAAATCCGCACTGGCCCACTAAACCATGTCTAATCATTTAAAGCGCTTTGCTTGACTTCAATGCCTTGCCAACTGGCATATGTTTGCAATTAGGATATCAAGCTAAATTTGCGCTAAAGCACACGCCTTACCCAACTTAAATTCTTGATATTAAACATGTGCTTGCATCATTGATAACATTTCACAAAAATCAATATATAAAAATATAATATATAGATAAGAAACATGGTAATTTAAAATAAACCCATACAAAAAATAAGGTGATTTACCATGAGCTACACCGAACTTACACAAGAAATTTCTGCCAATATCAAAAGTATGCGTGAGCAATCTCCCGATCTGATCAAGAGTTTTAATGCACTCTCCCAAGCCGCCATGAAAGATGGCATATTAGATGCTAAAACCAAAGAACTGATTGCACTCGCCATTGGCGTTGCCAACCGTTGTGATGGTTGTATTGGTTTTCATGTGCGTACCTTGGTCAAAATGGGGATGAGCTTTGAAGAACTGAATGAAGTGCTGGGTATCGCTGTGTATATGGGTGGTGGACCCTCGCTGATGTATGCTGCCAATGCCGTGACTGCATTTAATGAGTTTAGTCATGCAGAATAACTCCTGCCTGAAATCATTCATCAACGTAAGATGGCAAAGCATCTTACGTTGATGGGGCTGCATACTTACTACTTCTGTGATGAAGCATCTGTCGAAAATTTTCGTTAAATTACCGCTTTTGCCAGCATTGAAATCGCCACCACGATCACAGTGATTGCAAAGATCCTTTGAATGACGCTTGATGATATTAAGTTGGTTGCGTTACGCCCCAATAACATACCAACGATACAGGCAATCACAAAGGTCGCTGAAATACTAATCGGATACTGAAAACCATCCATGACATGAATCGAAATACTCACACCGCCAATTAAAAAGATAATCATCAGCGAAGTTGCCACAATACTGTTCATGTCTAAATCAGTGGCTTTACGTAATGCAGGCACAATCACAAAACCGCCACCGACACCAAGCAGCCCGGTCAACAACCCTGCAACCACACCGATAAAACCCAACACCGAAGCAGTTTTAACATTCCAGATGAGTCGTCCTGTCGATTTGTTCACCTTACAAGGTGGGTTCGCCATATCATTGACTTTGTTAAAAAAGACCCGATATGCCACCACCATCATGATCAGACTAAAAGCAATACTTAACCATACTGGAGAAATCACATTGGACAGTTGTACGCCATACCGTGCCGAAGGAATACTGATCACTGCAATCCAAATCGCTGCACGATAACGCACGATTTTTTTCAATAAGCCCTGAATGGTACCGACGAAAGCCGACAAGGTCACTGCCAATAAGCCTACAGGTGCTGCCTGAGCCACGCTCCAACCTTGACTCGCCATCAGTGCTGGAACTGCTAAAATTCCGCCACCTGCACCCGTCATACCAAGCAAGCATCCTATTGCCAAGCCTTCTAAAACTAACAACCACATGTTGTTTAACCTCATTTAAGCATTGCTGGACCCAATATTGAGATAAAGCGTCCCCGACCTATCTGAAAATTGACAGATAGGTGCCTGTGTTTGAAGGAATCTGTTAAAAATTAGCGTTTCGGTTTAACCAGCCATTCATGCCCTTTCAGCATGCCATCCCAATACATTGGCGGTAAGATTTTCTCTTTCAATAACCACGCCATGCGAGTTGGCTGTTCACCATCCAGTAGCCATTTTGGAAAGCTTGGCAGTAATTTGCCGCCATAACCAAACTCTGCCAGTACAATTTTTCCACGCTCTACGGTAAGTGGACATGAGCCATAACCATCGTATTGCGCAAACTTAGAGCCGCCTTGTAAATACTCCAGTACATTCACAGCTACAATCGGCGCCTGCTTACGCGCTGCCGCTGCTGTTTTGGCATTTGGTGCATTCATGACATCACCCAAAGCAAAAATATGCGGATATTGGGTATGCTGTAAGGTATTTTGATTGACACTGACCCAACCTGCTGAATCGACCAAATTACTCGCTCGAATAAAATCGGGAGCTTGCTGTGGTGGCACCACATGAATCATGTCGAAATCGGTTTCAACAATCTGGCTGTTTTCACCTTCCATTTGCTTAAACCAAGCGCGCTTTTGCGAACCATCAACCTTGATCAATTGATGGTTAAAATGCAAATTTGCCTCATAACGTTTGACGTATTCCATCAAGGCGGGCACATAGGCAGCTACACCAAACAGGACTGCGCCTGTGTTATAAAAATCAATTTGGATGTCTTTCAGTACACCCTGCTTTTGCCAATGATCCGCAGATAAATACAGAGCTTTCTGCGGTGCGCCCGCACATTTAATTGGCATCGGTGGTTGGGTAAAGAGTGCCTTACCTCGTTTCATCTCTCGAACCAACTGCCAAGTATAAGGGGCTAAGTCATAACGATAATTCGAAGTCACGCCATTCTTGCCGAGTGTTTCGACCAAACCCTCAATGCCATGCCAATTTAGTTTTAAACCAGGGCAAACCACCAAAGCATCGTAATTCAGCGGCTTACAGCCTTCTAATAACACCTGCTTGTTGTCTGGATCAAAAGCGGCAACCGCGGCTTTAATCCATTGCACTTGTTTTGGAATTAAGCTCGCCATGGTCCGCACCGTTTTTTCAGGCTTAAAAATCCCACCACCGACCATGGTCCAACCCGGTTGGTAGTAGTGAATTTCAGCAGGATCAATAATGGCAATATCCAAATTGGGTTGCCGTGAAAGTAGGCTCGATGCCACTGAAATACCCGCCGCACCAGCACCGACAATCACCACACTAAACTTAGGAATATGCTCTTGTGCATGGGTCGATTGTTTTAAAATGCGTGGCACCACACCTTGTAAGTCATAGCCTAACGTTTTTGCTGTCAGTAGCATTTGATCCAAAGTCTGATTTGCCACTTGTGACAATGCCCACAGGGTGATGGAACGTGTCCCTGATCGGCAATATGCCAATAACGGCTTTTGTGCCTGTTGATACAGCTGCTTGAACCCTTCAGCTTGTTCATCCGTGACCTTACCGCTGACTACAGGCAGATATTCAATTCGAATCCCATAAGGTTGTAAGGCTTGTTCAATTTCAATCACATTCGGTTGATCAGAACCTTCACCATCGGGACGATTACAGAAAATCGTTTTAATGCCGCGCGCTGCAATCAGTTCAATATCTTGTGCAGTGATTTGATCGGCAACCCAAAACTCAGTATTGACTTGTTTCAATTGCATCTTGGTTCTCCTTTACTGACCACAGGCTTTATTGGCAGGTAATGCGATATCAATTTTTTTCGGATATGGGAGATTTAAATTATTCATGATTTCGACAAATTCAGCTTTGCTTTTGCCTGCACCCAAACGTGAATTGTGCAGACGCTCTTGTCCAACTGTCGATGCTAAACGTCCTTTATAATCATGTCCCGGATAAACAATGGTTGTATCGGGCAACGTGAAAATTTGCGTATGAATGCTGTCATATAAGGTTTCAGCACTGCCTTCCTGAAAGTCGGTACGTCCGCAACCATCAATCAGTAAAGCATCGCCTGTAAATACCATGCCGTCTGCAACATAACTGGTGCAGGCATTGGTGTGTCCCGGGGTATAACGGGCTTCGATGGTAATATCACCAATTCGAATTGCGCTTCGATCTGAGATAAAAATGTCGCCACAATTCACACCTGAATTACGATGCAATACAGTTTTACAGCCAAACTTTTCGCGCAACAAATTGGCAGCTGTCACATGATCGGCATGGACATGGGTATCCAAGCTGTACACCAAGTTTAAGTTATTCGCTTCTAAATACTGGCTATAGACTTCAATTTCAGAAGCAACAGGGTCAATCAGTACTGCTTCACGTGTTTGCTCTGAAGCCAAAAGGTAGGTATAGGTTGAGCTTTCTACTTCAAAAAATTGGTGGAAGATCATCTGGCAACATCCTAAATAATGTGTTTCTTTATTCTTAAATTGCAAACATAATGCCAACTTTTAGCATTTTTATTTATATTAATAAAAAACAATATATTATAAATTAATTTATAAATTTCCAATTTTTTAGTATTCCATCTTTGTTTCATTCTATGTTTCAATAAGAAACAACTGAAACAAATAGTGAAACATCATGCAAATTCTCAGTTTTGCCTTACAAACTCAGTTAGAATTATTTTTAGAACAATTACAGAACCTTATTGATGAAAGTTTGATCTTAATTCTGGAGCAACAGAGCCAAAATTTTATATATGAATATGGCACATCTGAGCTGAATCAAAAATCCATGTCCACATTAAAAGATTCAATTCTGAGTAGCGAACTACATGATGGGATGGTTCAACTCCCTGACTCACCCTCACACTATTTGTTGACCCGAAAAAAACTGAAGGTGCTTGATCAAGCGTTTATTGGTGAAATTTTTCTATTTCAGCCTGTTACTTTAAATACCGTAAAACCAAAAGCTCAAAAACAGTTATCTCTCGCAGAAACCTTTCATAGCCAGTCAAGCTCTATGCAACACATGTTCTCGATTATTGAGCGGGTTGCAATTACCGAATTTCCAGTATTGGTTCGAGGTGAATCAGGCAGTGGTAAAGAACTCGTGGCTCAAGCCATTCATGAATATAGCCACAGAAGCAGGCATCCGTTTATTGCCATTAACTGTGCTGCACTCAATGCCAGCTTATTGGAAAGTGAACTGTTTGGGCATGTGAAAGGTGCATTTACAGGTGCCATTCGTGAACACAAAGGCGTATTTGAACGCGCTGCAGGTGGAACCTTGTTTCTAGATGAAATTGCCGAGATTCCACTGGAATTACAAGCCAAATTGTTACGGGTGCTGGAAATTGGCGAATTCACACCTTTAGGCGGAGAAAAATCGATTAAGTCGAATGTCCGTATTGTTGCTGCGACCCATCGCGCGCTGCGTGAAGAAGCCAAATCAGGTCGTTTCCGACAAGATTTACTTTATCGTTTACGTGTCATCCCCATCTTCGTTCCCCCTTTAAGAGATCGAAAAGAAGATATTCCACTGATTGTTGAGTATCTTTTAAATGAACATCGGACTACACCACAAGCTCCTAGTTTATCCGATGCCGCGATGAATACACTCATGCACTATGATTGGCCTGGCAATGTGCGCGAGCTTAAAAATACCTTGTTGTATGCACTAGCAATGGCAAATGGACGACCCGAGATTACTGTTTCTGATTTACCTGATGAAATCGTTCATGGATTGCAAGATTCTGAATCAGAGCCTGAAACAATTGAACAACCTGCACTACTCAAATCAACAAAACTCGATGCCTATACCTTGCAGCAAACCCTGAAAAAGTATCAATATGATTTGGGACTGGCGGCACAAGCCTTGGGCATCAGCCGAACCAGTTTATGGCGTTACCGCAAAAAGTTTGGTTTATAGCGGTGATTGTGTCTAGGCTTTTTCAACGGTATAGAAGTAAGCATCGAAACCGTCATTTGTATCGAACTAATGCTTTCCCCACGATTACCTGTAGTTAATGACTCCAATACAGCCGCAGTCGTTGCATCAACCCTTGATCTGACTTTTTAAACACGTTGTCATAATCACGCTGAGCCAGTTCCTTCATGAATTCAATCCAGATTTGACGTTGCGCTAAACTCGAACCCCGTACAGGACCTAAATAATGTGTCTTCAATGATCCTACACCACAAAACTTTAATGTCGTATCTTTTAGCTGCCGCGTGCTCGGTTCGCCAAAATACCATTTGTAGGTCCAACCCGCCTGATCTAAGGTGGTAATGATTCTTGCGGTTTTTCCTTTTAAATGTCCGCGAATCCGATTGCTGTTTTCAAGATAACTAAAAGCTTGGCTGGGTAGGAATAAACGATCGATAAAGCCTTTACTGACTGCGGGTAAGCCGCCCCACCATACTGGAAAAACCCAGACCAGATGATCCGCACTGATTATTTTATCCCAAGCGGCTTTTAAATCTGGCTCAAGTTCCAATCGTTGTTCATAACCATATTTTAAGTTGGGTTCAAAATTTAATTTCCCAATTTCAATTACTTCAACCTGTAAATCAGACGGTACTGCTTCAATATAGGCTTGCATTAAAGCGTGATTAAAACTAGTTGATGATGGATGAGCATTAATCACCACGATTTTTCTTTTCAACTCATTATTCATATTCTTCTCTAGGTTTGAACCGATTTAATTTCGGATTTCAACTGCTATCTGAAATACACCTAGCAAAAATAGCGCATACAATCTAAGATATCAAGTGATATCTGAAGTTAGAATTAATCTATGAAACCAGCAAAAATTTCCCGAGATGAAAAACAGATTCAGACAAGAAATCTGTTAATTGAAGCGGGATTTCACCTTATTTCTGAACAAGGTTATAGTGCGGTATCGATTCGGAATATTTCAAAATATGCAGGCTATACCCAAGGTGCTTTTTACTCAAATTTTGAGCACAAAGAAGATTTTTTACTCACCTTACTGAAAATTCAGTTTGAACAAGAAAACCAGCAACTACAAAAAATGATTACGCAAGCCAATCTAGCAAAGCCTGATTTAAAAGCAGCGCTAGAACAATGGTTCGTCGATTTTTTCCAGCATGATGAATGGTTGAAAATCTCCATTGAATTGCAATTATATGCGGCACGTGACCCTGTATTTTCCAACGAGTACCAACAAGTTTGGCAGAATCATCAAGCACAAATTTTAGAAGTTTTACTGCAACTGATTCCAAATTTTTCTTTAGCAGAGTCAAGCCAACGTGAATCCAAACTGCTAGAAATCATTTCTTTAAGCTATGGCTTAGCCCTTCAATATATGATTTTTAAAGATGATATACATAAATATGTCAATATTATGCTACAGCAACTGGACCTGATCATTCCCTCAGCTTAAAGCAGTCTCTTTTCAATTTTATTTGGCAGTAAAATCCCAAATCTAAACACTTTAAAATTAAAGCTGCACGCACTGGATAAACATCTGGAAAAAGTGGATAGAGGCAAGCGCGCAATCGCGTTTCAATCAATCTAAAGCAGATTGACTGAAGGATTGAGCACATGACCTCATCTAATTTACAACAATGGAATGACTTGGTGGATGGATGCATTGACTTTCGTCCTCAAGATGGCGTTTTTCGCGTCGCACGAGATATGTTTACCCAACCAGAACTGTTTGATCTGGAAATGGAGTTCATTTTCGAAAAAGTCTGGATTTATGCCTGCCATGAAAGCGAAATTCCAAACAACCATGATTTTCTCACCGTTCAAATTGGTCGCCAGCCAATCATTGTTAGCCGTGATGGTAATGGTCAGTTGCATGCCATGGTCAATGCCTGTGAACACCGTGGTGCAACGCTAACACGTGTCAGCAAAGGCAATCAATCTACCTTCACTTGCCCGTTCCATGCTTGGTGTTATAAGTCTGATGGTCGCTTAGTCAAAGTGAAAGCGCCGGGCGAATATTGTGAAGATTTCGATAAATCTACACGCGGGCTGAAGCAAGGACGTATTGCAAGCTATCGCGGTTTTGTATTCGTTAGCCTAGACACTCAGGCAACCGATACCTTAGAAGAATTCCTAGGCGATACCAAAATCTTCCTTGATTTGATGGTGAATCAATCTCCTACAGGCGAACTTGAAGTTTTACAAGGCAAATCAACCTACACCTTTGCTGGCAACTGGAAATTGCAAAATGAAAATGGTCTAGATGGTTACCATGTCAGCACCGTGCACTATAACTACGTTTCAACTGTACAGCATCGTCAACAAGTCAATGCAGCCAAAGGTGGAGAATTAGACACCCTTGATTACAGTAAATTGGGTGCAGGTGATGCCGAAACGGATGATGGCTGGTTTAGCTTTAAAAATGGACATACGGTGTTATTCAGCGACATGCCGAATCCAACTGTTCGTCCTGGCTATAGCACCGTAATGCCATATTTGGTGGAAAAATATGGTCAGAAATATGCTGAATGGGCCATGCATCGTTTAAGAAATTTAAACTTATACCCTAGCCTGTTCTTCATGGATCAGATCAGTTCACAATTACGGATTGTACGACCAGTCGCTTGGAATAAAACTGAAGTCATCAGTCAGTGTATTGGTGTGAAAGGTGAATCTGAAGAAGCGCGTCGTAACCGTATTCGCCAGTTTGAAGATTTCTTTAATGTTTCTGGTTTAGGCACACCAGATGACTTGGTTGAATTCCGCGAACAACAAAAAGGCTTCCAAGCACGACTAGAGCGTTGGAGTGATATTTCTCGTGGTTATCACGCTTGGGAATATGGTCCAACCAAAAACTCAATTGATTTAGGTATCGAACCTGTAATTACAGGACGTGAATTTACTCATGAAGGTTTGTATGTCAACCAACATGGTCACTGGCAACGTCTGATGCTCGATGGCTTCCAGAAAAAATCGTTAAAAATGCTCGATATTACTTTTCAAAATAATAGCGTAATGGATGAGGTGTAACCATGTCACAAGATTTACAATTTGAAGTTTCTCAATTTTTGTACAAAAAATCAGAACTTTGCGATAAATACGACTGGGATGCCTATCTTGATCTTTATGATGAAGACAGTGAATATCATATTCCGCAGTGGATTGACGACCATAATTATGTACAAGATCCAAATCAGGGCTTGTCCTATATTTACTATCCAGATCGTGCAGGTTTAGAAGACCGAGTATTCCGTATTCGTACTGGCAAAGCAGCATCTGCGATGCCTTTACCACGTACCTTTCACAGCATTAACAATGTGCAAGTGAATACTCTAGAAGATGGTCTGATAGAAGCCAAAGTTGCTTGGCATACGCTGTATAACCGTCAAGGCTTAGAAGGCTCTTTCTACGGTCATGCCACCTACTTACTGCGTAAAACAGAGCAAAGTTTCAAAATTCGTCGTCAACACAGCATTTTGCTGAATGACAAAATTGATTCTGTTCTCGACTTCTACCACGTCTAAGGAGTAGATCATGGGACATTCTGTTGCTCTAAATTTTGCCGATGGCAAAACCTTTTTTATCTCGGTCAACCAAGATGAATTGCTGCTCGATGCAGCAGTTCGTCAAGGCATCAAATTACCACTGGATTGCCGTGAAGGCGTCTGCGGCACTTGCCAAGGTCAATGCGAAACGGGCATTTACGCTCAAGACTATGTGGATGAAGATGCATTAAGTGAGCGTGATTTGGCGGAACGAAAAATGTTAGCCTGCCAAACCCGTGTGAAATCTGATGCCGCGTTTTATTTTGATCATGACTCTAGCATTTGCAATGCGGGTGAAAGTTTAAAAATTGAAACCAAAGTCACTGCGGTTGAACTGGTTTCTGAAACCACTGCGATTTTACATTTGGATGCGAGCAACTATAGCTCACAACTGCAATATCTTCCTGGACAATATGCTCGCTTGCAAATTCCAGGTACAGATGACTGGCGCTCATATTCTTTTGCCAACCGTCCAAATGGCACTAACCAATTACAGTTTCTGATTCGCCTATTACCCGATGGTGTCATGAGTAATTACTTACGTGATCGTTGTCAGATTGGTCAAACACTGATGATTGAAGCACCTTTAGGTAGTTTCTACTTACGCGAAGTAGAACGTCCACTGGTCTTTGTTGCAGGTGGTACCGGTTTATCGGCATTTTTGGGCATGCTCGACAATTTAGCTGATCAAGCGAATACCCCACCCATTCAACTTTACTATGGGGTCAACACGGAAACCGATTTATGCGAGCAACAACGTCTGCACGCCTATGGTGAACAATTCCCGAACTTTAGCTACCACCCAATTGTGACCAAGGCTTCGGAAGAGTGGCAAGGTAAAGCAGGCTTTATTCATGAACATTTGAATAAGGATCAATTGGCTGAACAAGCATTCGACATGTATTTGTGTGGTCCACCACCGATGATTGAAGCAGTGAAAAGTTGGCTAGACGAGCACGCATTACAAGATTATCGACTGTATAGCGAAAAGTTTTTGCAAAGTAATACCGCACGTGCTTAATTCAAATCGTGAAGGAAAACCAATGAGAAGATGAAGCGGATTTCAGCAACGTAATAACTACAGCTTAATTCGTCTGATTGATTTTGTGGTTTGTACTTTGGACTTCTTTCGTGATTGCTTGCGCCCTCTTTCTCCCTTCATGAGAAAAAACCGACACATCAACACAAGTTTTTTTAATGCCTCATCATTGATGAGGCATTTTCATTTTTTAAAAACTAGAAATTAATCCAAATTTTTAGAGATATTCTCGGTATGGTAAATCTCTTCAATACAATCCAAAATTTTTGGAATATAGGCACTCTGGTCCATATTACGCATCGACAACGAAATTGGGCTATAGGCTTCCAAATCTAAAATATCCAGATACTCCACATTCTTCATGCCAATTTCGCAAGCACTTTCAGGAATAAGGCACACACCCTCTCCAGATGCCACTAAGCCCAAAGCCATATGAATTTCACGCACTTCTGTCCACTTAGTAGGAATTAGACCCAATTGGGTAAACATGGCTTGAATGGTGGTCGAGAAATTGGGTTTTGGCGTATTAGGATAAGAAAAAATAGTTTCATTGACTATTTGCGATAAATACACCCCTTTTTCATGATAATCATTCAAGGGATGTTTTTTAAAAACCGCCAGTTTCAGTTTTTCTTTACGTAACAGTAGTCTTTTAATTGCAGGATCACTGATCGGCAATCGACCAAAACCAATATCGATTTTACCCAGCTTTAACGCCTCGACCTGATCTCGGGTGCTGCACTCAATCAATTCGACTTGAATCTCTGGATTTTTTTGTCGAAATAAATAAATAATTTGAGGCAATAAACCATAAAGCAACGAACTGACATAGCCGATTTTGACACTGGTATTCACCGCATTGATCTTCTTAATCATGGTCGTAGCTTGTGCCGCATGAGTTAAAATCTGCACCGCATGCTGATAAAAATATAAGCCCGCCTCAGTGGCTCTTAAAGGACGCGACCCTTTTTCAAACAGATCAATCCCGAGTTCTTCTTCTAATTTTTTAATTTGGCGAGTTAATGGTGGCTGAGCAATAAACAACTTCTCCGCAGCTTTGGTGATACTTTTCTCTTCGACCACAGTCACAAAATATCTTAAGTGTCTTAATTCCATTAACATACCTTTTTAGTATTTTTAAATACCATTCTATATCTATTTTAGGCGATTACATTCTTCTATGGTATACAAACAAGTTCGTAACAGTTGAAACTTCATGTATAAAAGCATAGAAACTATACTCGTGGATATCCCAACGATCCGCCCGCATCAACTGTCTGTGACGACGATGCGTATTCAAACCTTAGTGCTCGTAAAAATTACAACCACGGATGGTTTTATCGGTTGGGGCGAAGCCACCACTATTGGTGGACTGAACTATGGTGAAGAAAGCCCAGAAAGTGTCAAAGCCAATATTGATACTTACTTTGCACCATTACTGACTTCAGTAAAAGAGTTAAATGTTGCTCAAACCTTAAAACTGATCCGTAAAAATATTAATGGCAATCGTTTTGCCAAATGTGCCATTCAAACTGCTCTGCTAGATATTCAAGCCAAGCATCTAGGCTTACCGATCAGCGAATTACTGGGTGGCCGTTTACGTGACAGCTTACCTGTACTGTGGACACTGGCTTCAGGCGATACCGAAAAAGATATTGCTGAAGCGGAAAAAATGATTGAGCTGAAACGTCACAATACATTCAAACTCAAAATTGGTGCGCGTCCGTTACAGCAAGATGTTGACCATGTGATTGCGATTAAAAAAGCCTTGGGTGCAGACATCAGCGTTCGCGTAGATGTAAACCGTGCTTGGTCAGAACTGGAATGTATCCGTGGTATTCAACAATTGCAAGACGGTGGTATCGACCTGATTGAGCAACCGTGTGCGATTCAAAATACCGAAGCTCTGGCACGTTTAACTCAGCGCTTTGATGTTGCGATTATGGCAGATGAAGCATTAACAGGTCCTGACAGTGCATACCGCATTGCGAAAAGTCATGGTGCAGATGTCTTTGCAGTCAAGATTGAACAATCAGGTGGTCTGCTAGAAGCCTGTGAAGTTGCCAAAATTGCAGGCTTAGCAGGTATCGATCTATATGGCGGCACCATGCTTGAAGGTCCAATTGGTAGTATCGCTTCTGCGCATGCCTTCTCGACTTTTGAAACACTGGCATTTGGTACCGAATTATTTGGTCCATTGCTCCTGACTGAAGAAATTTTAAAAACCCCCCTTCGTTACGAAAATTTTGAACTTCATCTGCCTAAAGGTGCAGGTTTAGGGATTGAAATTGACGAAGACAAAATTGAACAACTACGACGCAAAAATAAGGAAGCTGTAAATGTTATTTCACGTACGCATGGATGTGCATATTCCGCTTGATATGCCGCTTGAAAAAGTCAATGAAGTGAAAGCCATTGAAAAAGCATATTCACAGGAATTACAACGTTCTGGAAAATGGCGACACATCTGGCGTATAACAGGTCAGTACTCCAACATCAGCATTTTTGATGTCGAGAGCAATGAAGAGCTGCACAACATTTTACAAGGATTACCGCTTTATCCATTTATGAACATTGAAGTGATGCCGTTAAATCGTCATCCCTCTTCCATCCGTGAGGATGATTCATAAGGCTTAAAGCTGTAGCACAATAAAACCGAATTTCAATAGCAACAAGGACTGTGGCATTAAAAATACTAGCTAAAACAATAGCCAATAATAATGCCACGCATAATCCACATACTTCAGGAGATATAGTATGAATCGTCAACAAATTGATGCTCTCGTTAAGCAAATGAATGTCGATACGGCACAAGGACCTGTCGATACTCGCATTCAGCAAATTATTGTTCGTCTGCTTGGTGATCTTTTCCAAGCCATTGAAGATTTGGATATTCAACCTTCTGAAGTTTGGAAAGGTTTGGAATATTTCACCGATGCAGGTCAAGCCAATGAACTTGGTCTGTTAGCTGCTGGTTTAGGTTTAGAGCATTATTTAGATTTACGTGCTGATGAAGCAGATGCCAAAGCGGGTGTAACGGGTGGTACGCCGCGTACTATTGAAGGTCCTTTGTATGTTGCTGGTGCGCCTGAAACGGTTGGCTTTGCACGTATGGATGATGGCAGTGAATCAGACAAGATTGATACTTTGATTATTGAAGGTTTGGTTCGCGATGCTGATGGTCAAATCATTGAAAATGCCAAAGTAGAAATGTGGCATGCCAACAGCATGGGCAATTATTCTTTCTTTGATAAGTCTCAGTCTGAGTTTAATTTACGTCGTACGATTTTGACTGATGAAAATGGTCAATATACCGCTTTAACGACGATGCCAGTTGGCTATGGTTGCCCTCCTGAAGGCACTACTCAAGCAGTACTGAATAAGTTAGGTCGTCATGGTAACCGTCCTTCGCATGTGCACTACTTTGTTTCTGCACCTGGCTTCCGTAAGTTAACTACGCAATTCAACATTGAAGGTGACAAATACCTTTGGGATGACTTTGCATTTGCTACCCGTGATGGCTTAGTGGCTACAGCAGTTGATGTAACTGACCCTACTGAAATTCAACGTCGTGGTTTAGACAAACCATTTAAACACATCACCTTTAATATCGAACTCGTTAAAGAGGCGGCTTCTGCCCCTTCAACTGAAGTGGATCGTCGTCGTGCAGTGGCATAACGCTTAAATCGTTCAAACATGAATGAGCTAAGGCATTACTTGGCTCATTCCATTCAGTTTCCAATTCACACCGCAACTTTTTAGTTTCTTACTCCCTTTTTCGACATTTGATATTTGCACGAATGAAGCAGTTCCGAAATCCATGTATAGGTGCTTTACATGATCAATAAATCCTCGACTTCCATTCACGAAGTTTTATCCCAAATCACCGACGGCTCAACCATCATGATTGGTGGTTTTGGCACAGCAGGACAGCCTGCTGAACTGATCGATGG
>NZ_JAKVIM010000013.1 GCF_022601715.1 Acinetobacter zhairuonensis | reverse complement strand
GGCGCAGCGGACGGGGCTCGAACCCGCGACCCCCGGCGTGACAGGCCGGTATTCTAACCAACTGAACTACCGCTGCACTTACACAAAGTCACTAATGTGGTACAAACAATATTAAAAATCTTAAGTGGCGCAGCGGACGGGGCTCGAACCCGCGACCCCCGGCGTGACAGGCCGGTATTCTAACCAACTGAACTACCGCTGCACTTACACAAAGTCACTAATGTGGTACAAACAATATTAAAAATCTTAAGTGGCGCAGCGGACGGGGCTCGAACCCGCGACCCCCGGCGTGACAGGCCGGTATTCTAACCAACTGAACTACCGCTGCACGTAAGATCTTTAACGTAAAGGCTTGGTGGGCGCTGACGGGATCGAACCGCCGACATTCTGCTTGTAAGGCAGACGCTCTACCAACTGAGCTAAGCGCCCTTAACGTCTTCATCGTTTGTGTGGTGCATTATAGAGAATCTTTACCGAGTGTCAAACGCTTTTCTCACAGTTTTCATGATTTTATGTTTGAGTGATTAAAAAATAAGTGTTTTGCTGTAAAAACAAGCATATTCTGCAATTTATTTAGAAAAACTGCTTAAAATTCACTCTCACCTAAACTTCATCTTCAATACTAAAATCAGAAATTCGAGTATTTCTGCTTAAGATCAACTCCACTACTCTATTTTTTTAAACTAAGGACTGAATTAACTTAAATTTAAATGCTGCTCTGAAATGTAAACCAAAGCATTTTCTGGAATTAGCTCAAACAACTCAATTACATCTTGATTGCGCATCCGAATACAACCATGTGACATTGGAATGCCCATAGGTTCGCTATCTGGTGTACCGTGAATATAGATATAACGATTGAAAGTGTCACAGCCCTCCCCCTGATTAAATTGGGGTTCTAAACCGGACAACCATAAAATGCGCGATAAAATCCAATCTCGTTCAGGAAATTCAGATGCAAGTTCCTGATCGTATACTTCACCAGTTTCCTTACGGGCAATAAACACTGCATTCATTGGAGCGCTTTCACCAAACTTTAGCGCCACTTGATGCCAGCCACGTGGGGTCTTACCACTATTCTCTTGCTCACCTATGCCATTTTTTCCAGATGAAATCACATAAAATTTATTGTGCTTAGGCAGTTGTAACGTTTGTTCTGCTAAATCGATAAGAATATCTGCTTGTTGTAATGAATATTGCATCAGAGGAACCTACATAAAAGAGCGACCCAAAATAAGCATAACTGATCGTACTCAGTTTGCTGCTGGTTCTGGGCGTAACCATAACCAAATCGCAACAATCAGCATGGTTAGATCGGTAAAGACTTTCACCGCAAAAGGTGCCGTAGTGAATAACATCATCACACCACTGATCAGCATCATCATTGAGGCTATCCATTTGGCTTTACGTGGCACTGTGCCATTTTCACGCCATGCCCGCAGTGTAGTCCCATGTTTAGGATGATTCATGAGCCAATCATCCACTTGTGGCCAGCCTTTCGATGCTGCCCATGCTGCTAAAATCAAAAATACTGTTGTTGGCATACCTGGGAGTATTGCCCCAATAAAGCCGAGGATGACAAAGAGCACCACCAAACTTCGCCAAAACACTATCTTCATCTTCAAGCCCTAATCTAGAATTGCGCTAGTATAAAATGTTTTTACACTTTATCCTTTTTAAATTCTGTAGATTGTTCTGCCATTTTGGTTTCCACTATGTTTTTGACATTACAACAAGACCATCTTTTTGAGCCATGGTTGAACTTTAAAAATCCCTTAGTACGACAACTGGCGTTTAGCCTTGCCAGTCCCAACATTCTGAAAGACTATCCAGATCAATTTCAAATTCAGCAGCCTTTTCAATTCCATGCCGAAACGGTCTGGCAACAGTATTTTCAATTATATCACTCCAGATTATTACATTTAGATCAGCATCCATATGAATTGGAAGACTTTTTAAATCAACTAAAAAGCACGCGTCTGGGACTGCGCTTTGAAATGTTTGTCTGGTTTTGGTTACGTGATTCTGACTATCATCCTTATGAATTGCTTGGACACAGCATTCAACAAATTGCTGGTGCCAGAACTTTAGGTGAACTGGATTTTTTACTCAAAAATACGGAAACCCAGCAGATTGAACATTGGGAAGTTGCACTTAAATATTATTTAGCCGAATGGGATTTTTCCTTTTCACACTGGTATGGTTTAAACCGTACCGACACCTTAAAGCGAAAACTCAATCACTTTACTCAAAAGCAATTTCAGTTTGGACAAGCGCTAGGCTACCCTATTCAGCAACGCTTTGTGATGCTCAAAGGTCAGCTTTATGTACCTCTGAATACGACCATCCAACAAATTCCCAACTGGGTTAATTTACAGCGTAGAATCGGCTTATGGGGGTATGAGTTTATACCTCAAACCTATACGCCACATCGGCTGCAACGCCATGAATGGCTATGCCCAAACCACTCTCCAAGTAGCCAAACACCACAGCTTTGGACAAATGGCTTATATTGCTATCAACAGCAAGCTGGCGAGCAAAATTTTTATATGTACCGTCATCGACCACTGCTGCAATATCCGATTTAGAAGAACAATTCGTTATTCACTATACATTCCTTAACTTTTTTATAATGAAATCATCCTACACTTTGTTTTGATTGTTTTTTAATCTAATTTCATTATTCATTCATGATAATAAACTATGGAGTTAACCATGAAAAAAGTGATTGCTATTTCCTTACTATTTTCATTTTTTCTTGCAGGTTGTAATACAGTTGCAGGTGTAGGTAAAGACGTATCTAAAGTTGGGGATGTCGTGACTGATAGCGCTGAAAAAACCGCGGATAAATTGTAATTAGCTAAAACCAATAAAAGACCTTATCAAAACGATAAGGTTTTTTTATGTCAAAACTCCCTTTATTGACTCGATTCGCCTATCATAGCCGCATATTTTTCATTTGCTTTCCCCCTATGAATCACTCCGAAACTCTTGAACTTAGCTTACAGTTGCTCCGCCAACCTTCAGTGACTCCCGTCGATCATAACTGCCAAAATATTATGGCAGAACGCTTAGAAAAAATCGGTTTTAACATTGAATCGATGCGTTTTGATGATGTTGATAATCTTTGGGCACGTAAAGGCACTGAGTCTCCTGTATTTTGTTTTGCTGGGCATACCGATGTTGTACCTACGGGTAACTTAAATGCATGGCACTCTGAGCCTTTTGTACCCGAAATTCGTGACGGTAAGCTGTATGGTCGCGGTAGTGCAGATATGAAAACTGCGCTCGCAGCGATGGTGGTTGCTTCTGAACGCTTTGTCAGCAAACATCCAAACCACAAAGGTTCAATTGCTTTTCTGATCACTTCCGATGAAGAAGGTCCTGCTATCAACGGTACGGTGAAAGTCATTGAAACCCTAGAAGCACGTCAAGAAAAAATGACATGGTGTCTTGTCGGCGAACCATCGAGTACCAACCATTTAGGCGATATCGTTAAAAATGGTCGTCGTGGTTCTTTAAATGCGGTGTTAACTGTGAAGGGTAAACAAGGTCACGTTGCCTATCCACACCTTGCGATTAACCCGATTCATATGGCGTCTAAAGCTGTTGCCGAGTTATGTGACACCATTTGGGATCAAGGTAATGAGTATTTCCCAGCTACTTCATTCCAAGTGTCTAATATTCAGGCAGGTACAGGTGCGACCAATGTTGTACCAGGCACCATGACTGTAACTTTTAACTTCCGTTATTCGACTGAAGTGACTGCTGAAGAATTAAAAACGCGTGTTCTGGAAATTCTTGATCGTCACGGTTTGTCATATGACATTCACTGGACACACTCAGGCTTGCCATTCTTAACCCCTGTGGGTGAATTGGTCAATGCGGCAAAGAATGCAATTCGTAATGTGACAGGACGTGAAACTGAATTATCTACTAGTGGTGGTACTTCAGATGGTCGCTTTATCGCTCCTACAGGCGCACAAGTCCTAGAGCTTGGTGTGTTGAATGCCAGCATCCATCAAATTGATGAACATGTGAATGTAGCTGATTTAGAGCCTTTAGCAGAAATTTATGAGCAAATTCTTGAAGGCCTACTGGCTTAAGATGATTGCAAGATAGACAATAAAAAAACCCATGTTCAACATGGGTTTTTTTGTCAAATGCTTTATGAATTAATGCCTAAACTGGCTTGAATCTGGACAACGTTTGGCACCTGAAAGGTCTGCTCTCCCATACGCACGTACTGGAACACCATCGGATCAGTGACTGTCATTTCCTCATCAACAACCTCGGAAATACGCACACGTACTGATTTAGGCATCTCATTACACATCAGGGCAAAACGCTGATCAATTTCATCCCCTTCTATCACAAGGGCAACCCCACCCTTCCTCGCAGGATCATTCACTGCATAGACAGGCAGTTTGACATCATGCCATTCTACTGATGTGACATGCGTCGGGCTATCTAATGCAGAAAGTACAATATTCTGTGGCAATAACATCGCCACTTTGCCATAGCACTGAATGATATAGGCATCGATAAATCCCGTAGAAACAGTGATGAGATGATGCAACTCTTGCTGACTAATTTGATCTAAGACCGATTTACTCGCGCTGTTTTCACTCATCCTCTTACCCCTGTTTCACTGTCAATAGGCTTTCAATGTTATTCAACAAGTCTGCCTCTTGGAATGGTTTACCCATATAGTGAGTTACACCCAAACTAAATGCACGTTCACGGTGTTTTTCACCTGTACGTGATGTAATCATGATAATTGGCAACTGCTTGTGGATCTCATGGTGACGAATCAAGTTAGTCACTTCAAAACCATCCATACGCGGCATTTCAATATCCAACAGCATTAAGTCTGGTTTAACATTTTCCAACTGCTCCATGGCATCAACACCATCTTTCGCAGTCACTACATCATAACCCTGACGCTCTAACAGACGCGAAGTCACCTTACGTACAGTCACCGAGTCATCCACAATCATGATTAAACGACGTGTAGCACTATAACGGTATGAATCGCGTTGATCATTGGCATGCTTCACTCGTTGTGTGGTTTGAATCTGACGCGCAATATTTTGCCCATCCAAAATCAGACATACTTGACCATCACCGAGAATCGTTGCGCCAGCAATTGCCCCAATAGCCGAGAACTGTTGACCAATTGGTTTCACCACAATTTGCGCACGCGAACCAATCAACTGATCGACCAACAAGGCAATGGTTTGACCACTATTGCCTTTAATTAATAACACAGGCAATGAATGCGCAATACTACCTAAACGAGGTAAAGGCTGATTCGAGACAAACTCTGACAAATAACGGAGTTTGTAACTTTCATTATCAATCTTAAAGTAGTCTTCTTTGCTGTTGAAATAACTTTCCAATGCGTTCGGAGCAATACGCACAATACGCTCAATCTGCGCCAACGGAACTGCAAATTGCTGATCCCCAGATTTCACCATCAAGGCATCGCTCACCGCGACCGTCGTTGGTACGCGAATACTAAAGCTGGTGCCTTTGCCAAAGGTAGAGTCTACAGCGACATGACCACCAAGCGCTTTAATAGCACTCTGTACCACGTCCAAACCTACACCACGACCAGAGATTTGCGTAATCTGCTGTGCGGTACTAAAACCAGGGTGGAAAATAAATTGAAGTATTTCCTGCTTTTCAAGCTGCTGATCGGCTTTCATCAAACCTAAAGAAATAGCTTTCTCTTTAATTTTCGCAACATCAATCCCTTTACCATCATCATGGAATTCAACCATAACATCCGTACCTTGACGGCTAATGTTGAGTTCAATTCTACCAACTTCAGGTTTATGGGCTAACTGACGTTGTTCAGGATCTTCAATACCATGGTCAACCGCATTCCGTAGCATATGTTCAAGCGGTGTAACTAAACGTTCTAGAATGGTACGGTCTAATTCACCTTCAGTATTGTTCACAATCAATTCTGCAGGACGATTTAGGGTGGAAGATGTTTGACGTACAATACGTTGTAAGCGTGGCAGTAAACGAGTGAATGGTACCAAACGCGTACGCATTAAGCCTTCTTGAATTTCTGCTTGAATACGTGATTGTTGTAGTAACAGACTTTCGGTATCTCGAATTTTTTCAGCTAAAGTCGTCTTGAAATCGACCAAGTCCGATGCAGATTCCGCCAAAGACTTCGACAATTGATTCAATGATGAATATTGGTCCATTTCGAGCGGGTCAAAGTCTGCATAGCGTCCGACTTCACTGCCATGTTTGGCAATAATTTGTGACTCTAACTCACCTTCCATTCGACGTAACTGATCGGCTAAACGTTTAATCGCCAATTCCATTTCATTCAAGGTATTGCCTAATTGACCTAAGTCCATTTCAATACGTGAACGGTTAATCGAATTCTCACCTGATAGATCAATCATCTTTTCAATCAGATCAGCTGAAATTCGAATCATTTCATTGGATTGATCGGTTTGTCCTGAGGTCTCCCACTCACCCATCATGGCTGGTGGCTCAGTACCATCACCCTGAATAAATTCAAAGCTTGGTGCTGTAATTTGTACTTGAGCCGGTGTGTTTCGTGTTGGTAATTGAACGGTGACATCCGCATACTCAATCGCTTCCAGACTTGCCTTCAAGCTATCGAAATTGCTGTAATCATGTTCAAAAATTGCATGTCTTAACCACGCAATTGTTGTTTTCAATAATGGATCATAGACATTCGAATTGAAATGATGTACTGCAAACTGTTCAAAAGCACTTTCTAAACGATAGGAAATTGCACCTACAGCCTCAATTTCAGCCATACGTGCGCCACCTTTCAGGCTATGCGCTGCACGTTGTAATTGGAGCAATAAACTACGGTCACTACGTTGTTCAATCCACTGTTGCAGTAACGATTCCATTGTATCGAAGATTTCAGCCGCTTCTTCAAGGAATGTTTCTTCAACAATCGAGCGGACACTGTCATCTTCTTCTGAAACTACAGACTGCACAATAGATGTCGGCTCAGTCCAAGCAATAATTTCCTTTTCTTCTGCAGGCGTAATCACAGGCTGTATAGGTGGTAATACAGGTGCATCCACAGATGTTGTTGCATAAGCTGCAACATGTTCAACTGCAGGTAGCTTTTGCTCGATCACGGTTTCAGTGACTGTAGATACAGCCACACCTGCCACCAAGGCTTGAATATTATTTAGAATATCAATAGCTTCTGGTGCAGGATAATCAACGCGTTGTTCACGAATGATTTGGATACGATCCGCAATATTGTCCTGCACCAAACGAATAATCTGAATCAAAGCAGGCGATGCCTGAATTTGCTGATTGATAATTCGCTCATAAATGGTTTCTAGCTCATGCGAGATTAAACCAATATGAGTGGCTTGAATCATATTTGCACCACCCTTTAAGGTATGCAAATAACGCATCAAGTTATTGAGTGCAGCAGTGTTCGACTGATCATGACTCCATGTCTGGACGTCTTGGTCAATCCCCATGAGCAGCTCATCTGCCTCTTCAAGGAAGATATCCAGCAGATCTTCATCAAACTGACGATTAGCATCTTCAGCATCGACCAATTGAGCATCACTATGAATACGTTTAGACAGTACCGCAAAATCGACTGCGGTGCCTTTCGCACTTTCTTCAATATGAGATGACTCTTCAATCGTTGTTGAGGCTGTTTCTTCTAGCGTACTGAGTTCAGCCTCATCAAAAATCTCTAAATCTTGCTGCACAAATGCAGTTAAGTTTTGCAGAACGTGCTGTGCTTGCTCAGACAAACTGATCCGCTGCCCTGCTGCCAAAGTATCGAAAAGGTAAATAAATTCTTGATGTGCCTGAGCAAATAACTCATAGGCATAGTCGATATTCAATAACGCTGCTTTGGCTAATAGAGCTTGATAGCATTCATCTAAAGTCTGTACAAATACATGAATACCCTGCGTCGCACGATTATCGGTATGTTCAGCCAGTAACTGCGCCTTTTGACTTAACTGCTCAACGTATGCAGGGAATTCTGTTTTAGCGCGTTTTTCAAATTCGAGTTCCGCATCTAACAACAAGTCAATATCTAACTCAATTAACTGAGAGACTAAACCTTGCGGATTGGCTGTAGCATCAAAGTCCTCTTGATTAAAGCCATAATCTTCCCACACCTGATTAAAGGTTTGATCAATTTGACTAAGCTCTTCAAGTTTTCCTTGACGAAGGATATGCAAGAAATCACGCACGAATTCTGCATATTGAATTAACAATGCCGTTTCATTTGAACCAGAAACAATCTCTTCTTGTAATAATGTCTTAAACAAGTTTTCAACTTTGGAACTGGCATCAAAAATTTGCTGGATATGCGCCATCGACGAACTACCGCGCAAAGTATGCAATGCTCGAATCAGTCCATTATAATCTGGCACTTCATCCGCTTCTTGTTTTAAGAAGTGATCAATAGTCGCCAGATGCTCTTCAGCTTCTTCAATAAAGATAGAAGTCGTGACTTCTTGAAGATCATTGGATTCTTGAACAGGTTCTACTCGGGCTTCCTCTGCCACTTGATCTTCTTCAGATGCAGTGAATTCAAGTCCAGTCATTTGTTCTGGTGAATTCAGTTGATCCGCCAATAACAATAATTCTTCCAAAGCTGGCTCAAGCGTTAGCCCTTGCTGTAATTGCTGCCCCAAAAGTAGCAATGGTCGTAAATCGATTTCTGTTGCTTGAACCGATTTAAACTGAGGATACAGTTTATACTGGAAAATACGATAAACCGCTTGAGCAAATTTTTGGATCTTGCTATCTAAAGCCACTGAACCAAAAATGACACGATTTAATGTATCTTCCACCACCCACGCCAGCTCACCTGCAGATTTCGCGCCCACCATACGACCCGAACCTTTCAGTGTATGAAAGTGTCGACGAATGATCGTTAAAGTTTCTTGATCTGAGGGATTTGCTAACCATTGCACAAAAACGCTGTCTAGCTCTTCAAAAATTTCTTCAATTTCTTCTACAAAGATCTCTAGAATTTCAGCATCTTGTTCAAGATAACTATCTTCTGGAAGCGTTGTCGTATCGACTAAATTTTTTAATATTTCTTTCATAGCTTTGGCTTCTTACGTTCTTTGCCACCATAAAAGGCGCTCAAACCTGAGTGTAATCATCACGCTGGACTTTAGGCTCAAAGTCCCTCGGGTCGATGCTTAAAACTAGATCGGTATTCCGAACTAAACAAGCTCGGAATACCCTTAAATAGCTAACTTATTCAGGTAGTTTGAAGTCCGTTACAGATTCACGTAAAGATTCCGCCATGTTGGCAAGCTCAGAAACCGAACGTGCTGTGTCGAACGTTGCTGTGGTGGTCTGAGAGGTAATCTCTTGTACAACGTTCATCGTCGTTGCAATATGACCTGCAGATGCTGACTGAAGTTTTGCTGCGTCAGAAATGCTTGCAATCAGTTTCGCCAAATTACCCGATACGCTTTGAATCTCATCCAGTGCAACACCAGCGTCTTTAGATAAGTTTGCACCACGTACAACCTCAGAAGTAGTCTGTTCCATCGAAATCACTGCTTCGTTAGTATCCGTCTGAATCGTTTTCACCAGCGTTTCGATCTGCTTGGTTGCCGATGCTGAACGTTCTGCTAGACGCTGGACTTCGTCGGCAACAACTGCGAAACCACGACCTGCTTCACCTGCCATCGATGCTTGAATTGCAGCGTTTAATGCCAAGATGTTGGTTTGGTCGGCAATATCGTTAATCAACGCGACAATATTACCAATTTCCTGTGAAGATTCACCCAAACGCTTAATACGCTTTGAAGTTTCTTGAATCTGTTCACGGATGATATCCATACCTTCAATTGAACGGTTTACAACGTCTGCACCATTCGATGCAATATGTACCGAACGTTCTGCTACCGTAGCAGATTCAGATGCGTTTGCAGATACCTGGTCAATTGACATTGCCATTTCGTTAATCGCGGCAGATGCACCTGCAATTTCTTGCGCCTGATGCTCAGAAGCTTCCGCCAACTGGTTGGTAATGATCTGCGTGTTTTGCGTATAGTGTGCAACTTCCGCAGACGTTTCAGTAATACGCGATACCAACTCACGTAACTGGTCAATCGCGAAGTTAATCGAGTCAGCAATTGCGCCAGTAAAGTCTTCAGATACTGTTGCATATGAACGTAAGTCACCGTCCGCCAAGTCGGCGATTTCATCCAGTAAACGTAAAATCGCATTCTGGTTACGGTCATATTCTTCTTGTAAACGTGATACACGCACTTTATCCGCTTCACCACGGAGTACAAGTAATTTAAATACGCAGAATAAGAAGCCAATCAGTGCCAGAATTAAGCCCAATGCTGGAATTGCAATGGCCCAACCTGTACCACCAGATAACTTGTTTAAGTTAGTTAACAAGGTATCAGACTGCTCAAAAATCGAAGATGATGCTTGACGTACTTTAACAATTTGAGAAGAGTTCTTTAAGACTGTTGCTGCAGCAGATTTTAATACTTCATCATACTCAGCTTTAATCCCATCTAAAGATTCACGTAAAGCAGGTTCAGAAATCTGTTGAACCCCCAGTTCAGCACTACCATTAATTTGTGCATTCAAATATGCACCGAATGTTTCAGTATCGGCACTAAAGTCATCTGCTGAAGCACTTGAGTTGGTCGTACCCGTTAACACTGAGTTAATTGAACGTAAAATACGTTCCGCAATGAAGACCTGGTTTTTTGCAATTACAACCTGACTACTTGGCATGTTCTGACGTGCCATTTGGTCAACCATCAAGTTATATTCAGCCTGAATACCAGGAATACTTTCACTGATGGCAATGTTGGTGTCGTATAACTGGTTAATGATTTTTTGTTGTGCTGCAATTAAGTCAATGTTTTCAGAAACTTTTTTCCATTGCTCATCAACTTCACGTAATGCTTGCGTACTAGCATGAATATCATTGACTGTTTCAAGGTTTTCAGCGAATGCTTTTTGAGAATCCGTGAGTTTCTTGATAGATTCAGGTGTACCTGAAGCAGTTGCTTCAGTTGCTTGACGTGAAATCGTTTGTGATAAAAGACGTAGATCACCCAAGCTACGCGTAAATTCGTTATTACGCGGTACGCTATAGAAAAGATATAACAGAAGGAATAGGGCCAAGATGATACAAAACGCTGCACCCAAAATTAATGGTCTGGACTTTTCACTGTCACCGAATACACGTGAAAACTGTTCCGTCTGTGATTGAATTTTTGCTACTAAAGCATTACCACCCGCACGGTTGGTACTTTCACCTGCATTTTTCTTTTTTAGCTTAAAGCCCATGCAGCTTCTCCCCCGAATTTCGCCTTCATTCTTAATGAGTGTGACTATTTAATTTATAAGTTTTATAGATGCGTTCATGTATTTTGGGTTTTGCAATAAACGACTAAATAAGAAAACATGCCATTGTTGGTTATGTTGATGGAAATATCCATGGCAATATTCTTGTAAATTACTATCTAAATCATTGTGTTTAGAGAAGAAACTTTTCTTATTAAAGTGTTGAATACCCAAAACCTGATCGACGACTAAACCGACATAATGATCATGATGACTGATACATAAGACTTTTTGAGTCGGTGAATATTGGCTTCGATGTCCAGAAATATAATGTGCCAAATCTGCAACTGAAAGCAGTCTTCCGCGAATATTTGCCAATCCCATCACCCACGATTGAGTATTTGGTACTGGTGTATATTTTGGCGGATAAATTACTTCCGAAACCTCACCTAAAGGGGCAACGAAATATTGCCCCATCATTTCAAATGCAATCCCTGACCATCGGTTTACTTCATTCTCGGTCGAAACGTAGTTTTTATTACCACGTTTTGCCAAGCGAAGTAATTCGATAAATCCGTTCGCTGCCATAGTTTATCCTGCGTTGAGGTGCTGCTTGATGGTATCGATTAATAGTTGTTCATCAATAGGCTTGGTCAAATAATCACATGCACCCTGACGTTTTCCCCAAACACGGTCAGTTGCCTGATCTTTAGTACTTACAATAACCACTGGAATATGTTTTGTGGTATCGCCACGTGCAATTTGACGAGTCGCCTGAAAGCCATTTACGCCTGGCATCACCACATCCATCAACACAAGATCAGGGAGTTCAGCTTGCGCCATTGTTACCCCATCTGCACCATTTGACGCTTCAATCACTTCAAAGCCGTGCTTGCCTAAAATCTCTCTGAAACGAAATGTTTCTGTAGGCGAATCATCTACTACCAAAATACGAGCCATGCTCTTCCCCAATGCAAAACTTATGCTGTTACGTGATTACGAATTGCGTTTAAAAGTTCATCTTTACTGAATGGTTTTGTTAAATATTCATCTGAACCGACAACACGACCTTTAGCCTGGTCAAATAAGCCATCTTTACTCGATAGCATAATGACTGGAATGTTTTGATAATTTTGTGAATTCTTGATGAGTGCACAGGTTTGATAGCCATCTAGACGCGGCATCATGATATCGACAAAAACAATATCAGGATTTGCTTCAGCAATTTTTGACAATGCCTCAAAACCATCTACCGCAGTGACCACTTCACAACCTTCACGTTGTAATAATGTTTCTGCTGTACGACGAATAGTTTTTGAATCATCAATTACCATGACTTTTAGATTTTGAAATTTATCGTCCATTTAATGACCCGTCCCATTTTTAGAATGTACATACATTTGGTATATGAAGTTTTATTACAAGTTGCCAACATTTTTAACATATATTTACTTGTATTTTCAACGAACAGTTTTGAACTTATTCGACACTTTCGGCTATTTTAGCTAATAAATTCACACTTTAGTTCATTCCAATTTTTTTTTTGATGAATAGATGTTTTTTATTGTACAGATTAGTTCTAATATAACTCTATTATTACTTAAAAATAAGTAATTTAGTCAACTTTAATATCGTGTGCGGGGGATCCAATGAAAAGTCAGTTTAGTTACAAACTTGCTTTCATTGCAAATAAAGAAATGGCTTTACGCTTTATGATGATTAGCCTTTTGCTCCTCCAATCAGCCTTTACCTTTGCAGAGGAAGCTAAGGCGGTCTGGTATCGCTACTACGACAGTAAAGGTGTCGCCAATATCAGCACCAATGTGACCCCCAATCATATTCGCTATGGTTATGAGGCGCTTGACAGTAATATGCAAGTGATTAAACGCAACCGTGCTTATAACGCAGCTCTGGAAGAGAAGAAAGCACCTCAGCGAGCAGCTCAAGCTAAACAACGTGAAACTGATTTACGTTTAAAACGAGCTTATACCAGCAGTAAGGTTGCGATCACTAAAGGGAATGAGGCTTTAGCAAATATAAAAAAACAAATCTACTTTCAGCAAGATCAACTTAAACAATTACAAAATGATCGTATTTTATTCAAACGCCAAGAAATGGAGTACCTGCGTAAAGGCGAACCAGTTCCTGCCATTCTTAAAAGCAATCTGACCAATAACGCCACCAATATCAGCAATAAAAAGCAACAGATTCAATCGCTACAAAACAACTATCGTGATACGCAGGTCGAGTACGCGAATATTGTTGCGCGCTTAAAAGCCATGGAAAACTAATACGCTCAGATTAAGTAAAGGATGTTTAGATGCCGCTTGTACCTCGAATTTTTCATGTTAAAACCCTGATCCTTTGCATCTCTACCAGCCTTTTACTTACAGCGTGTCAAAAGCAACCCGAAACTGTATCTACCCAAAAAAATAGTCAAATCGAGCTTATACAGCAGGATTTGGTTCCACTGAATTATGGTGAGTCCGTTGAGAAAACCACGTTCACAGGCACTATTCGCGCGGTCAATCAAAGCAGCTTACAATCCCAAGTCACGGCAACTGCAACTGCTGTACGTGCTGATATCGGCAATGCAGTACAGCAAGGGCAAATCTTGGTCCAGTTAAATAATCAAGATAATGAAGCGCGTTTAGCCCAAGCCAAAGCCAATTTAGCTGCAACCAAAGCACAAGCAAGTCTGGCTCAAAACATGATGCAGCGTAAACAGCGACTGTTAGCACAAGGCTTTATTTCCAGAGTTGAATTTGAGCAAAGCCAAGTCGACTATCAAGCACAATTAGAGAATGTGAAAGCACAGCAAGCCACCGTCGATATTGCACTGAAAGCTGAACAAGATGGTACTTTACGCAGTCCAATTACTGGAATCGTGACCAAACGCCAAGTTGAACTGGGTCAAACCGTTGCGGCTGGGCAAACGTTATTTGAAATTGTCGATCCAACACGTTTAGAACTTCAGGCACGTCTCCCCAGTGATCAACGGAATGCGTTACGCGTAGGACAGAAAATTGAATATCATCTGCAAGGAAATTCAGAACAACTACAAGCAACCCTGAGCCGAATCTCACCCTTAGCTGATTTAAACAGTCGTCAAATTGAATTTTATGCCACCCCGAATTCAGCATTAAATCCTCTGAGCATAGGCGCCTTTGTTGAAGGAAGTATTCTGGCAACAACCACTGTCTCTGGACAACTCATTTCACTAGATAGCATTCAAGACCTCGGACAAAAACCGTATGTCTGGGTCATCCGTCAACAAAAAATTGAGCGGGTATCCATCAATGTTCTGGAACAACGTTATAGTGAAAATGTTGCGGTGGTCGAAGGTCTTGCTACAGGAGATCAGATCAGCCGAGTCAAATTTAGTGATAGTGATATCCACAAGACTGTGACCATTCAGAAAAATAAATAAATTCAGGACCTGAAAATGTGGTTAACCCGAATCAGTGTAAAATATCCCGTGTTTACCATCATGATGATGCTGTCCTTGATGGTGCTTGGCTTAGCCTCATGGCAACGCATGAGCGTGGAAGAATTTCCTGATGTCGATTTCCCCTTTGTGGTTATTCACACCACCTACCCTGGTGCATCACCTGAAACCATTGAATCTGAAATTACCAAGAAAATGGAAGATCGGATCAACACCATTTCGGGGCTAAAACAGGTCATTTCACAATCCAGTGAGGGATTATCCACGATTATTGTGGAGTTTAATTTAGATGTCCCCTCTGCGATCGCGGCTCAAGATATTCGCGACAAAATCGCCCCAGTCACGGCTGAATTCCGAGATGAAATTCAGGATCCTGTCGTAGAACGCTATGATCCGACTGCCAGTGCCATTATGTCGATTGTGTTTGAGTCGAATACTCAATCATTACGTGAACTCAGCACCTATATCGACCAAAGGGTCGTGCCAGAATTACAAACCGTGTCTGGCGTAGGTGCGGTTAATTTATTGGGGGATAGCCAGCGTCAAATCCGTATCGTGATTGATCCGTATAAATTACAAAGCTACGGCATTGGTATCGACCAAGTCATCAACACACTTAAAAGTGAAAATATTGAAGTCCCTGGTGGAACCCTGAAGCAAGCCAATTCCGAACTTGTGGTCGAAATCAAATCCAAAGTGATTCATCCCTATGCCTTTGGCGACCTGATTGTTGCAACTAAAAATGGTGCCCCTATATTTCTAAAACAAGTGGCTACGGTTGAGGATAGTCAGGCAGAACTTGAATCTAGTGCTTTTTTAAATGGAAATCCTGCGGTTGCCGTCGATGTGCTACGTAATTCGGATTCCAACATTATTCAAGTGGTCGATGGCACATACAAAGCCCTTGCCAATATTGAAAAGCAGTTGCCTCAAGGCGTCAGTGCCAAGGTCGTAGTCGACAGTTCTCAAGGCATTCGTAGCAGTATTCGAGATGTAAGCCGTACCATTCTTGAAGGGGCGATACTGGCGGTATTGATTGTCCTGCTCTTTCTTGGTTCATTCCGCTCTACCGTTATCACCGGCATGACGCTCCCCATCTCCTTACTGGGGACATTAGCCATGATTTGGGCATTTGGTTTTAGCATCAATATGATGACTTTACTCGCCCTATCATTAAGTATTGGCTTATTGATTGATGATGCGATTGTGGTCAGGGAAAATATTGTGCGCCATGCCGATATGGGCAAAGACCATGTCTCTGCGGCCTTGGATGGCACCAAAGAAATTGGATTAGCCGTCTTAGCGACAACCCTCACGATTGTCGCAGTTTTTTTACCTGTCGCCTTTATGGGTGGGATTATTGGACGTTTCTTTTATCAATTTGGGGTGACTGTCAGTACAGCCGTGCTGATTTCCATGTTTGTAAGTTTTACACTCGACCCGATGCTCTCGGCACATTGGACAGACCAACATCAACAAAATCAAAAACCGAACCTGTTACAACGTTTTTTTGATGCGATTGCACAGCAACTCGACCGCTTAACGCAACTCTACGAATACTTATTAAAACTGGCACTCCGTTTTCGGTTGATTACGCTTGCGATCGCGATTACCTCTCTGTTTGGCGCATTAGCAC
Organism: Acinetobacter zhairuonensis; assembly: GCF_022601715.1. Taxonomy (GTDB): domain Bacteria; phylum Pseudomonadota; class Gammaproteobacteria; order Pseudomonadales; family Moraxellaceae; genus Acinetobacter. The sequence continues at coordinate 92,675 of NZ_JAKVIM010000013.1, read as the reverse complement.
TCTCTAAAATGATTGGTACTGAATTTGTGCCAACACCAGATAAAGCGCAAATTCGGATTAAATTTGAAACACCTGTGAATGCTTCATTGGAATATTCACAAGCCAAATTACTTCAAGTCGAACAGATCTTAAGACTGCATCCTGAAGTACTAGGCACCTACGGCGTGATTAATGGCGCAACAGACCGCGGTAAAAACCATGTCAGTTTGCGTGTTACAGTCACACCACGCCAACAACGTGATAAAACCCTGGTGCAACTGAATAATGAATTTCGTGATCGTCTCAAAAGCGTGGCGGGCATCAGTGTGACTTCGGTTGCCTCTGCGGATGAAAATGTTTCAGGCGGGCAAAAACCAATCATGATTTCCATTAAAGGTCCCGACTTAGCTCAACTACAAAAAATATCAGATCAATTTATGGCAGAAGTGGCTCAGGTCCAAGGCGTTGTCGATTTGGAAAGTTCGCTGAAAGAACCTAAGCCCACTTTGGCGGTACATATTAATCGTGTCCTAGCCAATGATTTAGGTTTATCTGTCAGCCAAATTGCCAATGTGGTGCGCCCTTTAATTGCGGGAGATGATGTCACTTCTTGGCAAGATGCACAGGGTGAGAGCTACGATGTGAATGTCCGCTTAGCAGAAAGTCAGCGTAGCTTACCTAGTGATCTAGGTAATTTATACATTAACTCTGCTAAACAAGATCAGTCTGGACAAAATATTTTAGTGCCACTTAGCAGTATTGCCAGCCTAGAACAAAGCTTAGGCGCCTCACAGATTAATCGACGTGATCTGGCGCGTGAGGTGTTGGTCGAAGCCAATACCGCAGGTCGTCCTGCTGGAGACATCGGCACCGATATTCAAAAAATTCAGGACAACTTTAAACTGCCTGCGGGCTATAGTTTTGATACGCAAGGTGCCAATGCCGATATGGCAGAATCCGCAGGTTATGCCTTGACCGCCATCACCCTTTCAATTGTGTTTATTTATATTGTATTGGGTTCTCAGTTTAATAGCTTTATTCATCCTGCCGCCATCATGGCTTCGCTTCCCCTCTCCTTAATAGGGGTATTTTTGGCATTGTTCTTGTTTGACTCGACCATGAATTTATTCTCCATCATCGGCATTATTATGCTGATGGGTCTGGTCACCAAAAATGCCATCCTCCTGATCGACTTTATTAAAAAAGCCATGGAATCTGGTACTAGTCGCTACGATGCAATTTTACAAGCAGGTAAAACCCGCTTACGTCCCATTCTCATGACCACCAGTGCCATGGTGATGGGCATGATTCCGCTTGCCCTTGGACTCGGTGAAGGTGGAGAACAAAGTGCGCCTATGGCACATGCGGTAATTGGCGGGGTCATTACCTCGACCCTGCTGACCTTGGTAGTGGTTCCCGTGATCTTTACTTACTTAGATGACTTTAAGAATTTTCTACTTCGTCTCAAACGGAAAATCATGTCATAATCCATGGCAGTTGAATGTGCGGTCACCACTGGGTGACTGTTTCATTTAAGATTGGATTATCCTTCACGATTAATATTAGGACAGTTTTCATGCGCGCGAGTCGCTTTTTATTTGCAACGTTAAGAGAAACCCCAAACGATGCTGAAGTCATTTCACATCAACTTATGCTCCGTGCGGGCATGATTCGTAAATTGGCTTCAGGTTTATACACTTGGCTGCCGATGGGCGTACGTGTGCTAAATAAAGTTGAAGCAATTGTGCGTGAAGAAATGAACCGTTCAGGCTCACTTGAAGTGTTTATGCCTGTGGCTCAACCTGCAAGCCTGTGGGAAGAGTCTGGTCGTTATGTACAATACGGTCCTGAATTATTACGTTTTAAAGATCGTCATGATAATCCATTTGTTTTGGGTCCTACCCACGAAGAAGTCATCACAGATTTGGCACGTAACGAATTAAAAAGTTATAAGCAATTACCAATTAACTTCTACCAAATTCAAACTAAATTCCGTGATGAAATTCGCCCACGTTTTGGCGTGATGCGTTCACGCGAATTCATTATGAAAGATGCTTATTCTTTCCATGCAGATCAAGCGTCGCTCCAAGAAACTTATGATTTGATGTATCAAACCTATTGCAACATTTTCACGCGTTTAGGGTTAGATTTCCGTCCAGTACAAGCTGATACAGGTTCGATTGGTGGTTCTGGTTCACATGAATTTCATGTTTTGGCTTCAAGCGGTGAAGACGATATCGCCTTCTCAACTGAATCTGATTATGCAGCCAATATTGAAATGGCTGAAGCAGTATTAGTCGGTGAACGTGCTGCTCCAACGCAAGCGCTCACTTTGGTCGATACGCCAAATCAAAAAACCATTGCGGATGTATCTGCATTCCTAAAATCTGATCCTGCACATTCTGTTAAAGCTTTGTTAGTACAAGGTGTAGCAGATGAAAAAGGTCAAACGCCAGTCATCGCTTTATTCTTGCGTGGTGACCACGAGCTAAATGAAATTAAAGCTGAAAAGCACCCTCTTATTGCATCGCCATTAACATTTGCAACTGACGAGCAACTGACAGCACTTGGCTTAACTGCAGGATTCTGCGGACCACAAGGTCTAGTAGAAAAAGGCGTTACTGTGATTGTTGATCGTGCCGCTTCTGTACTGTCTGACTTTGTGGCGGGTGCGAACGAAGCAGACAAACATGCAACTGGTGTAAACTGGGAACGCGATGCGCAATTCACCGAAGTTTATGACTTACGCAATGTGGTTGAAGGCGATCCATCTCCAGATGGTAAAGGTACCCTACAAATTAAACGTGGTATTGAAGTCGGTCATATCTTCCAACTCGGACAAAAATATTCAGAAGCATTAGGCTGTAAAGTATTGGGTGAAGATGGCAAACCGTTTACTGTGACTATGGGTTGCTATGGTATCGGGGTTACACGTGTTGTGGCTTCTGCAATCGAACAGAATTTTGATGAGAAAGGCATCATTTGGCCAGCAGCAATTGCACCGTTTGAAGTTGCAATTGTGCCAATGAATGCACATAAATCTCCGCGTACTTTAGAAGCCGCTGAAGCTTTATATGCAGAATTAACTGCTGCGGGTTATGACGTATTACTGGATGATCGTAATGAACGTCCAGGCGTGAAGTTCTCAGATCTTGAGTTAACAGGTATTCCACACCGTATTGTAATTGGTGAGAAAGGCTTGGATGCAGGCACTTTTGAATACAAAGGTCGTACCGATGCTGAATCTGTGAATATTTCTAAAGATGAATTATTAGCAAAAATTGCCAAGTAATTTTTATATTTAGAATAAAAAATCCCGCAACTTGCGGGATTTTTTATAGCCTTGAAATTAACAGAACTTCATGCCACCAAAGCAGTTAGAACGGAAATTCTGCCCCTGTAAGGTCAAGTTCGTCAGTGGAAAATCTAAAGTCGTAGTATTCATAGGTACATTACCAACTACCAGTGCAGAACCTCCCACACATCCTGTTAATAAGTTTCCACAATTACGCGGATTGTCAGTTAAGTCTTTATTAATTCCTGCAATGGTTTGCTTTAAAACTTCATTGGTAATCGCCACTTGTGTAGTTGGGCTTAAACTTCCCAGTTCGACTTCATCCTCCATGGCTAACCACCACCCCTGATTGGCCGCAACTGCGGCGCCAGGCCATAAGATTTTTTGTGATTGTAACGATAAAGATGCAGGGTTGTTCAGATATAAAGCATGAATTAAACCCAGATTCTGATTCACGGTAATGTCGGTTTTTAAACCTGTAATATTCCCCGTAACTTGCTTATCCAAATTTAAAAAACCCGCAACTGTAGCTTTCAATTGACCACTAAAATCAATCTGTCCAACAGTGCCACTGCCTTTTAATACGACATCTTTTAAACGCGTGCCTGAGACAACAGTTGAGTTAATCGTAAATGGGGCAGACGTTGAGGAAAGACTTAAATTGTAATTATTGGAAGTATATGAAATATCGTAACAAGGATCTAAAAATCCATCTACACAAGTGGTACCTGAACTGCTGCCTAATAATCGACCCTGTACAATACCGTTTATCGTTAACCCTGTATCTGCATACGTCATGCTACGTGCCTGAGTCACAGCTGTACCCGATGCAGTTTTGGTTTTCATATAACCACTAAACGAATTAATCCCATTCGGAGTGGCGGAGTTTTCCGTCCCTAAAGTCATTAACCCTGAAATTTTTTCTGCACTGACTCGAAATCCAACGACTTCACGGGTAGCCGCCGAATTCGGATTTTTAATCGCGAATTGTAAAAACGGGTTGGTAATTTTTGCTGAGGTGGCTGCTCGCTCATCTGAAGTATAGTTAGCGTTTGCAGGTAAACCACTTAAAGAAATATTATCAATATCGATATCACAACTACTGGCTCGAACACTGTTGTTGATGCCACCACAGCCCAACTGCAATTTATTAATATTGGCATTCAGCTCCATGACCGCTTCGAGTCCTAACTTATAAAACCCAATATTGGACTGGTTATAAGTATCCCCTTTTTGATCAGTTTGTGATGTCCCCTGTAAATACTGCAAGGTTAATAAAGCTTGACCAGAGACATTGGACAGCTCCTGATCGGAAAGGCTTTGTAATTTTTTTGCCATAACGGGCATTGCAACTGTTGCAAGTAAAATGCTCAATAATAACTTTGTCTTCATGACCAACTTTATTCCTTTCATTCTTTTTATCTTGGAGTAATGCCAAAACTGCTGCGGATATTGCCACCTGTAAATACCATTGTGCCTAGATTCTGTGCCCGATCTGCCGTTGGATAAAGATTAACATCCGCTTTTAACACCCCTGCTGCCTGATTAGACGGATTTAAACGGATGTTATTGTTAAATTTCACCTGATCTTTTTCGACCAAAATTTTCGCATTCAAATCTAGTTCACCTTGAATACGGTCAAATCCAATGGTTGCATTGTCTTGGACATTGGTGAGGTGCAGGTAGTTTTTATTGGTGGTTGTATCTGAAGCATTCAGCTTAATATTGCCTTGAATTGCTAAATGATTATCTGCTGCTGTGCCAGGTAAGATCATCAATTGCGCAGAAGAGTCCAAACGCAGTGCGAGCCCAAACAACACATCATTGGTATTGGTAAAACTATTTGCAGGTACAAAACAACTGAGATTAGATGTTGCAGCCGTCGCGCAACCTGCGGCTTCATAACGGCTACCCGGTAGCTGTCCCAAGGCTATTTCTGCTCCCATTGCAATGACTAACCGCGGCAAGTCCAGCTTGATTCCCGCTTGCTCCATGGCCAACACACCTTGAGTATCCATGAAAAAATCAATATTGCGCAGCCCCGTGTAATAGTTCACTTCTTCAGCGGTATGAAAACTATTCGGTGCGCCATCTATCAGGATAATCGACGTTGTTTTTGAACCTGCGGTGTCTCGACCTTGAGTTGACATGGTTAAACCAAAACCGATTGCTTCAGCATTATTTGCACCATAGGTGGTGCCATAAATACCTAGATTTGCATTCAAGTTATATATGGGAATCCCCAAACCCCATGTCGCACTTTGGCTGGTAATTTGATGACTTGCATCATTACTATTATTGGCAATAAATTTCGCATTTCGCGCGATGGCTTGGAAATCCATACCACGTACCGCAATGGCCACGGCATTCTGCGCATTATTACTTAAGTTATAACGATCAATGCCAGCTTGCTTCCCCAGTAATTTGGCAATGTTCTGCCCAATTTCAAATTCCAATGATTTGGTTTGCACGGCATTGATATAAATGTCGCCAAAATTAATATAAGCCAAACTATTGTTGTCGACTAAACTGGAGCCACTTTGAGTCCGAATTTGTAGCGGCGTTAAATTACCAAATTCTATCGCATAAGAATTTTTACCCGTATGTCCAAGCTCGAATTTGGTTCCTTCAGCCGTCAAGACTCCCGAAGTGTTTTTTTCATCACGGGTAAAACTGGTTTTCACATTAACGTGCAGACCTGTTGAACCCGCCATTTGAGTACTAGAAATAGATGAATCTTCCGCACCACCTAAATTGGTTCGATCTGCATTTACTGCAATTTCTGCATCGCGTAAACGCCCAGAAGCACCTAAACGAATAATGGCGTTGAGCTGATCCGTATTGTCATTGGCGGTATAAGATTTGGCATCACTGCCGACATTGGTTTTATATCTAAGATCGATATTAAAACCAGGTCGGGTTTTACCCGGATTATCCAAATCTTGGACTCGCTCCAATACCACTTCATTGATACTACTGTCCGTGGCATTAGGAGAGCTTGTTGAAAGTACCATGCCTTTATTGGCATCTAAGTATAAATAACCTGTTCCTTTAAAATTAAAATTAAAATCTTTTAAAATAAATTGGTTATATTCACTAGCATTTTTGAGTGTATGGAAAATATTGGCATTTTGCAGACCAAACTCAAGGTAGGCTTTGTCTTTAGAATTGAATAGCCCACTTCTGGTTTCCAAAACAAAATTCATCGGTGCGCGATTTTGGAGTGTAAAAGCCCCTAATGTATTCTGACTGGAACAATCCGCTCCACGTGAAGCATCACCACATACCGCAACTTTGCCTATATGAATATTGGCTGGATTAACCACTGCGTCTAAACGAATTCCTGTCTGGTTGGCATTGGTACCTACATCCAGCTTAACGCTTCCTCCAATCTTATTGTTGTCAATTTTATTGACCTCAATATTATTTAAAGAAAGGTTTAAATTTCCAGATGTCCCATTGGCAAAATTAGTATTGTCTTTCCAATTTAGTTGATCAATCGTCACTCGGTCTGTTTCATAGGTCAGGCTGATACCATCCTGTCCAGACACTTTACGCAAACTTTGGTCTGAAAGTGCTTCTAAAGCCAATGCTTGCTGTGTCCATACAATACTTGAAGCCAATACACTGAGTTTTATAATTTTATTTGTACTCATTCACCATTCCTTGTGTGATTGAATTAACAACGTGACGTCGAAGAAGAATTACAGCTAAAAAACTTCATGGTTCCAGACAAGGCTAGATTGCCGTGCATATTTAAACCAGTGAATCCTGTTTCTAATCCACGGTCAAATACCGACTCATGTGTCGAACTATATGTGGTTTGCTTTAAATATCCTTTTTGTGCATCGCTACTACCCGTGTCCTTTTCAATCGCGAGTGCTTCAAAACCAAAATTCCGAATCTGAATTGGATAGCCATCTAAAAATGTCAGTTTCATTGCAGTTTTATAGCCTGCACTGGTGGTCACTGTCGTACCATCCAATTGAAATTTATCAATTGCGACCGTCCCTTGTATTTTTTTAAATACCAGCCAATATAAATTGCCACTCGCATCTTTTCGATTACTGACATTAAAGGCTAATCGACAAAATTCATTACTCGCACCATTACAAGAATACTCATAAGGTACCTCGCTTACATTGGTAGGCAATTGATGATTCAGTGAAAATGACCAACTCAAGTCAGCGCCACCTTGCCCACGTACATCCGACAATTGTGTGCTATCTAGCTCGGCTAAACCCGCCCAACTCAAAGAAGAACTTAAGCACAGGACAGCAAGAAAAAACCGCTTCATCTATTTCCCCTTATAGCCCAGTAGTCGTGATTTTTAAATGTTGAATCAAAACCCCATCAATGGCGGCAGAACCTAAATTGGTTTTAGTCCCTGTGGGTGTTACAAAACTCACCCCAACCGCATTGTTGCTGGTATCAGCTTTTAAAAATTTATTGTTATTGGTAAAGCCAACTGTACCAATGGAAATACTACTGTGGGTTGCAGTATTGCCCTGATAGCTTTGCCCCATGCTAATTGCATCTCCACAATATTGAACGTTACAAGTCGAACCCTTATAAGCTGAAGTTGTACCACTAGCTAAGGCGGTGTAATCCGTGTAAATCTGTTGATAGACATTGGCTTTATTCGGAATGCGGGTCAATTCAATCACAAAATTCTGACCATCTGCCGCAGTATCCACAATGAGGGGTTGATAAATACTGCCCAATACCAGATTTATATTCGGGCTATATAAATACACTCCATCATTGGCATTAAAGTTAGGAGCGGCGGTTTTAGAAATGGCTGGGGTTGTTAAATCATTGCTGATATCAGTGGTTAAGGATTCTGCCGTACTGATGCGTAAAGCTTTAGAGGTGTCTTCAGTTGCTGCTGATGGATTATCATTGGTATTCAAGCGAATCAATGCTGCTAAACCCAGAGTATTATTATAAGAGGTTGGCAATGAAGAACTGGCTGCGCCTCCCAAGGTTTGAAACAGTTTCAGATTTGATCCGTTTAGCGACAGTCCGTTTGCCACCAGTTGTAAGCGTAGACGCTGATCTAAACCATTTAAATTGGCTGGTGCACCATTTTTAGCATCTACAGGCGCAGCAACCAAAGGATTCCGTGCAAAGAAATCCCCCCATAAACCTAATTTAATATTGTTATCAGTCGCTGTATTGGCTACACCATCTAATACATAAGGTGCTTCTAAGGATAAATAACTAAAGTCTTGTGCAACCCCAGCAAAGTCATACACCACACGATTGGCAGTTGTGCTGATTGATTTCACACTAAATACCCAAGGATTGGTTTCTTGTCCCCAGTTAAAGCCAAGGTTACTAAAGCGAGAATTTAGATTGTTGTCTGATGCAGATAAGGCTAAACCATACAAAAACACATCTGCCTTTTTAGCACCTGCTGTTTTAGCGGTCTCTGAAAGTGGACCTACAGGAATAAAGCGGATAAAGCCCGTATCATAATTTCGGTTCGCTAAACGACTTTGATTCTGTGCAGCCGTCAGACCATCTTCCGCAGTTTGAAATACCATTTTGAAATTTTCAGGTAGAATGGCAATCCCTTCACCTGTCGAATTACTTAAAGCTTGATCTGAGAGTGCTTCTAAAGCAAAACTATATGTACAACAAAGACTCAGCATGCTCGTGAGCATTGTTCTACGCAAAATTGTCGTATGCCGATCCGTCATCGCGACCTTCCTTGTTATTTGATGCTCCGCATCATTATTTTGTTCATCCTAGACTTGGTTATGCTTTGTTTTACTGTCAAATGTGACCCCTGAGGGATACATTTCACCAAGACATTTTTAGTCCTCATTATGCTGAATAATTACACGATTGCAAAAAAAACTCGGAAAATGTCCGCATTTTCCGATGAATGAAGCATTGATAAATATCGTGCTGAATGCTTATTTCAGAAAATAAAAAAACCTATTTGTCTGCACAAATAGGTTTTTGGGGTGCTCCAAAATCGAAGTAAAAATTAAGCCTTCGGTAAAGTTACACCTGTTTGACCTTGGTACTTACCACCACGGTCTTTATAAGAAGTTTCACATACTTCATCGCTTTCAAAGAACAGCATTTGTGCGACACCTTCACCCGCATAAATACGTGCAGGCAAATTCGTGGTATTAGAAAACTCCAGTGTCACGTGACCTTCCCATTCAGGTTCCAATGGTGTCACATTTACAATAATACCGCAGCGTGCATAAGTCGATTTACCTAAGCATACCGTGAGGACATTACGCGGAATACGGAAATACTCGACTGTACGCGCTAAGGCAAAAGAGTTTGGCGGAATGATACAAACATCCGACTCGATATCAATAAAGCTTTTTTCATCGAAATGTTTTGGATCTACAATTGCAGAGTGAACATTGGTGAACACTTTAAATTCACGTGCACAGCGAACGTCGTAACCATAACTCGATACGCCATAAGAAATGAGCTTTTCGCCATGCTCATCAAAACGCACCTGATTCTCAGCATACGGTTCAATCATGCCGTGTTTTTCGCTCATTTCGCGAATCCAACGATCAGACTTAATAGCCATTCTTTTATTTCCAAAACTTGAATCAATTCTTGCGCTGTACTTTAACTTAATTCAGCCTTAATGGAAATACGAACGCCCCTGAACACATCATCTTTGCAGATGTGGCTAGGACAATGACAGCGGCATAATTACAGACTCAGAAGTGCAGAATAACTGAGAGGAATAGAAAAACTCACCAAAACAATCGAGGCGGTTTTTTGTAGATTGGACTTGGTCAACCAGCGTACTCGATTGGTTGCCAAAATAGAGCCAATAAAAGTCCAGAAAAAAGCAATCGGAACCAGCAGAATGAGAAAAACCAGCATATGTGCTACATAAGTATCTGCTCTAACCCAAACAATGGCTGGGAAAATAGCCGATGCAAAAAGCAAAGCTTTGGGATTTAACAATGTTGCAAGGAACAGCTCACGCGCACGGATGCTCGGCTGCGTAAAGCTTTCTTCAACATCCGCAGTTTTCCAAAGCTTAATTGCCAGAAATAAAATATAAGCGGCACTAAACAGTTTAAGCAAGGTTGGAATTAATGGGTAATGCCGAGAAACCGTGCCTATAACGACACCCCAAACGGTAATCGAGATGAGATAGCCAAAGGCTTCGGCAGGAATAAGACGAAAAGATTTGCGAATGCCAACTTGAATGCCAGATGATGCAAGCAGCGTATTGGTTGGACCAGGGGTTAATAATAGCGAAACCACCAATCCTATAAAGAACAATGAAACCATACGCTCACCTCACATTTGAGTGAATGCAGCCTAGTTCAATTGATTCAATATAGCAAAAAAATTGTTGTAAAGGAAAACCGCTATCCAACTAGAATTTAAACATTAAATATTTATAAATCAGGTCATTAACATGAGAGTGCAGCACAAAACCTCAAAGTCATTCTGTAAGAATATATTTCACTTTTAACTTGATATTTGTGTTTTAAATCTCATTAAATATAAGGTAGATGCATGAATAAACGTTTTTTAAGTTTATTTTCAGTTTGAAGGGTGAAACTTCTGCATATTTCCTTACAGCTGTTAAGGGAATTGAACTATCGTTTCACCCCTAAATCATGCACAATACCCTGTCCTGAAAAGCTGATTTCGCATGGCAAAGAAATTTTTCCAATCTTGGCTTCCCTCTCCCGAAAAAGTCAACCAACTCAAATTTATGCGGATTTTTGGTCAACGCACCTTAAATCCAGTGCTTTGGTACGTCAATCGAAAATCTATTTCTCATGCGGTCTTTATTGGAACGTTCTGGGGCATTTTGCCTGTGCCTTTTCACAGTGTCTTTATTGTTCTGACCGTTTTACTGATTGAAGTCAATTTACCGCTCAGTTTGACGCTGGCATGGTTGTCTAATCCGCTCACCGTTGTACCAATTCTATATCTAGGCTTTTGGTTAGGCAGTAAAATCTTCCAAGTCAATATGATTGATAAAGATATGATTTTAGGCGTATTACATCAAATTTTGAACTGGATTAAAAATTTTGGGCATGGACATATCGACCTGCATCTTGCCAAAATTTTAGTGACTGGGCTCGTGCTTGAAGCGTTATTGGCGGCACTGCTTCTGTATATTAGTACGCGCATCATTTGGCGCTGGACAGTCCTGCGTAAATGGCATAAACGTGAAGTAAAATTTCTACATGAACCTGCTGAATGAATGAAGTCCGCCTAACTAAATCCTCCTTAATTCTCATCTTATTCATTCCATTCGATACTCATTAATGCCTCTGTGCTTTCTGTTGCAATTTTCACCCTCCAAAAGTTGTATACAATTCATACAAAAACATTTGCTTATCCCCTGTGCATACAGTATCTATATAGGGTGTAAATACATTTACCACTTAGAAATAACTAGAAGTCTTACAAGAATAGTGCACGGAGTGTCACATGAAAAAATGGATGAAAGTTGCAGGATTGACTGTGGCTGTAGCAGCCTTGGGTGCTTGTTCCAACGACAACGGTAAACCGCAAAGTAATGATCAAGCTGCATCACAACAAGCAGCAACTGATACCCTACAAACCAAATTTGTCAGTATTGCCACTGGTGGTGCATCTGGTCCTTATAATGTCATTGGCACCAGCTTGGCAGAGATTTACCATAAAACCTACGGCGTAAATTCCAAAACCCAAACCACAGGAGCTTCGGTCGAAAACCTGAATCTGTTAAAGCAGAATAAAGTCGAAATGGCATTTGTCATGAGTGACAGTCTGACCGAAGCTATTCAGGGTACAGGCAGCTTCAAAGAAAAAATCTCCAATGTGCAGCAGATTGCCGCACTGTATCCGAACTACGTACAAATTGTTGCCTCAAAAAAATCAGGCATTCAAAAACTTGAAGACCTAAAAGGCAAACGCATTGCAGTTGGTGCACAAAACTCTGGCGTGGAAGTGAATGCCCGCACCTTACTCAATGGTTTTGGCATTACCTATAACGACGTGAAAGTGGATTATTTGGGCTACGCTGAAGCCGCAGATGCTTTAAAAGGTGGAAAAATTGATGCTGCATTCTTAACCAGTGGTATTCCGAACTCCTCTCTGATGGAATTACAGCAAGGCTTTGACCTGCAACTGGTCAGCATTGATCCGAACAAAGTAAAAGAAATTGCCAAAAACCAGAGCTATTTCTTATCTAAAGTGATTCCGAAAGGCACTTATGGCAATGCCGAAGACATTCCAACCGCAGCCATTATGAATGCCTTAGTGGTTCGTTCTGATGTATCAGAAGATGATGGCTACAAACTCACTAAAACTTTCTTTGATAGCTTACCGACCTTAGCCAATTCACATCAGGCTGCCACAGAAATTAGTTTAGAAACTGCACAACAAGGTTTAGTCGCACCATTACATCCTGGAGCAAAAAAATACTACGATGAAGTGGCTGCTACGAAAAAATAATCGAGCCATCACAAGTGTCATTATTTTGGTGCTTGTGACTCTTGCGGGATTAGGGCTAACGTACATTTTTCCAGTCATTACAACCGTTGTTACCCTGCCCGCTTCCGCTCGAGAATGTGTCATTCCCGCCGAGTCATTTCAACTAAAATGGCTGCATTCAGTGGAAAAAACACCTTGGTCTGAGCATTACCAACGTGCATCACAGGGTTTTATACTGACGGATACCGAACTGGTATCCTTTGGTGCAGGTACCCCCTCAACAGCCCCAGTATTATCCCAAGAAAATGAGCATGTTCGCTTGCAAGTGAATACATTCATAAAAGAAATTAATTGGATGGTTTCACGTAATATGCAGGGTCAAATAATCTTTGATCGACACCAATGGACGGTGTCGGAACAGCTACCAGACTACAGTTTGGTCAAAATTACTGTTCAACATATCCCAATCTGGAAAGTTTGGACCTTAGGAGTATGTCAATGAAAGATGCCGAAGAAAAAATAACGCTTGAACAATTAGATCCAGAAAAACAACAAGCACTTCTAGAGCAATTTGACCGCGAGTCCGTCACCCGAACTCCTATAAATAAATCAATCCGCTGGTTTATTGCAGTACTCGCGATTTGCTATTCCTTATTTCATATCTTTATTACCTTCAATCCTTTGCCCGAACTGATTCAACGTTCCGCCCATGTCGCCATTGGTTTGGCTTTAATTTTTCTACTATATCCAGCTCGTCAAAAAGGGAGCCGTCAGCATGTGGCGTGGATGGATTGGATTTTAATGCTCGCATCCGTAGCCTCCTTTTTTTATTTATGGAAAGAATATCAAGAGATTATGACCACGCGCGGGGGGATTCCAAATCAACTGGATATTGTCTTTGCCATTATGACCGTCTTTTTGGTGATTGAAGCGACAAGACGGGTGATGGGTTGGATGCTCCCAATTTTAGGGCTGATTTTCTTAGCCTACCCATTTGTCAGTCATCTGGACTGGATGCCTGACCGCTTGCTTACTCGCCCTTACAGCATCAGTGATATTTTTGGGCAAATGTATTTAAAAACCGAGGGCTTATATTCATCTGCGATTGGCGCATCGGTTACTTTTATCTTCTTATTTATTCTGTTTGGGGCATTTTTAGCAAAATCAGGGATGGGCAAACTGTTCAATGATCTGGCAATGGCGCTGGCTGGACACAAACAAGGCGGTCCTGCCAAAGTCGCGGTCATTTCCAGTGGTTTTATGGGCAGTATTAATGGCACCGCTGTCGCCAATGTTGTGGGAACAGGTTCGTTCACTATTCCCCTGATGAAGAAAATTGGATATCACAAAAACTTTGCAGGAGCCGTCGAAGCCAGTGCATCTGTCGGTGGACAAATTTTACCGCCAGTCATGGGTGCCAGTGCGTTTATCATGGCTGAAACAACGGGTGTCAGTTATGGCACGATTGCTTTAGCGGGTGCTTTACCTGCGCTGCTCTATTACTTAGGTGTAATGGCACAAGTTCATTTTCGTGCAGGTAAAGATCATCTACGTGGTGTACCGAAAGCAGATCTGCCTAAAGTCAAAGATGTCTTAAAAGAACGTGGGCATTTGCTGATTCCCATTATTGCCTTGGTCATTTTTTTATTTCAGTCCATTCCCGTCAGTTATGCAGCGGTCTATACCATTTTCCTGACCATCATTATTGCAGCATGCCGAAAAACAACCCGTATGAGCTTTCAGGATATTTTGGATGCACTGGTTGATGGTGCCAAACAATCACTCTCCGTTATGGCAGCCTGTGCGCTCGTGGGGATTATTATTGGTGTGGTGAGTTTAACCAGTTTTGGTACGGTGATGACCTCCTCCATTATGAGCATTGGTGCAGGGAGCTTATTCCTAACCTTATTTTTCACCATGATTGCTTCGATGATTTTGGGCATGGGCTTACCTTCCATTCCTGCCTATATTATTACCGCAACCATGGCAGCACCTGCTTTAGCCAATTTTGATATTCCAACCTTGGTGGCACATATGTTTGTGTTCTACTTTGGGTTGTTTGCCAATATTACCCCTCCCGTGGCGCTAGCTGCGTTTGCAGGCGCAGGTATTGCTGGTGGTGATCCGATGCGGACGGGTTTTCAGGCACTTAAACTATCTTTGGCAGGATTTATCGTGCCTTTCTTATTTGTCTATAACCCTGCCATGCTGATGATTGATACCACGAGTGTGGCAGTGAATGCACGTGAGTTTGCCTTACCTGCATGGAGTACCGTTATCAGTATTTTCCTGACTTCCATTATAGGGATTTTGGCTTTAGGGGCTGCGGTGGAAGGTTATTTTAAAACTGAACTAAATTGGTTTTGGCGACTGTTTATGGGTGCAGGCGCTTTACTTATGATTGTGCCTGAAACCATGACCGATATTATTGGGACTGCAATGGTCATTGTTGCGGTTGTCATGAACGTCTTGCAGGCACGTAAAAAAGGCACGCCACACCAACAACTTTCTTAGTGACTTTGTCGCATGCGTACTTCTACACGCATAAAAAAACGCTCGTCATCGAGCGTTTTTTTATTTTTCTTCAAAGGCTAAATGGCATTAAAAAATACGATTTTTCTCTTTTTCTGCTTTCGTTAATTTTGCCGCAATTTTTTCAGCAATGGCTAAATAGCTTTCCGCAGCAGCATCTCCTGCAATCACTGACGGCTGACCTGCATCTGCATTTTCACGAATTTTTGCATCTAAAGGTAAACGACCTAAAAGCGGAATGTGATATTGCTCAGACAATTTATCACCACCACCAGTACCAAAAATTTGTTCTTCAAATCCGCAATTCGAGCAAATATGGGTCGACATGTTTTCAATCACCCCCATCACTGGAATCTGCACGCGGTTAAACAGTTCAATCCCTTTGGTTGCATCCATGAGTGCCACGTTTTGTGGTGTGGTGACAATCACCGCACCTGTCACTGGAATACGCTGTGCAAGGGTTAATTGAATATCCCCTGTACCCGGTGGCATATCAATCACCAAGACATCCAAATCTGGCCATAAGGTTTGATTGAACAATTGCATGAGCGCACCCGTGGCTTTTGGACCACGCCATGCTACAGGCGTATTATGATCGCCAGTCAAATGACCGATTGATAGTACAGCAAGACCATAAGCATCGAGTGGGACAAAGTTTTCCGCCTCGATCATTGGGGTTTTACCCGCATTGCCCAACATGGTTGGAATACTTGGACCATAAATGTCGGCATCTAATACACCAACTTTCAATCCCAATTGTTGTAATGCCAACGCTAGATTCACCGTGGTCGTCGATTTACCAACCCCACCTTTGCCCGAAGACACCAAAATCACATTTTGAATTCGTGGGTGTTTAGGCACATCACGTTGTTGTGGTGCAGCCTTGGCAATTGGTGGATTATTCGGATCTGTTTCTGTTTCAGTCTGAGCTGGGGCAGCAGCATCCATCACTGGAGGTAAATTACTTTTTTCATTTTTGGCAGGCGTAGAACAACTCTCACCTTGGGCATGGTCATGTCCACAACCGCCCGCCTTGTGTCCTGTTTTTTGCTGAATCACATGCATGTTCAGTTCCTGAATGCCACACTTCTCTAGGGCATCCGCCAAATCATCATGGATTTGCTGTAAATGATCGGCTTCTTCAGGATAGGTATTAATTGTGATTTGTAAGACTCGACCTTGCACATTAATTTGTGAAATACGGTCTTTTAATGCGTGAGTTGAATTCGGCAAAATGTACTGCTGTAAAACCTGCTGGATTTCTTCTTCCTTCACCTCCTGCGCAGGTGAAAAAACAGATTTAAGTGAAGAAAGCCACGACATACATTTACTCCAAGTCTGGATATACAGCTGAATGGCATAGTTTAACGGTTATTTTCAATCAGGTTAAGCGTTGTACTGCGTTGCTGTTTAAATCAGGCAATAAAAACCGAGTAAATTTGTCAGATTTTAAGCAAAAAGCAATCTGGAAACGCAAGCGGCTTCTTTCATTTCATCAGCACATAAGTTCGTAATGCTCCACAATAACAAATCTCCTGATGTTCACACCCCTATTTGAGCCTACATTGGAGAAATAACAACATTTCATTTTGGTGACCGATTAAAAAATTATTCTAAATAGCGCTTCTTAACAACACGGGGCATACCACATGAAATTTCCACTCCTGTTTTTTCTGGGTCTGACATTTTCCCCTCTACTGCAAGCTGAAACTTTTCAGGCTTCAAGTGTCAAAACAGCTTCAGGCACCATCATTCATGTTGGGGACAGTTTTCACGAGCTTGTGACGCGCATGGGGCAATCACCCAATTCGATGAGCAGCTATACTTTTACCGAAAATCAAAAGCAATACAGAGCAATGCGTTATGTCTATGAAATAGATGGGAAGCAGTATTTTTTGACGATCGTGGATAACCTGATTCGTCAGATAGAATGGATAAGTCTTGATCCCTAAACTCACTCAACGTCCATGCCGAGCGAGAGATTGTGACAACTGTTCAAGTTAAGATTTATCGTGATCATCTTTCTTGAATTTGTTTAGGGTATCGGTTGCAGCTTTTTTCAGTTCATCAAACTTTTCGGTTGCCTGAACTTTTAACTCATCAAATTTGACAGAAGCTTCCTGTTTTAGCTCTGCTGATTTCACCTTGGCTTCATCTAATAGATGACTGGCTTCTGCTTTAAAATGCTCATAGGTTTCCTGTGCTTGATGCTGTACTTCAGCCCACTTTGCTTTGGCATCTTCTATGGTGCTATCAAAACCTGCATCTTCATCTGCAGCCTGTTGCTCGTCCAGTTTCTGCTTCACTTCATCCAGTTTTTGTTCTGCATCTTGTTTCACTTCAGCAGCTGCACTTGTTAAATCATCAATTACCTTTTCACCTTCGGCTTGTGCATCTTTTGCGGCTTGTTTCAGGTCATCGCCAAGTTCCGCAGCCTTATCTTTTAATTCATCAATTTTATTTTCAACGGTCATTTTCACACCTTTTTCTGTTATAGCATCTCTCTATAGTTATACCGTGATCTGAATTGAATAAAATATAAAACAGCATATTGAAACAATAGCTGTACAGGATTCATCAATTGAAATCTCATCGAATATACCAATACAGAATAGATTAACGTTTCAAAGTACTGATAAAGCTGATGACTGCAAACAACCAAATAAACAGAATAAAACCGCGTGCCTGAGTAAAATGAGTGACGTCTGCACCGTGTACTATATTATGACGACTAGCAGTGACACTTGAACTCGTATCCATTTTAAAGGCTTCAAGGCTGAGAAAATACGGATTGATTTCACTGGCAATTTTAACTTTATGCCATAAACTTTTTACTTCATGGCCTTTTAGACCTGGCACAATTTTATAGACATCAACAAACTTGGTTTGATTTTGCTGTAAATACCCCTGTTCAATCAGCACATCCGTCAAAATCCCTTCAATTTGGCCATAAATAACCGTAATACAGCCTGCATAACACTGCTGTTGATACAGTTTTAGAGTTTCTTCTATCACGCTACGGCGTTGGGCTTGGAATACGCCTAAATCCATCGCATCGTAAGCCTCTAGCAAAGTTGCCTGAAAATAATTGGTTTGGATTAAATCGGGCAATTGAAATGCTGCAATATCCGCTTCTTTTTCATTCGCCATTTTCCAAAAATACAACAAATTTAGCAGGTCATTGGCAATGGGTTCATCACTTTCATACTCAAGCTGATCAGCCATGACTGCGAAATACGAATCTTCCGCCTCAAGCTGACGGAGTGAATCAACCAATTGTGTATGCACACGGCTGCCCATTGCAGCAAGGTATTGTTCCGCAGTTTTTAGAATATGGCTACCCAATTGTTTTTGATGGTCGGCATTTGGCTTTATGCGTGTGACGGGCTGGTCGAAATCAAAATCATCATCAATCATGGACGACATACTCTTAGAAACAGGCTGAATCTGCGTATTATCGCTGCTATTGCCACATGAATATAGTGAAAATACGCAATCATTTAGCCCCCTAAAACTTAAACTTTAAAAAGCAACTCAAGTCTCAATAGAGATATGAGCTACCTAATTTAGGGCTTATAAAACCAAGCATTTCCGATTGTTTTTCCAGTATTCCTCTCAAATTGGTGCTCTATACGCAATCTGACAGCTCTATTCAGACCGCCTACAATCAGTTTTAAAAAACTTTTCACCGATTCACTTGTGCAAGTCACGACTATCTAAGGTAAAATCAATGCCCTTGCATTAACTACGAATGAGAGAGTTATATCCGTGCGCAATATTTTAGTCACTAACGCCCTTCCATACGCCAATGGTCCGATCCATATGGGTCACCTACTCGGTTATATCCAAGCAGATATCTGGGTTCGCGCCATGCGTGCAATGGGACATGATGTGACTTATGTCTGTGCGGATGATGCTCACGGTACGGCAATCATGTTGCGTGCTGAAGCCAATGGCATTAGCCCAGAACAACAAATTGCCAATGTTCAAAAAGAACACATTCGTGATTTTGACGGTTTTGGTGTGCACTTTGATCACTATGATTCAACCCATAGTGACACCAACCGTGCCCGTGCTTCTGAAATTTATGTGAAAAACCGCGAAGCTGGCAATATTGCAGTTCGCCCAGTTTCACAATTGTTTGACCCTGAAAAAGGCATGTTCTTGTCTGACCGTTTCATTAAAGGCACTTGCCCGAAATGTAAGGCGGAAGATCAATATGGCGACTCATGTGAAGTCTGCGGTACGACATACAACGCAACAGAATTATTGAATCCAAAATCGACTTTAAGCGGTGCGACACCTGTCGAAAAATCTTCAGATCACTACTTCTTCAAATTGCCAAACTTTGGTGAATACTTACAGAAATGGACGCGTGATGAAGGTCGTTTACCAGTTTCAATTGCCAACAAGTTAGATGAATGGTTTGAAGCTGGTTTGGCAGATTGGGATATTTCCCGTGATGCACCGTATTTCGGTTTTGAAATTCCAGATGCACCCAACAAATATTTCTACGTTTGGGTTGATGCACCGATTGGTTATATGTCAAGTTTTGAAAACTACATTAAAACCAAACGTCCAGAACTCAGCTTCAATGATTTCTGGAAAAAAGATTCTAAAAATGAAGTCTATCACTTCATTGGTAAAGACATTGTTTACTTCCACGCGTTGTTCTGGCCTGCAATGCTTGAAGGTGCAAACTACCGTACCCCATCAGGTTTATTCGTGAATGGTTTCTTGACTGTAAATGGTCAGAAGATGTCAAAATCTCGCGGGACTTTCATTAAAGCTGAAACTTATTTACAGCACTTAAACCCTGAATATTTACGTTACTACTTCGCATCTAAACTTTCAGACAAAGTTGAAGATTCAGACTTGAACTTGGATGACTTTGTACAAAAAGTAAATTCGGACTTAGTGGGTAAAGTAGTCAACATTGCCAGCCGTTGTGCAAAATTCATTAACACCAAGTTTGATAACAGACTATCTGCAACGTGTGCAGAGCCTGAACTGGTACAAAACTTTATTGATGCAGGCGATTCAATTGCTAAAGCGTATGAAGCACGTGAATTCTCTACAGCGATTCGTGAAATCATGGCGCTTGCCGATAAAGCGAACCAATATATTGATGAGAAAAAGCCTTGGGCTTTAGCGAAAATTGAAGGTGAAGAACAGCAAGTACACGATGTATGTTCTGTGGGGATTAACTTGTTCCGTCAATTGGCAGTGTATTTAGCGCCTGTCCTTCCGACTTTAGCGGCGCAAGTACAAGACTTCTTGAAGTTAGACCACTTTGACTTTGCTTCAGCAAAAACTGCATTAGTAGACCACGAAATTGCATTGTTCCAACCTTTAATGCAACGTGTAGACCCGAAAGCAGTTGCTGCAATGGTGGATGCATCTAAAGACTCTTTAGCTGTGCCTGCTGCTGAACCAGTTAAAGCTGAAAAGAAAAAAGAAAAGAAAGCTGAGAAAAAACCTGAGCCTAAAGTCGGTGAAGCTGAAATTATTGGTATTGAAGACTTTATGAAAGTTGATCTTCGTGTTGCTGAAGTTTTAGAAGCGGCAACGGTTGAAGGTTCGGATAAACTTCTTCAATTGACTTTAAACGTTGGTGAAGCTGAACCACGTAACGTGTTCAGTGGTATTCGTGAGTTTTACCAACCAGAAGACTTAAAAGGCAAATTGGTGGTAATGGTGGCGAACCTTGCGCCACGTAAGATGCGTTTTGGTATTTCTAACGGTATGGTACTTGCAGCGGGTAATGGCGAAGGTGTTTGGGTGATTTCACCTGAATCTGGCGCTAAAGCTGGTGATAAGGTTTCTTAAGATTTAATTCTTAAATAAAAAAAGCCTCTACATTGTAGGGGCTTTTTTTATTGGTTTTTAGTTCCCTCTCCCTCTTTAAAGGAGAGGATTAGAGAGAGGATTTATTGAATCACTGCCCCACTTTACAATCTAAACTCAATTTTCATTGCGTAGGCATTGCCTTACTTTTGAAAGATCAAAAGTAACAAAAATCTGTTGTTAGCTTGATAATACATCCATGTATCACAAGCTAACGGCGACATCCATGTCGCCCTCTCAAATCTTACGTTCTGCTAGATTAATTCATAATTACGTGTATGCTTCTCACAATTAAAAGCGATATAAACCAATAATTATGAAACACTTTCTAGTATATAACTGCCATTTATACGTTATCTGAACAAATTAATGAAGCAAATAGAAAAAGCCTCGAACACCGTGCGAAATCTTAAAATTTACTATTAATCTAATCACATGACCTGCGACATGGATGTCGCCCGTTCGTTAAGGGCACATGGACGTGCCCTTAACGAACAAAAGGGTTTTGTTACTTTTGCCCAGTCAAAAGTAAAGATCATCTAAATTTTATTTTACAAGGTAATCCCAAATGCAAATTGATCAATTAAATACAATAGCTACTTTTTTTCAGTGCTTTAGTTGCTCTCATAATATTTATAAATTGGAAAAAACAAAAAGGTAGTGAAGTTATCTCAATTGAAGCAAAAGAAGCATTTCATTTAATAAAGAGCATACACAATCAAAAACGTATTGGAACGTCATACATTCTACAATGACAACATAGATTGCTTAAAAATAGAACTCTACAAATAGATTCTGCTCAAAAAGACAATATCGTCCAATCAAACATATTTGTTTTCATTTACTTCCACAAAAAATTGAAAATCGTCTAGTTACTCCTGTTTGATCTAACTCAAACTGACAGAAACACCAGAAAAGTATCTCTGTCAGATCAATTTTTAACGCATATATTTACTTCGCTGGCTCTCCCCATTGATTCGATTCAGGCTTAGTTTCTGAAACAGCCCAAATCAACAATGGAATAAGACCAATAATGGTCAGCGCCAACAGCATCCACCAACCTGAACGGTTCACATCGTGTAAACGACGTGCGCCAACAGCAAGTGATGGCAATAAAAAGAACAGTGAAAGTAAGCCAGAAATCGCATCTATTCCAGCGTCACTCACGCCTATAATTGCCAAACTTACGCCCAAAATGAGTCCAATTAAAATTTGGAACAAATAGAAATACCAATATTCCTTTCCGAACCAAAGAAGCTATAGCGCTTACCATCGTCCCCTTGAATCACACCTTCATTAATCTGGAAGTTAAAATCTGCTAATGTACCTTTCATTATAAAGTTCCAATTGATATTCAATATTTTATTGTTAGAAATATCACCATACTGGAACCATGTACTTTTCTAAAATATATTCCTGTAACCAATTCTTAAATAATAAAGTGAATAAAAATAGCCCTCTTATGAGAGCTATTATTTTAAAATTTATGGTCTTTTTTTCGTTAACTTAATTAACTACTTGTACCGTTTGCATTTGATACTTGCCATTTTGAACATCCTTACTTGCACCATACATTCTTAAAATAATGTAGCTGTCTTTGTTTGGAATCGGTAAGAAGTTCGGATTATTAGCATTGGCTTTAACATCAGAACTTAATTCAATCGTATACATACCATCTGCATCTGGTTTAAGCGTGCGGTCACCACGGCTATGACGATTCAATTCATTGTGTGCCATTAGACGGTTGTCAGAACCATATACCGTATATGACCAAAATTGGCTCACTTCTGGAGCTTTGAAACGCATTTGGTATTTCTTACCGTTGGCGCCATTGATCTTTTGACCATCTGAACCGACATCAGCTTTTAAGTATACCGTTTCATCTGCTGGTAAGCCCCACTGACCTATATACGTTCCCATATCAAACAAATCTCGGGCACCATCGTTCAATTGTTCACGTGTGCCAAGCAAGTTCCGTGAGTGGCTCAATTTCGGTACAAGGTCTTTAAGATGCTGCATACCCAACTTTTCACCGACTTGAGCAGCTGCAAGTTGCTCCTGAGTCAGATTGTAGTTACATGGTGCAATCCCCATGGCTTTGTACTGACTCACCCATTTCTTATCCGCTTCTGCCATGGTGCCTTCACACAACATGAAGTTGACACGCTCTAACCATGAGGTTTTTGCAGGATCTAGATAGGTTCTTTCTTTTTGTTTTGGTCCAGCCACACCTAAATATTCAGATAAGGTACGAATATTCCATTGGTCCATGTAGTTAAGGGCTTTTTTCTCATCTGCTTTGTTGGTCGCCATAATACGACCCATCATTTTCTGCAAATCTGAATCAACATAAATGACTTCATCGACACTGTCTGGTACTGTGCCTTTCCATGATTTTGAGGCAAACATAAAACGCCCACCCTTGGTTCCACGTGTTCTGGCTCCAATCATGGCAGTCGTGTAGTGTCCCATGTCCATGGTATGCAGAATCCAGTAACGATCCTGATCGAAATCAGGAATACTCACAATGACTGGTTCAGCACCCACATCTAACCAGCCCATTAAATGCAGCGTATCGTTATTGATGGATGGATGAGCAGTATAGGTATCATCCGCGAGATAACGAATGTTTTGGAAGCGGTTTAGCGGTGTATTGGTTGCAACCGTAGTTTTATAAAAGTACTTATAGGCTTCATCAATTGAATAGCCATAAAGATAAGCATCTTTAGCAACTTTATCTGAAATGGCAGCATGAGATATCGAACTCATTGCCCCTAACATCATCAATGATAATAAAGCTGTTTTTTTCATGTTATTCCCTTAACGTTATAATTTGTTATATGTTTTTAGCCTTTTTAATGTTCATTTGCACCACTCAAATTAATGGTTATTCATACAAAATCTATATTTTGACTTAACTATCTA
The DNA here is from genome assembly GCF_022601715.1 of Acinetobacter zhairuonensis. Classification (GTDB taxonomy): domain Bacteria; phylum Pseudomonadota; class Gammaproteobacteria; order Pseudomonadales; family Moraxellaceae; genus Acinetobacter. The sequence continues at coordinate 68,659 of NZ_JAKVIM010000013.1, read as the reverse complement.
CTCTATTGTTTTTTTTATATTTTTTTAATAAGAAACTGCTAATCAATAATCTGCATAAAGGTTGAAACCTTATCCAAATCATTCATTTTAAGGTACATAAAAAAGGCTTATTCATTCCTGCAATGTCATTGAATGAATAAGCCTTGGGCAATGTTTAGCTGTAACAAAACGCTCAAGAAAATAATTTGAAACGCTTATGAACAATATTCTTCACGTTGATGTTCAATTAAAGATAATGCAGCGTTCCACGCCTTGAGCATTACCACTTCAATCAACTTGTCCTCAAATTGTTGTGCCGTATGTTGACGCACAGCTTCCGAAGGAAGATGTAACTCTGCCCCACCCGCCATGGCTTTAATTTGCGCTTGGCAAGCACGCTCTAGGAAATAAATTTCGTGGAAAGCGCGTTGAATGCTATCACCTGTCGATAACAAACCATGATTGCGTAAAATCATGACGCGGTTTTGACCCAAGTCATTTACCAAACGCTCACGTTCTTCGGTCAGCAATGCCACACCTTCGTATTCGTGATAACTGACTTTGTTATAGAATTTTAGAGCATGTTGTGACAGTGGCAATAAACCATGTTTTTGTGCAGAAACCGCAATACCATCGGCAGTGTGGGTATGGATCACGCAATGCACATCTTTACGTGCATCATGAATGGCAGAGTGAATGACAAAGCCTGCGGTATTGACCATTTTACCTTGATCGTAATCTGTAACGATGTTGCCGTTATAATCAATTTTCACCAAATGTGAAGCCGTCATTTTCTCAAATGGAATCCCATATTGATTAATTAAGAAATGACCATCTTCATCAGGAACTCGTAAACTAATATGTGTATCAATTAAATCCGTCATGCGGAAATGAGCAATTAAACGGTATAAAGCTGCAAGCTGGCAACGCGCCTCCCATTCAGTCGCAGAGACTACATCTTTAAGACTTTGCATGGCTTGTAAACTTGTCATGGGTAAATCCTTCATTTTTCCATTACTTTTTAATTACTTCACGGCGTTCCTGCGTGAAATCATTGTTTTTCCATAAACACTTGTATCCCGCTTTCATCGAATCAGCCGCATCTCTAGCAAGTTAATTCATCCTGAAATGAATCATCATTACCCAAGACATCAAACTGATGTGTTCAATAAAAAAGGAACAAAAAAGAAAACTGTTTAAATAGCTTTCAGCTTGAAATTATCTCAGTCAGCACTTGTGCTCAATGTCATTATTCATCACTTCTCATCGTATGCACTGGCGACATCGTAGGTAATAAGGTGATCTTCATGATCAAAAGAATTGGTTTTTAATCATAAATCACACTGATATACACCAAGTTCAAAATACCTACCGCTTCTGGCTTCTGAACTCGATTGCATAATTGATCATTTTTAGTGAATTACGAAACTGGGCAGTTTCCAAAACATTAAATCAATGGTTGTAGGTGAGCATTTTTTCTATCGAACAATTCTAGATAAGCAATGCATTGAACCTTCATTAAGGTTTGTTTTAAAAGAGTTAAATTATATGTATTGCCTAAACACGCAATTGAGATGCCTTCAAGCTTTGATATCCAATTGAAAATTATAATAATTCCTCCATCTATTTATTCATAAGAACAATAAAATACAGATGGAGGCGATTTATCAAAAAAGGCTAAAGTAGTTTTCAGCGCATTAACTTAACTGGCATGACTCTTGATGACATGGTCAGAATTAAAATGAGTATGAGTTAAACGCTCTGCCGTATTTTCAGTTAATGGCTCAACTTCTTGCATTGTGCTTAGGCTACGTGCGGTTAAATCCATATATTGCTGGGTGCCCTTAAATTTCCATGCAATTTCTTTGGCTTCCAAGGTACGAATCACACGTGCAGGACTCCCTACCACCATTGAGTTGGCTGGAATCTCGGCTTTGGCTTTCACTGTGCTATTGGCACCGACAATGGTATTTTCACCAATATAAGCTTCATCCAAAATTACACTGTTCATACCGATTAAGGCATTTTTACCAATACGACAACCATGCAAAATCGCACCATGTCCAATATGCCCAAACTCTTCCACCACGGTGACATTGTTCGGAAAACCATGAATGATGCAAGAGTCTTGCACATTGGCGTTTTGATGAATATGAATTCCGCCAAAGTCTGCGCGTAAAGCTGCAAAAGGACCTATATACGCCCCTTCTTCGACTATTACATCACCAATCAACACTGCGGTCGGATGTACAAAAGCTTTGGGGCTGACCACAGGAATGACACCATCAATGGCATAACACGGCATAGTTTATTCCTTAAACTGTAATATATTTTTGTGCGCTTAGTAGCTTGGCTCTTCCTGCTTTAAGCCACCAAAACGCTTAAAGAATTGTGGATGCGCAGGTGGCATAGAACCTTCTGAAGTTCTTGCAATGTCCATAAAGAATTCATCGCCTGCTAACACCACGGTTTGATAGAGATTACTGCTCAAATTACGTGAATTCAGCGACAGCCAGTTCGATGGCAATAATTCAAAAGGTAAATTCGGGTCTTTGAGTAAAATTCGACGATATTGATGAATCAGTAAAATACGAATCTGAAACGCTTGCATTGGATTCAGTTCTTCATCACTTTCCACCAGATTAAAGAATTCTCTGAAATCACTGATGAACTTTTCATAACGCTGGTGCAGCTCTTGCACTGGCCAGTTTGTCTCGACCATGCGTTTTACCGTCGGATAAGATTCTTGCCAGATTTGTAAAGCTTCGGCTTTAAAGATCACCACTTGATCGGTCATCTTCAAGCTTAACAACAGATTTTGTAATTTGAGATGGTCACAGCCGGGATACGCCATCACATTGGTGGCAATGTTGGCAAAACCGAGCCATTCCAGCTCTTTTTTCAAGGTGACTTTATTTTCCAGTTCCACTGAACTGAGCAATACCAGATCCCATTTTTGGTCCCACTCTTGTTGCGTGAAACTATAAATTTTCTGATCTGCCATAATAAAGCGTTGGCGACTGCTTTCCGTGACACGGTAGTAACTGGTACGTCCGATTTTCTCGGAAATCAGCCAACCATTTTGGACAAGGCGAAATACGGCTGTACGAACCGAACGCTCGTTAAAACCAAACACATCCATTAACTGAATTAAACTGGCAAGGCTGATAATGCCACCGCGGTGAAAAATACAGTCACCAAAGATGGTCATAATCAGCGAGGTGCCACTCAGTGCTTCGTTGTTAATGAAATCATCAATAACTTGTTTTAATTTGAGATTCATTGCGTTCAACTATTACCTTGTCAGATCAGAATGATAAATCATGTGATCTATCATTCAACTAAAACTTATGCCGATTTTCGAATATCAAAGACGCGTTGCGCTTTCCCCTCAGAACGTGGCAGGCTGCCTTCTGGTAAAATTTCAACCATCACTGAAATACCGACCATGGTCTTGATCTGGTTTTTCAATAAGGCTGCAATTTGCGGAGTTAACGTTTCACTCACATCTTTGCGCATTTCAGCACGAATATGCAAAGTATCCAAGTGTCCTTGTTTGCAAATTTGAATTTGGTAGTTCGGCACCAATTGTGGAATATGTAAAATCTGTTCTTCAATTTGTGAAGGGAACACATTCACACCACGAATAATCATCATGTCGTCACTACGACCCACAATTTTGTCCATACGACGCATAGTGCGCGCAGTACCTGGCAATAAGCGGGTTAAGTCACGGGTACGGTAACGAATGACTGGCATCCCTTCTTTGGTAATGGTCGTGAACACCAACTCTCCCAACTCACCATCTGGTAAGACTTCACCCGTTTCAGGGTTAATGATTTCTGGATAGAAATGATCTTCCCAAATGGTTGGTCCATCTTTGCTTTCCAGACATTCCATTGCAACGCCTGGTCCCATCACTTCAGATAAACCATAGATATCCAAGGCATTAATGCCTAGGCGCTCTTCAATCTCGCGGCGCATTTCGTTGGTCCATGGTTCTGCACCAAAAATACCTGTTTTGATTGAACAGTCTTTTGCAGTACCGAATTTCTTTTCCAACGCTTCAATAATGTTTAAGCAGTAGGATGGCGTCACCATTAACGCAGTCGGCTTAAAGTCATGAATCAGTTGTGCTTGACGCTCAGTTTGACCACCTGACATTGGAATAACCGTTGCACCCAAGCGTTCTACACCATAATGTGCACCCAAGCCGCCTGTAAACAGACCGTAGCCATACGACACTTGGATCACATCTTTATTTGACAGTCCTGCTGCACGTAATGAACGTGCCACAACATCTGACCACACATTAATATCGTTTTGGGTATAACCGACAACCGTTGGTTGACCTGTGGTGCCCGATGACGCATGAATACGGATAATTTGATCTTGAGGCACAGCAAACATGCCAAATGGATAGTTATCGCGTAAATCTTTTTTGGTGGTAAACGGAAACTTTGCCAAGTCTTCTAAAGATTTGAAATCATCAGGATGTACCCCTGCTTCATCAAATTTTTGCTTATACACTGAGCTATTCTGATAGGCGTGTTGCAGTGTCTTTTTCATGCGCTCCAATTGCACACTACGTAACTCATCCACTGAAACCGTTTCAATCTTTTCCATTGCATTGTTATTCATATTTTGTACTCCTTGTGCAGTCATCCTGACTGCGGGTTATTCCTTTTGTAGATTATTCATTAATCCACATTTTCAATAATCAGTGCGACACCTTGTCCGACACCCACACACATGGTGCAGAGCGCGTATTTTCCATTGCGACGCTTCAATTCTTTCATGGCAGTAATCACCAAACGTGTGCCACTCATGCCCAGTGGATGACCCAGTGCAATCGCACCGCCATTTGGATTGACACGGTGATCATCATCTTGCAAACCGAGTTCACGCATCACGGCAAGCGACTGCGCAGCAAAGGCTTCATTCAGTTCAATCACATCCATTTGGTCAAGGCTTAAGCCTGTTTGCTTCAATACTTTTTGTACCGCGGGTACCGGACCAATGCCCATGTATTTCGCTTCAACCCCAGCTTGGGCAATGGCCACCACTTTTGCCAAAGGTTTTAAACCATGCTTGCTTGCAAACTCTGGACTGCCCAGTAACATGCATGCCGCGCCATCATTTACGCCAGAAGCATTGCCCGCAGTGACTGAACCGCCTTCTTTACGGAAAGGTGCTTTTAAGGCGGCCAAGGCATCCACAGTCGTATCTGCACGTGGATGCTCATCGCTATCAATGGTGATGCTGTTTTTCTTACGGTCTTGAATGGTCACTGGCAAAATTTCTTCAGCCAAAACACCATTTTGCTGTGCAACTGCCGTTTTTTGCTGACTGCGATAAGCAAACAAATCTTGGTCATCACGGCTAATTTGATATTTTTCCGCCACGTGTTCAGCGGTTTCAGGCATGCTATCTACACCAAAATTAGCTTTGAATTTTGGATTGATAAAACGCCAGCCAATGGTGGTGTCGAAGATTTCAGGCGTACGACTAAATGCAGTGGTTGCTTTCGATTGTACAAAGGGTGCACGGCTCATCGACTCAACGCCGCCTGCCAAGACAAATTGTACTTCGCCCGATTTGATCGCACGTGCTGCAAGTCCTACCGCATCTAAGCCAGAAGCACATAAACGGTTCACGGTAATGGCAGGCACTGAATCAGGTAAACCTGCCAATAATGACGCCATACGCGCCACATTACGGTTATCTTCACCGGCTTGGTTAGCACAACCTAAGATCACTTCATCCAATTCATTCCAAGGTAAATGTGGATGTTGATTTTTCAAATACTGAATTGGTAATGCCGCCAAGTCATCGGCACGAATACCGCTTAAACCACCTGCATAACGACCAATTGGTGTGCGAATGCCATCTAAAATATAAACTTGTTCCATCTGTCTTCTTCCTTTAGCCTGCAATAAGAAATTGTTGTGATTGCGGGCTGTTTTGCACCTGTCCTCGTGCAGTTTTCTTCGCTAAATATATACTTGGTCTGTAGCGTTCTTCACCATAAATACGATACAGATTTTTCAGAGTTTGTAAAATAGTGTTGTATCCTATTTTTTCTGCCCACTGGAACGGACCTTGCGGATAGTTCACACCATATTTCATTGCAGAATCAATATCTTGTTCTGATGCAATGTCATGTAACACCGCTTCACAGGCTTCATTCACCAACATTGAAATGGTTCGTAACACATAAAGTCCTGCATGATCCTGTGTCCACAGTGGTATCACATTCATGCCAATAAATAAAATATCAACAACCGACTGATCAGCTTCTGAACATGCTACTGAAGCCACCACTGGAATTGCTTTGGCTTGTTCCCAGTCTGCATGCCAATCCATCAACACGACTTTCTGATCGGCATAATCCAGATCAACCGACTCACCCAATGAAAGACGAATTGACACTTCACCGACCAATATTTCATCCTGCGCACCTTCTTGAAACTTGACTTCAAGATGTGAAGCGTGAGCCAAACGTTCAATTAAACCAGAAGAATGTTTCCAATCGCCTTTCACGGTGATTGCCAGTTTCTCAACAGACTTGGCATAGCGTACAGGCAATTCAAACTGTGGGCTTGGCGTTGTTTGCATATAATCGTAAAAACCTTGTTTAGTTTTGCGACCAAAGCAACCTGCATCCACCAGTTCTTTTTGAATCAAGGATGGACGATAACGCGGCTCATAAAAGAATTCTTGATAGACACTTTGCGTGACCGAGAAATTGACATCTTGACCAATTAAATCGGTTAATTCGCATGGACCCATGGCGAAGCGACCACATTCACGCAGAATAAAATCGAGTTCTTCAGGGCGTGTCACATTTTCCTGTAATGCACGGAATGCTTCCGCATAGTATGGACGCGCCACACGATTGACGATGAAACCAGGCGTCGATTTTGCCAATACCGGCACTTTGTTCCATGACTTCATCAGTTCCAGCAATGCATCTGCAATCGCGTTTGAACTTTTTAAACCACGGATAATTTCCACCAGTTTCATCACCGGTGCTGGGTTAAAGAAATGCACCCCAACAACACGCTCTGGATGTGGAATCGCAGCAGCAATGGCTGTAATTGAAATTGAAGACGTATTCGATGCAAAAATTGTATGTTCAGAACACACTGCAGCCAACTGTTGAAACAAGCTTTGCTTGACTTCTTTCTTTTCAACAATCGCTTCAATAATCAGTTGTGCGGGTGCTAACTGTGCTAACTCATGCGCAACGCTTAAATTGGCAAAAGTACTGTCATACAGTTCCTGCGTCATTTTTCCTGCTTGCACACGCTTTGTGAGTTGTGCAGCAAGTTGCTGTAATGCAGCTTCCGTTTTACTGGCATCCACATCATACACATAGGTTTGATGTCCATGCATCGCAGCTAACTGGGCGATACCAATTCCCATGGTACCTGCACCAATTACAGCGACAGGTGCCTGCTGTAAATTGATCTTATCCATGTTTTAGCAACCTTTATATTCTGGGGTGCGCTTTTGCATAAAGGCTTGTACGCCTTCACGGTAATCGCTTGAACGACCTGCTAAACGCTGTAAATCACGTTCTAGAATCAATTGATCATCTAAATTATTGTGAGCAGCGGCATGAATGGCTTTCTTGATCAGGGATAACCCGTAAGTTGGTTGTTTCGCCAGATGTTCAGCCAATTTTTGTGATTCAGCTTTCAAGGCATCATCTTCAACCACTTGCCAAATCATGCCCAATTGCACCGCTTGTTCTGCTGGAATTTTATCACCCAACATGGCTAAACCCATGGCCTGAGCACGACCGACCAAGCGTGGCAGGAACCAAGTTCCACCAGAATCTGGAACCAAACCTAAGCGGCAGAAGGCTTGAATAAATGATGCTGATTTTGCAGCAACCACCAAGTCACATGCCAAAGCAATGTTGGCACCTGCACCTGCTGCAACCCCATTCACGGCACAGATCACTGGTTTTGGCATTTCAGTAATCAGTTTGATCAGTGGGTTGTAATATTTTTCAATCGACAGCCCTAAATCTGGTGAATCTGAATTCGGGTCCACCACACGGTCATTTAAGTCCTGACCTGCACAGAAACCACGACCTTCAGCAGAGATCACGACTGCACGAATCGTGCTGTCTTTAGACCATGCTTTAAGTACGCTCGATACTTCTTTGTGCATGGTTTCATTAAAACTGTTAAGTTGTTGTGGACGGTTAAAGGTTAAATAGCCCACTGCATTTTTTTCTTCAACAATTACGGTTTGGTATTCCATTACACACCTCTAAATTCTGGTTTTCTTTTCTCTAAAAATGCATTAATGCCTTCTTGGCGATCTTGCGTTGCCGCCAACCAAACGAAATGCTGACGTTCCAGCTTTAAGCCTTGGCTTAAAGTCACTTCATGAATCGATTTCAAGGACTGCTTGATCACACGGATGGCTAATGGCGCTTGTTTGGCAATTTTTCCTGCCAATTCCACCGCATATTGCACGGTTAAACCCACTGGACATACTTGGCTGGTAATGCCATGTTGCAGCGCGGTTTGCGCAGAAATCATTTCGCCTGTCATCGCCCAGCGCATGGTGAGTTGCTGACCAACCAAACGTGCTAAACGCTGTGTACCCCCTGCACCAGGCAACATCCCTAAGCCAATTTCTGGCAAAGCAAATTGTGCATTTTCACCCGCAAGCACAATGTCACCATGCAGTGCCAGCTCAAAGCCCGCACCAAAGGCATAGCCATTGATTGCCATAATCAGCGGTTTAGAAAACTCATCAATGCGTTTCCACAACTGTGGGCGCAAATCTTGCTGAATACTGACTACATCTAGCTTAGACAATTCATTCAGGTCTGCACCTGCGGCAAAACATTGTGGATTACCTGTAATCACCACCACTTTCACCGCGGTATCCGCTTCGAGCTGTTGCAGGCAGTCTGCAATTTCTTGCAAGGTGGCATTGTTTAAGGCATTACGCTTTTCAGGTCGGTTCAGTTCTATCAGTACCACGCCCGATTTTGGAGAACTGGTTTTAATGTATTCCATCTTGCCGCTCCTCGTTCAGGCTTATTCGTCAAAGCTCAAACGTACATTGGCTGAAGTTGGCAATGCCTGACAGCTCAATACATAACCTTTTTCAACTTCATCTTGTTCAAGGCTATAGTTGATCGCCATTTCGACCTGACCTTCGAGCACTTTACATTTACAAGTTGCACAGACACCGCCTTTACATGCATACGGCAAGTCCGCACCTGCACGAAGCGCTGCATCTAAAATGCTGTCATCTTGTTTAGACACTTCAATGATCAGTTCACGACCATCCAGAATAATGTTGACCTTTTCTTCACTACGGCTTTCGATTTGCTGTGCAGTTGCGCGTGGTGCAGTGCCTGTATTAAAACGTTCAGTGTGAATTTTACTACGCTCAATACCTAACTCTGGCAACACGGTTTCTACAGCCGTCATCATTTCTTCTGGACCACAGGCAAAGCAATGATCCGTATCAGCATTAATCAATTCAGCCTTGAACAGTTGCTGTAATTTTTCTGCATCAATACGACCATTAAAAATTTCACTGTCATTCATTTCACGAGAAAAGATATTGATCAGTTGCAGACGTTCTTTAAAGCGGTCTTTTAAATCCATGATTTGTTCTGCAAACATGGTTTGTTTCCAAGAACGGTTGCCATAGACCAAAGTGAATGTTGCATCGGCTTGACGGTTTAGGACTGATTTTACAATCGACAGGATTGGGGTAATGCCACTGCCTGCGGCAAAACCAAGATAGTTCTGACCACCAACTTTCGCAGCTTTCTGGAAGAACACGCCTTGCGGTGGCATCACTTCAAGCACATCACCTGCTTTTAAGTGGTCATTCGCCCACGTTGAAAATTGACCCTGATCAATTTTCTTAATCGCAATGCTCATGTCTTCCGCAACATCGCTACAAATGGAGTAGCAACGACGTAGTTCACCTTCATCGGTAACATGACGAATGGTTAAGTGTTGTCCTGGTTGATAATCAAATGCAGCGAACTGCTCAGGTGCCAAATCAAATGAAATGCAAATCGCCTGTTCAGTTTGTGGCTGAATGGATTTAATCGTTAATGGTGCAAATTGGCTCATCTAAAATTCCCTCTTTCTTTTCGATTTTTCAAAGTGTGAGACATGGGTTCTTTGCAAATGTCTTAAATTAAATACACTTGAAATAATCGAAAGGTTCTAAGCAGTCTTGGCAACGATATAAGGCTTTACATGCTGTCGAACTAAATTCACTTAATAATTTGGTGTGCTGACTGTTGCAACGCGGACATTGAATGCCATCGGTCAAAGCGACATGCGTACCACAACTGTGAGAATTACCCTGCGGCGGCGCAATTCCATATTGCTGCAATTTTTCTTTGCCAGCTTCACTCATCCAATCCGTGGTCCAAACTTCGGAAAGATCCACCACTACTTTTACGGGCGTCAAACCTTTGGCTTCAAAGGCTTGGGTAATATCTGCCGTTAATACATCTGTCGCAGGGCAACCGCTATAGGTTGGCGTGAGTCGCACGACAATTTCATTCTGGGCGTTCAGCTCAACGCCACGAATCATGCCTAAATCAAGCACCGACAACACTGGAATTTCAGGATCAGACACCTGAGCCAAAACACTCCAGCATTCATCTGCTACATGTCGAATTAAATTCATACGACTCACTCCCTGTGATTTCGTCTTACCAAGCCATATTTGGATATGAACGTTGCAGATATTGCATTTCTGCAAGGATGTAACCTAAGTGTTCAGTGTGCAGTCCTTGCTTTGCACCACTGCGATAAGCACCCGCTTCTGGAAGACTGAGCTGCATACGTGCTAACTCTGATTGCACCGTTTCAAGCCATTGATCTTTTAAAATCTCAAGATTTGGAATCAGACCTGTATCCACCAGTTGCATTTCAGCAGCGGTAAGTTGGAACAATTCCTGAGTGAAACGCCACAACTGGTTCACACCCTGTTGAGTTTTGTCATGCGCTTCGGCAGTGCCTAAACTTAAACGCTCCATCCATGTGGTTGAAAAGCGCAAGTGATATTTCACTTCTTTTAAAGATTTCATTGCAAAAGCAGAGATATCAGCATGGCTACTGTTGGTTAAAGCCGCCAACAATAATGCGTGGTAGTGATCCATGAACCATTGACGCACGATAGTTTGGGCGAAATCACCGTTCGGCTGTTCAGCCAACAATAAATTACGGTATTCACGCTCGGTTCTGAAATATGCCAGTTGGTCTTCATCACGACCTAAACCTTCAATCTGACCCGCAAGGCTTAACGCTGTACGTGCCTGACCTAAAAGATCCAGACCAATATTGGATAATGCAATATCCAACTCTAACTCTGGTGCATGTCCACACCATTCAGCCAAACGGTGTGACAGGATCAGTTGACTATCGCCTACATGTAACAGGAATTCTGCTAAAACTTGTGTACTCATCGTTTTTCTCCTTTCCCTTACATGTGCTCAATGCCATCTGGAATGTTGTAAAACGTTGGGTGGCGATAAACCTTGTCTAAAGACGGATCAAAAAATTCTGGTTTTTCATCTGGTTGAGAAGAAGTAATCAGCTCAGATTTAATGACCCAAATACTGATGCCTTCATTACGACGTGTATAGACATCACGTGCATTTTGCAGCGCCACTTCATCATCTGGCGCACGGATACTACCCACATGGCGATGGCTTAAACCTTGCTTACTACGGATAAACACTTCGTAAAGTGACCAGTTATTTTTGTTATCCATGACCTTATTTCCCTTCATCTCTGATCTGAATTAAGCAACTTTCTGTGCTTGCTGCTGTTCTTGCTGTTTCTTGGCATACACTGCGGCAGATTCACGTACCCATGCACCGCCTTCCCATGCCTTACGACGTGCTTCAATACGCTCGTGGTTACACGGTCCTTTACCAGCAAGTACATCAAAGAATTCATTCCAATCCACTTCGCCAAACTCGTAATGACCTGTGTCTTCATTGAATTTTAAGTCTGGATCTGGAACGGTAAGACCAAGTTGCAAGACTTGCGGAACAGTGTTGTCGACAAACTTTTGACGCAAAGCATCATTACTGAATAATTTGATTTTCCATTCCATGCTTTGCGCACTGTTTGGAGAATTATCATCACTTGGACCAAACATCATGAGGGCTGGCCACCAAAAACGATTGACGGCATCTTGCGCCATTTGTTTTTGTTCTTCAGTGCCGTTTGCCAATTGCATCATGGCTTCAAAGCCTTGACGCTGATGGAAACTTTCTTCTTTACAGATACGCACCATGGCACGTGCATAAGGACCATAAGAGGTACGGCAAAGTGCAACCTGATTCACAATTGCAGCGCCATCCACTAACCAGCCAATCGCAGCAACATCTGCCCAAGATAAAGTTGGGTAGTTGAAAATTGATGAATATTTCATACGACCTGCAATGAGTTTATCCATCATGTCATCACGGTCAGCACCTAAAGTTTCTGCTGCACTGTAAAGATACAAAGCATGACCCGCTTCATCTTGGACTTTCGCCAACAATACCGCTTTACGTTTTAACGTTGGTGCACGCGTAATCCAGTTACCTTCTGGCAACATGCCCACCACTTCAGAGTGTCCGTGTTGACCGATTTGGCGAATTAAGGTTTTACGGTAGGCATCTGGCATCCAATCCTTTGGCTCAATTGAAATGTCCTTTTCAATGCGCTGATCAAAAGCTTGTTGTTGGTTATTCATTTTTCCCTCACTTATCCCAAGTGTCGATACAATTAAATTAAAACGATACACAAATAAAATCAATATTAATTTTTAGGTATCATTTAATTAAAATTTGTATTTCTGATTAAATTATTGTTTTTAAAGTTTTTATTTAATCTTAAATTTTGGTTCGTTTTTTTTACATACGAATTACGATTGACTTTTACACGTTTTAATACCAAATTATGAAACATCAAAACTAAAAAATAGTTTAAAACGTATCATAAAAGGAGTTTTTACCATGTTAGCGTTAGAAAACAACTCAGTGGAGCAACACGATACAACTGAAGACAACCATACTCAGGGACTGAAAACCCTCAGCTCATTGGTCTATGGACAGGAATATTCATCTCAAGCGGAATTGCGTACGGTTTATCATGCCATTACAGGCGAAGCGATTTACCAAGTCAGTAGCCACGGTATCAACACCAAAGCTGTTGTGGACTATGCGAAAAAGCAAGGTTCCGCCATTGCGACGTGGACGTTCCACCAACGTGCTAATGCCTTGAAACAAGTGGCACAATATTTACTCGAGCGTAAAGCACACTATTACGAACTGGCAAAAGCAACGGGCTGTACCCGTAAAGATGCTTGGATTGATGTTGAAGGCGGCATTGGGACTTTATTTGCCTACTCTAGCCTTGTGCGTCGTGAACTCAGTGATGAAACTGCACTAGTTGAAGATGCATGGATTCCATTGTCTAAACATGGCAATTTTGGTGCCAAACATATTCTGACCTCTAAAGCGGGTGTCGCCCTGCATATTGATGCTTTTAACTTCCCGATCTGGGGCATGTTAGAAAAAATTGCCCCGACGCTATTAGCGGGTGTGCCATGTATTGTGAAACCAGCAACTGAAGGTGCGGAACTTACCCATGCCGTAGTGAAAGACATTTTGGCAAGCGGCTTCCTTCCAGCGGGTTCATTGCAGCTCATCTGCGGTCAAATTTATGATTTAATTGAACAATTAAATCCACAAGATACTGTTACATTTACAGGTTCAGCAGCGACAGGTCAAAGCCTGCGTGCAAATCCACACTTGAATCAATATTCAATTCCATTCTGTATGGAAGCCGATTCTGTTAACAGTGCGATTTTGACTGAACATGCCAATGATGAAACCATTGATTTATTTGTACGTGAAGTGTTCCGTGAAATGACCACCAAGGCAGGTCAAAAATGTACCGCGATCCGTCGTGCCTTTGTTCCAGCGGCATTGCTCGAAACCGTGCAAACGCGTTTAGTGACTAAACTACAAAAAGTTGTCGTGGGTGACCCTGAAATTGAAGGCGTGACCATGGGTGCGTTGGCGAGCGTGAAACAGAAATTCAGCGTTGCTGAAAAAGTGGAACAACTCAGCCAAGATGCAAAAGTAGTATTGGGTAGCCATTTACGCCAAGACTTCGAGATTCAAGCTAAAAATGCCGATAAAGGCGCATTTTACCCACCAACTTTGCTTGTTTGTGAGCAACCGACTGAAGCCAAACATATTCATGAAGTAGAAGCTTTTGGTCCAGTCTCTACCCTGATGCCATACCAAAATCTGGCTGAATTGGCCGATTTAGTGGCGCGTGGTGAAGGCAGCTTGGTGGCTTCTGTAGTCCGTAATGTGGATGAAAATATTGAAGCATTGATTACCAAAATTGCCCCATGGCATGGTCGTGTGCACATTCTAGATGCTGAAAGCGCGAAAGAAAGTACAGGACATGGTTCACCATTACCGTACTTGGTACATGGTGGTCCAGGACGTGCAGGTGGCGGTGAAGAACTCGGTGGTTTACGTGCAGTCAAACACTATATGCAACGTACCGCATTACAAGGTTCACCAAATGCCATGACTCAAGTCGGTCATAGTTGGACGGCGGGTGCACAAGTGTTTGAAGACCGCGTACATCCATTCAAGAAAGACTTTGATGAACTCCGCGTCGGTGAACGTTTACTCACAGCACGTCGTACTGTGACTGAAGCAGATATCGTCAATTTTGCTTGCTTAAGTGGCGACCACTTCTATGCACACATGGATAAGATTGCGGCAGCAGATTCCCTGTTTGGTGATCGTGTAGCACATGGCTACTTCATTGTGTCTGCAGCAGCAGGTCTATTTGTAGATGCTGCCGCAGGTCCAGTGATTGCCAACTATGGTATGGATAATCTACGTTTTGTAGAGCCCGTGAAAATTGGTGACACCATTCAAGTAGAATTGACCTGTAAGCAAAAAACCCCGAAACCATTGCGTGATCCAGAGCAAAAACCGCATGGTGTGGTGGTTTGGGACATTAAAGTCAAAAACCAGCGCAATGAATTGGTGGCAACCTATGACATTTTGACCTTGGTTGAACGGGCTGCGTAAGGCTGATGTATAAAAAAAGAGAATCATATGATTCTCTTTTTTTTATAATTAAAAATAAATGTATCTTTTTATCACAAAATGATTGACCCCGCCAAATTTAACCCGTAGATTAAAAACAAGACGATACATAATAAAAACAAAAATGAATTTAAGGGTATCAAATCAATTCAAATGATCAGCACAGGAAGTTGCATGATGAACGATAAATCACTCGATATAGAGATGGTTGAAAGGACAATTCAACCTGAAGCACAAAATTTTGAACACAGCCCAGTTTCAGAACATACATCGACACCTGAACAAACGACACAACCCCCTAGCAGCGCTTACCACTGGTATGTGGTGGTCATCTGTATGGTCGCGTACATTCTTTCCTTTGTAGATCGTCAAATTTTATCCTTGATGATTGAGCCGATTAAACAGGACTTGATGCTCAGTGATACTCAATTCAGCTTATTGCAAGGTCTGGCATTTTCATTGTTCTACGCTGTTATGGGTGTGCCGATAGCAGCGCTTGCAGACAAGAAATCACGCATCAAAATTATTTCGATTGGTATCGCCTTTTGGAGTTTTGCGACGGCAGCTTGCGGTCTGAGTAAAAACTTTCTGCAAATGTTCTTGTCTCGCCTCGGTGTGGGTGCGGGTGAAGCAGCGCTTTCTCCAGCCTTCTATTCGATTGTTGCTGACCTATTCCCGAAAGAAAAACTTGGGCGTGCCTTAGGTCTGTATGCAATTGGTGCCTTCATTGGTTCTGGTCTTGCTTTCCTCATTGGCGGTTATGTGATTGGTTTACTCAAGAATGTAAACATGGTGACCCTGCCGATGATTGGCGAGATTAAGACTTGGCAGCTGACCTTTATGATTGTAGGTTTACCCGGTGTTTTGTTGGCTTTATTGATGATTTTGACCGTGCGTGAACCTGAGCGTAAAGGTTTAAAAATCGGTCAAGATGGTCAAGTGGTAAAAGCCTCTTTCAAAAACTCGATTGCCTTTATTAAAACCCATAAAAAGACCTTCTTCTGTCACTTTATCGGTTTCTCTTTTTACACCATGATGCTGTATGCATTGCTCGGTTGGGCACCTGCATTCTATATGCGTAATCATGGTCTGGATGCCAGCCAAACAGGTTACATCCTCGGCACAATCATTTTAATTGCCAACACTTCAGGTGCATTATTCTGCGGATGGCTGATCGACTGGTTCTCTAAACGTGGCTATAGCGATGCAGCGATTCGTAGTGGCATGATCGGTTGTGCAGCCCTGATTATTCCAAGCGTCTTATTCACCCAAGTGGATAATATGTATCTGTCATTCGCGCTGATTTTTGTGGCAATGTTCTTCTCGACCTTCCCAATTCCAGCATCTGCAGCAGCAACACAAATGCTCACACCAAACCAGTTACGTGCCCAAGTGTCGGCAAAATTCCTATTGGTTTCAAACTTGATTGCACTAGGTATTGGTACTACAGCGGTGGCATTAATTACTGATAAATATTTCCACAATACTGTGATGGTGGGTAACTCAATTTCGATTGTGAATGCGGTAGCAGGTGTACTCGGTACATTCCTACTGTATAAGGGCTGCCAATATTATCGCGAAAGTATTCAAGTTGAAAAAGCAGCTGAACTCAATCACAAATAACCGTCACTGTAAAACTCAAAGCGAAAGATCTTCCTTTCGCTTTTTATTTACTCAAGATGAGAGGTCTTGGATCAGTCTATTTTCAATCCATCATTGAGCAGAAAGCACTTCTACCCCCGCTTACTTTATAAGATGCATATTCTTATTCTAATAGACACCAGATCTCACAAACAAATGAACAGAGAGTCGTATCTAACCTGGACACTTTAAATGGGTTCTAACATTTTGATTTCGTATAATCGCCATTATGTTAAATGGGAGAATTAGATCCACCCTCCAGTAATAAAATCTCCTGAATCATATCCAATGGAGTACCCAATTTTTCTCTCTGGGTAAGCGGTTTTATAATGATTCATTGATGCTTGTGCCAGCTTAAGTGAATAAGCTAAGAACAAAGGATATTCAGCATAATTATCTAGTTCTGTTTCATCTGCTAAATCTTCAATAGATCGTAAAATTTCAGAGCTAAAAGTGCCTAGCTCAGGATAGTATGTTCTGGCCTCAGACATCCAATCAAGGTTATCTTCTTCTGCAATGTATTGATCTGATACTGCAAAATATAGATATCCATTATCAGAAAGACCAAACCAAAACCCTTGATCAATAAAGGGAGAAGCCTCTTTTTCTAAAGAGTCAATTACGTGGGCTGCTAAACTTTTAACTTCTGTTGTGTAATCTAATTCTTTGAATAGATCCCAACTTTTGTTTGGCTGCATTTCATGACAATGATTGATGATCGTTGTCATGAAATTATCAATATCTAGATCATTTTTATGAAGATCAATTTCTTTAAAGATTTTTACGAAGTCAAATGACATAAACAGCCTATCTTGTTCCAAAATTTAAATAAGTAAAATGCGATCAGATGCGTTTTAACGTAGCTATTTCCAAAAAATCCTTACGTATCTTTATGGCCTGATGTCTAACCTTCTGAGAATACTTATTTTTATCCTTAATTAGATCCTCAATCCAATATAAAACATCACTATCAATATACTCAGGTCTTTTTTGAAGCCAGTTTAAAGCTAATTCAGGCCAATAGCTTGATACGCTTTCAGAAAGTGCATAAATGACTACGTTCCTTATATCTTCAAAAGAGTATGTATATTTTTCTAGACTATTTTCATCCATTTCCAAAAGCAATAATCCATCTCTTACATCATTCATATCTACATAACTCGAATATTTTTATTAGCCTAAAAATAAAGGATTAATAAATTACATTAGTATTGATTCTTAAATTTTCCTAAAATTAACATAATGCACGTTATACGCAATTCAATTTTTTATTTCATATAATTCAATGCTTTAATTGACTTAATAAATCCCAACTCAGATGTATTGGGATTTTTTAATAGTTTATCATGTTCCATGATTACTTATTAAACAATGTTCCACGGTTTTGTGTAGTCTCATTTACCCCTAAAAGATAAAAAATTGTCCAGATGAAATAAGAATAGATGTCCAAGTAGTTATTGATTTTGCAATAAGATTGCAAACATATTCCATCTCATCTTCATTCACGCTTTTTGATGGTTTTTCAATAAATGCTAGCGATCTGCTGTTGATTGATCTCGATTCCCATCTTCGAAACTGTATCTTAAGGATATTGGTTGGCATCATTTTTCTATAAAATCTAGTATCTTAAATTATTTCCAATATAGTAGATTTAAATTCTTATCAGATGCCGACATGGATATACATCAACAGATTTCACAGCGCATTCATGAACTACGTATGGCACGTGGTTACACATTGGAAGAACTTGCCGCACGCAGTGATGTTAGCCGTGCCATGATTTCCATGATTGAACGTGCTACTGCTAACCCAACCGCGGTGGTGCTGGATAAACTGGCCAATGGACTGGGCGTTTCGCTTGCCAGTTTATTTAATGCTATTGAATCTATCCCCTTCAATCCACTATTACGCCATGCCGAGCAACCTGTTTGGCAAGATCCCGAATCTGCATATATCCGTCGTAGCCTTACCCCGCAAGACTGGACATCTTCAACCCAATTGGTCGAAGTCCTTTTCCCCGCATTTGGGCGCATCACCTACGATGTTGCGCAACGTGATCACGCTATTCAACAGCAAATTTGGATTATCACAGGGCAATTGGAGATTCAGTTAGGTGAACAAACCTATCAACTACATCAAGGCGATTGTCTTGCCATCTGTTTAAATCATCCGATTATTTTTAGCAATCCAAATGCAGAACCTTGTCGCTATGTATTAGCAATTGAAGATGGCAAAACTCCATAAATATTTCCCCTTATCCCTGCTTGGAGCCTGCAATGTCGCAAAGTGAAGCCACTGCAACCGAATTTAAACTGATTGACTGTAATGAAACCGAGCATGCTGCTGCCATTTTAGACATTCTGAATGATGCGATTTTGAATTCGACGGCACTGTATGACTATCACCCACGCACGCTACAAAATATGCAAACGTGGTTTGCCAATAAGCGTGAGCAGCATTTTCCTGTACTCGGCATCATTAACAAGGCTGGAAAGCTGCTCGGTTTTGCCAGTTGGGGAACCTTTCGCGCTTTTCCTGCCTATAAATATACCGTCGAACATAGTGTGTATATTCACCCTGAGCATCGCGGTTGTGGGCTAAGTAAAATTCTGATGCAAGCCCTGATTGAAAAAGCCAAGCAACAGGACATTCATGTCATGGTCGGATGCATTGATGCAGAAAATAGCGCCAGTATTCAATTGCATCAAAAACTGGGCTTTACCCATTCGGGCACCATTCAACAGGCAGGTTTTAAATTTGGTCGCTGGTTAGATGCGGCATTTTACCAACTAACTTTAAAAACCCCGCTTCATCCTCAAGATGGTTAAACTCAATTCCATCTTTTGAAAACAAAAATGAGAGCATGCTGCTCTCATTTTTATGCTGTAGATAACCGTTTAACTGGCTTGCTGAAATTCACTGAGATGCTTAATTTCATAAGGTAAGCCGACATAGTTTTCTGCCAGTGTAGTTTGCCCTGCTTCTGAGCCCAGCACATAACTTAATTCTGCTTGTTTGATTTTATGATCAAACTCACTTTCAGTTTCGAAACGATGCAATAAATGCGTCATCCACCATGAAAAGCGTTCCGCTTTCCATACACGCTGCAAACATTTTTCTGAATATTCATCAATACCTTGCTCAGAACCATTTTGGTAATACTCAATCAAGGCACTAGATAAATAGGCAATATCTGAAGCCGCCAAATTCAAGCCTTTCGCGCCTGTCGGAGGCACAATATGTGCGGCATCGCCTGCCAAGAACAGTTTGCCAAAACGCATCGGCTCAGTCACAAAGCTACGTAGTGGCGCAATGCTTTTTTCAATCGAAGGACCAGTGACGAGTTTTTCACGGCTTTCTGGATCTAAACGATTTTTAAGTTCATCCCAGAACTGCTCATCTGACCAGTTTTCTACTTTATCGGTCAATGGAACCTGTAAATAGTAACGGCTGCGGGTTTCTGAACGCATACTGCACAAAGCAAAACCACGCTCTGACTGTACATAAATCAGTTCATCTGCGACTGGGGGTACATCCGCCAATACGCCTAACCAGCCAAAAGGGTAAATTTTTTCAAAGGTTTTAATCTTATCTTCAGGCACACTGGCACGGCACACGCCATGATAACCATCACAGCCTGCAATAAAATCACATTCAATTTGATAAGACTGGTTTTGATATTCAAAAGTGACTTTCGGTTGTCCATAAAAGTCATCAATTTGCACATTCTGAGCTTCATAAAATGAAGTTAAATTTGCATGTTCACGGGCATGCATGAGGTCTTTGGTAACTTCGGTCTGACCATACACAGTCACTTGTTTACCACCTGTCAGCGCAGCTAAATCAACACGATGCTTTTGCCCTTGGGTCAGGATCTCAATACCTGAGTGTGGTAAACCGTGTGCTTTAAGATTTTCATCAACACCGGCCTCGGTCAGCAAATCCACTGAAACTTGTTCCAAAATTCCTGCGCGGATACGTGAAGAGACATAGTCTGCACTGCGCTGCTCTACAATCACGTGATCAATCCCTGCTTTATAAAGCAACTGCCCAAGTAATAATCCTGCGGGACCTGAGCCAATAATTGCGACTTTGGTTTTTACAATTTCCATGCTGTTCATCCTTGTTCGTTTCTTGTTTCAGATTACGCTGGGATGTTTTTTTGAGCTATATCGCCAAATTGAAATTGACCGTATATCATTAGAGTTGTCCGCATATCGGACAAAAGCATTTAATAGTCAGGAAAAGCAGTATGGAAACTGAGCAAGACCATGTCGTACATCCACATTCACAAGACGTCATTCTACAAGCAGATTACATTGCGGGTTTAGCCAAAGGCTTACATATTTTAGAAGCTTTCGGGGTCGATCGGCAGCGTTTGAATGTCACTCAAGTGGCTGAACGTACAGGCATCAGTCGTACTGCGGCAAGACGGTATTTAAAAACCCTGAAGTTTTTAGGTTATTTAGATACGGACGAACATTTTTTTTGGCTAACCCCTCGGGTGTTGCGTTTTTCCAGTGCCTATTTAAGTTCGGCACATCTGCCTAAAGTGGCACAATCCTTACTTAATTTACTCTGTGTGCAAACATCCTTGACCTTTTCCATGGCGGTTCTGGATGAACACGAGGTCGTGCCGATTGCCCGCAGCTATCTGCCGCAACAAGATCAGTTTCGCGTCAATCCTTATGGTATGCATTTGGGCAATCGCCTGCCTGCACATGCCACCTCGACAGGGAAAGTTTTATTGGCGGCTTTATCGAAAGAAGAGCAACAGGTTTGGGTGGAGAAATATGGTCTGAAACGTTTAACCGCGCTCACCATTACCGATAAAAATCAATTCTATGCCGAGCTAGAAAAAGTCGCATTATCGGATTATTGCCTGTCAAAAGAAGAACATGAATTAGGCATTATTGCGCTTGCTGTACCTGTATTAAACGCGCATGGTCAAACCATTGCAGCCATTAACTGTATTTCACAAAGCAACCATACCAGTGAAGACTATCTTATTCAGCAAATTTTACCGTTGTTGAGGCATGCTGCGAGTGAATTACGTGGCTTAATTTAATCTGTGTTCAAGCTTAAACCAAACTAGACATTGCAATGTCATATTCGCGCGGACACATGTAGCTGAACGAACATTTTCCATAAGCACAATACAAAAAAGCCACGTCAAATGCGTGGCTTTTTTTAAAGAAAGTAAATAAAAATGAATACCTGCTTATTTCACAGGAATCATCAGGTGTTGATAAGGCGTACCTGACCACATCACATAAGGAACGCTGGTATCAGGTTGCGCACTTTTCGGATACATATCATAAAAACTTTGTGATGCACCCACGATCATGACGTGAGGTCCTGTTTGTATCCAGTGATTGTTTGCACTTGGTTTAGTGGCATAAGGATCGACATTGCTTGCGTCAGTCCCTCCCATGAGCATGTACATAAAACCTATTTTACCTTCGACTGGTTTTTTATGACCAATCCAAGCTTCTGCCCATGCTAAAGCGGCAGGATCCATACACATAGGGTCTGGTCCTGGAGTCGCGGGGTTATCAGGCATACAGGTAAAATTATTATGTCCTTTGCGTAAGGTACGCATTTTGCCTTTTGCATCCATGGCAATGATGGTCGCTTCGGCACTGACATTGATGGGTGCCGCACTCATGGCACTCATGATTGCTTTTTTATCGTTTGCGGAAAGGGAGCTTTGCATCGATGCTTCCATACTTGAACCACCGTGGGTTTCCATTGCGAAAGCCATCGGGGTCAATAAAGAAATACATCCAGCGGTGATTAAAAATTTAAGGAAATTCATGGCATATCCTCCGATTTTGAGGTGAGCTGTGTCATGCAAACTTCCGTTCTGCACTACACCTGCCATAGCTTTAAAAATGGAATGAAATTCAAGATTATCATTCTTATAAAGTCTATTTTTTAACCATAGTTAAGCGAAGTCAATATCATGGATACCTTATATTACAAAAACAAAAAAATTAAATAAAAATCAGCATCTTGATGCTTCATCTTATTTACTCCGCGTTTCTTTTTGCTCTATATAACTTTCTGGGTAAGGATCTTCTTGAATGACCTTACGGTACTCAAATACTGCTTCCAGCAACAAATGATCTTTTTCACTCAGGTAGCGACTTGGTAATAAAAAAACTTCTTTAGGATCTTTAAATCCATATAAAGCAAAAATCTGTTCTGACTTTTCTGAAAAATGTTTTAATGAATTTGAAGCATTTTTAATAATAAAAAACAAAACAAAACAAAACAAAACAAAACAAAACGCTAAAATTAATAAAGTACTTAAGTTTATCCCACGTGCAAAAAAAACAATCAAACTTGTTATAATAATTGTTATAGAATACCAAACCAATCCACCTTTCATAACTGAAGTGTTATGGGTTTTGGGTGAAGCCCCCATCCCAACCTGCATATGAAGCAAGCCTGTTTTAGGACTCAATACTGAATAAAGCTCATACAAATTGTTTTCAAGCCATCTTACAATGCAAATAACATATTCACCCAGTTCAAATAACGCACGATGAAATTGACCAATACAAACTTTCCCGCCTATTTCCAAAACAACTGACTTAACATGTAAACGACTACGTGAGGCTAAAAAACTGTCTGCGCGGATATGAAATACTTTCAGCTACGACTGATAGAATTGCAGATGAAGTAATTTGTGCATCACCTGATTTTCCAAATGCACTTAAAGAGTCATCATAAATTTCTAGTCACTGAATACGACCTTCAAGTTTTATCATTTCTTATCAAAATAATCCTCTGGATAGGGATCAAGGCCTTTTAAATTTTTTCGATACTTCATGACACTAACATGTATACCATCTATATCAAGTAAACTTTTTTGGAAGAAATCCTGATTTTTAGGGTTTTCAAAACCTAACTTATCAAAAATTTTTTCTGATATTTTTGATAATGAGATTACTGAATTTCCAATAACAATATATCCCAACATAAAGATTATAGAAAAAACAAAGCAGCTTAAAAATATTATCCCACCATACTTAACATAATCCATTCCGCCTCCATCCAAATAATTTAACAAAATAAAAAATATAGAAAAAAAGAGGAATAGGAATAGACTAGACATTATAGTACTTTTATATAACTTTCTTAATGAGCGCCCCATTTCATACATCATATAAAGTAATCCTTCTTTGGGATCAAGTATAGTATATGCTAAATGTCGACCCTGCTCTTTTTCCTCACTTATTACCAATATCAAAGGATCATTTTCTTTAAACTGTACAGTGGTAAATTGTCCTATAACCTTATAACCACTCACTTCACAAGTACAAGTTTTAGCATCAATTCCTCTTGCCGCCATAAGCATAATTGGAGCATTTGTCATCAATGCACTACTTGATGCTAAAGTACCTAGAATTGCCGAACCAACAGCTTGTTTTTCGATATTTTTAAATGGATAAACTTTGGAATCTTCAATTTTAAGATCCCTTACACGGCCTTCGATTTTTATCATTTTTTATCAAAATAATCCTCTGGATAAGGATCTGGGCCTTTTAAATTTTTTCGATAATACATAACACTTCGTCTTAATTTACCCTGATCATCAGTAAAAAAGTTATTAGCTCTAAAATCTTGATTTTTAAAATCTTCAAAACCTAGCATCGCAAAGACTTGTTCTGATAGTCGACATGCTTGTTTCTGATCACGTGAAAATAAAAAAGTACTTAATACAAATAAAAATGTAAAAACAAATGGTGCTATGAGAAGAGGGAGTATGTATTCATAAAGACTAAAATCCAAACCCTGATCAAAAAAAAAAGCTCCCTATTAATATTATTGCATTTCCGAACAAAACAAAAAAAAGAGCATCAGATAGCGCTGTTTTGCAAATACTTATATAGCCCTGCTTTAACGAACGCCCCATCTCATTAATCATATGCAACAATCCAGTTTTGGGATCTAAGGTTGCATAAACCAAATGTCGTCCTTGTTCTTTTTCTTCACTAATGACCCAAACCAGTTCATCACCATTCTTAAATTGTACTGTTGTAAACTGGCCAATTAATCGATAATCAGCTATTTCACATGTAAAAGATTTAGCATCTTCTCCTCTCGCTGCCATCATCATAATAGGAGCATTGGTCGCCAAGCTACTGCTTGCAGTTAAAGCCCCTATCATCGCAGTGCCCGCAGCTTGTTTTTCGATGTTTTTAAATGGATGAATTTTAGAATCTTCAATCTGAAGATTCCTTACGCGGCCTTCTATCTTTTTCATTTTTTATCAAAATAATCCTCTGGATAGGGATCTTTTCCTTTTAAGATTTTCAATAATACATAATGTTGATTTTAACACAATATTTCTACTCAACATTCGCGAACTAACTTAAAATCCGTGCTGTATTTTAACTTTATAATTTTAAAAATGATGATTAAACATAAACTTGCAATCATTCTACTCTCAAGTATCTCATTAGCTGCTTGTGCCAAACCCATTTCAAATGCAAATCAGAAAGCTTTGGGTCCAACCACGAAAACCGACCTATCTTCTGAACAACAAAAACAATTACAACAACTGCTCGACAAGACAAAAAAGAACCTGATTTTTGTAAAAGGTGGTACCTATAAAATGGGTGATTTTGGTCCTGAACATAGTATCGATGGACTTCCATATGATGGCAATGGAGATAGTAAACCCTTACATAAAGTCACCCTAGACGATTTTTATTTAAGTGCCACCAAAGCCACCTATGCAGATTTTGATATTTATACAGAAGTTACAGGGCAAAAAGCCGTCGGGAATTTTGATGAATACTCGATTGAACAAAGAGTTCCTACAGCAGCAGCAGGTATTAATTGGCAACAAGCTCGTGATTATTGTCAATGGCTTGGTACTCAACTCAATTTAAAGATGGACTTACCCACAGAGGCTCAATGGGAATATGCAGCACGGAATCGGGGACAATATATTCTTTATGCAACTGATAATGGAAAAATTGATAATGGACGTAATGTATGGAGCTTTGAACAGAGACAACAGTCCCAAGATAAATTAAAAATTTATAAAAATATATCTGAACTGCAAAAATATCCAGCAACCCCTTTAGGTTTTTATGACATGATTACTGATAATTATGAGTGGATGCTCGACTGGTATGATCCTGAATATTACAGTAAATCTCCAGAGAAAAATCCTCAAGGTCCAAAGAGTGGGACATTAAAAGTAGTACGGAGTTCCGCACCCGCAGATGGACAACCTTTAAAAACATTTACAGGTAAAACCATGGGTAGACATGCGATCGATCCTGTAGCAGATCCAAAGTTGGTGAACAGTGAATTATTAAAAAAATATACTGTTGATTTTAATCAAAACAATTCCGTACGTTGCGCTGCCAATCCTTAATCATTAACCGTGTATCAGGTTATGCCTGATACACGATTGGATTTAATTTACAGTCTCAGTTCCACTCTATTTTCGATTCGTTACTTCTAAATACCAAATCGTTTCACCCCAACTATTATTTTCAACCTCAGAAAATACGTCTCCTTGTTCAAAGTAACGGGATTGCAATCCATTTGCTGGACTCCACCAATGACCTGTCCATTGACAAATCTGACCAGCAAAACCTTTTAGGTTTTCTGATTGAATAGTTTCGGCAGAACCACCTTCATCTGCAATACGTTCAACTAATACCCACTTTGTATCTTCTTTATGATCATATTGAGGACAATCTTCATCTAGTCCTACTAATGCTTCTATCGCATCATGCCCTTTAAGCAACAGCTGTGCACTTGCATCTTCTATTTCAGGAATATAAATACCATCCTGTGGCACAGTTACATTTGTTTTTACTGTAATAGTTTGGTTTAGCTTATATATTGGTAAAGATGGCGGCAAATTTAATTCTCCTAAATAATCTTCATCATAACCTTCTGATAAAAGAGTCATAGGCCAATTACCAAAAACTGTGGCTTTAATATTTGATGACAATCTACTGGCTTTACTTTGCCACTCATCAAACAATGACAAGTTTTTTTCATCCATCCAATCAGGAAAATACTCTACTCTTTGATTTCTAAAATCAGTGACGACATTCCCAGCATATTGCAAAGCAGATAAATCACCCTCTAATAAACGCTTATAGCCATAATTCAATGCTTCAAGAGTTGATCTAAAGTTAGGCAATACATGCTCGCCCCAAACTATGTCAGGTTGTTGTGAAATATGTCGACTTCTATAATCATAAGCTAAATCCTGCATAAATAGCTCGAGTGCACTCTCTGCTGCATCCAGCATATTTTTAAAAGCATCGACTAATTCTTTAAAATATTCAGCAGAACTAAATAGTTCAAGTAAATAAATTTCCTGTGGGCGAATTTCAAATTGTGACATTACTTTTTATCTCCATACGGCTTTGTTGCACAAACCTATCTCTAAAGCCTTATTTAACCCAGAAAAAATGCAAAGCCTTGGAAAGATACAAAAGTTCATTCGCAAGAGAGAAACGAATTACTAAAAACGGTCAAACGTTTAGGGAGAACGATTTGGAAAAATTGGTCTGGCTATCATCGGCGAAGTTTGGTCGAAACCAAGATACATTGCATCAAATTATTAGGTAATCGACTACATTCAAGAAACTTTCAAAGACAAGTTAATGAGATTCATGCACGTGTGGCCGTGCTTAATAGATTTACAGAGTTAGGGCGTCCTCATACCCGAGTTGTAACTTAAATTTGAGATGCTTAGGGAAGTTCTATCTTTAAATTCTTTATGCAACAAATCCTCTGAAAAGCCATGCTTTTTTACAATCAGGTTTTACACGGAAATATAAACCCTCACCATCTAATTCCCGATACTCTTTTTCTTCAGCTTCGAGATTCGCTAATACGGTATCTGATAAAGGTCTTCTTTTAATATCAGCTCTTTTCATACCTTGTACACCAGTGAGTTCAATAAAATACACAATGTACAAGACAGTGTACACGGCACATGTACACTATATTTGGTTATGTTCAGGCATAAAAAAAGGCTTGATCCTTTTAGAATCAAGCCTTTCCGCTTTATATAACGTCATATTCAGTCATATTAAGCTAGGTGTTTGGTGGAGGTGGCGGGAGTTGAACCCGCGTCCGCCAGCACTACGCTCGAGAATACTACATGCTTAGATATCGTCTATTGTTTTAACTCTTTGTGACCCGACGAACAGGGTACAAATCGCGATCCTCTTAATTTAGTACAAAACCCCGAGGCTTGATTTTATACGGACTTGTGTGCGTGCGCTTCGGTCGGACTCTCTAACCACAAGTATTCAGAGAGGCGGACAAGCTGCCCTTAGGCAGCTAGAGCGTATGATTCGTCGTTTGCGACTAAAAAATGCAAATTTGATTTACGAGAGAAAATGCGCTCTCGACATGCATCTATGAGTTTCATCACCAGCGTCGAAGCCAGAAACACCCCCAAAGTAGCGTCAATCATAGCATAGTTGCTAGAAAATACGATCTATTTTCTAAACAAACACACATATTGATGCGCTTAATTACATAATTGCGCTAATATTTTAGTTTTCAAGTCTAACAATAAAATAATTTATGAGCTATTTACTTGCACTCGACCAAGGAACCACCTCTAGCAGGGCGATTATCTTTAACGAACATGGAAAAATCTACGCAACAGCTCAACGTGAAACTCAAATTCGAACCCCACATTCAGGCTGGGTAGAACAAGATGCGCAAGAAATCTGGAGCACTCAAATTGCCGTGGTGCAACAGGCCATTGCTTCAGCCCATTTACTACCCAAAGACATCACAGCTATTGGCGTCACCAACCAACGTGAAACCACCGTTGTCTGGGACAAACGTACAGGTATTCCCCTTGCCCCAGCGATTGTGTGGCAAGACCGCCGCGCCACACAATGGTGTGAACAACTGGCGAAACGTAACCTTTTAGCCACCATTCATAAAAAAACGGGTTTACGTATTGACCCCTATTTCAGTGCAGGCAAACTGGTTTGGCTGCTGGAAAACGTCGATGGATTAAGAACCCTAGCAGATCAAGGTCATGTGGCTTTTGGCACCATTGATAGCTGGCTAGTTTGGAATCTCACTCGCGGTGCTGAACATGTGATTGAAGCCAGCAATGCTTCGCGCACCATGCTCATGAATTTAGCCAGCCAGCAATGGGATGAAGAATTATTAGAATTATTTAATATCCCTGCTTCTGTACTGCCGACCATCATTTCTTCTGATCGCTACATTGCCAATACTGCCACAGGTTTATTGGGTGCCGAAATTCCTATCGCAGGTATTTTGGGAGATCAACAGTCTGCCCTATTTGGTCAATCTTGTTTTGAAGCAGGCACAGCCAAAAACACCTATGGCACAGGCTGTTTCATGCTGTTCAATACAGGGGATCAAATCCAGTATAGCCAGAATCAATTGCTCACCACGCTGGCTTGGCAGTGCCAACAACACAATACCTTTGCATTAGAGGGCAGCGTGTTTATGGCAGGTGCGATTGTACAATGGCTCAGAGATGGTCTCGGGATTATTCAGCGCAGTTCCGATGTAGAAAAACTAGCATGCCAAGTTCAGAATTCGGATGGTGTAGTGTTGGTGCCTGCCTTCACTGGCTTAGGCGCGCCCCATTGGGACAGCAACGCCCGTGCCCTGCTATGCGGAATGTCACGCGGTACCAACAAAGCCCATATTGCCCGTGCCGCCTTAGAATCTATCGCCTTTCAAGTTTCAGATGTATTGAATGCCATGCAGGCCGATATTAGCCAACCCCTCAAAGAATTACGGGTGGATGGTGGTGCCAGTCAAAATGATATGTTGATGCAATTCCAAGCCGATATGCTCAATGTGCCTGTGCTACGCCCGAAAATGCTGGAATCTACCGCATGGGGCGCCGCAGCTATGGCGGGACTGAAGATGGGTGTGTTTTCAGATGTTTCTGAAATTGCCGAATCTTGGCAGCTCGATCGAGTCTTTGAACCCCAAATGTCGGAAGATCAACGTCAGCAACATTTACAGCAATGGCATACCGCGTTAAAGCGGGCGAAATCTGAAATTTAAGTGAGTAAGCACCACAAAATGTTGCTTGTGGTGCTCATGCTTAAATTAATGACTTGGTCCCGTCACTTTGGTTTTCGGTTTTGGTGCAAGCCAAATGATTAAACTTGCCACCACAAAGACCAAAGTTAAAATCAAAAACACGTGATCAACTGACATGGTCATGGCTTCTTTATCCACCAAGTTTGAAATCACGCCTAATGTTGTTTCATTGCTCATGCCGTTTTGCAGCAAAGTATTTTGTACTTCGGTCGGATTTAAACTCGACACCATTTCAGTACGAGCCACTTTGGCATGGTCATCCCAAATGGTCACCGCAATGGATGCACCGATCGCGCCAGCCATGGTTCTTAAGAAATTCATTAAGCCTGCCGCAGATGCCATTTCAGTGATTAACACCGAACCCAGCGCAATATTGGATAAGGGAATAAAGAAAAATGGTACGGCAAAACCTTGCAGCATTTGTGGCATTGCCAAAGTCATAAAGTCGGCATCAGTGACCCAAAAGGCGCGCATAAGCGTCACAATGCCCATCAACATTAACCCGAAGCTGGCTAACGCGCGCTGGTCATATTTAGTCGCCAATCGTGCAACAATTGGAGACATGGTCAAACTACCGAAGCCCATGGTCGCAGTCAGATAACCCGCCCACGTTGCGGTATAGCCTAAATTCACCTGCACCCATTGTGGAATTAACACAATACTGGCAAAGAACCCGCCAAAGGCAAACGCCAGTGACAAGACCGAAATGGTAAAGCCGCGATAACGGAAAATAGCAATATTTACAATTGGATGCTGTTCGGTGAGTTCCCAGATAATAAAGGCAATTAAGCCAATGACCGTAATCACCGCGAGCAGGCAGATAAAGCCGCTGCTAAACCAGTCATTCTCATGCCCCAAATCCAGCATGAGCTGTAAAGCACCAATCCAAACAATCAGTAAAGTCAGTCCCACCGTATCAATCGGCAAACGGAATTTATCGGTTTCAGCTGGCTTTAATAAGCGCATCGCCGCCATAGCGCAAATGATTCCGACCGGAATATTGATAAAGAAAATCCAGTGCCAAGACCAGTTATCACTAATCGAACCACCTAAGATTGGACCTAAGATTGGACCAACCACCGTGGTCATTGCCCACATACCCATGGCTTGGGATTGCTTTTCAGGCGGGAAAATCCGCATCAACAAGGTTTGGCTCAGTGGCATGATTGGACCACCAAACAAGCCCTGACCAATACGACAAAATACCAACATTTCTAAACTTGTCGAAAGCCCACACAATACGGAAAAGGTGGTAAAACCAATCAGACTGATTACGAACAATCGAACTGCACCAAAGCGCCCAGCCAACCAACCCGTTAATGGCACACAAATCGCTTCTGCTACGGCATATGAAGTAATCACCCATGTGCCTTGAGAGCTTGAAACTGCCAAGCCTCCCGTAATATGCGGAACCGAAACATTGGCAATGGTCATGTCCAGCACCACCATAAAGTTTGCCAATGCCAGTACAAAAGCAGCCAGCATCAAGCGACCGCCTTGTAAATCTCCAAAAGGACGATACTGGTTCATGGCAAATTACTTCGAACGTAAGTCGATTTTGGCTTCCATAGACAGTCCCACACGCAGAGGATGTTGCGCCAATTCTTTTGGATCTAAAGCAATACGAACAGGCAAACGCTGAACCACTTTAATCCAGTTCCCTGTGGCATTTTGTGCTGGAATCAA
Organism: Acinetobacter zhairuonensis; assembly: GCF_022601715.1. Classification (GTDB taxonomy): domain Bacteria; phylum Pseudomonadota; class Gammaproteobacteria; order Pseudomonadales; family Moraxellaceae; genus Acinetobacter. The sequence goes on along the minus strand of NZ_JAKVIM010000013.1, from coordinate 37,095 downwards.
GGCAAAGGCGGAACCTGTACCACCAGAAAATCCTTGAACAGTCCCGTGAAATTCCACTGCATCGCCATACAGATCAGAAACTAAACTCACTTTTTGTCCTTCACGGACTTTTTCCAATTGGCTTTCTTTAAAGTTGGCATCTACATACAGTTGTGAAACAGGAACCACCATCATCATCACTGTTCCAGGTGCAACCCGCTGTCCCACCTGAATATTACGGCGTGCCACAACACCATCCAGCGGTGCTTTAATCTGAGTACGTTCTAAATCCAGTAGGGCTTGTTTTAATTTGGTTTCAGCAATCAGCACATCGGGCGTTGAATTTTCATCGCTATCTAAAATTAAGGCATCATTCGCAGCCAAAGTGCTTTGCGCTGCTTTCTGACTCGATTTTGCCTGTGCCAATGCTGCTTTGGAAACCGATAGGCTTGCCTGTGCATTTGCTACTGCAATTTTCGCTGAGCTTAATTCTTCTTTGGAAATCGCACCCGATGCACTGAGTTGCTGACGACGCAGCAATTCTTTTTCTGCTTTGCCTAAATCCACCTGCGCTTTTTGTACCTGCGCTTCAGCACTATGAATGCCATCATCACTGACAAAAACCTGAGAATTTAAGGCATTGCTGTTGGCACGGGTCTGCTTGTATTGGCGTTTGGCTTTGGTCAGTTCTGCCTGAGCAGCAGCAACGGCAATCTTGGCATCACGATCATCAATTTGAACCAGTACATCGCCTTGTTTCACCTGTTGGGTATCTTTGACCAAGACTTGCTGTACCTGCCCATTCACCATAGACGTAATAGAGGCTGTTTCAGCGCCAACGTAAGCATTATCCGTACTGACATAATGATTTAAAAACAGTGCCCAAATTGCATAACCCACAGCAACAATTGCCAGTATTGCACCAAATATAGCAAAGGACTTTTTACGCTTGGCTTGCATATTCGCGGCATTTGATTGTGGTGAATGAGTTGAAGCTTCTGTCATCGTTTTTTCCTTCAGCCAGACAGACTTGGTCACCACAAAATCCACAACTCAAACAGTTTTTTTGCTTATTTTTAAAAACTGAAGATTCGTGTCGATGAGAAAGTCATTTGTTTAATATAAATTTGGCTAGGAATTTTAAATAAAAAACTCATCATTTGAGAAATGATTTTTTAGACTTATCGGTTTATTAATTGATTCAAGCTGCCATTCTCTTGGCAACTTAAATCTTAACTTGGGAGAAATGTTCAAACAAAATAATTTACTTTTCAACTACTTTAGAACGCATAAGATGCTATTGCAGTCGCAATGGCTTTATCTTCATCGTTTACCAAAGTCATACGCATAGTGCAGCCTTTACGCCCTAAACGTAAGGTTTCCGCACGGGCTATAAAGAACTTGCCACGCCCAGGGGCTAAATAATCAACCCGCATATCCACCGTCGCCAAGCGTGTCACCTTTTTAATGGTATCGGGCAATTGCTCAGGTTCAGCGCGTTTATACAACTCGCCCATCGCTACAATACCGCCTACGCTATCGAGAATGGTTGCGGCAACACCGCCATGCAAAATTTGAAAAGCAACATTACCAATCAAATAAGGCTGCATCTCGATATAGCCTTCAATTTGCTGATCGACCACACGCATCGTCATACCATTATGGGAGAAAAATGGCGAACTATTAAAGGCATGACACAATTGCTGTAGGACCACATCAATATCGACTTTCGAGCCCAAATGAATACCCCCTGTCCATTTCTTTTCCATATCGCTCATAAATTGCTCAAACACCTTAAATTTTGAAAAAACGACCGCATTTTGCCCCTAAAATAGTGGGATGGGTCTACAATACCGCCTAGTTTAATACTGATCAGTGAGATTGTTATGACTTATACGTTCAATCGTCCAGCATTTCCTGCCACTCGTATGCGTCGTATTCGAAAGAATGACCAATTACGTGCCATGGTCAGGGAAACACAACTCACTACAGATCACTTGATTTATCCTGTATTTGTATTGCCAGGTCAAAATCAAACGCAAGATATTCCAAGCATGCCGAAAATTCAGCGCCTATCTGCTGATTTACTGCTAAAGAAAGCCGAAACTTTATTAGAACTTGGTGTATCTAAACTGGCACTCTTCCCAGTAACCCCACAAGAAGATAAAAGCTTAACTGCCGAAGCGGCATGGCGTGAAGATGGCTTGGTGCAGAACACCGTTCGCCTACTGAAAAAAGAACTGCCTGAAATGGTACTCATCACTGATGGCGCATTGGATCCTTATACCACTCACGGTCAAGATGGCATTATTGATGACACAGGCTATGTGCTCAATGATGAAACTGTTGAATGCTTAATTAAGCAAGCACTCAGTCACGCTGAAGCAGGTGCAGATGTCGTAGCTCCAAGTGACATGATGGATGGACGGATTGGCGCAATTCGTCAAGCCTTGGAAGCCAATGGACATATCTATACCAACATCATGGCCTATTCAGCTAAATATGCATCCAGCTTCTATGGTCCCTTCCGTGATGCGGTAGGTTCTGCCAGCAACTTAAAAGGCGGCAATAAATACAATTACCAAATGGATGTCGGTAATCGTGCTGAAGCCCTGCATGAAATTGCACTGGATATTCAGGAAGGCGCAGACATGGTGATTGTAAAACCAGGGATGCCCTATTTAGACATCGTGCGCGAAGTGAAAGATACTTTTGGTGTTCCAACCTTTGTGTATCAAGTCAGTGGTGAATACGCCATGTTGGCGGGTGCGATCCAAAATGGCTGGTTATCCGATCAAGTGATCATTGAATCACTCATGAGCTGCCGTCGTGCTGGTGCCGATGGAATTTGGACTTACTTTGCCGAAGAAGCTGCCCTTAAACTTAAAGCCATGAACTAAATAACATCAAATCCTTATGAATATCGTCATTATTGGTGCGGGCATTAGTGGTCTATTGTCGGCTTTAGAACTGGCTGAACAAGGCTGTCAGGTCAGTATTTATAACCAGACTTATGCAGGTCAGGCCTCTTGGGCTGGTGGCGGTATTCTTTCCCCGATGTATCCGTGGCGCTATCCACGTGCAGTCAATCAATTGGCAAAGTACGGCAAAGCCCTGTATCAGACTTGGAATGAAAAATTACAGCCTGTCACAGGCATTGATTTTCAGATTCACGAAACAGGTATGCTGATTTTAGATGAGGCAGATTTTGAAGTTGGTTTAAATTATAAAAACCAGTTTCAAGAACCGATGCAGCATTGTGAATACTTGCAGCGTGAACAATTAGATCAAGTCAATCCTCATCTTGCCGAGCAATTTCAGCATGCGATTTATTTCCCTGAAATTGCCAATGTGCGTAATCCTCGCCTACTCCAGTCCATTCGCCAGTATTTGCAACAGCATCCGAAGGTACAATTTTTCGATCAAACCCCGATTCAAAAATTTCATCTTCAACATGACCAAGTGCAATATGTGGAAACTGAAGCTGGACAAAAAGTCTATGCCGATCAATTTGTGCTAACCACTGGTGCGTGGTCAGGTTTATGGTCAGAGCAACTGGGTTTAGAACTTCCTGTGCGTCCAGTCCAAGGACAAATGGCATTGATTAAAGCCCCTGCACACTGGTTACCGACCATGTGTATGAATCAGGTGATGTATCTGATTCCTCGCAAGGATGGACATATTGTCTGTGGTTCCAGCATGCAAGAGTGTGGGTTCAATGCTGACACGTCTGATCAAATTCAGCAGACTATTTTAGAAGCTGCATATGAAATGGTGCCTGAACTCGCCCAGTTCCCTGTGGTGCAGCAATGGGCAGGCTTACGCCCAAGCTCACCTGAAGGTATTCCTTATATTGGTCAGCTACCGCATCTCGAGAATGTCTGGCTCAATCTCGGGCATTTTAGAAATGGTTTATGTATGGGACCTGCATCAGCACAATTGTTACGGCAACTGATGCTGAAACAAGCGACTACGGTCAATGCGACGGCTTACAGCCCTGCACAATTACTCAAGCCTGAAATTCTCGCTAGATAAATCCCATCCGCATCACATTAAACCAGATCGTTCAAGGCTTCCTTCAAAGTTGGAAACTTGAACTCAAAGCCTGCCTGCTTTAGCGCTTGAGGCTGCACAAACTGACCATTCAAAATCAGCTGTGACTGCTCCCCCAAAAGTGTCTTAAATACCCAAGCAGGCATATTCAGTATCGGATGTCGCTTTAAACTTTGAGCCGCAATATAAGCAAATTGAGATTGCGTGACTTTTTCAGGTGCCACGACATTAAAGACTTGCTGTTCGGTGTCTTGGGTCAAAATGAACTCCATCGCCCGCAGCACATCCTGAATGTGCACCCAAACCACAGGCTGCCGACCATGACCAATGCGACGAACTAGATTCCATTTAATCGGAAACAGCATTTGCGGTAATATGCCACCACCATGCCCAAACACCACACCGAGGCGCATAATCTTGGTGTGTTGCGCCGTATCCGCCCGAGCTGCCTGTTCCCATTCTTGACAGAGTTGTGACATAAAAATCGCTTGTCCGTGAGATTCTTCCGTACAGACTTGCTGCCATTGCTCGGCAGAATCAATCCCGTAATAACCCACAGCCGAACCCGACAAAATACATTTCGGAAAAATTTGTCTGCGCTGTAAAAATTGATAAAGGGCTTGGGTCGTTCTCACGCGACTTTGAATCAGCTTTTGTTTACGCTGCGCAGTCCATCGCCCCTGTGCAATACTTTCACCCGCAAGATTAATCACATAATCAATGGATTGTAGTTGTAGTTCGTCAAATTGCTGAACCCAGCTTAAGTTGGGATGGGTTCGGGGTTGTGCTTTCCGCGAGACACCTATCACCTGATAGTCTCGCGCCAGTAAATAAGGCAACAAATGGGAACCAATAAATCCAGAAGCTCCCGTAATCAACACCACAGGCTTGTACATAAAACAATCTCTTGGCTAGATCATTTATCTATAAATGAGAAAGCGCTTAAATACAAGCCTATGCACATTAACCAAACATTTTGCTGGCCATGCGCTGTGCCTGAGCCCCGTAAAACCAATAGGTGAGCAAATAAAGTGGAATGGCAATTAACAAAAACATAATCAGCACCACCGCCATAAATTGTGGGTTTTGCAGATATAACAGCAAGTCTTGCCAAATCGTTGGATTGCTACGTGAGAAGAAATAAATTCCACCCAATAGACCCAGCAAATTGTAGCCCCAGAAGATCAGACTGAATCCTAAAGTGAAACGTTTACGCTCGGTCTGTGTCGGTGCCCGTTTTTGCTGTTTGAGAAATTTAAATAGAACCCAAATCATCGCCACCAAATAAGGCACTGCGGTGAGTATACCTCCCACCCCGCGTGGCAAGAGTGCTGCCAGTACGCCACAAATACATGTGAACAAAAAGCACAGCACAAAAAACCAGATGAAATATCGACGGAGTGGTAGCATGAATACAGCTCAATAAGGGCAAAATCCTATTATAAAAAAAATTTCGCTTTTTTTTAATTTTCTTGTCAACCAATTCAAACTTACTGGCGTTATTAAGAGTACAAGGTTCGAAACCGTTAATTTGTATCGGCATCCACAATATTTTCGGCGACCTTCGACCAAAAGCAACAAGCTTAGCGTGAACGTCAAACTTTTAAAACAGCAGCTTAAAAGTTTGAGAGTTCCAGCGTTTTTTGACCGACGATTTCATCATCACTCGAATCGTCGGTCTTTATTTTTCAGAACAATAAAAATAGGAATAAAACGTATGCAGCCATTGGTTTACTTTGAAATTCAATCCTCTAACCCTAAACGGGATGTACAATTTTACCAAGCTGTATTTGGCTGGAAATTTACCAAAGTAGAGGGACTTCCGATTGAATATTACCAAATTGATACTGCCAACCTGCATGGTGGTTTATTAAAACGCCCTGTAGATGTTCCACCGACCCATTGCGGCACCAATGCCTTTACCTGTTCCATTCAAGTTGAAGATTTTGATACAACTGCTGCAAAAATTTTGGCACTGGGTGGACAAGAAGCCATGCCCAAATTTGCCATTCCGAATAAATGCTGGCAAGGTTATTTCATTGATCCCGATCACAATACTTTTGGCTTGGTACAACTTGATCCCAATGCAGCCTAAGCGCTGATACTCTTGCGCCTTTAGCTGTCGCATTCGACATCTCCACCGTTTTTAACTAGGGAAAATATGCTAAGTTATACACGGCATTTTTATTCCTAGAGATCACATGACTGTACGCTTTTTTCATACTTCGGACTGGCATTTGGGGCAGTTTTTTTATAATCATTCCCGCCAGTATGAACATGAACAATTTTTAGCGTGGCTGATCGAACAAATCAAACTCAAACAACCACATGCCTTGCTCATTGCAGGCGATATTTTCGATGTGATCAATCCTGCATCCAGTGCGCAAAAGCAACTGTATCAATTCTTGGCAGATGCTCATGCAGTCGCACCACACATGCAAACCCTCATGATTGCGGGCAACCATGACTCTGGTTATCGCATTGAGCAGGTGGAACCGCTACTCTCCAAATACAATGCCAAAGCCGTCGGGGTCATTCATAAAAATACCGAGGGTCAACTGGATCTCAATCGCCTGCTGATTCCAATTCATGATGAGCAACAGCAGATTGTGGCGTGGTGCCTAAGCCTGCCATTTTTACGTCCTGCCGAAATCACAGGTATTAATGAACAAACCAGTGACAGCAAAAATGCCATTGCGCACTTACACCAACAACTGATTACCGAAGCTAAACGACGTAAAAGTGATGATCAAGCCCTGATTCTGATGTCGCATGCGCATATGCAAGGTGCTGAAACTTCCGACTCGGAACGCCCAATTATTATTGGCAATGAAGAAGCACTATCGACCGCACTGTTTGATGAGGTGATTGACTATGTAGCTTTAGGGCATTTGCATAAACCGCAAAAAGTTGGACAAGAGCATATCCGTTATAGTGGTTCGCCAATTCCGCTGTCCTTTAGTGAAGTGAATTACAAACACCAAGTTTTAGAGATTCAGATTGACCCGAATTTAGAAGCCTCAGATTGCCTGAAAATGGAGGTGTTAGCGATTCCACGCAGTATTGCCTTGCATCGCATTCGTGGTGAAATGCATGAAGTCTTGCAACAACTGCAAGGTTTAGCGACGGGTGAAATCGAAAATATTGACCAACGCGAATACGTCGATATTGAATACTATAGTTTGACCCCTCCACCACCCAATTTGCGGCAGCAATTTGAACAGGCATTGCCTGAAAATCGCTATCGTCTGGTCCGCATCTCACGCCAATATTTGTCTTCGGAACAAGATGCCTCGAATACGCACACCCTACAGCTTGAACCACCGACACCTGTGCAGCTGTTCCAAAATGTATGGGAAAAACAGGGCTATGCTGCTGATGATGAGGTCTTGAAAGACTTTATGAGTCTAGTGAATGAAGCACAAAAAACGTTAGAAGAAGAACCCAACAGTTAAAGGCTTGCCATGAAAATTTTATCAATTCGAATTAAAAATCTAGCATCGCTGGCTGGCGAACATCTAATTGATTTTGACGCTGAACCTTTAGCCAGTGCGGGCTTAATCGCGATTGTAGGCAAAACGGGTGCGGGTAAATCGACCATTCTAGATGCTATGTGTTTGGCACTGTTCAATAAAATCCCCCGTCTCAAAGACAGTGATGGAAAACTCCTCGACACTGATGGTTCGGAATTACTGACCAACTCCCCGCTGACCGTATTACGTCGCGGTACGGGGCATGGCTTTGCCGAATTATGTTTTATTGCGCAAGATCAAAAACGTTATCTAGCACGTTGGGAAGTCAAACGTGCACGCGAAAGTGCATCAGGTAAACTGCAAAATGTTCAGCGCTATTTAAAATGTTTGACTGATGATGTGGTCATTGCGGATAAGAGCAAAGCCGTTGATGAAAATATTAAGTCCATTACCCAGTTGTCCTTTGAACAGTTCACCCGTGCAGTGTTATTGGCGCAATCCGAAGTCACAGCATTTTTAAAAGCTCGCGACAATGAACGTGGTGAATTATTAGAATATCTGACCAATTCCAGTATTTTCGGAAAAATTGGACAACTGGCTTTTGAAAAAACTAAATCGATTGCCACACAACGTAAAGAACTGGAAAATGTCTTAGGCCATATCGAGCTACTCTCGGAAGAAGAAGTTGCAGAACTTCGTAGCCAACTCAAAACAGCACAACAACAAGTTCAACAACTTGAACAAGAAAAAACTCAATACACTCAACAGCAGCAATGGTTTGAGCAACTGCATAAATTAGAGCAGGATATTGAACTTAAACAGCAACAGCATCAGGTACAACAACAAGCGCATGCCGCTTTAGCAGCAGATCGCCAGCACCTAACCCAGCTTGAAACTTTCTCAGCTATACGTCCCGTAGTATTTCAGCAACAACAGATTATAAATACGCTACAGCAGATTGCACCACAAATTCAGCAACAACAGCAGCACTTTACTGTGCTATCGACTCAATTTGAACAAGAGAAAACTCTTTTTCAACAAGGTGAAAATGCTCTGCATCAGCTACAAAATTTCGAGCTGCAACATCAGCAAAAACTGGCTGAAGTGAGGAAGTATGTACAAGAACGTGACTATATTGCCGAAGAATATAAAAAAACCAAAAGCCGTTTGCTGCAATTAGATGCACAGCAACAGCCTTTACTCGAACAGCAACAACAGTTGCAGCAAGAGTTACAACAATTGGCTATCCAACAACAATCCTATGCAGCACAACTACAGACTAGCAATCCATTTTCATCATTAGATAAGAGCTTAAATTCACATCTTCAGCAATTACAGCAGTATATTCAACACTATCAGAAAGTCGAAAATACGCTGGGCAATCTGCAACAAGCACAGCAACAGCTTGATCAAGACAAAACACAATTACAAAAATTAGTGGCGCAATTTGGAACGACTACTCAAATTGAAACTCAACGAGAACAGCAACAGCAAAATAGAGAGCAACAACTCACTCAACTGAATCAACTGGACTTCATTCAGCAAAAGTTACAGCAATGGTTTGCGTTAAAAACTGAAATACTGAGTCTGAATGACAAGTTAAATGCGATTCAACAGCGGCATCAGCAATGTCAACAACACGTTCAACAGACTGAAACAGAATTCCAGTCTGCAAAAACTGAACGTGAAAAGTTGCAAGCTTTCTTGCAGCAACAACGCTTGCTGCATGCCGAGAATATTGAACATTTACGTGCAGAATTAAAATCGGGTGAAGCCTGCCTTGTCTGCGGCAGTACAGAACACCCTTATCGTGATGATGAAAAGTTGGTGGCAAAGGCTTTGTATGAGTTGCAGCAACAGCAAGAACAACAAGCCCTGCAACGGGAACAGCAATGCCTGCTACTTTGGCAAACAGCTCAACAACAATTGACACAGCTGATTACTGAGCAAGCGCAACTGCAACAAGCGTTGCAGCAGGCAAATACAAAAGCTGAACTGCAGCACAATGAATTACAGCAGAATTTAACCCAATCTGAACTTGGTTTAGATTTAGACCAGACACAACCGCAAATTCTGGCAACCCTGCAAGAGTGCATTGCAAAAACCACACAACTCAAACAGCAATCGGAACTTGATTTACAACAGCTGAATCAAGCGCATAAAGAGCAACTGCATTTGATCCAAAGCGTGCAACAGATTTCCCATCAATTGCAATCTGTGCAGCAGTGGCAACAGCAAATCCAGCAAATTGTGGACTGCCTATCTACACATGAAAAAGCAATGTGGCTGGAGCAACCACTATCGATTGCGCAAAAGACCATGCAGCATTTACAGCAACGTGCACAACAGCTTGAGCACATTGAAGTCTTGGTCAAACAACAGGAGCATTCAATCCAACAACTGCAAGTGCTGAAAACCAATCTCGGCAACCTTCAGTCACAACAACAGGAACTCTCGCAACAACTTCAGGAAGTGGAAGCCAAAGGCAAACACAATACAGAAGCAGCCCATCAACTGATTGTACAGATGACAGGCTCAACCGAACTCAAAGCCACAGATTGGCTGCATCAGCATGATCAACAGCGTCAGTTGTTCCAACAACAATATCAGCAACTTAAGCAAAGCTTTGAACAGGCACGTCAAAATTTCGAACAGCACAGAAATGCCCTGGAACAACTGCAAGCGCAACAGCAGCAACAGCAGCAAGCCCTTGATCAAGTCAAAACAGACATCACAACATGGTTAACCCAGCACAGTGACTTCACTGCATCACAGTTAACCAAACTGCTTGCGATTTCTTCAACACAAGAACAACAGCTGCGTTTAAGCTTGCAGCAGGCAGATCGCCTATTGAATGAAGCAACGTATGCATTGACGACTTTACAAAACCAATTGCAACAACAGCTGCAACTACAACCCCAAATTAGTTATGAACAATTGCTGCAATTGCTTGTAGCCAATACTGAACAATTGCAGCAACAGGCTGAACAGCGTGATCAACTGAAATTAAAACTGGAATTGCATCAGCAAAATTTAGCCAAGCAACAGCAATTCGCCACTCAAATTCAGCAAATTCAGCAACAAGAACATCGTTGGGCAAAGATTTCAGGCTTAATGGGCGATGCCACAGGCAAAAAATTTCGTGACTTGGCACAGCAATATCACTTGGATATTTTAATTGAGTATGCCAACCAACAATTGGCGCAGCTCTCGCAACGCTATACCTTAAAACGTCTGGACAATTCACTCAGTTTGGCGATTATTGACCATGATATGGATGGAGAAACCCGTTCGGTCGCCTCACTTTCAGGCGGAGAATCTTTCCTGACGGCGCTGGCACTTTCTCTCGCGATTGCCAATATGGCTTCGGGTTCCATGAAAATTGAATCTCTCTTTATTGATGAAGGTTTTGGAACCTTAGATGCATCTTCCTTGCATATGGTGATGAATGCTTTTGATCAATTACAGAATCAAGGTCGTAAAGTAGTGCTAATTTCCCATATTCAGGAAATGCATGAACGGATTCCTGTGCAGATTCAGGTACAACCAGTGGGTTCAGGTTCTAGCCAGATTAAAATTGTGTCTTAAACGGACTCGACCTCCATCAATATCAACAGGTACTTCTCCAATTTGTGCAATAAAAAAAGGCTTCTCAATAGAAGCCTTTTTCGATGAACAGCGTCATCAAGTTACATTACTTTTTACGTAATGCATCCTGACATTCCTGTGCATCACAGTAACCGTAAAGATTGAGTGAGTGACCTGTTAAGGTAAAGCCGTGTTTTTCTGCCACTGCATGTTGTTCATGCTCAATAGTTTCATTTGTAAATTCAACAACTTTGTTACAGTTTTGGCATACAATGTGATCATGATGATCTTCTTGCATAATTTCAAAAACAGAGTGATTGTTTTCAAAATGATGACGCTGAATAATTCCAGCTGCTTCGAATTGCGTTAACACGCGATAAACAGTTGCTAAACCGACATCTTCACCCTGTTCGAGTAAAGTCTTGTAAATATCTTCCGCACTTAAATGATGCTGTTTTGAATTTTCTAATAATTCTAATATTTTAATTCGTGGAAGTGTAACTTTAAGTCCAGCTTTGCGTAAGTCTTGGTTTGAAATAGGCATGAAAAAAGGTCTCTCTCAACAAATTTAAAGTTGGAATATGCAACAAAGTTAAGATGCAGTATGATCTATCCTTGGATCAAATGCATCAAAATTAATTTGGGATAGTGTAGCAAAATGCAAAAAATCATGTTGACGTTATTCGTCACTTCACTGCTCGCGGGCTGTTCGACCTTGGGCGTTTATAAAGTTGATATTCCTCAAGGAACACCATTAACCCAAGCCCAAGCGTCAAAAATCCAAGTCGGCATGAGTTTCCAACAGGTGCGTTTTTTACTGGGTAGTCCAACCATTACAGATCCATTAAATCCTTACCGTTGGGACTACATCTACAATTATATCCCAGGAACTTATGCTAAAAAAGCCAAGATTCCAGCAGCGCATGGTCAGCATTTGAAAATTTACTTCGATCAAAACGGTATTGTGAACAAGATTGAAGGACTAGAAACCATTCCAGAATCGCAACCAGGCTTACCTGGTTCGAAAGAAGCAATTTTAACTGCGCCACCACTATAGACGCTTTAAAATAAAAAGAAACCCCTCATTGAGGGGTTTTTTATATCATTTCAATTGTTTAAAGCGATTGCCTTTGGCAAAGCGTCCGACGGGATTTTGTGCCGCTCGCTGACGTCGAATGTCTTTCGGATTAATGGTCAGTGCCCGATAAATCTCCACCCGATCCCCTACTTGCAGCACCTGCGTATGATCTTGCAGACGGACGCCGAATATCCCCAATTGTAAGACTTCTGGTAATTCAACCTGCTCGCGAAGACCACTTTGCTGAATGGCGTCGAGTGCAGTCATGCCGATTTGAAAAGGCACTTCCAGATGAAATTGCTGTTCTGACGTGGCATAAGCCACCCAGACTTTTGCCTGCTCAGTCATTAGATCAATTGCCCTAATACTGAAACAATCGCAAGTAAAATCGATAATGGCAGGACAATACGCACAGCAATACGCCATACATTGTAAAATAGCTCATTGCTGAAATTCATTGCCTTACGCAAATGACTAATTTTCATAATCCAGCCTACAAAAATAGCGTAAATCAGGCAAATCACTAGACCCCAAAGCACCAATACGATATTAAAGATGGCTGTGATTTCTGGAATTGCCCAGATCAATACAGCTGCCACTACAATCGCCCATTGCACCACAACCATCATCTGACGCTGGGCCAATTGTTCACGTGCCAATTGCAAAAGCAATGCCGCACCCGCAATAGTTGCAACCAATAATGCAATCACGGGTAACTGAGCTGCTACAGCAAAATAGGCAAATGCCAATACGGCAACCAATTGTGCAATCCAAATCGGTAATACTGTTTTACTGGCAACTTCTTGTTGCTTCGCTTGGACTAAGCTGGTCTGCCAATAGAGCCCCATGCCTAAACCACTTGCGACCAATGCCAGTATGGTCGCACTACCCCACTCGCCAAACTCAAGTGTCGTCATCTGCCATTCAGGCAAAGCTGTGCCACTGATTTGAGCAAACACCAGTGCGGCAATCACACCTAAAGCGGTGATTCCTGCCAAAGCTAAGCGAGGCAGTAGCGATAACACCAGCGCAGCAATTGCTGTCCCCATGAAAATAAATTGGGGAGCAACACCCTGAATTAACCATTGTGAACTGTACTGGCTAACATTAGATAACATCGCACCCGCAAGGAATGGAATAAATACCACAGCGAGCCAGCCCACAATACGCCATCTTGGAGATGCATCTGCATCACGGGTTAAACTAGACAATGCATTTAAAGCAGTGGTTTTTGAGCGCTTTGCCAAAGCAATTTCTAAATAGCAAACCGGTAAAGCCAGCACCAACATAGTGCCTAACCAAAGCAACCAGAAATCGAGTTGACGCTCTGCTTGTATTCCCACTATCGGTGCCATAGTGGCAATAATGATGAATGACAAACAAAAAGCCATCAGCGGCGATAACCATCGTGACATAGCATTGTCCTGCATGATGCATTCCTAAAAAAAATCTATCGCTATTTTGCCTTTCTCATGCGTGAAAATCAAAAAGAAAAGCAAACCACCTGATTCGATGGTCTGCTGCGCCAATGCTTTTATTTGTTTTTTTTAAAATATTAATTCTTCTACACAGCCTCTCCATGCTGAATCTCAGCCCTTGCTGTAGTTAAGAGAAGAACCGTGCAAACCAGTTTTTACCCTTTTTCTTTTCTTTTTCTTTAATGATGCCCATCATGTTTTCTTTTACAGCACCCACATAATCCGCGTCATCGTGCTGAATATGATTGATCAACCATTTCGACAACACTTCATGTAATTCTGCTTCAATCGAGTGCCCCATTTCAAAACGATCACGATATGACTCAATTTTCTTAATAAATAAGTCATGCACACGTTTATGTGGCACACGGTATTTATAACCCGCTTCCTCTTGTAAGGACTCTTCAAATGTGAAATGTGATTGGGTGTAATCAATAATATTGTCAAGAATCTGTTTAATACGCTCACGGTCAGTGTGAAGCGTAACATCATCAATTTCATTAATATAATCAAGGATTCGTTTGTGCTGATCATCAATTACATCGATACCGGTATTATATTCTGGAACCCATTTCATCTTCATACGCCCCCATTTAACATTCATTATTCGTTACTTGAAAAGGATAGTAACGATATTGAATTTAAATAAAAAACAAGTAAATTACTCTGAATTCAAGCTTTTAGCGGCATCCAAAGACTAAGGTGATGATAAATATATATTAATTAATTTATACCCGATCAAAAGAATAAGATATTTTTTAACCACAAGGATTATTTTTTCTTTAATTATGAAAATGTTAATTTTAATAATTAAGTATTTTTAAGTATTCAATTCTCACGCCAATATTAATATTGATCGGCGCGAGTCATACGTTTTAGCTTAGGATCAGCATGTTCACGCTGCAACCGATCGACCTGAGTCAGGGCGCGCTCTATCGGCTGCCCATGCTGAAATAAAATCATTTCTCCAGGCTGAAAGGCCTGCCAGACTTCATTCTGCGTCAACGGTTCCGTGGTAATTACCGCGACGCGGTCTTCAGGCGTAGTGACCTGACTAAAATCCACCTCGACATCCAGATCGATTAATTGGGCGGGTTTAAACGGATATTCACGCACCAACCAATGTAATTTGGTAATCGCATAACTAAATAATGCCTGTCCATTCGAAAGACAAAAATTAAAGGTGCCGTGTTCTGCAATTTTAGGCGAGATTTCTAACAGCAACTCGAACACTTGGCTCAATGAGGGTTCGACATAGCCAAATTTAGCCACCAATTGATCCAATAGAAAGCAAAAAGCACGCTCACTGTCAGTATTGCCAATCGGGGTGAAACGCCCAGTCAATGGTGGATCAAAATCCAGCAAATCACCATTATGGGCAAAAATCCATTGCCGCCCCCATAGTTCACGTATGAACGGATGCGAATTTTCTAGATTAATCTTGCCTTGGGTGGCTTTGCGGATATGTGCAATTACGTTACGTGATTTAATCGGATAGTTACGAATCAATTCCGCAATCGGTGATTCCACTGCGGACTGATTATCGACAAATAAACGGCAGGCTTTGTCTTCAAAAAAAGCGATTCCAAAGCCATCACAATGATCGGAAGTAATGCCTGCGCGCTGTGAAAAACCACGGAAAGAAAAGGTAATATCCGTTGGGGTCTCACAATTCATTCCGAGCAACTGACACATAAGCAAAACTAAACACATTGATTCAATATGGGTTTATTGTGCATGACGCAAGCAAGGCTTGTAAATCTGAATCTGTGCTAGCTTTAGTAATTTTACTGCTTAGTGCTGTCTTTGTTTTTGCATAAGAAAATTCTTCGCCATTTTATTCACTTCAAGTAAGACAAAATAATCCAGACAGTTAAACTCACGGTCATGAAATGCCTGTTGCGATAATTTGGCATGCATCTTTAAATACACATCAAACAGTTTGGGAATCTTTTCATCCTGCGGGAAACTGTATTCAGGATGTGTTGGCTCAAAAGCCACTTGCGGTTGAATCGTGCAGGTCTGGGCTGAGCTCAATTGCTTTAAATATTGATGGGTATAATAGGCACGAGCCTGATTACCTTCTAGGCGAATACTGACACAGCCAATCAGATATTTCGCCCGCATTTCCCACAGGACTTTCGGCATTAAATTCAGCCATAACACCGAAAGTGCTCGTCCAGAACGGTAACGATGATGCACGCAGGTGCGTCCAATTTCGACAATATTCGATAAATGCCCAAGCTCATCTATGATTTTAAATTCTTGTGCACTATAGCTATGCGCCAAATCTTGTCCCTGCAACAATTTCAAGCGAGTATAAGCCACAATCTCGTTGCTATATTTGTCGCGTAATACCGCATGTTCACAGCCAAAATCATACAGATCTTGATCGAGACCTTGATCAAATTCAATTCCGAATTGCTGTGAGAATTGTTCTGCACGGAATTTCTGAATTTCTTGTAATTGTTTTAAATCTTCCACCCATTCAAAGCGATATTGGGTTTGCTTGGTATTTTTCTTGTGTAAAGGCAAAGTAAAGTTTTGACGATATAGATTCAGCTTTTCAAACATTGATTGCGCTCTCCTCTTGTTCTGTTCATACACTAGGCAATACAGATGACAATACAATGACGAAAAATCAGTCAAATCCTAAATTCGCGCACAATAAAAAACCAGCCCCGAAGGGCTGGTTTTAGATCGCTGATTGATCCAGTGAATTAGTGCTTGGCACGGTTGGTAATTAAAGTCCCGACACCATGATCGGTAAAGATTTCCAACAAAGTGGCATGTGGAACACGACCATCCACAATATGTGCACTGACCACACCACCTTTGACTGCATCGAGCGCACAACCGACTTTAGGAATCATGCCCCCATAAATTACACCTGTTTCAATCAAGCGATCGACTTCTTGTGTGGTTAAGCCTGTAAGCAAGTTTTTGTTTTCATCCAATACACCCGTGATATTGGTCAGTAAAATCAGCTTTTCTGCACCCAGTGCTTCAGCCACTTTACCCGCCACAAGATCCGCATTGATGTTGTAAGTATTGCCCTGATCATCGACACCTAAAGGGGCAATGACTGGAATAAAATCACTTTGCGTGAACATTTCCAGTACATCGGTTTTGACCCCAACGACTTCACCGACCAAGCCTAAATCGATGTGCTGTACCGAACCATCTTCTTGATTCTTTTGCATCAACAACTTACGCGCGCGAATTAAATTACCATCTTTACCCGTTAAACCAATGGCACGACCACCATGCTGGTTAATCAAGTTGACAATGGATTTGTTTACACTGCCACCGAGTACCATTTCAACCACTTCCATGGTTGCTGCATCGGTCACGCGCATGCCATCAATACGGTCAGACTCACGTCCTAATTGCTTCAAGAAAGAGTCAACTTGCGGACCACCGCCATGCACTACAATCGGGTTTAAACCAACTGTTTTTAATAACACAATATCCCGCGCAAAAGAGCTTTCCAGCTCTGGATCGGTCATTGCGTTGCCGCCATATTTTACGACCAGCGTTTTACCTGAAAAACGTTGAATATACGGCAAAGCTTCAGTCAAAATTTGTGCTTTGTCGATGCCAGTCTGCTGATGTGGCATTCGCCTCTCTCCTCAATGAGCATTTAAAATGTCGTGTGCGATTTTAGGATATCGATCACTTAACATGGAAACAAATGATTGCCGAATATCATTTAAACGAGCAGGATTATCGGCATCAAAACGAACCGTGAAATATTCACCCGTATTCGATGCTCGAATAATGCCAAAACCATCTTCAAAATCAAGCCTTACCCCATCAATATTACTGAGTTGCGCGGCAAACTGATGGCTATGTAATTCAATATCGGCAAGTAAAGATTTTGGATCGGTGCTATAGGTACTGATATAGGTATCTTCGGTGCCACAACGTTCAGGGTATTTTGCCAATGCTTGTGACAGACTAAAGTCAGGACGCTGACTTAGGAACTCCAGTACACGCAGTGCAGCATATAAGCCATCATCATAGCCAAAACCACGACCATCATTAAACACATAATGTCCAGCATATTCGCCACCAAAGACCGCCTGGCCTTGTGAATGCAGCAGGTAATTCTTTAAAAAAGTACTCCCCGTGCGAATCATGGTCGGCTGTCCACCCAGTTCACGCACAGTATCGCGTACCATGGTCGAGCATTTCACATCAAAGACAATTTCATGCTGAGGATGTGTCGCAAGACACATTTCGGCAAATAGAGACAATAAACGGTCTGCACTAATAATCGTGCCATGTTCATCGACCAGTACCAAACGATCACCATCACCATCGAGGGCGATTCCAAGATCTGCTTGTTGCTGCTGTACTGTTTCCATCAAAGCCGTTAAATGACACGCTTGTGAAGGATCAGGCGCATGGTCAGGAAATTCACCATTCGATTCACAGCGCAATGCCGTAACCTGACAGCCTAACTTTTCTAACACTAAAACTGCACAACGCCCTGCGGAACCATGCAAACCATCAATTACCACATGAAAAGGTCGTTGCAGTTGAATATCATCTAAAATGGCTTGCTGATACTGCAAGCAATAGCTCACATCAAATTGATGGGTTAAAGCCGGCATGTTCACTGTGCGCTGTGGTGAAAACTGTAAACTGGCAACATAAGCAACCTGTTGAATCATTTCGGGGCACGGCGGTTGACCTTGCATAATCCACTTGATGCCATTGTCACTTTTCGGATTATGGCTTGCCGTCACCATAATGCCATTGCCTGCAAATTGACGCGCGCTGTAATACAACATCGGGCTGGAACAACAACCCACATTCACTACATCAAAGCCTTGTTTTTCAAATATTGTTTGTATAATTTGGGCGTAAGCAGGACTACTCAGTCGAGCATCATAACCAATCACCACGGTTGTTTGAGCTGCTTGCTGGTACTGGCACAGTAGACCGTAGGCAATCGCTTCAACCAACTCAGGTGTTAAAAATGTGATTTTTCCACGAATATCGTAGGCACGAAAGACCTGCCATGGAAATATAGGTTGTTGAATATTCATATCTTTGGAACTTCAGAATCCAGCCAAACCTCATTAAAGTTTGCCTTATTCACACAACATAAATGTTTGAAAATATTTCTAGTTTATATCTGAAAACAATCGAACTGTTAATACTATTTAAGTTATCTACAAGTGTTATAAAGTCATGCATTGTAAAATCTTTTATATTTCAGACTGAAAGAGCCCAACGGCTCTTTCAGCTTCACATCAGTTTTTACCTGTATGCCCAAAACCACCAGCACCACGCTCAGTTGCCACGAATTCATCCACTTGTTCGAATTCAGCTTGTACAACAGGTACCAGCACATACTGTGCCAAACGCTCACCTGGCTCTAAAGTAAATGCAGCTTGACCACGGTTCCATACAGAAACCATCAACTCGCCTTGGTAGTCTGAGTCAATTAAACCCACAAGGTTACCTAAAACGATACCGTGTTTATGACCTAAGCCTGAACGTGGCAGAATCAGACCTGCAAAACCTGTATCTTCGATATAAATGGCTAAACCAGTTTTCACCAATACCGTTTGACCCGGCTCAATCACAGTTGGTTCAGTTACACATGCACGTAAATCCAGACCCGCTGAACCTTGCGTTGCATAAGTTGGCATTGGCCACTCTTGTCCTAAACGTGCATCTAGAACTTTAACTTGAACCTTCATATTGTTTCCTACTGTTTCAAAAATAAATATCGGGATTAACGCTTAATTAAAGCGCGTAAATTTTCGAGGTAATGTTGAGCTTGCTGTTTCGGATCGACATTACCTGCCAGCTTTTTCTTGCGCCCTAACCATTCCAGCTCATCTTGTGGCAATTCATCCAAGAAACGGCTTGGGGTCATTTGACGCATCTGTCCACCCGCCTTACGTTGTTCGGCCAGAGTAATGGTCAAGCCCTGACGTGCACGGGTAATCCCCACATACATCAAACGGCGCTCTTCTTCGACCGTTTCCGCCACAATCGAGTTCTTATGTGGCAATAACTCTTCTTCCAAACCAATCAAATAAACGAATGGAAACTCCAAACCTTTGGATGCATGCAGCGTCAACAAATTGACTTTATCGGTGTCTTCTTCTTCCTGTTGTTGCTCCAGCATATCCAGCAACACCATTTTACGAATCACACTTTCAATATTGCGCTCGTCGACATCTTCAGCACGGTTAATCAGACTTTGAATACTGCTATACAGCACTTCAATATTATCTAACTTGGTTTTTTCCTGAGCAGGAGTCGCCGCAGTCTCTTTGACATAGTCGATGTAACCCGCTTCCAGCATCATCTGACGAATAATTGGTACTGGCTCGTCATCTTCAAGCAATTCACGAGTAAAATTCGCAATAAACTCAGCAAACTCAGCCAACTGTGTGGTGGCCTTTTTCGGAATCACCATGGTCAGACGTTGATCACCTGCCGCAGTTAACAGCGATAGATGATTTTCCTGCGCAAATAAACCTAATTTTTCTAGCGTTACAGGACCAATCGCACGCTTTGGCGTATTAATAATCCGTAAGAAAGCACTGTCATCTTCAGGGTTAATAATCAGACGTAAATAACTCATCATGTCTTTGATTTCGGCACGTGCGAAGAACGACTGACCACCCGACAACTTATATGGAATCTGCATTTGACGCAGCTGCGTCTCTAAAATACGCGCCTGAAAATTACCACGATACAAAATTGCGTAGTCTTTCCAGTTTTTCCCATTCATCAACTTATGCGTAATCAGGTCTTTCACCACGCGTTCAGCTTCATCATCATCATTACGACACGTAATGACACGAATGACTTCACCATGGCCTTTATCCGACCATAATTTTTTATCAAAAATATGCGGATTGTTACCAATCACAGTATTGGCTGCTTTGAGAATACGGCTGGTCGAGCGGTAATTCTGTTCTAGCTTAATCACTTTTAAATTGCGAAAATCTTCATTGAGCAATGCCATATTTTCTGGCTTTGCCCCACGCCAAGCATAGATCGATTGGTCATCATCCCCTACAGCAGTGAATTGCCCCATCACGCCCACCAACAACTTGACTAAAATATATTGTGCTGTGTTGGTATCTTGATACTCATCGACTAACAAATAACGAATACGATTTTGCCAGCGATCTCGCACTTCTTGATTTTCTTGTAATAGACGGGTCGGCATTACAATCAGATCGTCAAAATCCACTGCATTGTAGGCACGCAAATTACGCTCATACAATTGATACAGATGCGCCATTTGAATGTCTTCAGGTGTTTCACAAGTGGTGTGCGCCTGTTCAGGTGGAATCAGGTCATTTTTCCAGTCTGAAATCATTTTCATCGCTCTGGCGATGAGCTCTTTGCTTTCCGCACCCGATAAATTATCGCGATGCATCAAGTCCATCAGAATTCGCTTACAGTCATCGGCATCCAAAATAGAGAAATTGGCCTTTAAAGGCGTATTTTTAAGTTCGAGACGTAATAAGTTCAGACCAAAGGTATGGAAGGTCGAGACTGACAGTCCTTTGGCTTCTTCACGAGAGAGTAGCTTGGTGACACGCTCTTTCATCTCTCGTGCCGCTTTATTGGTAAAGGTCATGGCCGTAATACGATGCGCAGGAATACCACAATGCTTGACCAGATAAGCAATTTTACGGGTAATCACCGAGGTTTTACCCGAACCCGCCCCTGCAAGTACTAACAAGGGTCCTTGAGTGTATTTCATGGCTTCAAGTTGCTTGTCATTGAGTTGACTTGCCAGCGACATAGTGATTCCTCTTTTTTCTCCGAGCTAGATTATAGACATCAAACCCCCAGATGCCTAACCTAAAATGACGATTATCTGTTCATAAAAAAAGCCACCCAAAGGTGGCTTTTCCGAAACTCGATGATTTCTAAGCAAACAAAATATTATTATTTTGTTTCGAATACAGTAATTTCTACACGACGGTTTTGTTCACGGCCCGCAGCAGTATCATTGCTTGCGATTGGTGAAGATGAACCATAACCACGTGCAGTCATACGCGAGCTAGAAATACCTTGAGAAGATAAATAGCTCATAACTGAGTTGGCACGGTTTTGTGACAATGGGTTGTTGATCGCATCTGTACCTGTGTTATCCGTATGACCGTGAATCACAAGGGCAAGTTTGTTTGCTGTACCATCTTCACGTAATACACGTGCTACATCGTTCAATGCAGTTTGGAAACGTGGCTGAATTGTGTAAGAGTTAGTGGCGAAAGTTACACTCGGCATGACCAAGTTAATCGAACCATCTTGGTTACGGTCTACATCTACACCAGTACCTGCAAGTTCTTCACGTAAACGCTTCTCTTTTTTGTCCAATAATAGACCAGCACCACCGCCCACTACAGCACCAATCGCTGCTGCTTGACCCATTTTATCTTTGTCTGCATTTGAATATGCGAGACCAGCACCCAATAATGCACCTAGACCTGCACCGATTGCCGCTTTGTCATATTCCATACCTGTGCCAGTAGATTGACAACCTGAAAGAACCAACGCCCCTGCTACTGCTGATGAAATTAATAGTGCACGCATGACATGCCTCCATTTGTGTGTTTTGTTTATGCCTGAAATAGTCGCCTAAATAAATGACTTAGACCATTGATTTTTTGTTAATAATAGCTGGTGTTGTTACAATTTGTAATAATTAATTTCACTTTTGAATGCGCATTCATCACATTCCCTACATGTTTCTCCAATCGTGGAGAATAATTTACGAAACACAACGCTTGTTTTATTTCCAGAATTTGTAACTATATTCAATAACGATAATGGATGATTTTACTCAGGATTATTTTTTATATGTCATCTCCAGCAAACAAACAACCCATACTAAAAAAAATCACACGTGGACTCACTGTTGGCTCTGTTATGACGGGCAGCACTTTTTTTCATGGCCCTCCCGTATTAGCGCTTGGTTTCACGAAACTGTTTAAACAGTCCCGTAAAGTGGATGAAACCAATATTCAAATCACCAATAGCTGGTTAGGGGTCAATAACTGGTTAATTGATCATGTACTACCGCATGTGCAATGGGACATTAGTGTCGATGAAGATCTGGACTTAAGTATGCAGGGTCGATACTTAATGACCTGTAACCACCAAAGTTGGGTGGACACCACCGTCAATCAATATTTTGGTTTGACCCGTATGCCTCTGACGCGCTTCTTCACCAAATGGGAACTGATTTTTATTCCCTTTGTAGGACAAGCCTTCAAAATTTTAGGCTTCCCGATGATGAAGCGACATACCAAAGAAGAAATTGCCAAAAATCCTGAACTCAAAACCAGAGACTTAGAGGAAGCACGCAAATCCTGCAAACAATTACTCAGTCAGCCTTTTACCCTGCTGAACTATTTAGAAGGCACACGCTTTACCCCTAAAAAGCACCAGCAGCAAAACTCACCTTACCAAAATCTACTTAAACCTAAAGCAGGCGGTTTCGCCCTTGCCCTGAATATTTTGGGCGATCAAATTGATGCATTGGTAGACATGACCATTGTTTATCCAGATGGTGCTCCAGGTTATGGCGAATTTTGGTTGGGAGACGTTGGTAGAATTGCCGTAAATTTACGTAAAATCGACATTCCTGACTGGGTTTTAGGCGGAAACTACGAAGATGATGAAGAATATCGTGCGCGTTTCCAAGCATGGGTCGATCAACTCTGGACTGAAAAAGATCAGCTAATTAGTCAGATGAAAACCAAGTATTCGACGACTGCTGAAGTACATAAGGTATAACCCGATGAAGCAGAACAATTCAGCACCCAAATCAAAATATCACCGTGTCGATCCGCAGAGCTGGTCATTCAAACTCTATCTGATCTATGACACCCTCATGGTATTCCTGATCATTTTTAACTTGTTCTGCTTGGCTGCCAATTTCTTCCTGATGAGCAATATTGGTAGCTGGTTCCTAAGCTCAATTCATTTAGATGAAGTCCTGAGCTTTTATCGCACACATCTGCACCCTTGGGTAATTACCTCAGAAGCCTATTTCATCTTATTTTTAATCGTAGAACTCTTGGTACGTTGGGTTATTGCAGTCATTTACCGGCATCATCGTCGCTGGTTCTTCTTTCCGTTTATTCACTGGTATGAAGTCCTTGCGATTATTCCGCACTTACGTTTCTTACGTTTATTCCGTGCAGGCATTATTGTGTATCGCTTGCATGAATTGGGCTATAACGTCATCTCGCAGTCCATCCAGCAACGCGCAAAATTTTACTATCGCGTGATTATGGAAGAATTGTCAGATCGTGTGGTGATTACGGTTCTAGATGGGGTCAAACATGAACTCAATACCAGTTCGACCCATAAAAAAATCATTCATGATTTGGTCGATCATCACCGTACTTTATTTGCGCAAGCCTTGGCTGAAGTATTACAGGAATCTCTGGCTGTCGAACTGAAAGAACAGCAATCGGTCATTGCGCAAAATATTGGTGCCATTGTCAATAAATCAATCGAAGATACGCCTGAACTGACTCAACTGTTACGTTTAATTCCCATTGTGGGCAGTCGGATTGAACATCAAATTCAGAGCATTGGGCAGCGTTTAGGTGAAAATATTACCTATGGCATTTTAGAACCTTTAATGGCAGGTAGCCCCGAACAACCAAATCATACGTACAAGCTGATTGCAGAAAAAGTTAGTGAATTAAACATTGATAATGAAACTCTCGAACAGTTGGTTGAGTCTGCTGTGTATGAAAGTTTGGATGCAATTCGCAAGCAAGTGAAGGTAAAACAGTGGCTAGAAGACCTCGAAGAGCTCAATCAAGCTAAAGAATAAGCACTAAGATAAAAAAGTTACAAACTTGGCTAGAGAATTCATGGAATTTGTTCTAGGATTTGCTCTATTTACAACATCGCTTCGGCATAAAACCAATAGCTTCGAAGTCTTAAGGATAAAATATGGCTGATATTCGGATCACCGGTAGAATGGTTAACTTTAGTAGATTAACCTTCGACACAAATGACCATAATGCCATTCGTCAACAACTGACCCAATTACTTCAAGACAGCACAACCCATGGTGCCCTTGTGATTTTAGACAGTACCGTTGAACAAGAGCTGATTGCTCTGATTCAACTGTTACTCGACTTAGATTTACAGCCCATGGCTGTGATTGATGGACTATTGGGTGACCAAGCACGGGCGATTCAGTTTCCTGTGTTGCCAGCAGATAATAAGCCGTTACAACGCATTAAAGCGACACAAGAACAAGTGATTGTTGAACCGGTGGCTGAACCACCGAAAAGCAATGAAAGTGAAACCAAACCTGTAACGCCAGCACGTCATATTGGTCACATCACTTCATATCACGATGAAATTTTACGTACGGGTCAATGCTTGGTCCAAGATCATGGCGATATCATCGTCAATGCAGGTATTAACAGCGGCTCAGAAGTAATTGCATCAGGAAATATACATATTTATGGCAGTGTTCGTGGTAGAGTCATCGCAGGTGCTGGTGGAAACAGTGCTGCTCGCATTTTCTGTCACTCATTAGAAGCCGAATTGGTTTCTATTGCAGGGACATATTGTGTTGCCGATGATATTCCACCCCATGTCGTAAAAAAGTCCGTACATATTTATTTAAATGAAAACCAAGAGCTTGAATTTAAAGCTCTGGAATTTTAATGTATAAATAAACACCAAAACCCCGCTAATTAAAGGGGGGATATACCATAACAGGAGTGGATTCGGTGGCGAAAATTGTTGTCGTAACATCAGGCAAAGGTGGCGTAGGCAAAACTACGACCAGTGCATCTTTTGCAACAGGTTTAGCCCTACGTGGTCACAAAACTGTTGTTATCGATTTTGACGTAGGTTTACGTAACTTAGACCTTATTATGGGCTGCGAACGTCGTGTTGTGTATGATTTTGTGAATGTTTTAAATAACGAAGCACGATTACAGCAAGCACTTATTCGTGATAAAGATATTGAAAATTTATATATTTTGCCAGCATCGCAAACGCGCGATAAAGATGCGTTAACCGATGAAGGCGTTGCACGTGTAATGGACGAATTAGCTCAGGAATTCGATTACATTATTTGTGACTCACCAGCAGGTATTGAACGTGGTGCCATCCTTGCGATGTACCATGCTGATGAAGCCATTATTGTCACCAACCCTGAGATTTCGTCAGTACGCGACTCTGACCGCATCATTGGCATGTTGGACAGTAAAACTAAAAAAGTAGAACAGAACGAAGGACGTATACGCAAACATTTGTGTATTACTCGCTTCAATCCAGAACGTGCAGACAAGCAAGAAATGCTCACCATTGATGACATTTCAAAAGACATTTTACGTGTACCTACACTCGGTGTCGTGCCTGAATGTAAGAGCGTTTTACAAGCATCAAACGAAGGTAAACCAGTCATTCTGTTCCAAGAAGCAGAAGCTGGACAAGCTTATGATGACCTCGTGGCACGCTTTTTGGGTGAAGACCGTCCTTACCGTCACATCACAGTCAAACCTAAAGGCTGGTTAGCACGATTATTTGGAGCGTAAATATGGCAGGATTCTGGAGTAAACTATTTAGTAGTGACGATAAACCATCAAGCGCGCAAATGGCGAAAGACCGCTTGAAAGTCATCGTGGCTTCTGAACAGGGGTTAGGAAAACGTTTAAGCCAAGATAAAATTGACCAGATGAAAAAAGAGATCATGCAAGTGGTCAATCGCTATGTTCGCGGTGTAGATGAACAACACATTCAAATGTCAGTTCGTTCAGAAGCGAATATTGAAATGCTTGAGATGAATATCAATTTGCCTGAAGAGCGATAATCTGAATTCTGATTAGTCAAGCAAATTGATTCAAGGCAAAATAGCGACAGCTATTTTGCCTTTTTAGTTTGAAAAGAATATACCAAGGAGTTTGCGATGGCATTATCTCAGCCAGCAACGTTTAATGAAGAATGGTCGGATGAGCGTGTTTTTGCCTATTTAAATCAGCTTCCTCCTGCAGGAGTTAATGCCGACTTTCATGTGCTTTACCATGCATTCAAACATATGCGTCCAATGGATTATCAACGCTTGTTAACTCAATTTGTTGCCGATGGTCGTGATGTGAATGCAACCAATCCACAAGGTCAGCGTATTCATGATGTGATTGCTGAATACCCGCGCCAACGTGCTGAATTCCTCGAAGTATTGGCAAAATTTGCCTAAACTTCAAAGCCTACCTCGTGTAGGCTTTTTTATTTCGATGCTAAAACAAGAATTGCATCAGCACAGGAAAGCTCAATGCAAACAACAGAGTTTGCATGCTAATAATCGCGGCCATGAGTTGACTGTCACCATGAAAGAATCGGGTCAAAATATACGATGCCGAAGCTGTAGGTAAAGCAAAAAACACCACCAATACCTGAATATGCAATGGCTCAAGCCCCAAGCCTTTCCCAATCGCATAAGTCAAAACAGGTACAAGCAGCAGTCGCGACAGACTATTCCAAATCACTCGCCAGAAATCAGATTTTAACTGACTGAACTGCAATGCAGCCCCAACAGAAATAAGTCCCAAGGGTAGACTGGTACTTGCCAGCAATTTCAATAATTGTGCAACACCCGCATACAGGCTTAAATCCGACAGATTAAATAAAATTCCCACCACACATGCCAGAATTAGGGGATTTTTAACAATTGAAATCAAAGTCTGGCGAAACTGCCCCTTTGCACTCTGGCTAAATGACCAGACCGACAGCACATTCACCACGGGAATTGCCACAGCAATAATCATGGCAAATAAGTGCATTCCCGCAGCACCAAACATCAGCCCCATTAAAGAAAGCCCGATATACGTATTAAAACGAATCTGGCTTTGTAAATAGACACCGAAACGGCGTACTGGAATACGCACATAAACCTTAAGGATCAGTAAAAATACACTAAGCAGCAGGATGACCAGCAGCAAGCAAATGTAAAGACTAAGAATTGAACTGAGTTCTAACTCCACATCAGCCAAATTAGTAAATAGCAGTGCAGGGAATAAAATATAGTAGTTTAATTTTTCTGAATTCCCCCAAAACTCATCTTGTAAAAAGTGAGTTCGTTTAAAGATGTATCCCAGCCCAATTAAGCCAACCAAGGGGAAGAGTGCCAAAATCATGTTCATTGAGGTGTTCCAATTCCAGTACACAAGTCTGCTTTGACTCATGTTGCAAGCAGAATATAATCCTTATTCCATCTCATAATAAAATGAGCATTTACTCATACCCCTAATGACCTTTAGCCAGCTCGAAATCTTCTTATTGGTCGCAAAGCACCAGAGTTTTAGCAATGCGGCAAAACAACTGGGAATTTCTCAGTCTGCCGTTTCACATGCCATTAAAAGTCTGGAGCATTTTTGGCGTGTAAAATTGTTTAGTCGGGAACAAAACAATGTAGTACTCACTGAAATTGGGCAACAGCTACGTATTCATGCCCAAGAAATTTTAAATACGGCACAAGTGATGCAACAACAAATCGCTGCATCGCATGGGCTACAGCAAGGCAGCTTAAGAATTGGTTCCTTTGGTGCATCAGCTTCAATTCACCTCCTACCCGAACTGCTACAGGCATTTAGAACGCAATATCCTCACATCGAGGTCTTTGTTGAAGAAAGCACCGATGATGAAGTCACGCAATGGATTTTAAATCAGCAGGTAGATGTCGGATTTGCTGTCCTGCCCAATCATCAACTGGATACCTTCCCGCTGATTAAAGACATTTTCATCGCGCTGATTCCCAACTCTTACCCGATCGCACAAATGAGTCAGGTCGATATTACCCAACTCACGCATTATCCATTTATTTTGACCAAAGCCGGCAGTCAGACGCATATTGAAAAACTACTCAAACAATATGAAATCCAGCCCAAAATTCAGTATCAACTGTCGCAACTGCTCACCATTTTAAATATGGTCAATCAACACGAAGGGATTTCTATCGTGGCAGATATGGCAATGACGCCTGAATTGCTGGCACTGCACCCCAATGTCGTGAAAAGACCCTTACTGCCCAACACGCAGCGCGAAATTGGACTCGCAGTACGCAATCAAAAACTGATGAGTCCCGCAACACGTGCCTTTATAGAGCTCGCCCAGACCATGTTCTATGATTAAGCCCAATAAAAAAGCCTGCTTTCAAGCAGGCTTTTCCAAAGAACAATATTAAACCAAAATATCTCGTTTGCCGTTGGGCCCCATGGCACTTACAATGCCATTTTCTTCCATCTGATCGATGATTCGTGCAGCACGGTTATACCCCAAGCTGAACTTACGCTGTAAGGACGAAGTAGATGCTTTACGGGTTTCTAGTACAAAGGAAACACATTGATCATATAAGGCATCACGATCAGAACCCCCATCACCCTCTTCAAAACCACGTGAGGTCGGCTCTTCATCAAATGGTGTGAGAATCTCATCAATATAGTCCGGATCACCACGTTCACGCCAAGCATCGCAGATACGATTCACTTCATCATCCGAAATAAAGGCACCATGCACACGTTCAGGCTCAATTTTACCTGGTCCTAAAAATAGCATATCACCATGACCCAGCATGTCTTCTGCACCACCCGCATCCAGAATAGTTCGCGAGTCAATTTTACTGTTGACACGTAACGCAACACGCGTCGGAATGTTGGCTTTAATCAAACCTGTAATCACGTCGACTGATGGGCGTTGCGTCGCGAGGAGTAAATGAATCCCTGCCGCACGTGATTTCTGTGCCAAACGGGTAATCATTTCTTCGGCTTTTTTACCCACCTGCATGATCATATCGGCAAATTCATCCGCCACAATCACAATCGAAGGTAACGGGGTTAAACGTGGTGCGCGTTCCTGAGTTGCGGAATCACTTGGTTTCCAAGTTGGATCAATTAAATCTTCGCCATTCGCAATTGCTTCTTCCACTTTGCGGTTATAGTCCGCCAGTTTACGAATTTTCAAGAAAGACATCAGCTTATAACGGCGTTCCATTTCATTGACACACCAGTTTAAAGCACTTACTGCATCTTTCATGTCGGTCACAACAGGCGTGAGCAAATGCGGAATATCATTATAGTTCGCCAATTCTAGCTGTTTTGGGTCAATTAAGATTAAGCGCAACTGATCTGGGGTGTATTTGAGTAACATCGATAAGATCATCGAGTTGACTGCAACGGATTTACCCGAACCTGTTGTCCCAGCCACCAACATATGTGGTGCCTTGCCCAAGTCTGTGATCACAGGATTCCCTGAAATATCCTTACCCATTGCCATAGACAGTAAGCCCGTAGGGTCTCGATAAGTAGGTGTTTCCAACAGCTCAATCAAACGTACCATTTCTCGTGCACTATTCGGCACTTCAATCCCAATGTACGGTTTACCTGGAATCACTTCCACCACACGCACCGAAGCCATGGACATGGAACGCGCCAAATCTTTGGAGATATTGGTGACTTTAGAGGCTTTCACCCCTGGCGCTAAATCTAATTCAAAACGTGTCACGACAGGACCTGGTTGAGCCTCGACCACTTTAGCTTTGACATTAAACTCTTGCAGCTTAATTTCAAGTAATTCAGATAGGCGAGCCAATTGCTCGGCAGTAAAGTTCACCTTCTTGTTGGGATCAACACGATCCAGCAATTCTAAGCCAGGTAAAGTCGATAAATCACGGCGCTTTTGTGCCACTTGCATGGCACGTGACATTGGTCGTCCTGCTGCATCAGTCAACGGAGCATCAAAAACAAACTCATCTTCATCTTGGGGCTTACCTGCGGTTTCTTGCCAAGCTTCGATAAAGGCTTCTTTAGATAACTCAGCTTTTGCCTGCGCTGCGCTGTTTGCAGTTGTATCAATCGGGGCATGCTGAATCGGTGCTTGTACAAATGCAGAGGATTGTGCATAAGATGATGTCGTCGGTTGCGTAGCTACAGTAGCCTCAGCTTGATGCTCTTCTGCATCAAAATCATCCAGAAAACGATCTAATTCATCATTCAGTAAGCGAGCCTTAACCGCCCCTTCCGCAACGCCTACAGCGGTTGCTGTAGCAACCGTGGCTCCTAGTGCTGCCGATTCTGCAATTGCAAGATCAGCTGCATATTCAGCAGGTTGAATCACTTGTAATTCAGGACGCTGAAACGGACTATGTATATCGGTTGCCGTTTTGCCACTAGGAACAGCTGCAAGTAAATCATCAAAGATCTCATCATCATCCCAATCAACACGGCTTTCCACTTTGTTGGCTGGAACTTCAAGCGCAACATTAGTAGGATGTTCTCGCTCAACCACAGAACTAAAGTCATGCTTCGGAATTACTGTTTCATCTTCAGCTGCTTTGAGTAATGCTTCAATATCTTGTTTATGTTGATGATCATTATGGGTATTCAGCGCACGCCAAACTTCACCTGTTGCAATCTTACGCTGACTGTCTTGTTCAAGTTGGTGTGCTTTAGCTAAAGTCTTTTCAAACTCTTCATCATCATCTAAATCAATAGTTTGGGGCGTAGTCGACTCTTTCTGCACCATATCATCAAACAAACGTTCTGCTGCTACACCCGCAACAAAAGGCTGCTCTACAGGATTCAGAGGCTGAGTTTCAACAGTTGATTCTGCTGGTACAGATGTTTTACTTGGGGCAACGGCAACCACCTGTTTTTTCACCTGCGGAGTGGTACGGTCAAAGTCCGACTCACTTTCTGGCACATTTTTATAAAACAAATCTTGTAGGTAAGCAGGTGTTGCTTGTAGTGTCTCCCAAGTCTTATTCCACTTGATCGCAAATGCGAGGGTAAATAACACTAACCAAAACACGATTAAGAAAATTGCAGCACCATAAATAGTCAAAAGCTGGCTTAGGCTTTGCCCCAACTCATAACCAATAATACCGCCAGAGGCATTGGCTAAAGTGTCCGCGGGCACTTCCCAGAATAAATATAATAAAGTTGCAGTCGCTAACAGAATAAAAAATTGGGCAGCATAACGGAATGGTCGGTTCAAAAAGCTACGTGGCCACCAAACCTGAATTGCTTCAATAAATAAGAAAATTGGAATGAGTAAGCTTGCCCAGCCTAAAAATCCAAACAATAAATCTGAAATCCAAGCTCCTGCAACACCACTTGCATTCGACACTTGTTGAGTGTCACTCGATATATGCATCCAGCCTGGATCAAAAGGCGTATAAGTGACTGTTGCAAGGAACAGATAAATCCCAAATGAGACTAAAAATAATGTCATCATTAAGCGCTGTGCATAAGCACCCGACACCGCAGTCATACTCTGTCCTGTAGGCATTTTTTCATTCATGTTTTTCTAGAAAACAACCTGAATTTGTTTCTTAATAAAACCTGATATTATGCACCTGTTCACGTAAAAAAGATGCAAGATTATGAGGGCTTGTTGTTAACTTTATTCTATATAGCTCAAATCGATTTGCATGATCAATATTACCCACATTGATCACACACAACTGTTATACACTTTCACGTATAATTTCATAAATTTTGAAAGAAAAAAAGGATGTCGCGAATGAGCGCTCGTCACTCACGATTAATTATTTTAGGTTCTGGTCCTGCAGGTTATAGCGCTGCCGTTTATGCTGCACGTGCCAATTTAAAACCTATGCTTATTGCTGGCTTACAATTAGGTGGTCAATTGACCACAACCACTGAAGTCGACAACTGGCCTGGTGACCCTGAAGGTTTAACGGGTCCAGCGCTAATGGAACGTATGCAAGCTCATGCAGAACGTTTTGGTACTGAAATCGTCTATGACCACATCAATGAAGTGGATCTCAGTGTTCGCCCATTTGTCCTCAAAGGTGATATGGAAGAGTTCACCTGTGATGCGCTGATCATCTCGACAGGTGCGACCGCACAATATTTAGGTTTAGAATCTGAAGCTAAATTCATGGGTCAAGGTGTGAGTGCTTGCGCAACCTGTGATGGTTTCTTCTATAAAAACCAGAAAGTGATGGTCGTGGGTGGTGGTAACACTGCTGTCGAAGAAGCACTTTATCTGTCTAACATTGCTTCACACGTGACACTTGTTCACCGTCGTGACAGCTTACGTTCTGAAAAAATTCTACAAGATCATTTATTTGAAAAAGAAAAAGAAGGCAAAATTAGCATTCTTTGGAACAATCAAGTCGATGAAGTATTGGGCGACAACACGGGTGTCACTGCAGTGCGTTTGAAATCAACGACTGATGAAAGCACACAAGATGTGGATGTTCAGGGCTTATTCATTGCCATTGGTCACAAACCAAATACAGGCATGTTTGAAGGTCAACTAAACTTACGTGAAGGTTATATTCAAGTTCAAAGCGGCACTTCAGGTAATGCCACTGCAACTTCGGTTGCGGGTGTATTTGCAGCAGGTGACGTTGCAGACAGTATCTACCGTCAAGCGATTACTTCAGCAGGTTCAGGCTGTATGGCTGCACTCGATGCTGAAAAATATCTAGATAATCTCGGTTAATTCAATCGATACAAAAGACATCCAATAAATGATTGGGTGTCTTTTTTATGATGTTTATCTCTTCATATTTTCAAAATGGTCCAAATGTGTAAAGCGTCCTGCCCTCGTCTGATATTGGTCAATTTGAGGAACTAACCGTTGAAAGTGCTCAGACTGAACATGTCGATCTAATGCAGCTCGGTCTACCCATTCCTCAATAAAAACAAAATGTCCTAAATTTTTTATATCATGATATAAATCGTACGCAACACATCCTTCTTCACATCTCGTTTTATCAACAAGTTCTTGATAAAGTGCTAAAACCAAATCAATTTTTTTAATATCAATAAAATCTTCTGCAATAATTTTTAGCATCACACAAACCTTTTCTATTCGTTCATGCATGCTAAAGTTGAACAATAAAAATTGTCAATGAAACTTAGTTCCGTTAATTTTAAACCATTCCATTTCATTTTATCTTCTATGCAGAAACTTACACTCTCTCAATTCGTTTTCCCTGACCCCATTGAAGCCGATCCAGATGGTCATGGTTTAATTTGTATTGGCGCAGACCTCTCCCCTTCCACCTTGTATGAAGCCTATACCCATGGACTTTTCCCATGGTTTTCAGCCGATGAGCCGATTTGCTGGTGGTGCCCAGAGCCACGCTGCATTATTCAACCCGAGCAATATCATCCGAGCAAATCCTTACTACGCAACATGAAAAAGCATGATTATAAAATTACCATCAATCATGCTTTTGAATCGGTTATACGCTCTTGTGCCCTGCCCCGTAGCTATGCAGATGAAACCTGGATCTCAGAAGACATCATTCAAGGCTATTTGGGCATGTTCGCCGCGGGCTATGCCTATAGTGTGGAAGTCTGGGAACAAGAAAAGCTTGTAGGTGGGCTGTATGGTGTCAGCATTGGTAAAGGCTGCTTTGGGGAGTCGATGTTTAGCACCCGTACCGATGTGTCAAAAATGGCTTTTTATACCTTGATGCTGCTTGGACAAGAAAATCAACTGCCTTGGATTGACTGCCAATTGGTCAATGATCATTTACTTAGTCTCGGTGCTTGTACGATTTCTCGACAAGAATACCTAAATTCGTTACAAGATATTATAAAACAACCCCCTATCGATTGGAAAAAGTATCAAGAGGGTGTATTTTCAAGTAAAAGAATAGCGTTATCTTCGCAGTTAATCGAATGAGAACAATAGAGGGATCTTTATGAATTCTTATCACCCGAAGTCCCTGTTAAATGATTTGCAGTACTACATTACACCACCACATGAATGCAGTTACCTTGAAAAAAAATCAGCACGGATGGTCTTTCTAGATCCAGCACATCGGATTGATGTGGTGACTTTATCCGAACTTTCCCGTGTCGGCTTCCGACGTAGCGGTGACTTTGTCTATCGCCCTGAGTGTCATTTATGCCGCCAGTGCCTATCTTGCCGTGTCCCTGTACAAGACTTCCAGATGAACAGTAAGCAAAAAAAAGCATGGAAGCGAAACCAAGATTTGACGGTAAAAATTACCCAGCCCAAAGATGCCAGTGATGTGCATTATGCCCTGTATGAACGGTATATCCGCGAACGACATGCCGATGGTGATATGTTCCCACCGAGTTATGATCAATTTGAAAAGTTCCTTATTCATAGCTGTAGTGAAAGCTTTTTCCTCGAACTTTGGAAAGATGAACAATTGCTCTGCGTTTCCACCTGTGACCAACTGGATGATGGTCTATCTGCGGTCTATACTTTTTTTGATCCCGATGAAAACCGTCGTTCATTAGGAGCTTTTGCCATTATGAAACAGATTGAATATGCAAAGCAGCAACAGTTGGACTATGTCTATTTGGGCTACTGGGTACCTCATTCCAATAAAATGAATTACAAATCGCAATACACCCCATTAGAATTGTTGCTTGATGGACAATGGCGTCGCATTAATCGTTCCCTCAGTACAGAAGAAATTCAGCTTCTGGGAAACTCGTTGATGACCACACTCCCCTCAGGCTGGAACAATTCGATTATTAAATAAGTCTGCATATGATGGAGCTAGTTCACTCCATCCAAGGACTATTTAAACAATTGCGCAAAATCATCGGTGCATGCCTTCACCATAATAATGGCATGCTCGCGTCCACCATTCGGAGATGGATAGTAATTTTTACGTAAATCAATCTGATGGAAACCTGCTTTTTCATACAGTGCAATTGCAGCTTGATTGCTTTCCCGCACTTCTAAAAAAATTTGTACAGGCTGATTTTTTAAAAGCGCTATCGATAGCTCTAAAAGCTGAAAACCTAAGCCTTTGCCTTGCTGATTCGGATGAATCGCCATCAAGAGTAAATTCGCCTCATCAAGTACTGGCTGTAAAATACAAAAGCCCACCACTTGCCCAGCCTGCTCAATCACCGTACTTTGGTAACTTTCCACGGCATCCTGAAATTGAGAGATTGTCCAAGGATGGCTTTGTACCAATTTTTCAATTTGAGCGACTGCATTGACATCGCTGTGCTGCATTAAACGAATCATGCCCGTTCATCTTAATGATCTATATGAACAGGCATTATAAAAATTTTTCGTATAGAAACGAACAAAAACAGGGATATTTTTACTATCCCTCTGCTCTTTCAAGCGTACAATCCAGCACTACAAGCCTAATTTTACCTTCCAATTTGCCAACAAACTTACGGTGTCTAAATGATTTGGGTGAAATCCTGGTTTAAAGTACGCCAGCATTTCACGTCCCATCCCTGTAATAATCCCTTTGGATGGACTATAGCCATAAATATAGATGTCTTTTAAAGCTTTAAAATTAAGTTGCTTGTCTTGTTTTAATAAACGTAAGACAAAATAGCTTTGCACTACAAGTAAAGTCGCCATCGCGGCAATTAAGGATCCGCAACGTGCGAGATAGGCTTTCATACCCGTCCCAAATACCCCTTCAAATACATCATAAGCCACAGCTTTATGTTCATTTTCTTCAACTGCATGCCAATACCACATGGTCGACATGGTTTCATCGGTCATCAATTCCTGAATGTGTTTATTCACTAACAATTGTGAAGCAATGGTTGCCGTAAAATGCTCTAATGCAGTGGTTCCCATTAAGTCAATCATTTCTTGGGTAACACCCACAGGTTTAAACAAAAGGACTGCGGTTTTACGAAAGCCTTGAATAACTATTTCGGTTTGCTGTTCCAAACGCGCGACATCATGTCCGTACTTTTGTGCCGAAGCATTAAATCCCACGTGTTCTTGCGTATGCATGGCTTCTTGACCAATAAAGGCACTGATTTCTTTTTGTAAAACCTGATTGTCTTTAATAGTAGGGTGATAACGAACCGCACGAACGCTATCTATAAAGAATTGCTCACCCGCTGGAAATAGTGCAGATAATGCTGTCATAAAATGTGTCAGCCCCGCAGAGCCATTCATCCAATATTCAGGCACATTTTCAAAATTAAAATTCATACGACGTACAGGGAAACTTGCGCCTGCACGATTGGTAATTTTTGCCTTAGCATTCATCATGGGACTCCTATAGACCAATATGGTCTAACCTGCTTTATGCTTGTTTTTCTTGTTTCTAATATTACGGTTTTAACAACTTAAAATAAGGGCAAATAGGGTCAAGGAGGTATCAGTTAAGGACATGAGGAGAAATAAAGCAATGCTTTATTTCGACGTAAGGAAAAAGCGCAATAAGTGAAATTATTTTTTCGAGGCAAGAGAAAAACAATGCGTCAAGTCACTTCCTCGATACAAGAAATAAGCTAAGGCTATACAAGATAAATTAAAAAAAAATGAATTAATAAAATAAAAAACAAAAAAAAGCGCCCCAAAGGAGCGCTTTTTTACACAATAAAGTGATTATGCAGTTACTTTCGCAACAACACCAGCACCTACTGTACGACCACCTTCACGGATCGCAAAACGTAGACCTGGG
>NZ_JAKVIM010000012.1 GCF_022601715.1 Acinetobacter zhairuonensis | reverse complement strand
GGTCACTGTGGTTTTGGTATGGGTGCAACCCCAACGGCTGTTGCCAATATGCAGGCCATTACCAATATGTATGGCGCCTCACATAAAGCTTTCCTGATTGTTCCACTCTGTGGCGCATTCTTTGTTGACTTGATCAATGCAACTGTAATTCAACTTATTCTTAAGTTCATCGCTTAAGTGATAGCAAAAGGTCTTGTTCTCAAGGCCTTTTTTGAATTGCCAAACAATATCTGCTGAGTCTTAAGGAATAAGAAAATGGATGAACAATTAAATGCGACCCTGATGTCTTGGGTGCAAATGCTGAATGATCCTTTGTGGAACTTTCTGGTAGTATTTTTGGTTGTGGTTGGGGTGTTCTATACCTTAATAACGGGTGCGGTACAGCTTCGCCTATTTTTGCACAGCATTAAGGTCATGAAGTCGAGTCGTAAAGAGGGCGATGATGACCATGGTATTACCCCATTTCAGGCTTTTGTAACAGGTCTTGCGAGCCGTGTTGGTGTAGGTAACGTGGCTGGTGTGGCAATCGCGATTGCCATTGGTGGTCCTGGTGCAGTGTTCTGGATGTGGCTTACTGCATTTTTAGGGATGAGTTCTGCTTTCGTAGAATCATCTCTCGCGCAACTGTTTAAAGTTCGAGACGTACAAAATCAACAATTCCGTGGTGGTCCAGCATACTACATTACCCAAGGTCTCAAACAAAAATGGTTGGGTGTGGTTTTCGCACTGTCACTTATTTTAGCTTATGGCTTTGTCTTCAATGCTGTACAAGCCAATTCGATTATTGATGCAACCTCGCATGCATGGGGTTGGGATAAAGCCAATGTCATGCTGAACTTAGGACTGTTCTCTTTTGAAATTTCTTGGGTCGGTCTTATTTTAGTGTTCATGACAGGTGTCATCATTTTCGGTGGGATTAAGCGTATTGCTGTTGTTGCTGAACGTTTTGTACCACTCATGGCGGTGATGTATTTAGCGGTTGCGTTATATATTGCTGTGAAAAACTTGCCAATCTTGCCTGATATTTTCCAATTAATTTTCTCTCATGCATTCCAGTTTGATGCAGCGGCAGGTGGTTTCTTTGGTGCCATGGTGTCTATGGCAATGATGATGGGGATTAAACGTGGCTTGTTCTCGAATGAAGCGGGGATGGGTTCTGCGCCAAACGCGGCAGCAGCATCAGATGTAAAACATCCTGTAAACCAAGGTTTGGTACAAATGCTGGGTGTATTTGTCGATACCTTCGTGGTGTGTTCATGTACAGCCATCATCATCTTGTCATCAGGTTTGTACCATGATGCAGGTTTTGCGGGCGTGCAGTTAACCCAGATGGCTCTAGTGAACCAGATTGGTAGCTGGGGGGATGACTTCCTTGCGATTATTTTGTTTATGTTTGCCTACTCTTCAATCATTGGTAACTATGCCTATGCTGAAAGTAATATGCAGTTCATTAATAACAACCGTAAAGTGATGTTTGTGTTCCGTTTACTGGTGTTATTCATGGTGTACTTCGGTGCCATCACCAGTGTTCCATTGGTATGGTCAATGGCCGATCTATCAATGGGCTTAATGGCAACTATTAACTTGTTTGCAATTCTGTTGTTAACACCTTTCGTTTTAATGTTGTTGAAAGACTATACCTCGCAGTTGAAGCAAGGCATTAAAGAACCAGAATTTAAGCTGGATAATCATCCAAAATTTAAAGATAAAGTAAATTCTGATATTTGGTAATACTACCAATTCGCTGAATCTGAAGAAGCCAGTCTGCAACCGCAAGGCTGGCTTTTTTATTTAGGGTCATGTTATTTGTATTGAAATGCCATCCAAGCAGGTGAAGCAAAACTCAGTTGCGAAAATGCAGCACAGTCTCCATGATTTCACGGTTTTTCTTCATTATCTTAATGCAGCAAGATTACATTTTTACGAAATGCAACAGTGAAAAATTGTCGTTTGCATAGAATAGCCATCAGTCACGATCAGAGAGTTTAGTCCGCCTTGAAATTGCTTCAATCTAGCTTAGTTATCGGCATTATCTTCATACTTTCGGGGCAAACCATGGCTCAGTCATCGCTATTCGCTTTCAATCAGAATGCAACCAAACAAACACTGGTTGACGCTCAGGTCAAAGCGGATCGTATCGATTTTAAAAAACTCAAGCAAACTGAACACCGTCCTATTGTGGCATTGGTGTTGGGTAGCGGCGGGGCGCGAGGCTATGCGCACATTGGTGTGATTCAAGTCTTAGAGCAATATGGTATTCATCCCGATATGATTGTCGGCACTAGTGCAGGCAGTGTGGTCGGTTCCATTTATGCCAGCGGGAAAAATGCACAGCAATTACGGGACATCGCGCTGAACATGAAGGCGAATGATGTGCGTGATGTGAAGTTAGCCATGACAGGCTTTTTTGATGGTCAAAAAGTAGAAGACTATGTCAATGAACAAGTCCTGAGTACACCCTTAGAGCACTTAAAAATTCCGATGTACGTGGTGGCCACTGAGCTGAAAGAGGGCAAAAAGGTCGTATTTAACTATGGCAACACGGGGCAAGCGGTGCGTGCTTCTGTTTCGATTCCTAGCATGTTTATTCCAACAAAAATTGCGGGTGAGGAATATGTTGATGGTGGCTTGGTCAGCCCAGTGCCTGTGAATGTGGCGCGTGAGTTAGGTGCGGATATTGTGATTGCCGTGGATATCTTGGCGCAGCCTGAACATACCGAAACCAATAATGTCTGGGGATTGTTCAACCAGAATATCAACATTATGCAAAACCGTTTAGCACAAGAGGAACTGAAACACGCTGATGTGGTGATTCAACCTGATTTAAGGGAAAAGTCACATATTTTTGATGTGCGTGGGCGCGAAGAAACCATGCAAGCCGGTGTAATCGCTGCGGACAAACAATTGAGCAGTATTTTCAAAGTGTTTGATCAACAGAATTTTTCTAGAGGTTATAAAATTCCACAATTTACCGTACAAAATTAATGCGTGATCGAAGGGAGTAACAACGCTTCCTTTTTGATATACAAACACTTGAAGTATGAGATGATGAGGCGTTACACTAAAATTTTATAAATCACATAACTTATCTTTAATTATATTTTTATAAAATATTGAATTAAATATATTTATTTTAAAATAATTGGATATCATGGTGTTTAAAGAAATTTATTTACAGGTATATTCGTGCTCAATATACTGCACTTTAAAATTTTATTCTTCTCCTAAAAATGAAAAAAACATTCATGTCTTTACAACAACTCGAACTGGGTCAAACCGTGCAATTGGCATCACTTCCGAATATGCTATTCAAAATTGTGGCGCTACATTGCGATGGTTCCTACCAAATCACCGCTAATTTAGATGTAAAATCTGAACTCAGTTATGATCATGTCTGTAGAGAAATGTTGAGCGTCATTGACAAAGATGCTGTAAAAATTCATTGAAATTTCTTCAAATCAATAAAAAATGAACTGAAGCTGTTGTGTGATCATTGGAAAATGCTGATTTCTATCGATGCATCAACTTCAATGCTACTTAGGATGAAATAGACTTGATTTGAAATAAATATAATAAAAATTATAGGCTTAAATTATAGTTGACTGCATTAATATATATTTTACTGAATGATGTGCTAATCACTATAAATAATAATGATGACTTTATTGCCGAATTGAACATGTTATTGGCGACAAAAGTTATATAATAATGACCACATATTCTACTATCTTTGTAAGAGTCTAGAGAACGCGATGTCCCCATTAGATCAAATTACTCCAATTTTAGATGATCAGTCGGAGTTGACCATGTCTGTATTGATGACTCCAGATATGGCAAATTTCTCGGGTAATGTCCATGGTGGAACTATTTTAAAGTTGCTGGATCAGGTGGCGTATGCCTGTGCAAGCCGCTATTCAGGTAGTTATGTTGTGACACTATCGGTTGATAAAGTGAACTTTAAAGAGCCGATTCATGTTGGTGAACTTGTAACTTTCCTTGCCAGTGTGAACCATGTAGGTCGTACCTCTATGGAAATTGGTATTCGTGTAGAAGCGCAAAATATTCAAAAGCGTACGATTCGTCATACCAATAGCTGTTATTTCACCATGGTTGCAGTGGATGAAACAGGTAAACCAAAACAAATTCCACCATTGGATTTAAGCAATGAATGGAAGCGTTGCCGCTTTGAAGCTGCGGAACAACGTAAAGTAGCGCGTTTACAAGAGAACCATCACCCATCTTGCAGTATTTATAAAAAGTCTTCGACACCAAGTTAAGATTTAGCTTTGTTCAAGCGCAACCCGTGAGTTTCAGATTCACGGGTTTTTTTATGTCTGTTCTTTATTTTAATCTCTAGTCCTTAGTCTTAATTGGCTAGTACAGCCGCAATATTTACACTATTATGAAACGATACGTATCGTTTCATTTTATGGTGATCT
This sequence comes from Acinetobacter zhairuonensis, assembly GCF_022601715.1. Lineage (GTDB taxonomy): Bacteria > Pseudomonadota > Gammaproteobacteria > Pseudomonadales > Moraxellaceae > Acinetobacter. Next base: position 121,502 of record NZ_JAKVIM010000012.1, on the reverse strand, counting down.
ATGTCAGAACTGGGGAAAACTTCTCGACGCAAGCAATGCATTCTAGATGCCGTGATTGTAACCTTGGAAGACTATGAATACAGCAAATTGACGATCGAAGAGATTGCTGCACGTGCAGGTGTGGGTAAATCCACCATTTACCGCTGGTGGAAGCATAAATCCGATTTGGTCTTTGAAGCCTTTAAGCAAGAAACGGCTTCGGTGTTTGAATTGGACTATACGCAAAGTCTGGAATTTAATTTAAAACAGCAGTTATTAAAATTATCGCATGCGTTAAACCGTCCGATAGGGCGTGCCTTAATGGTGGTTTTATCAGAACATCGCGAAGCGGCAGGAGAGTTTTTTAGTCAGTATTTATTGCCCCGCCGTGAAGCGACCCGAAAGTTGATTCAATTGGCGATTGAACAAGGTGAGATTCGAGCTGATTATCCTTTTGAACTGATGCTCGACACCTTATATGCCCCAATTCATTATCAGATGATTTTCTTTAACCGACAACCTGATGAAGCTTATATTCAAGCTTTGCTGGATCTGGTACTACAACCTGCTCGAATGAATGCAACTCCGCAGGTAGATTCCCAATGACGTCAGATTTGCATGAAAGTCGGCTGTGGAATCGGGCATTTATTTTTTGTGTACTGAATAACCTGTTTTTATTTACCTATTATTTCGCGATGTTGGCGATTCTCCCTATCTACATCATGCGAGATTTGGGTGGCTCGGTAAAAGAAGCAGGTTTGGCGCTGACGCTATTTTTAATTTCATCCATTTTGGTACGTCCATTTTCAGGACTGATCTCGGAAAAAATCGGCAAGAAACTCAGCTTCCGTGGCTCGGAAGTTCTTTTTGTCTTGTTTGCCTTCAGTTATCTGTGGATTGACAGCATGTGGAGCCTGCTGTTGGTGCGTTTTATTCATGGCATCTGGTTCAGTATTTTGACCACAGTGACCGTACCTGTGGCGAATGAATTTATTCCTGAACAACGCAGAGGCGAAGGCATGGGCTACTTTGTCATGTCGACCAATTTAGGTGTAGTCTTTGGTCCTTTATTGGCATTAACCATTACCCAATATGCCAGTTTTACTGTGCTGTTCGCAGTTTTGTCTGGATTAATTACCATCGGGTTTTTATTCTGCCTTTGCATTCCAGTTCAGGATGATGAACCGCAATCTTCAATCGAACCCGCATCTTCCCGTTTAACGGTACACGATATTATCGAGTTTCGAGTGTTGTCGGTCGGTGTGGTGGCGCTATTAACGGCATTTGCTTATTCGAGTGTGATGAGCTTCATTGCGGCTTATACTGAAACCAAACAGCTGATGGCATATACCAGTACGTTTTTTCTGGTGTTTGCCTGTTCCATGATTTTCGTTCGCCCTTGGGTCGGACGTTGGTTTGATCAGAAAGGTGCCAGCGCCGTGATTTATCCATCCTTTCTGCTGTTTGCATTGGGACTAGCGGTGGTGAGTCAGTTGCATCAGGCATGGGTATTGTGGTTATCGGCAGTGCTCATAGGCATTGGCTATGGCACCTTGTTCCCGTGTCTGCAAACGGTTGCCATTCAAAGTGTTCCTAAGCAACGGATCGGGCATGCCATTTCCACGTATTTTACCTTGTTTGATTTGGGTTTGGCGGTGGGTTCCGTGATCATGGGGGTATTGATTGCGTATTGGGGCTATACCGCAACATATCTGATTTGTGCTGGGATGACTTTGGTGACCCTATGGGTGTATCGAGTCAAAGTGGCAGCCAAAGTTGTACGCGTTCAACATTAAGGAGAACATAGATGGAACTACGACATTTACGCTATTTTGTTGCAGTGGCTGAAGAGCTAAATTTCACCAAAGCAGCGCAACGCATGTGTACGGTACAACCTTCTTTAAGTCAACAAATCAAGGATTTGGAACAAGAGGTTGGGGTACAGTTATTGGTGCGTTCCAACCGTAAAGTAGAGCTGACCGAAGAAGGTAAAGCGTTTTTGAAGGAAGCCTTACTCAGTTTGGAACATGCAGAAAAAGCCATTCACGATGCGCGAAAAGTGGCAAACATGAGCAAAGACCAACTGCATATTGGTTTCGTACCTGTCGCCGAGATGAAGATCTTCCCCTACATCATGCCCAATATCCGAGCGCACTTTCCTGATTTGAAAATTCATTTTCATAGCTTGACCGATGCAGACCAATTCAAAGCCCTAAAGAAAGGCGACATTGATATTGCATTCACCCGTTATATTGATGAATCCAGTGAACTGGAATATGTACAAATCTTTAATGAACCTTTGGCATTGATTGTCCCGAAAGATTCGGCTGTTGCCGCACAACGGCATGTCAGCATCAAGAGTTTTAATCAGCAAGATTTTATTATCAGTGATGAAGGGGCTTCGCCGCAGCTGTATAAAATCATTCAGGATTTTTTCAAACAATCCAAATTGAATGTGAATGTAGTTCAGCACTCGACCAACATTTTACTCAATGTAAATTTGGTGGGGATGGGGGTAGGCTGGAGTCTGGTACCTGCCTATGTGATTCCATTATTGGGCGATAAAATTGTGGTGAAAAACACCATTGAACCTTTACCGACCATTGGTTTGTACGCCAGCTATCGCAAGGAACAACGCAGTGAAGCGATTGAATTGATTTTAAAAATCTTAAAGGAACAATTCTATACAGGTATTCTCTAAGGGCATGATTGAGCTTACCAGCAGCATTGAAAGTTATTGATGACAGAACAACTACGTCGTTGTACTTCAAGTTATGCTAAGGTTGGCGCAAAAGAACACCAGTAGAAGTAGAATAATGATGCAGTTGTATACCAATCCACAATCCCGTGGAAATACCATTTTACCTTTTCTTAAAGAGCTGAGCATTGAAGCTCAGGTCGAGCTGATTAATATCAGTTATGAAGACCTGCATCAGGCACCGTATTTAGCCCTTAACCCGATGGCGAAAGTGCCTTGTCTGGTCGATGGAGACATTGTTGTCACGGAAGTGCCTGCGATTATTGCCTATTTGGCGGATAAGTATATTGAACAAGATTTTGCCCCGGCACTGAATGACCCGAAACGCGGTGCATATTTGAAATGGCTGTTCTTTATTCATGGTCCATTAACCGAATATATGGATGTGAAAAACTTGAATGTCGCTGAAGATGTGATTGAAAGTAAAAAAACTGGCTTAAGTTTTGGTGATGAACAAAGGTTATTTCAGTTTCTAAAACAAGGCTTAAGTCAGGCGAAACCGTATTTGCTGGGAGACAAATGTACAGCTGCAGATTTATATCTGGCGTATTGGTTGGTCTATGCCATGGCGTTTAAGCTGCTCCCGTATTTTGAAGAAGCCAAACCCTTTTTAAGACAGATGAAAAGCAGAGCCTCGGTGCAGGGGATAGCTTGGTTTGATGCTATTGAATAATTGCTTTTAGCAATAATAAAAGCCCAGAATGTGTTCTGGGCTTTGTCTTTTTATCAGGGATCAGCTCAAGCAATTAACTGATTCTCTTCAGCTTTGCTGTGTAATTTAGCGAATAAGGCTTGGCTGATCTGATCGGCACTTTGTGGAATGGCGAGTGCTGCTACAAAGCGGTCAGGGCGTAAAATCACCATTGAGTCATTGGTACGACCAAACCACGTGCGGATTTCAGTGCCAATATCACCCACACAAATCACGCCATCGTATTGTTTGCGCTTCTCGTTTTGTAGTTGAATTGCAGGTAAAACTTGAATGAATTTCACCCCGAGTTTTTTCCATTGCTGCATGCTGGCTGCTGATAAGCCCCATTGTGGGTCTACTCCCCAAGCCAAGATTGCGAAGTCATTGCCAATCACTTGATCCAGCAATACTTGTTCACCCGTGACCAATTGCACTTTGGGCTGAATAAACATTTTACCCACAGGCGAGTTCTTTTGTGTATTTGGAATCAGCACGCCATCATGATATTGCGGCATTGGCTTAAAGCGCATTTCCAGCAAATACTGTTTAATTGGCTTGATATAGTTTAAAGCGTAGGCAATACCGTCACGGACAAAACCTTGCCATTTTTTAGGCGGCGCGAGGACATGACCTGCCATCACGGAAAGATCAATCATGGCTTTGGCATGATCTTTACGTTCAATTTGGTATGAGTCTAAGAGTTCAGGACCAGCTTTACCTTGAATCACTAGCGCCATTTTCCAACCCAAGTTAAAGGCATCACGCATACCACTGTTATAACCTTGACCTTGCCACACAGGCATAATGTGGGCAGCATCGCCAGCCAGTAAAATACGATCTACACGGAACTTGTCTGCAATGCGGGCATTGTGGGTATAGACACGTTGACGAATCACTTCAATGTTTTGAGTATTCGGTAAGACTTTTTCCAACAGTTTATTGATGTTTTCTGGTTTACTCAGTTCTTCTTGGGTTTCACCTGGCATCACCATAAATTCAAAGCGACGAATGCCATGCGGTAAAGCAGCCGAGACATATGGACGTACAGGATCACAGCATAAATAGATATGCGGTGTTGCCAATGGATCATTTTCTATATCAATCACAATCCATTGGTTGGGTGCTGTTTTACCATCAAAGTCGATATTTAATGTGCGGCGAACAACAGAGTTACCACCATCACAAGCGATCAGATACTGTGCTTTAACAACTTCGTTCTGTCCCTGTTTATTCTGCATTTTCAATGTTACAGACTGAGCATCTTGGCTAAATTCCGTCAGTTGACGTGAAAACAGCACTTCAGTTTTTGGATATTGCTTTAGTCCTTGAAGTAACACATTGTCTACTTGTGGTTGAATAAAGGCATTTCGACGCGGAAAACCAAATTCACGGGTTAAAGGCTGAATATCTGCAAAGCAATGACCTTTAGGCGTTAAAAAGCGCATGGCATGGTTAGGCGTGGTATGCGGTAATACTTGCTCCACCAATCCTAGAGATTGAATCGTGCGCAATGCCTCATCATCAATACCAATGGCACGTGGGTAATCAATCAGTTGATCCAGTTGTTCAATGACAGTGACCTGTACGCCTTGCTTACTTAAATAATTGGCAAGCGTTAGTCCCACTGGACCAGCACCAAGAATTGCCACTTCGGTCATAAATTCAGTCTTGTTTGTGCTCACAGCGAATTCCATTCAATCCATTCACAATGCTGCTATTAACGGTTAAGTGTGTGCTGCAAACAAGCTATGCCATAGTGTAGAGCTAGTATGAATAAGGCTGAAGTCGGTCTTTATTATTTTTTTATTATATTGATTTAAAATAACTTATTGTATTTTTGATGATAGTTGATCTCATGGGAATCATCATAATTAACTATCTTTATGCTTGATGATTTTTAAGTTTTGCTGGTTCCTAAACGAAAACAGGTGAACCAGAACAATCTGAATCACCTGCGATTTTCTAGTGCTTTCGAGTGAATGAGGTGGAGAGAAAGCCCTAGAAAAACTGGTTCACCCGTCCTTATTGAGCAGGTGTTGCTTCACTTGCAGAATCAGCTGCAGGTGCTGTGGTTGGTTGAGCCGCTGTACCTTCGCTCGCAGAAGTCGTAGGCTGTTCTTGAGTTGAAACAATCACTTTTTCTTCTGTTTGAGCATGCTCCTGTGTCGCAGCAAAAGTCGTTGTTGTGGCAGCAGCAAATGTCGTTGCAAGTAGGATATGAGTTAATTTCATAATAGGCATCCTGATTTATAAATGAGATAAAAATTAAAGCTGTTCTACTTATCATCACTTAAGTAAGAACAGGACTCATGCTAAGGATTCAGGGCATTTCAGGCAATTCAAGCAACAAAGAGAAACAGAATAAATTACGTGAATAATACAATAATATGCAAACTGTGTAGCTCAAGTAACGACTGGATGAAACATTCATCAGAATTTGTATTCAAATATTTCAATTGCATTAAATTTAATGCGATGCGTTTACTGAAACAAAACATAACAGCAGGAAAAACATTGCTTTTTAGCTCAACTGATCTGATTTGACTTGTAAGGGAATATTTCTAATTCAATGAATCTGGTGGCAAATTAAACACTTTGAAAATTAATAATCTATTATGGAAGCAACTGGACAGATATTCTCTCAATTGTGAAAGGCCGATAGAACCGATCAAGCAAACTTGCGCAATCTCGTAGAGCCACACAGCAAGCAGCAGATCCATCAAGAGTGTTACAGTCGATATGCTTTGGATGGTATAAAATAGATACCCAATGCATAAAAGTATTAAAGAAACTGAATGCAAGGCTATAACAAAAAATGAACATGTTGTTTGTTTTCTATCCATGCTTATTCTGAATAATGAAAGAGAACACCCAGTAGACAAGGGGAATATAATGATAAAACTAGTCTTGCTCTCTACTTTGTCGGTCATGCTGTTATCGGGATGTGTCTGGTACGATGACGATTGGTATGACCATGATCATCGCTATTCATATGGCTATGATTACGATCATCGTCGACCTTCTTATGGTTATGAATGGAATGGACGCCCAGAATATCGTCCGCCTCATCATCGACCTCCAGAGCATCGCCCACCAGAAAACCGACCCCCAGAGCATCGTCCGCCTGGACATCGACCTGATCGCCCGAACTATAAGCAAACAAAGCCTTTGCCACATTAAGCAGGTTTGCTTTTATGATTTGACATTAGTATATGGTCAATCCATTCAGTCAAATAAGGGTTACACAAGCTCCTTATTTGACAGAATTTCAACAGGAGATATGGGGATTAAATGAAAAGTTGAGCTAGGCAACAGAATGATTATCGTCTGTAATTAATACATCGCAAATTTAATCACTTGGCGATAGAGTTGACATATTTTAATAAATAGAACAAAAAACGCACAATTTTAAAAGTTATCGTCTACAGATAAGGTGAATAATAAAGACTCTACCCTAGTTAAAGGGGATTGAAAATGAGAAAAACAGCCTTGTTACTTGCACTTACTGCAAGCTTGATTATAGGTTGTACATCTAATAGTACAGGTATGAGCAATTCAAGTTCTACTCCGATGCTACAACAAACTGATTATCAACCAGAACCATCTCATCAAAAATATATGAATGACAAAAATGGTTCATCTCCCACCGTAGATTTTATCCGATACCCATTAATCGATCTGTGAGTATCCTTACACCAGATGGAGATGTTATTCTCCCTCTGGTTTTTAATACCGTAATTACGAGTTTTCACCCAGAGCTTTTTAGACCAAGATGTGTTGTTTTAGCGTAGAACAGAAAATAAACAAAATAAATGCATCTAGATGCATCTGCTCATCAATAATTAAAAATAGGATTCAAAGGCTAGGGCAAAATAATGATTAGAAATATTATGCTATTGGTTTTGACTGCAAGTTTATTCACAGGATGTTTATGGTATGACGATGATTATGATCATCGTCATCATAATGGTCCACCGCATCACCATGACTCCGATCATCGGCCAGACTCAAATCATCATGATCATATGAATAATAATGACTATGACCATCATCAACGACCAGGTCCACGCTAAATCCTTAGTAGTCGGCATATAACTCATCTAGCAAGGTATAACACCAGTCAAAGCTAGCGGTGCAATGACTGGTTAATTCAGGAGTACTAAATCGCTGTCACTTTTTTATATAAAGCGGCACGTACAGTACCTGCCTTGGTTTGTTTGATCGATTGCCAAGTTGGCGGTAGATTGAGGCTATTTAGATCACGGTCTGCTTCTACATAGATTAAACCATTTTCAGCAATTAGTGGATCAGTTAGCTTTGCCAGTTCTTCCCACAGATTCAAACTATAGGGAGGGTCTAGAAAAACCAAGTCAAAGTTGCCCTTCAAAGTTGCTAAGGCTTGCTGTGCAGTGGCAACTTTTAATTGGCAATTTTCCGCTTTGAGGAGTTGAATATTTTGCTTTAAAAATTGAGCCTGTGTGCGATCGGGTTCAATCATGATGACCTGTTTTGCACCACGGGAAAGGGCTTCAAAACCTAAAGCCCCTGAACCTGTACATAAATCCAAAACTTGCGCATTTTGAATATCCCACATCAACCAGTTGAATAGGGTTTCACGCACTCGATCGGGTGTTGGGCGTAAGCCATCAATGCTGGCAAAGGCAAGTTGGCGGCGTTTCCATTCTCCGCCAATAATTCTCAATTGATTTTTCATTATTCGACTTCATCCGCTGCAGCCGCAGGTGCAGCTTGAGTGGTAGGTGTATGGGGCTGCTGAGCTGTATGGGCTGTTGACGTGGTTGTTTGGGCCTGAGCATTGGTTGTGGATGCGGTAGCTGTAGCTGAACCACTCGGCAATTCACCAGGTTTAATCCCCGCAGTCATTAAGCCACCACTAATTTGATGACCTTCAGGTTTAATAGGGTTCTTTTTACGTTGCATTAACCAATAGTCAAAGATAGGGCGTGCTAATTGCGCAGCAGACCCACCATGACGACCATTTTCCCACACCACTGCAATGGCAATCTCAGGGTTTTCAGCAGGTGCAAAGCCAACGAATAAACCGTGGTCTAGCTGGCGTTCAGTGAGCAACGCTTCATTATAGCGCTTCCCTTGTGCAATACTTTTAACCTGCGCTGTACCTGTTTTACCTGCAATTTTATACAGCGGAGTACGGATACCACGACCTGTACCTGTTTCAATTACATCGACCATGGCATCGCGCATTTGAATCCAGTCTTCATCTTTGCCATTAAACTGGATATGCCCATCGGGTGCATTAAGTACTTTATGCAGTTTTGCCCCTTTGCTGGCTTGCAACACATGCGGAATCACATGCGCACCATGATTGGCAGTAATGGCAGTTGCCATCGCCAACTGTAATGGTGTCGCGGTAAAGGCACCCTGACCAATACTGACAGAAATGGTTTCACCTTTTAGCCATTTGCTTTTACGTGTGCGCATTTTCCAATCTGGATTCGGGTATAGACCTTCACTTTCACTCGGTAAATCCACACCTGTTTTTTGACCGAAGCCAAATTGGCGCATCCACGAGTTCATTTTCTCAATACCCATACGGTAAGAGAGCACATAATAGAAAGTGTCACACGAAACGACTTGGGCTTTATGCAGATTGACTACGCCGTGCCCCGATTTTTTCCAGTCTCGGAACTTATGTGAATCACCAGGTAAGGTAAAGTAGCCATGATCGGAAATTGCGGTTCCCCAGTCGATATAGCCATAGTGGATACCCCCTAGACCAAACATGGGTTTAATGGTTGAACCAGGGGGATAGGCACCTTGTACGGCACGGTTATACAGTGGCTGATCTAAGTTGTCGCGTAAGCCACTATAGTCAGTATGGCTAATCCCCGTGACAAACAGGTTAGGGTTAAAGCTTGGACTGGACACCAATGCTAGAATTTCACCTGTGCGTGGATCCATGGCAACAATCGCACCACGTCGACCTGCCAGCTGTTCAGTCGCAACGGTTTGTAAGCCATAATCCAGTGAAAGATATAAGTCATTACCACGCACGGGTTCTTTGCGTCCTAAATGACGCAGGACATTCCCGTGTGCATCGGCTTCCACAGATTCATTGCCTGGTACGCCATGCAGCAATTCCTCATATGATTTCTCAACTCCGATTTTTCCAATCAGGTTGGTTCCTGCATATAGGTCTTTATCAATACTTTTGAGTTCTTTGTCATTAATTCGACCCACATAGCCAATCACGTGTGCGAACAGCTCACCGTGTGGATAATAACGGGTCATTTGGGTCTCTATATTGACCCCAGAAAACTGGAATTTAACTTCACTGAATTTGGCGATATCGGTTTCCGTCAAGTTCAGTTTGATAGAAACACGTTCGGTTTTTTTCGAAGTTTTAATGCGTGATAGGAAGCGCTCAATATCTTCATCAGTCAAATTTAGAACTGGGGTGAGACGCTTGACCGTATCATCAATATCATCGACATCGGCACGGCTCATGGTCGCCGTAAAAACAGGATAGTTATCTGCTAATAAAATCCCATTACGGTCATAAATATAACCACGGGCAGGTGCAAGCGGTTGCAAGCGAATTCGGTTCTGATCGGATGCGGTTGAAAATTGCTGATATTGCATAATTTGCAAATAGGCATAGCGTGCCACCAACAGCAGCATAAAGAAGCTGACAATCCCGACAGAGATAAAGACTCGATTGCGATAAATGCGCTTTTCTTGTTGGACATTTTTTAAAGGAAAGTGCTGCTTCATACGCGATTGACTTACACAGTGGGGGGAGAATCAGGAAGGCGCTATTCTACCCCAAGTCAGAGGCTTTGATAATGCTTATCTACGAGAACTACTCTGGGCTTGGTTGTTTTATTGCAACAGGGTATTTTGACCTTTTAGACAGTAAAAACAGCGGGCGTTGTCTATAAGATTAGAAACAATTCTGTTAAAGTCAAAAACATGCAAAAAAAATTGGAATGTATGCACAATTAAAATAAGGACATAGGTGACAATAATGACAAGAGTTTACTCCTTGTTAGCATTGATAACATTATTTAATACTGCTTATGCACAAGATCAAAATTATCTGCCAGATGCCAAATTGACACCTGAGAGTGCCAGAATGTGGAATGTGGGTGCAGGATTCACCCATCAGTTGGTTCATTTAAATACCGAATGGGTCAATCCTTATGGGATTACTTATGCAAAGGTGGGTTTTTTCTTAACAGACGATTCACCTTTTGGGGCACAGTTTGGCTTTAGATATCCTTACTATTTCACTGGGAAGGATAAAAACGGGTATTATGTTGGCGTCTATGTAGGGCATATTGCCAGTAAGCAAGTGGACAATAAAGATGAAACGCGTTTAGGTGCAGGTGTAGATCTTGCATATGTATTGTTGGATCGAGATCGAATCAGTACCTTTAGTGTGGGGATTGGGGCAGGAGAAGAATTAAAGAATCGTGATGGTGCGGTTGTGGAACACATTGAACCAAAAATACAATTCTCTTATACATTAAGTATGGGCTTAGGCAGAAAATAACCTGTTTAAAAAATTAAGAATTAATCTCTGTTATTTCGTTATTATTTTGGAAAATTATGCATGCTTGAGTACATCAATCAGTTGTGGCAAACCTTTTTGAATCGTCCCGATTTTTGGGCTGTGCTGAGCATTATTCCAGTAACTGCATTTGTAACTTGGGCACACGTCTGGATGGCGCTCAAAATGGTATTCTATCCGATTAACTTCTGGGGCTTTCATTTGGGACCCTTGCCAGTAGGCTGGCAAGGGATTGTACCACGTAAGGCGGGGCGTATTTCAGGCATCATTACCGATAACACTTTGTCCAAGCTAGGTTCTTTGCAAGAATTTCTCAATGCCATGGATCCTGAAGATATGGCACGTATTATTGGGGAGCAGGTCGGATTTGAGCTGGAACATCTGATTGATGAAGTGATGGTCGACCGTAATGCGGTGCTTTGGGAAAATTTACCGTATTCGATTAAACGCCGTATTTACGCACAGGCGCATAAGCAGCTTCCAGAGGTGTTGAAAGAACTGGTAACAGAATTAACTGTGAACGTTGAGTCATTGGTCGACATGCGTGAAATGGTGGTCAGCCAAATGGAAGGTGATCGCCGCTTGATGGTCCGCATGTTCCTCAAAGTTGGGCAGAAAGAAATCAACTTTATTTGGCATATTAGTGCCTTAATCGGGATGTTCTTTGGTGTGTTCCAAATGATTGTCTGGTTTGTGGTGCCTTGGCACTGGACAGTCCCATTTTGGGCATCGATTTGGGGCTTTTTAACCAACTGGATTGCTATTTGGATGGTCTTTAATCCAATCTCGCCACATCCTGTGCGTTATCTGCAACTGACTGAATTAACGAAAGATCGTAAATTCCCTTGGATTAAACCTGTCTGGCCTCGCATCGGGACCTATAATGTTCAAGGTGCATTCATGAAACGGCAAGAAGAAGTGTCGGATGTGTTTGCCAGTGTGGTCACAGAAGACCTGATTACGCTAAAATCCATCATGACTGAAATGATGTATGGTGCAAAAAAAGACAAAACGCGCCGTATCGTCAAGCGTCATATTAACCAAATTATGGAAACGCCACTGGTTCGTACCTCATTACAGCTGTCATTAGGACCAAAAGAGTACGCAAAACTCAAGACGGACTTGATTGATCGCTCAATTGAAATTACGATGGTGCCAGTATGCGACCCTGCGTTCAATGCGAGCCGTGCACAGAAAATTTTTCAAATGTTCCGAGAGCGTATTCGGGAATTAACGCCGAAAGAATTCCAGAACCTATTACGTCCTGCATTTCAGGAAGACGAATGGATTCTGATTGTATTAGGTGGGGTCACTGGATTTATAGCTGGTACAATACATTTGTTTGTAGCTTTCTTATAATTAGATGCTCATGCTGACTGTTCAGATCTGTAGAATTGTTGGCTCGAAGTATCATACACATTGTTTTAAATGAGGATGTTTTTTTATGCGCATTATCTTACTCGGACCACCTGGAGCAGGTAAAGGTACACAAGCTCAGTTGATCTGTAAGCGCTACAATGTCCCACAAATTTCAACCGGTGATATGCTCCGTGCTGCGATTCGTGAAGGTACTGAATTAGGTCTTAAAGCTAAAAGCGTAATGGAAAGTGGTGGTTTGGTTTCTGATGAACTGATCATTGGTCTTGTAAAAGAACGTATTGCTCAACCTGATTGTGCGAACGGCTGCATTTTCGATGGTTTTCCACGTACAATTCCACAAGCTGAAGCTTTAGAAAAAGAAGGCATTAACATCGATCACGTAATCGAAATTGATGTACCTGACGAAGAAATCGTTCAGCGTTTGTCTGGTCGTCGCCAGCACCCTGCATCTGGTCGCGTTTATCATGTTGTTTACAACCCACCAAAAGTTGAAGGCAAAGATGACGAAACGGGTGAAGACTTGGTACAACGTCCTGATGACCAAGAAGAAACCATTCGTAAGCGTCTTGGTTCTTATCATACAGAAACTGAGCAATTGGTTGGATTCTACCAAGGTCGAGCTGCTTCTGGCGAAAATGCACCAACTTATGACAAATTAAACGGTTTACGTGCAATTGAAGACGTACAAAAAGATTTGTTCGCAATCTTAGATCAGTCAAAATAATTCAAAACTGAATTTTTGACTTTAAAAGAGTCCTAAGTCATATTAGGGCTCTTTTTATTTGTCCGAACTTTTTGAGGATACGATTTTGTTAAAAATTGGTTTAATCATTTTGGTGATTGCCTGCTTGGCTTTGTTGCTGGGTTTGTTATATATCAGCTTTAAAATGCTCAGAGAAACTCAACAAAAACAAAAGGAAGAAAATAAAACGGCAGCAAAACCTGAGTATAAGTTACACCCGAAATTAAAACAGAAGCCACCTAAGCAATAAGCGGTATTTTGATTACAGTGCCTGTCAGCTGCATGCACTGTACCTTTTAGATATTACTTACAGGAATTGCTCGTGCAGCGCCAAACTCAAAACGGTCTGGCCAGTTACACACATCGGATACCACGCATTCAGCACATTTCGGTTTACGTGCGATACAGCAGTAACGACCATGTAAAATCAGCCAGTGGTGTGCATCGACCATAAATTCTTTCGGAATCACTTTGACCAGTCGGTGTTCGACTTCCAGGACATTTTTCCCCACAGCCAAACCTGTACGATTACCCAAACGGAAAATATGCGTATCTACCGCCATGGTTGGATGCCCAAATGCAGTATTCAATACCACATTCGCCGTTTTACGACCCACGCCAGGCAAGGCTTCTAGATCAGCGCGGTTATTCGGGACTTGGCTATTATGTCTCTCAATTAAAATTTGACAGGTTTTAATGACATTTTCAGCTTTAGAATTATATAAACCAATGGTTTTAATATATTGCTTCAGTCCTTCAACGCCCAAGCCAAAAATGGCTTCAGGGGTATTGGCGATGGGAAATAGCTTGTCCGTGGCTTTATTGACGCTGACATCAGTCGCTTGTGCCGACAGGGTAACTGCAATTAACAATTCAAAAGGCGTGGAAAAGTTTAATTCAGTGGTTGGATTCGGGCGCTGATCACGTAAACGTTCAAAGAAGGTCTGAATTTGCTTCTTGGTCATGTTTTTGACGGTTGCAGTTTTCGTTGCCACGTTTACGCTCCTAGCAATGCATTGAGTTGATCGGTCAAGCTGAGCAATTGAGCACGCTTGGTCGCATCTTCACGAACACTGAGTTGTTTTTCGAGCTTCTTAATTTGCGTCCGCAATTTTGCCAGTTCGATGGTGGATTTGGCATCTTGAGTCGTTACAGTAGTCGATGCTTTCTCTGTCATTTCGATAGCTGGAACGGAATCGAGCTGGCTAGAGAACTGGGCGAACAATGTGGTATCAATTTCAGCACGCACCACAGGTCCTTTACGATGCAAACGTCGTGTTTCCTCACGCTGAATATGTGCATAGTAGCGTTGGCGTAAGTCATTTTGTTCTGCAATACGCGCATCGTCATTTGGAAGCGTATTTACATCTTCGACCAAATCAATACAGTCAACTGGACATGGCGGGATACAGAGTTCACACCCCGTACATAAGTCGGTTAACACGCTGTGCATGAGTTTTCCCGAGCCAATAATCGCATCTACAGGGCAGGCGCTGATGCATTTGGTACACCCAATACATTCATCTTCACGAATGATGGCTTTCATGCGTTGTGGACGACCATCAGCCTGAATAGGCCAAACACTGTCTTCAGCTTTTAATGGTGGGCGTTGCAGTAAACTGGCTAATGCATCTGCGACGGGCTGTCCACCGGGAACACACTTATTCGCAGCTTCACCTTCAGCAATCGCTTTGGCATAGGGTAGACAACCATCTCGATGACCACATAAACCACATTGGGTTTGAGGAAGTAGGGAGTCGATGTGTTGAATGAGAGCAATTTGCGAAATCATGCGAAAACCACGCCTGTGTTCAGAACAGGATTAGAGAGATGGAATCAAATTTTGACGAATTTTAGCATGATTCAGGGGATTAATCTTGTGTACCAAATTAATGCAAAACCTGCATTTATATAGTGCAATTTTGAGGTTGATTATTAAGTGTGAGTTTATAAAAGAGATAAGCAAACTTTGTGTAATAGTTAAAATAATTATTTGTTATATATTAAAAATATCACATTACTTGAAATAAATATTGTAGAAGGTGGTCAAAAGTTATTTAATGTTTTGCGCCAAAATTTATCACTTATTTTAATTTTGACCTGTTTTGATTCATAAATTGCTGAGGATGAAGTGTTGAAATATAGTTGCCTAAACGACTTCTTGGATTACGTAAAAACACGTGACGCACACCAACCCGAGTTTCTACAAGCGGTAGAAGAGGTAATGACCAGCCTTTGGCCATTCATTGAAAAGAATCCGAAATATGCAGCACATGGGTTACTTGAGCGTTTGGTTGAACCTGAGCGTGTGATCCAATTTCGTGTTGCTTGGGTCGATGATCAAGGCAATACGCATGTGAATCGTGCATTTCGTGTCCAGTACAATTCAGCGATTGGTCCTTTCAAGGGTGGAATGCGCTTCCATCCTTCAGTCAATTTATCTATTTTAAAATTCTTGGGTTTTGAACAGACTTTTAAAAATGCCTTAACAACCTTACCGATGGGTGGGGGTAAAGGCGGTTCTGATTTTGATCCGAAGGGCAAATCGGAAGGCGAAATCATGCGCTTCTGTCAGGCATTAATGATTGAGTTGTATCGCCACTTAGGCTCAAACACCGATATTCCCGCAGGAGACATTGGTGTGGGTGGGCGTGAAGTCGGTTTTATGGCGGGCATGATGAAAAAGCTAAGCAATGACACTTCCTGTGTATTTACAGGCAAAGGCTTGGCTTTTGGTGGCTCATTGGCACGTCCTGAAGCGACGGGTTATGGTACGGTGTATTTCGCTGAAGAAATGTTGAAAACTCGTGGTGACAGTTTCCAAGGTAAAACTGTGACCATTTCAGGTTCGGGCAATGTCGCGCAATTTGCCGCTGAAAAAGCCATGTTCTTGGGTGCCACAGTCGTTTCGTTGTCTGACTCGAACGGTACGGTATATGTCAAAGATGGCTTTACAGATGAACTTCTGAGAGAGGTCATGCATTTGAAAAATGAGGCGCGTGGTCGTATTTCTGAATTTGCCTCAAAGCATGGTTTTGAATATTTGGAAGGCAAACGTCCGTGGGGAATTCCTTGTGACATTGCTTTACCGTGTGCAACCCAGAATGAACTGACGGGTGAAGATGCGGATCAGCTTTTGGCGAATGGTGTGCTGTGTGTGGCTGAAGGTGCAAATATGCCATCGACCTTAGATGCAGTTGAAAAATTCGTGGCGGCTAAAATTTTGTATGCGCCAGGTAAAGCATCCAATGCAGGTGGTGTAGCCACTTCTGGTCTTGAAATGTCGCAAAATGCTCTGCGTTTAGGCTGGAGTTTTGAAGAAGTGGATGAGCGCTTGCATGCCATCATGAAAGACATTCATCGTAACTGTGTCAAATACGGTACGAAAGTAGATGGTAGTGTCAATTATGTTGATGGTGCCAATATTGCGGGCTTCGTGAAAGTTGCCGATGCGATGTTGTCTCAAGGCGTGTTCTAAATCTGAGTCGTCTGTAATATAAAAAAGCCGATGTATCTACATCGGCTTTTTTATTAAACGAATTTTTATTTTACGGTTTCAGTCTCAACCACCATGTCTTTGACATAAGCATATTTAGATTGGTCCGCAGCTGGATTTTGACGTTCAAAACGTTTTACACGAACGATTTGACGGGTTTTTGGATCGTGGTTATAGCCTTCAATATGATCGTAGAATAAGGTCCAGTCTTTATTAACCGCGGTTTTTACGCCCTTGTCATCATATTTGATTTCACGAACTTGAAGGCAGGTCATTGGACCTACGCCAGAACAGGCTTTGGTTTCAGGTGAAATTTCTAGAAAAATGGTTTCACCTTGAGCTTGGTACTTGGTTTCAGGTGTCATTTTACCCACAAAAACATGTTTTTCACCTTTGGCAGAAACCAGTGTCAAAGTTGGGGCTTCCACATTGTGACTATTCAGCGAGAACTGAATGGCACGCTCGCCCAGTAATTCTGCGGCTAAACGCTCTTGTTGCATGGCAGGTTCAGCACAAGCCATTTGCGTGCCCATCATTACGCCTGTGACAATTTTGTCACCTTCAATTTTCCAGTTGGTGCCTAAGCCATTACAACTGGTTTTCACTGAAAGTTGACCTTGTGCATTAAATGACAGTGTTAATGGTTTTGGTGTAGTTGATGTGGTGCTGATCCATTGATAAGCAGCAAGGGTTTTATTTTGATCAGGAATTGATTGTACATTCACAGCTTGTTCCAAATTTGATTGAGTTTGAGTAGATTGGCAAGCAGCTAAAGAAAAAGGCAATAAAGCGAGTAAAAGATATTTCAATTTCATTTTTAAATTAACACTAGAGTTGAAGAAATATAAAACTAAAGGTTAATTTATTTATAAAAAAAAGAAATGAATACGTGTACAACATTTGTATTCATTTCTTTAATGTTGTTCTTGGCTTAGTCAAAACGGTAAATATCCATCCCGAGTGAACCCATAGAAAAACTACTGTGTACAATATTAAAGCGTGTACCCGTACCCATCGCAAAAAATAGGGGTGTTAAATGTTCTAAGGTTGGGTGGTTGCGACGTACATAAGGTATGCTTTTCCAATCGAGTACCGCATCATAGTCTTGGTGGCTGAGTTTCTGGGCAACATAGTTACGGAAAGTGGATGCCCAGACAGGTACATCCTGCGACTCACCATGCCATGACAGTTCCGAAAGATTATGGGTAATGCTACCAGAGCCAATCAATAAAACCTGTTGTTCGCGTAATGCTGCAAGAGTTTGTCCAATTTGATAAATCTGTTCTGCGCTCATATGCATAGGCAGTGAAATCTCAACCACAGGAATATCTGCATTCGGGAACATATGTAGGAGCGGCATCCATACACCATGATCACGTGGACGGCTAGCATTGGCATGTGCCTCAAAACCTGCATCAGATAAACGTTTTAAAATATCCTCTGCCAACTCTGGTTGACCTGGAGCGGGATAGCGCAGCTCGTAAAGCTCGGGAGGGAACCCACGAAAATCATGCCAAGTTTCAGGACGAACCCCAGTATTCATTTCAAGTGCCTGACTTTCCCAGTGAGCTGACATGACGACAATCGCTTTAGGTGTTGGAAGATTCAGGCTCAAACGTTGTAAAGCAGGTCCAACTTGTTCTGGATTAAGCGCAAGCATGGGTGAACCATGTGAAATAAATAAACCAGGTAAAGTTTGTAGATTCATAGTCTTGCGCCTAAGTTAAATGAGGAAGTTGTTTAATCATGCCAAATACAAATATGTGAATAAATAGCTTATATTCAACGTATTGTTGCAATAATGGAATGATCGATAAATACGCTTAGCCTGCGCGATGGTAAGGATGATTGTGGTTGATACTCATGGCGCGATACAGTTGTTCAATCAGCATGACACGTACCAGTGGATGCGGCAAAGTCAGTTTAGATAAAGACCAGTGCCACGCAGCGGCTTTACGCACCGCTTCTGAGTGCCCATCAGGACCACCAATCGCCAAAGCCACATCATTGCCTTCAAGCATCCATGATTTCATGGTTTCAGCCAGTTTTTCCGTACTGAATTCACGACCACCGACTTCAAGTGCAATTAAGGTTTCATTTTGTTTTAAGGCATTTAAAATGCTGTCACCTTCAATTTGACGGTATTTCAAAATGTCAGCTTCAGAGTCATTTTTACCGCGTTTTGCCATCGGCAATTCAATAATTTGAGTTTGTACAAAAGGTTGAATGCGTTTGAAATAATCTTCAAAACCTGTGAGTACCCAAGCTGGCATTTTTTGACCGATGGTCAGAATCCGTATTTTCATATCTGATGTCAAAAGCTAATTCAGCAGAATTATAGCCTTGAAAGCGAAGAATCTGCTGCTGATATACATTTTGCAATTGAAAATAATTACTGGCTGTTGCATTAATGCTCTTAGAAAAGCAATAAATTTTGCGGACGTGGTGGAATAATAATAAATGCAAAGGGAAAAACTTTTAGAAAAATGCTGGATAGTGCTTAGCATAATGCTGACATTATTGAGTAGCACATATGTCGGTGCAAATTCTGCAATCAACAAACAGGCTGATGCACAGAATCTGGACGTTTATTTACAGCAGATTATAGGCAGTGGTTCGTTCCGAAATCACCAAAATACAGAAGAGTTAAATCGGGTTTCAGCTTGGATTAAAGAGCAAATGCGTTTGTTCGGTATTCCATGTCAGTTCCAAAGTTATATTGTAAATCGTCAGAATTATCGCAATGTGGTGTGTAATTTAAATGTTAGACGCGAAGAAAAGATTATTATCGGGGCGCATTATGATGTGTTTGGACGACAGCAAGGTGCAGATGACAATGCCTCAGGTATCGCTGGTGTTTTAGAAACGGCACGTATTTTGGCACAAGAGAGAAAAAGTCTAAGGCATAATGTGGAGTTTGTATTTTATACGCTAGAAGAGCCGCCTTATGCCAATACTGAATACATGGGCAGTTATGTACATGCCAAATCTGTTCAGGCACAGCGCGATAAAATTCAGGGCGTGTATATTGTGGAAATGATTGGCTATTACGATGCTGCGCAGATACAGGAATATCCAATAGGGTTGAAATGGATCTATCCGAGTCATGCCAATTTTATTGCTGCCGTGAGTGATATTGATTCACGAGGTTTAGGTGAAAATTTTTGTGAAGCCATGCAAACATTAGAGTGTCAACGTTTGGTTGTGCCATCGATTACCCCAGGAATTAATTTTTCCAGTCATAGTAATTATTGGAAATATGACATTCCGGCGATTATGGTGACCGATACGGCTTTTTATCGGAATAAAAATTATCATACTCCATCGGACACTTTGAAGACGTTAAACCTTGAAAAAATGACGCAGGTAATTGATGGTTTAATACAAGCAATTCTGAAATAGACAATGGATAATGATTGCTGAGAGAATATTTAGATTATGTAGATTAGTTAATATATACAAATAAAAAAACGCAGTCCTAGAATAGTATTAGGACTGCGATCAAGAGGTTACCCGCCTGGAGAAACAGATAACCTTTAGGAATAAGAAACATACAGCGCATATGTGTCTTACTATTATATATGAGGCTTTTTCCAGTTTTTTCAAGTTGAAATTTTCATGAAGCGGATGAAATATTCTGGAAACTTCAAACCACAATCATTTAAATATTCTTTACATTAGGCATTTACTTCATTGAATGTAAACCAATCATATTTCCTTCAGTATCAAAGGCTAGCACAATAAAACCATACTCGCCGATGGAGGTTTTTGCTTCCTGAATTTTTCCACCTGCGCTGCTAATACGGGCAGCCTCTACAGCACAGTCTTCACATGAAAAATAGATCAATGTGCTATTGCCACCCGCGGCAATTCCTGGCATTTGAACCAATGCGCCTGAAGCACCATAGACTTGCATATCTGAAGGAAAAGCCCACATTTGCAGTGACGTGCCATCTGAAGGTGGCGTAAGTTCAGTGAGTTCTATATTAAATACAGCTTGATAAAACTCTTTGGCTCGTGTTATGTCATCCACATAAATTTCAAACCATCCGACAGGATTTTTCATTTCAATTGTCCTGCAATCAGCCCTTGCATCGAATTATTTTAGGTGAAAAAATCATCAAGATGTGTGGTGTTATGAGCAGTAATTTGTAATAAAAAAAGAGAGCCGAAGCTCTCTTTCTCATTCTTGCTGAAATTAATGACGTGCTGCTTTTTTACCTTCATCGACTGGTTTAACAATCGGTGCTTTGGCTAAAGGCTCAGGCATAGAGATCAAGGCAAGCGGTAAAATCTCATCAATCGATTTAACTGCTTTAATTTCTAGACCTTCTTTCACATTCTCAGGAATTTCCGCCAAATCACGGACATTTTCTTGAGGAATGAACACTAATTTAATGCCGCCACGGTGTGCTGCAAGCAGTTTCTCTTTCAAGCCACCAATACGCATTGCACGACCACCGAGACTGGTTTCACCAGTCATAGCAATATCTGGGCGAATTGGAATCCCTGTGAAAGCAGAAACCAATGCTGTCGTGAGTGCTAAACCAGCGGATGGACCATCTTTCGGTGTTGCACCTTCTGGTAAATGCACGTGTACGTCAGTCTCTTCAAAGCGAGTCGACTCAATACCCAATTCATCTGCACGGGTACGAACTACGGTCATGGCTGCGGTAATTGATTCTTTCATTACATCACCGAGTGAACCCGTAGTAATGAATTTACCTTTACCTTTCACAGCAGCAACTTCAATGGTCAACAACTCACCACCAACAGAAGTCCATGCTAAACCATTGACACGACCCACTTGTGCTTCGTCTTCAGCCATACCAAAGTCAAACTTGTGTGGACCTAAGTAGTCTGGAAGATTGGCAGAAGTCACATCGACTTGCAGGCCTTTCGCCTTTTTGCTAACCGCTTCTTTTACGACTTTACGGGCAATTTTAGAGACTTCACGTTCTAAGCTACGTACACCTGCTTCACGTGTATAACGTTGTACGATGTCACGAATCACTTCTTCATGAACGGTCAATTCTTTAGCACGTAAACCATTGTTCTTAATCGCTTTAGGAACAAGGTAGCGTTCAGCAATATTGACTTTTTCATCTTCGGTATAACCAGGCAGACGAATCACTTCCATACGGTCTAACAATGCTTCAGGAATATTCATACTGTTGGCAGTACAGATGAACATCACTTCAGACAGGTCAAGATCAAGATCTAAGTAGTGATCATTGAACTTATTGTTTTGCGATGGATCGAGTACTTCGAGCAATGCTGAAGCAGGGTCACCACGGTAGTCTTGTGCCATCTTGTCGATTTCGTCGAGTAAGAACAATGGGTTCTTTACACCAACTTTAGTCAATGACTGCACAATTTTACCTGGCATCGCCCCAATGTAAGTACGACGGTGACCACGAATTTCCGCTTCGTCACGTACACCGCCAAGCGCCATACGTACAAACTCACGACCAGTCGCTTTTGCTACAGATTCACCGAGTGAGGTCTTACCGACACCTGGAGGTCCGACTAAACAAAGGATTGGACCTTTGAGTTTTTTCACGCGAGACTGTACTGCAAGATATTCCACAATACGGTCTTTAACATCGTCCAAACCATAGTGGTCTGCATCAAGAATTTCTTGGGCTTTTGCAAGATTGATGCTGACTTTGCTGGCTTTATTCCAAGGTGTATCTAAAATCACCTCTAAATAGTTGCGCACGACCGCTGCTTCACTTGAAGCAGGTTGCATTGCTTTCAACTTACGGAATTCTGCTTCCGCTTTTTTACGGACATGTTCTGGTAAGTCAGCTTCAGCAAGACGCTTTTCAATTTCAGCGACGTCATCTTCTGCACCGCCATTCATATCAGAAAGTTCACGCTGAATCACCTTCATCTTTTCATTGAGGAAGTATTCGCGCTGGTTTTTCTCCATTTGACGTTTTACAGAGTCATGCAAGGTTTGCTCAATCTGTTGCTCTTCAGACTGTTGCAACAAATAGGTCATCAACTCTTGTAAATGTGCTTCAAATTCGTCGTGCTCAAGGAATTTTTGCTTCACATCAATGTTAAGCGGGACACGGGTTGCAACGAAGAACAACAATTGCAGTAAATCGTCAATTTTGTTGGCTGCAGCAACAAGTTCACGTGCATTACGCAGTTTAGCTTCAGCGTATTGGGCAAACAGAGCACGTAATTCTTGTACACGCGTTTCTTGCGTGTTTTCATCAATGTGGATCGACATTGGGCTTAGCGAATGTTCGGCAGTGAGATATTCATTTTCGTCAATGATTTTATCTAGCTTCGAACGATGTAAGCCTTCTATTAATACTTTAATACAGTTTTCATCATTTTCATGATTCACAACTTGCACAATCTTCGCGACCGTACCGTATTGATATAAGTTGTCGTGATCAATTTCTTCTGTCAGAGAATCTTTCTGAGCAACTACAAATACGAGATTGTCACTGTTACGAGCCACATCAACTGCATTGATCGATTTTTCACGACCTACAAATAGCGCAATTTGCATGTGCGGGTAAACCACCACGTCACGTAACGCTAAAAGCGGTAATACACTTGGAACCTGAGGCTCTAAGGTTTCTTGATTCATAATAATTTCAGACATGGGCACTCCTAATGAGTGACAACGGTGTTGCCATGTTTTAATAGTGATGGGTATTTTAAAAAATACAAGGGCAGGTCAATACAAATTGTATAAAAAATGACTAAATATGTGATTTTTAAGTATTCACAACAGTCAGAAATACCAATTTTAACGGTTGAAACGTAAAAATTGTTGGGGCATGAGTAGTGCATCTAAGGGTTGATCCCACGGTTCCCGAATTAAGGTTTGAGGCACCAATTGGAAGGCATGGGCTAATCCTAATCGAAAGGGTCTGTGATAGGGTGCAGAGGCTAAGGTTTTGTCATAGAAGCCACCGCCCATCCCAATACGTGTTCCGAATGCATCACAGGCGAGTAAAGGCATAATCAGCAAGTCTAAATGTGAGACATGTTGCCCACGGCTAGCCATCGGTTCTTGCATTCCAAAGGGATGATAAGAAAAGCGCTGATTATAAAATTGATGCAGTGAAATTTTGACCCAGACCAAGCGCTGATTCATATTGCAAATCATGGGTAAGTAAACGGATTTCTTTTGATGGAAGCAATATTCAATAATTTTACGCGTCTGAATCTCACCAAAAGCGTGTAAATAAATACCGACATGCTTGGCATGTTTAAATTCGGGTAAATGTCTGAGCCGATTTAGGATGTGTTGTTCAGAATATTGTTGCTGTAAAACGGAAACCTGTTTTCGTTGCTTACGAATTTTTTTTCTTAGTTGGGTCAGTTCGATCAACATGATGAAGTGCTGTCCTGAGTTTATTTGAGATTTTAGTCAGTGTGATGACCAGTAAAACAATCAGTTTAGAGCGAGGAGGACGAACTTTTTTTCAGTTCTTGCAAAATTGGACAACAGTTATTTTCCGTGGTTCTGCATTCATCTACCCAACTCGATAGGCGCTGTTTTAAGGCATTCAATTCTTGAATGCGTTGGTCAATTTTTTCTAGTCGTTGCTGAATGACTTCTCGGACCTTTTCACGATCATCCAGTTGTAAGTGCAATAAATCCTGAATTTCACTGAGTTGTAGGCCTGCATCTTTACCTTTTTGGATAAAGCTTAAGGTTTCAATATCTTGCTGACCATAGTAACGATAGTTCTGAGTTGTTTCAGGAATGCGCATCAGACCAATGCGTTGATAATAACGAATGGTTTCTACATTGACATGGCAGTGTTTTGCCAGTTTGCCGATGGTGAGCATAAAATAATCTCCAAAAGGCTTGACTCAGTACCTAGGTACAGACTTTATGCTAACACAATCAAAAAATAAAAGGTGAGTCAGAATGAGTGAACAACACAAAACTTCTTGCTGTTCCAAAGACAAATTATCGCCATCTGTAATAAATGTGGATCCTGTGTGTGGTATGCCAGTTGCAGAGGATTCTCCACATGCCTATGCGTATCAATCGGTTCGATATTTGTTCTGTTGTTCAGGTTGCTTAAACAAATTTGCAGCAAATCCAGAAGCATATTTAGGCTCAGAAAAAACGCCTAGCGCTTGTTGTAGTCAACCGAAAACAGATGTCAACAATGCATCATCTCCAACTGAAGGTACAGTGGCATCATCAGGCTGTGGGTGTTCGAGCAAACACAAGCAAAGTGAAGTGACTAAAACAGAAAGCTTTATTGATCCTGTGTGCGGCATGACTGTCACAGACATAAGCAAACCACATACGGAATGGCAGGGGCAGAATTACTATTTCTGTAGTGAAAAATGTCAGCAAAAATTTATAGCTGCACCTGAAACTTATGTCACGACTCAAGTAGAGAATACTCCGAAAGCGTCAGGATGTTGTGGCTCTGCGAAACCAGAAACCCAGAAAACAGCATCTTGTTGCGGCACAGAATCCAAAAAACTAGAAACTCAATCAGCAGATTCAGAGTCAAGTTGCTGTGCACCAAAGCCCAAAGTAGAACCCGCAACAAGTAGTTGCTGTGGTGGTGGCAAACATCAACATGAACACACTGCGCAATCTGGAGCACCAGCGTTTATTGACCCAGTTTGTGGCATGTCTGTTGACCCGAACACCGAACTCAAAACTGACTATCAACAGCAAACCTATTATTTCTGCAATCCATCATGCTTAGATAAGTTTAAGGCGGACCCTGAGTTTTATTTGATTCCACCAGATGAGCGCCCTGTACCTGAGGGTGCAGCAGATATGGATTATACCTGTCCCATGGATCCTGAAATTGTGCAAAAGGGACCGGGGACTTGTCCAATTTGTGGCATGGCACTTGAGCCGATGCAGCCAACTTTAAATGATGCCCCCAACCCAGAATTGGTCGATTTTAGCCATCGGTTTTGGCTGACTTTGCCCTTAACCCTAATCGTGTTCGTAATGGCGATGGCTTCACATATTCACAGTTTTATTTCACCGCATATTCAGCCGTGGATCGAACTGGTGCTTGCGACGCCCGTGGTGCTCTGGGCGGGTAAACCGATTATAGAGCGGTGCTGGACATCCTATAAAACCCGCAATTTGAATATGTGGAGTTTGATTGGCGTCGGGGTGTTGGCGGCCTATATTTATAGTGTAGTGGCGACCATTTTTCCGAGTGTGATTCCCATGGAGGCCAAGGCAGGACATGGCGTGGCGGTGTACTTTGAAGCTGCATGTATGATCGTGTCCTTAAGCTTACTTGGGCAAGTTATGGAGCTCAAAGCCCGTGCCAAGACCGCAGATTCACTGAAATCCTTGCTGAAACTGCAAGTCAACACAGCGAAGTTGGTGCAAGCCGATCAAGTGGTTGAGGTGGATATTGGTATGGTCAAACAAGGGGATATTTTACAGATTTCCTCAGGTGAGCAGATTCCACTGGATGGTGTGGTGGTTGAAGGCAAGACCTATGTCGATGAAGCAATGATGACGGGCGAGCCTGTGCCTGTAAAAAAACAAGTGCATGACAGCGTGATTGGTGGCACGGTGAATCAGCAAGGTAGTATTCGCATACAAACCACTGCAGTTGGTGCCAATACCACTTTGGCGAAAATGATTCAGACGGTCGCAGAAGCACAACGTTCTAAAGCACCACTACAGCGTTTAGCCGATGTCGTTGCCAAATATTTTGTGATTGTGGTGTTAATCATTAGCCTACTGACCTTCGTGGCGTGGATGCTGTTTGGTGGCGCGCAATTTGACTTAGCCTTGATGTGTGCCGTGGCAGTGCTGATTATTGCCTGTCCATGTGCGCTCGGTTTAGCCACACCAATGTCGGTGATGGCAACCACAGGTCGTGCAGCGCAAAAAGGGGTCTTGTTTAAAGATGCAGAAGCGATCGAAGCCTTAAGTAAGGTCAATACATTAATTATCGACAAAACAGGGACGCTGACTGAAGGGAAACCGAGTTTAAAAGAAATTCGTGTGTTAAGTCCAAATGTAGAGCAAGCTCAGGCGGAACAGTGGATTGCCTCGATTGAGCAGTTTTCAAGTCATCCGATTGCACAAACCTTGACGCAATTGGTGCCTGCACAGCAGTTGTTGAAAGTGGAAGACTTTGAAGATGTCACAGGCTTTGGGGTCAAAGGTCAGATTGGTGCGCAAACGCTTTATATTGGCAGTCAAAAGTTACTGGAACAACTTGGCATTACTTTAGATGCCTCACTACAAAGTCAACTGGATCAACAGCGTGCAATGGGCAATGTGATCAGTTTCTTAAGCAATAGTGACGAAGTGCTTGCTTATATTTCTATTCACGATGCGATTAAAGCCAATGCTCATCAAGTGATTCAACAGTTGATCGATGATGGCATTGAAGTGGTGATGGCAACTGGTGACCATGAGAAAAATGCACAACTGGTGGCAAAAGAGTTGGGGATTCAGCATGTCTATGGCAACTGTACCCCAACCGAAAAATTGGAAATCGTGAAGCAGTATCAAGCCCAAGGTAAAATTGTCGCGATGGCGGGGGATGGGATTAATGATGCGCCAGCCCTTGCACAAGCCAATGTTGGGATTGCGATGGGTAACGGAACCGATATTGCCAAACAAACCGCACAAGTGACTTTAGTCAAAGGCGATATTCGCGGTGCTGCCGATGCGGTACATATGGCGAAACTGGGCGTACGTAATATGAAACAAAACCTCGCATTTTCATTTTTGTATAATGGCTTAGGTGTACCCGTAGCCGCAGGGATTTTCTATCCATTGACTGGTTTGTTGCTCACACCAATGTTTGCTGCGGTGGCAATGTCACTCAGTTCACTATCAGTGGTACTGAATGCCTTACGTTTACAAAAGGCGAAGTAAGTCGCACAGCATATAAATGGTAACAAAAGCCTCAAGCATTTCCTTGAGGCTTTTTTTCGATTACGGCATAACAGATAGAGCAAAACAAAAACTGAAGTGTCGACAATAAAACTCAAGGGTCATTCGGGACAATTGCGTGATTTGACTCTAGCCCAGTGTTCATAGAGCAGGTCATGACATCGCGATAAAAATTGTGGTTCTATCACGGAACAGGCATGGAAATAAGATTTAAAACATTGAATTAAAATAATTTATTGAGGTGTGGTAATGCAACATCTTCAGAATGGAAGCCAGTTATGATTCTACTTAATCTTTGTCAAGTCATCTTCAATCAGGTTTGCAACTCTAATACCAAAGTTGTTGACAATCTTATTGCAATTTAATTTATTTGTGCTTATTTTAGCTAATAATTGAACTGATTGTTGACAATATGCTAACTGACGAGCTGTCTACACAGACTAAACAGGTTGCTACCGCGACTTTAACAGACCAAATTTTCAGAAAGATTCAAACTGCGATTGTGAGTGGTGAAATTGCAGCGGGCAGCAAGATTTCTGAACCTGAGCTGGCGCGTGTGTATGGCATCAGCCGTGGTCCTTTACGTGAAGCGATTCATCGTTTAGAAGGGCAAAAACTGGTTGAACGTACTGCGCATGTCGGTGCGCGTGTGGTGTCCTTGTCACATCAGCAATTATTCGAGCTATACCAAATTCGTGAAAATTTAGAAGGTCTGGCATGTCGTTTGGCGGCACAAAGCATCGATAAGCAACAAATTCTAAACTTGCGTGAAGTGTTGCATATGCATGCGCAAGATCCAGATTTTAAAGAAGGTAAAGGATATTACTTACAAGAAGGTCAGGACGATTTTCATTATTGCATCATTAAAAATTGTGGCAATAAAACCCTAGAAAAGATGCTGTGTGATGAGTTGTATCACTTGATTCGGATGTACCGAGTCCAGTATTCCAAAACACCAAATCGTCCACACAAAGCCTTGTCGGAACATATCCGTATTTTAGATGCGATTGCCGAAGGTGATGCAGAACTGGCGGAGTTACTCATGCGCCGTCATATCGCTTCGTCATATCAAAATATTCAACAACATTTTTCTTAATCGTGAGGAGAGAGGGAGAACTTATGTCAACGTTATCAGCAGGACAGAAATTCCGTGATGCAGTCGCTAGCGAGCATCCTTTACAAGTGGTCGGTACCATCAACGCCAACCATGCTTTATTGGCAAAACGTGCGGGCTATAAAGCAATTTACTTATCTGGCGGTGGTGTTGCGGCAGGTTCTCTAGGTCTACCTGACTTGGGCATTAGCAACCTTGATGACGTTCTGACAGATGTACGCCGTATTACCGATGTGTGTGACTTACCTTTATTGGTCGATGCAGATACAGGTTTCGGTGCTTCTGCATTCAATATTGCACGTACCACTAAAGCGTTAATCAAGTTTGGCGCAGCAGCAATGCACATTGAAGACCAAGTGGGTGCAAAGCGTTGTGGTCACCGTCCAAACAAAGCCATTGTTTCACAACAAGAAATGGTGGATCGTATTAAAGCAGCTGTTGATGCACGTGGTGACGACAAGTTTGTGATTATGGCACGTACCGATGCGTTAGCAGTAGAAGGTTTACAAGCTGCGATTGACCGCGCAGGGGCTTATATTGAAGCAGGTGCGGACATGTTGTTCCCAGAAGCGATTACTGAATTGGCAATGTACAAGCAGTTTGCTGCTGCGACCCATGTGCCTATTTTAGCGAACATTACTGAATTTGGTTCTACACCTTTATTCACCACAGAAGAATTGGCTTCTGCGGATGTGAGCATTGCGCTGTATCCACTTTCTGCTTTCCGTGCCATGAACAAGGCAGCAGAAAACGTCTACACCACCTTACGTAAAGAAGGCACGCAAAAGAACGTGGTCGATACCATGCAAACCCGTCAAGAATTGTATGACCGTATTAACTACCATGCATTTGAACAGTACCTTGATGCCTCTTTTGTAAAAAATAAATAACAACAGAATTTACTGGACAATTCATCGTGTCCGCACAGGAAATACAGCAGTCACGATGAATAACAATGATTTGATCCACCCAATGGAAGAAGGAAGATCTTATGAATGCTACAACAACAGGATTTAAGCCAAAGAAGTCAGTTGCACTAAGCGGTCAAGTTGCGGGTAATACAGCCCTTTGTACCGTAGGTCGTAGTGGTAATGACTTGCACTACCGTGGTTATGACATTTTAGACCTTGCTGGTCAAAGTGAATTTGAAGAAGTGGCTTACCTTTTGGTGCACGGCAAATTACCCAACAAAGCTGAACTGAAAGCTTATAAAAATAAACTCAAAGCACTTCGCGGTTTACCAGCATCACTTAAAGCTGCGTTAGAACAGCTTCCTCCATATGCACATCCAATGGACGTGATGCGTACAGGCGTTTCGGTTCTAGGTTGCTTAACTCCAGAACATGAAGACCATAACTATGCAGGTGCACGTGACATCGCAGACAAGTTAATGGCATCTTTCGGTTCAATGTTGCTGTACTGGTACCACTTCAGCCACAACGGCAAACGCATTGAAGTTGAAACCGATGATGACTCAATTGGTGCGCACTTCCTGCATTTGTTACACGGTGAAAAACCATGTGAACAATGGATTCAGGCGATGCACACTTCATTGATCTTGTACGCAGAGCACGAGTTTAATGCCTCTACTTTTACTTCACGGGTGATTGCAGGGACAGGTTCAGACATGTACTCCACGATTGCAGGCGCAATTGGTGCATTACGTGGTCCGAAACATGGTGGCGCGAATGAAGTTGCATTCGTGATTCAACAGCGTTATGACAATGCAGATGAAGCAGAAGCAGACATTCGTAAGCGTGTAGAAAACAAAGAAGTGGTGATTGGTTTTGGTCACCCTGTTTACACCATTGCTGACCCACGTAACGAAGTGATTAAGCAAGTTGCACTTGAATTGGCGGATGCACAAGAAAACAAAAAAATGTATTTGATTGCGGAACGCTTAGAAGCCGTGATGAAAGAAGTGAAAAACATGTTCCCGAACCTCGACTGGTTCAGTGCGGTGAGCTACCACTTGATGGGTGTTCCAACAGCCATGTTCACGCCATTATTCGTGATTGCCCGTACCGCAGGTTGGTCAGCACACGTGATTGAACAGCGTCAAGACGGCAAAATTATCCGTCCAAGTGCGAACTACACAGGCCCTGAAAACCTCGAATTCAAACCTTTAGCAGAGCGTGCTTAATGAATACCCAATATCGTAAGACATTGCCAGGCACATCATTAGATTACTATGATGTACGCCAAGCCGTTGAAGATATTCAGCCTGGTGCTTATGCGACATTGCCATACACCTCTAAAGTGTTGGCAGAACAGTTGGTTCGTCGCGCAGATGCAGAAAACTTAACTGCATACTTAAAACAGTTGATTGAACGTCGTCAGGATCTGGATTTTCCTTGGTATCCTGCGCGTGTGGTATGTCATGACATCTTGGGTCAAACTGCATTGGTTGACCTTGCAGGTTTACGTGATGCGATTGCAGACAAAGGTGGTGATCCATCTAAAGTCAATCCAGTCGTACCTACGCAGTTGATCGTGGATCACTCTTTAGCCGTGGAATACGGTGGTTTTGACCCAGACGCGTTTGAGAAAAACCGTGCAGTGGAAGACCGTCGTAACGAAGACCGTTTCCACTTTATTGAGTGGACCAAAACTGCATTTGAAAATGTCGATGTGATTCCTGCGGGTAACGGCATTATGCACCAAATCAACTTGGAGAAAATGTCTCCAGTGATTCAGGCGCGTGATGGTGTAGCTTTCCCAGATACTTGTGTCGGTACGGATTCACATACCCCACATACGGACGCTTTAGGTGTCATTTCTATCGGTGTCGGTGGCTTAGAAGCTGAAAATGTCATGTTGGGTCGTGCATCTTGGATGCGTCTACCAGACATTATTGGGGTTGAGTTTGTTGGTCAACGTCAAGCGGGTATCACAGCTACGGATATCGTACTTGCCTTGACCGAGTTCTTGCGTAAAGAACGTGTGGTTGGTGCTTACCTCGAATTCTTTGGTGAAGGTGCAGACAGCATGTCAGTCGGTGATCGTGCGACGATTTCCAACATGACCCCAGAGTACGGTGCAACTGCGGCGATGTTCTACATCGACCAAAACACCATTGATTATTTACGCCTGACTGGTCGAGAAGATGCACAAGTGGCATTGGTTGAACAGTACGCGAAAGAAATTGGTCTTTGGGCATCGGACATGACCAAAGCTGAGTACCCACGTGTACTACGTTTTGATCTTTCTACTGTTACCCGTAACATCGCTGGTCCATCAAATCCACATGCACGTGTTTCTACCGCTGACTTGAAAGAGAAAGGCATTGCTGGTGTGGTTGAGCAGCGTACTGATGGCTTAATGCCTGATGGTGCAATCATCATCGCGGCAATTACTTCGTGTACAAATACTTCTAACCCACGTAATACAGTTGCTGCTGGTTTGTTGGCACGTAAAGCCAATGAGCTTGGTTTAGTGCGTAAGCCTTGGGTGAAATCTTCATTTGCACCTGGTTCTAAAGCAGCTGCGTTGTATTTAGAAGAAGCGGGTGTTTTGAATGATCTTGAGAAACTGGGCTTTGGTATCGTAGCGTATGCTTGCACAACTTGTAACGGTATGTCAGGTGCCTTAGATCCAAAAATTCAGCAAGAAATCATTGACCGTGACTTGTATGCCACAGCGGTACTTTCGGGTAACCGTAACTTCGATGGTCGTATTCACCCTTATGCGAAACAAGCATTCTTGGCATCTCCACCGCTCGTTGTAGCGTATGCCATTGCGGGTACCATTCGTTTTGACATCGAAAAAGATGCACTGGGTACAGACAAAGACAGTAATCCAATTTACCTGAAAGACATTTGGCCGTCTGATGCTGAAATTGATGCGTTGGTAAAAGAAGCGGTGAAGCCTGAACAATTCCGTAAAGTCTACATTCCAATGTTTGACTTGGGTGAAGTTGAGCAAGCGGAAAGCCCACTTTACGACTGGCGTCCACAAAGTACTTATATTCGCCGCCCACCGTACTGGGAAGGTGCGTTGGCTGCGCCACGTACTTTGGCAAATATGCGTCCGCTGGCAATTTTGGGTGACAACATCACTACAGACCATTTATCGCCTTCAAATGCAATTTTGATGGACTCTGCGGCAGGTGAATACCTGCATAAAATGGGTGTGCCTGAAGAAGACTTCAACTCATACGCTACGCACCGTGGTGACCACTTAACCGCACAACGTGCAACTTTTGCCAACCCGAAATTGTTTAACGAAATGGTCCGTCGTTCTGACGGTACAGTGAAACAAGGTTCGAAGGCACGCGTAGAGCCAGAAGGCGAAGTGATGCGTATGTGGGAAGCGATTGAAACTTACATGAACCGTAAGCAACCGCTGATCATTATTGCAGGTGCGGACTATGGTCAGGGTTCTAGCCGTGACTGGGCTGCAAAAGGCGTACGTCTTGCAGGTGTAGAAGCCATTGTCGCAGAAGGTTTCGAGCGTATTCACCGTACTAACTTGGTAGGTATGGGTGTGTTACCACTAGAGTTTAAAGCAGGTGTAAACCGTAATACCTTGAAGTTGGATGGTACTGAGCTTTATAGCGTGATTGGTAACATTGCACCACGTTCGACTTTAACTTTGGTGATTGAGCGTGCAACGGCAGATGGTAAAAATGAAGTTGTGGAAGTGCCTGTAACTTGCCGCCTAGATACAGAAGAAGAAGTGTCTGTATATGAAGCGGGTGGTGTACTTCAGCGTTTTGCTCAAGACTTTTTGGAAAGCCAAGAAGAGAAAGAACAATTAACAGCTTAATTTAAAGTATTTGAAATTGTTTAAAAAAAGCCCTACTTTAGAGTGGGGTTTTTTATTGGGTATCATTATGAATGCAAAAGAAATCGGTAGACGGGCTGGTAGAGTATTTGAATTCTGTTTACCTGATAATTGGATATTTCGCTCTCAAGAGGATCAAGAAGATTATGGTATTGATGGTGAGGTTGAAATAAATACATCTCAAGATAAAGCAACAGGTTTTATCTTCAAAGCTCAAATAAAAGGACAAAAAGAAGTAAATATTATTGATGGTGGTAAAAGAATATCATTCAGTATTTCTTTAGAGCGTTTGCAATATTACATGTCTAATATAGAGATTGCAGTAATCTTGTTTGTGGTGGATGTTACCAATGGACTAGTATATTGGCATAGTCTACAAGACGATGAAAAATTGCGTATTAGTATGAAGGAGGCACTTACTAAAAAACAAGATACAATAACTGTTCACTTAAAAACTACTCATGTTTTAAAAAGGGATAATATTAATGAACTCTTAGAAGCTATAAATATAAATCTTGATTGGTTGAGGTTGAATGGTTTAAAAAAAATAAATTATTCTGAAATTTTTAAAAAATCTACTGATGAAAAAGTACAGGATTGGTTAGAACAATCTAAAGATCAAAGTTACTATGCCTATATGGAGCAGTTTGAAAGATTATATTTAAAAAAAGAACATGAAAAATTATTGCAATTGATTCATCTGGTTTTTCCTTCAAAAACAGAAAAAATTGAACTTAGATTTTATGCAGGGCTATATGCAGAAAAAGTTTGTGAACAAGATTTAGGATTGGGTAGTGAAGAGTATTACAGAGCCTCTTTTGAAATATTTAAACAACTATTAGGTTTGGTAAGAACAAGTAAATTTAGTAAATACTATCAAATTTATATACTTTTATTATGTCGTAGTTGGATTCTACGACAACAAATTAATATTGATTATCATCATTTTATGTCTGTTAAAATGGTAGGTAATGACCCATTAATGGGACTGATAGCACAATCGGTTCAACGACAATCATCTTTAAATGTTTCTATTAATTTATTGAAAACAATAAGATTGGTAAATCACTCCATAGATCAAAAAGATCCAAATATTTTTTTAGATACTTTTCCTAAATTAGCAACATCAATTATTTTATTAGTTCATAAATTACGTGATGAAGGTCAGAAAGAAGCTCTAGAAGCATTAGATGAGTGGTTGAGTTATTGTACTGATTTAGGATTGAAATTAGCATTAAATTCAGAACAAGAAGAACTATTTATATTATTTCTCAATGTATCTGTGTCATTAAAAGTTCATTCTAAAGATCAGGTTAATTATATAGCTGTCGCTAGACAGATGATTGAATGGTTTCAAAAAAAAGATTTACAGGAATTTTTTTTAGATTATTTGGATAAATTAGAAGAAAAATATATTAATGATAATCAAGAGTATAATTTATCTCCTGATGAAGAATTAGATTTTTATAAAAAACATGCTAAAAAATTAGGTTTTGACTTTGATGATCCTAATGATGAGTTTGGGAGAATTATTAAGCAGGGACTGGATGATTATAATCCCGAACGAGTTTTAAAAGATTGTGAAAATTTATTGGTATTCAATTCATCTGCATTAGGTGTGCCCGCAAAAATGGTTGGGTTACCCTCAGCAACAATGAAAATTATTCATTGTTTGGAATATAAATATACAGGAGGTGGTTGGGGGCTTGATATAGCATATCAAGGGTTTGGTGATATTCCTGATTCGGGGTTTAAAAATAGACATTGTTTGGATTGTGAAAAATGTAAGCCTAGAAAAGATGATTGGAAGTGGAATAGTAGATGGCAAGCTGAAATGTATAAAGAAAATATGGAGTTATTTAGGAAATTAGATTCATGGTAAGGCAAATAATGTTGGGGTTAATGTTATGTTTGAGTCATTTGCTTTCAATTTTTGATTCTATTTTGACCCCTGCGGTCACAAAATAGACTCTACAATCTCAAAAGCTTGTCTATACTCTGTTCACCATTTCTAAAACACATGGAGAACAAAAATGGTTACTGCTGGCGAAAAACCTGGAACAGGCTTCTATTTTTGTATTCAATGCGGACACCGCACCTATTTAGAAATTGGTACTGATCGTTTACCTCCGTGTACCAAATGCCTTGGCAATCAATTCAATAGTAAGAATGCCTAAGCCGCAAACACCAAGCAGTTATCCGCTGTTTTGAATTAAGCCCTGTTACACCAGATAGGGCTTTTTATTTGTATTAAGAAAAGCATTTAAGAGCGTAAAAAACAGATTGGAACGCTCAACTGTATTGGAAACTTTGAACGTATGCTCACCATCAATACGCTTAGAGAATAGGGTATATGAGATCTAAAGCATTATTTATGTTTATAAAGTAATCAAATATTCACTTTAATGATTAAATTTTAGTTAGTTCACCAATTTTTTGAATACATCATTTCTTACACTTATGACACCATTATTTTTTGAAATGACCAATAGACATTCAGCATAAGCGCGTTATACTAGGGATACCATTTCTAAAAGAACATAAGGAGAACCAAAATGGTAACTGCTGGCGAACAACCTGGAACAGGTTTCTATTTTTGTGTTCAATGCGGACGTCGCGTCTACTTAGAAATTGGTACTGATCGTTTACCCCCGTGTACCAAATGCGCTTGCACTCAATTTAAAAAATAAAAGTGTTTAAGTAACAATACCAAAACAGAGAACCCTGATTTGGAAAAAGCCCTATTAATCCATAGGGCTTTTTGTTGTCATTCATAATTTAAAACGATGTGGCTTGATGTACAGTAGTCATAATTGAGCGGTTGGTTAATTCAACTCTTGTGCTAAAAGTTGTCCTTCGGTGGTCAGTTTTTCTGCCATTTCTGCTGTTTTCTTCAAGCCCGGCATACGGTACTCGGTATGACCATAATCATGTATAGACTTCCAGCGTCCACCCCACGTTAAACCTACCGATTCGGCAACTTCACCATACAGTTGATAGCCTTTCCAAGCCCAAGGGTCACGTTCTGAAATCACCACTTTGCCATCCCGTTTAAAAGCAACATCCGCAGCTAAACCAAATTGGTGATAGCTCTGAAACGCTTTGGCACGTGTAGTGTTCTTATTGCCAGACAGCATATTTTGACGCGCAGGGCTACGATAACCTTCCAGTAAAACCAGATCATAGTTATGACGTTCTTTCATGATTTTAAAGACCATCAATAAGCGTTGCTTGTAGCGTGGGTTCATGCGATCCCATTTACGGTCAATCAGTGAAGTATCGAAATGCCCATGACTTTGTTCAAAGGTACTATCCCGTTCCAAAGAGAAAGGTTGAGCGGTCACACTGTTGTTCTGTGCCTGATACTGTTGTTCCATTTGCATGGCTTCAATAATAGCGGCATCAACCAACTGTTCATCCACTTCTGGCGGAGGCGTCAGTATTTCACCATTTAACAGAGCATAAATTTGCGGGTCGACCTGTTCCAGATAATTGGCTTCAACCTTGGTCGGATCAATCGGTCGAGTGAAAGCAAACAGTACAATACTGCCCAACAGAAAAAATCCTGCAATCAGAATCCACCATTGT
Source organism: Acinetobacter zhairuonensis (assembly GCF_022601715.1). Taxonomy (GTDB): domain Bacteria; phylum Pseudomonadota; class Gammaproteobacteria; order Pseudomonadales; family Moraxellaceae; genus Acinetobacter. The sequence continues at coordinate 84,520 of NZ_JAKVIM010000012.1, read as the reverse complement.
TGCAAATGCCAATGGGTTTGAGTCTGTTCAGCCGAAGCAGCGTACCCCATTTCTTGTGCAAAATGACGTGCATGCCCGAGCTTCTGCTTACTGCTGGGTAAAATTAGCCGTACATAATTGAGGGTTCGCAGCCTAAGCTCATAAGACATCAACAGGCTCAAGCCAATCACCAACGCCAGAAAACTACAACTAATGAAAATAATCATTTTAGTTCGATTGCGCTGCTGGAGTTGGCGGATGTGTGGCTTGTATTTGTGGTTGGGCTAATTCAATTTCTTTATCCAGCTGATCCAAAAGCGCAGGTTTGACGACGCCCTGAGGCAAAGGTTTGATAGCTGGAGTCACAGCTTGAGGTTTGTGAATTTTCTTCTCAATTACCACTTCTTTGCTGATAGGTTTGGGTTCTTGCCCCTGACCGAGATTGGCAAAAGGTGAGCTGTTTGGTGCTGGAACATTCAGCGTATTTGTTCCATTTACAGGATGCTTAAATAGGGCTGACATTTCCTGTTCATTCAGTTGATTCGGATAATCAATATCTTCAGCTTCAGTGAGCGTATTCAGATTGCTTGTAGGCTTTATTTCAGGAGCAGCAGATGATGTATCAGTCTCTGTAGTTTCACTACGTGTTGTTGATGCCGTTGATGGTTGTGCATCTTGAGCATAAATAAAAAAAACAAATAAGCCGCAACTTAAAAGAATGCCACCGACAAAACCTGCAATAAGGTACAGGCTTGAACGTTTTGGAGCTGGGGTTGGCGATGCTTTTAAAATGCGTATGGAGTTTTGCTTGTCTTGTGCCATAAATCCGCCACCATTTATGGTAAATAAATTGTGATATTCGCCTGTTCAGTTGGCGTAGTAATCACATTGTTAAATGGTGCAAGGGAGTTTTGTGTGTGTTGGTTTAGCGAGTACCTTAAACCTGCAAAAGCCAGAAGGCTAAAAATCAATAAGAACAAAATGATCCAGACAAAGGGCAATTCGCGATGGATGATATTTTTAATTTGATCGGGTAGGGCTGAAAAAGGCGAGAATGCGGCTTTTTTACCTTTAAGGTAATCAATTTCATCTCCGACACGGGAAACCAGATGGTTTAAACTTTCAATCGATTCAATGCGATATTTGCCTTGAAAGCCCAATAGCATGCAGTAATGGAACACTTCCAGAGACGCTAGACGGTCTTTGCCTTTGCTACGTAATTGCTCCAAAATTTCAAAAAATTGGTAACCTGCCAGTTGAGAACCAAATAAGCTTAATTGCAAAGGATTAATCAGCCAGACATTTTGCAGGTTAAAGAAAGCATCGTCTTGTTGGGTCACAATGGTTTCATCTAGCAATGCACAATAGGCATATTTCGCATCATGAATGTCATCTGCGGAAAAATGCAATTTACGGGCTTGCTGTTCAAAGCGATGCAACAAATCCAGCACCTTCTCACGAAACTGGGCGGGATTGCTCGGGACATATTGATTGCGAATTAAAAACACCACATAAAAACCATCGTACAGCAGGTCAGTCAATGTTGAGCTGTGCTGAACCGTGGCTGGGGCAGTCGGTAGCGCACTGCTGCCAATTTGACCGTCATCAAATAGAGAAGGTGCTTTAGTTGTTGAATTCATAGCGATTATTCCTTAAGCATTCATGACGGCAATTAATTCAATACTGATGTCTTGGAAGCCTGAAGGCACGTAAATACAAATGCTCTCCGCATCCAGCATGTTTTGGTACAGCTCATGATGTGGCTCTACTTCGAAATAACTCACCCCTGAGCGCACAGGAATTGCAGTTGGAACTTGAATTAAATGGTGTAGTGGAATGGCAGGCAGGGCAGCAACCACACGTTGTTCAACATCGACCGTACTCCCCACTTTAAAGCGTAATGGAACAATCTGAATGAGCTCATGTGTTTGCATCATGCTGCTAGATACACACACATAGAGACGGGTGTCGCGGGTAATCTTGTCTGTTTCCAGACTACCAACCCAGTAAGAAGGACGGGTTTCTTTCAGGCTAATACTGATGTAGCGGTTCGAAATAATGGTGTCTAATAAATCCCGCAGAATCTGGTCTAAGTTGTTAAAACTCTGTTGCAATTGATGGTGCTGATACTGGGGCAGTTGATCGACCTCATGTGCCGATGAAAAGGTCAGTAATGAACCTGTAAGACGTAATAATTCGCAGAACAATCGTTCAGGATGAATTTGCGGATGCTGGTAAATATGATTCAAGCTGGAGTAAGCCGTGTTGAGGGCATTGACCAGCCAAAAAGACACAATATCCCCAGATCGGAACTCAATTAGTTTTTGTTCATTTTCGCGATTATTGGTTTGAATGGTTTTAATCTTGGCACGTATCACATTCAGTGTACGTTTCAGCTGAGTGTATAAAGTCTCGCTGGATTCAATATGCAAGATAGGTGGAATAAATTTATGATCGAGTTCAAATTGCCCTGAACTTTGTCGCTTAATTCGTCCTACAGGTAAATACAGGAAACCATCCATTTCATGCGATGGGATCTGATGCGGCTCTAAGAGTTTAAATTCAGCACGACGTTGCAACAGTGAAATTTCCGCAGGCGATGCATCGGTAAACAAGTCATGGGTTTGATTTAAATAACAATGGTAACGGCTGGATTGAGCATCTGTTTCGTAGGCAACATTCTTCTTATTGGCTTGCACGATTGGCATTGCCAAATAGATCTGCATTTCACCGCGTAAATTTAACTGGTCCAGTAAAATAGGTTCAGGCAATAGATCTTGTGCAGGTGCAGCATAGATTTCACCATCTTGCCATAGCATTTCAATTGATGCCAAAGCCAACACATTCAGGTGAAGCTGACTTTCATCAAACTGAATTTTTTGTATGCCATACGCAAAGGGAATGGTCGAGCGAATGGTATGGTTTAGATGCTGCTCATGATAACGGTCTTGTAGCTGAAAGTGTTGCGGACGTAAAAACAGTCCTTCACCCCAAAGAATTTTTTCTGCTTTAAACATGCAAATTACCAGTTACTTGTTTCATTGTTTGTCGGTGAAATGCCCAATAATTCTTGTACAGATTCGAGCGGGTTTTCATTTTTAATCACTTGTGCCAGCCATTCGTGCAAAGGCATCTGGCTCCATTTCACGGTTTTTTGCAGCATATAACTCACAGGACTGTGCGGCTCATGGGTTTGGAAATAATCAGCAATTTCTTGCAAGACCTGAATGGCATGCTCACGGTTTTGTAAATGGTTCTGCGCAGAAGGCTGAAAACCTTGCGGCTGTTGCATCAGGAGAGTAGTCATGGCATGTGTCTGGTCGGCTGGTACTACGCCTGTATCGTTACTTTGTGGAGTCATCAGGGAAGTGCTGTTCTGACTAGACTGAAACATTTCCGTTTTATAAATTTTTTTTAAAGATTTATGGATGTCTTCAAGTTGGGAATCAATCTGCGCAAAGCTCGGTGCTTCTAACTGCATTAACTGATCGAGAACCTGTTTCAGACTTTCCCAGTGCGACAAAATCAGTTCAAAATTTTGATAGTTTTGTTGCTGAACACTTTTGGAACTGCCTGCGAGTGCAGCATCAAATTGTTCAAGTTGTTGCGAACTTGTTGTTAAGTCTTCATCTTCAGCCTGCTTGCGTTGCTGATTGTGTTGATAGAGGAAATTTTCATAATCCATTAAACAATAAGCAGGAGCGGTTTCAATTAAAGGTGTTTTTCTAATTAAAACGGGGAGCTGATTGACCAAGCCTTTCAGCAAACCTAAACGCTGGTCTAAATCATCTTCTTCAATTTCAGGATGTAACTTGAGCCAGTATTGTTCTAACAGGCGATAGGACAGTTCCAAACCATTCGCAATACCCTGAAAGCCATCTAAATGTGCCCAAGCTTCAGATAACCAAGTCAGAAGGCGAATATCTTTGCTTTTATTTGCCAGTAGAATGCTGCTTTGTTCTGCCACAAAATACCAATCGGCTTGTTTGGGTTCAGTCACCCAATCCCCCAGCGCCAGTAAGGGATCGTCTTCTGTACGGGCTTTTTTAATGGCATGAAATTCATTGGAAAAGGACAAGTCTTCTCCACATGCGCGAGAACCTGCAATGGGTTCAAGTAAGGTGTCTAATGTAAAATGCATGGCGTTTAATAATCTGATAGGGTCTTACATCGGTGCTAATTTGGATTTTTTAAGATTTTTCTTCTTAGATGCTTTGTTTTGTGGGTCGAGCACATACACAAACTCATCATCCTTCACATCAATCCAGATCTGTTGTGGCAATTTTTGTTCGCTTAATGCCAACAAAATTTCGGTTGCCAAAGCAGGCAGAATTGTTGCATTTAAAATATGGTCAACATTTCTGGCACCACTATCGACTTCGGTACAACGATTCAGCAATAACTCAGGCACATCTTCACTATATTGCACCTGTGTTTGGTATTGCTGTTGTAGACGCTGAATGACTTTTGACAGTTTGTGCTCAATAATTTGAATCAGCAGATCATCATGTAAAGGGAAGTAAGGCACAATCCGCATGCGACCTAAAAAGGCAGGTTTGAATTGTTGATATAAACTTGGTTTGAGCTGATTCAATAATTCTTCTGCAGAAGGCCATTGCTCTACAGGCTGATTTAAACAGGCTTGCATAATGGCGCTAGAGCCTGTGTTTGAGGTCAGCAAAATGGTGGTGTTTTTGAAATCGATAAGACGACCTTCACCATCTTCCAGAGTGCCTTTGTCAAAGACTTGATAGAACAGTTCTTGCACATCACTATGCGCTTTTTCAATTTCATCAAGTAATACAACGCTATAAGGATTGCGGCGCACTGCTTCGGTTAATACTCCGCCTTGACCATAGCCTACATAACCAGGAGGAGCCCCTTTTAAAGATGAAACGGTATGTGCTTCTTGGTATTCAGACATGTTGATGGTAATCAGATGTGATTCTCCACCATACAATTCATCCGCCAAAGCTAAAGCTGTTTCAGTTTTACCAACACCACTTGGTCCAACCAGTAAAAAGACACCTTGTGGTTTGTTCGGGTCTTCTAATTTGGCTTTAGAGGTTTTGATGCCTTGAACCAATTGATTTAAGGCATAGGTTTGCCCCATAACACGCTGTCCGAGTTTGGTTTCTAAGCTTAAAATCTGTTTAATTTCATCGCTGACCATATTGCCCACAGGAATACCTGTCCAGTCTGAAATAATTTCATGAATGATCTGGGCGTTGACTCGATCAAACACCAATGGATTTTGTCCTTGAAGCTGACTCAATTTATGACGCAGTTCTGTGATAGAGGACTGAGTTGCTTGATCTTCGGATTGTTGTAAAGCTTGAATTTGCTGTACCAGAGACAATTCCTGTTGCCATTTTTGTTGAATGATTTGGATGTCATTTTCAACAGACTGAATCGATTGTTGAATGGTCTGGATACGTTCTTGATGAACAGGATTACAACGGTGTTCATTTTCCAGAAGGGCGAGTTCTAGCCCTAAGTTGTGCAATTGCGCTTGGCGTTGATCTAAAGCAACAGGTTGCGCATTCTGGGTTAAGGCAACGCGAGCTGCGGCTGTATCCAGTACACTAATGGCTTTGTCGGGCAGTTGACGTCCCGTAATATAACGGTGTGAAGCATGTACCGCGGTTACAATGGCTTCATCGTCAATGTGCAGTTGGAAATGTTTCGACATGACTGGAACCATCGCACGTAACATATCAATTGCAACGGCTTCGCTTGGTTCTTCAACCTTAATCACTTGAAAGCGACGGCTTAAAGCGGCATCTTTTTCAAAATACTGTTTGTATTCCGCCCACGTGGTTGCTGCAATGGTGCGGAGTTCACCCCGAGCCAAAGCGGGTTTAAGTAAGTTGGCAGCATCATTTTGTCCCGCCTGACCGCCAGCGCCAATCAGACTATGCGCTTCATCAATAAACAGAATAATGGCTTGGCTAGAAGCTTGAACTTCTTGAATAATTTGTTTGAGTCGATTTTCAAACTCACCCTTTACACTGGCACCAGCCTGTAATAGCCCCATATCGAGGGTATGCAGTTGTACATTTTTTAAAGCTTCAGGCACATCATTCTGGACAATTTTTAATGCCAAGCCTTCCACAACAGCCGTTTTTCCAACCCCAGGTTCACCCGTTAAAATGGGATTGTTTTGACGACGACGCATCAGAATATCCAGCATGAGGCGGATTTCATGCTCACGTCCAATTACAGGATCAATCTCGCCCTTTTGCGCTTTCTGGGTCAAGTTTATGGTGTATTGATCCAATGCAGGCGTTGGGCTGCGCGCTGGTGCGGTTGTTACAGGTGTAGCTTCTGATGCTGTGTCTGCTTGCTTTGCCTGATCCGATTCAATGCTGTCCTTACAGATCTGCAAAAATTGATGCTTCATGGTGTCGATTGGAATATTTTCCAATAGTGTGGACGCACGACTGGCAATTTGAAATAAATCAGGCGCCGTCAATAATGCAACCAAGAGATGGCTACTGCGAATCACAGGGATTTGTTCAGCAGAAGCAACCAACCATGCTTGTTCAAATAGTCGAACAATCGAGAGGGCAAAGATGGGAGTGCGTGTATTCCCTTTGGGTAATTGCGCAATACTGTGTGATAAATCGCGGAGTAAATCAGGTTCTGAAATTTTATATTTTTCTAATAATATTTTGAGATCATTTCTTGAATGTTGTTTAACAATTTCTGAAAATAAATGTTCAATTTCTATTTCAAAATTCTGTTGAGAAACACACAAATTTGCTGCCTTTTCAAGTGCCTCACGCACAGGATTAGACAATTTTGTAATTAAAACTTTTAAATTATTCATTATGGATCTCAGCTTTTGAGACTAAGAATAAATGCTTACTTTAATACAAGATTTTATAGGTAATAACTCATTAATAATAAAGTAATAATCAAGCGTTCTTAGTCAAAAAATCATAACTTTTAGCATGAAAAATTATGTTTTTAATTAATTGGTATAAAGTCGTGCGCATCTTATACCATAAAATTTAATAAAAAAAGTGTTATTTAAATGTGCGGGATGTCACAAGGTGACGAAATTTGTCTTGACTTGTACGGTTATTTTTTAGTTAAATCTGCCTACTTTAAAAATACATAAAGTAAAAACCAATATTAATGGTTAAAACTTTAGACTAATACTTTATAAATAGAGGTTGTTTTGAAAACTAATATTTTGATATCTGCATGTTTATCACTGTGCTGTGTATCTATAAGTGCATTCGCTAGTAATTCGGAAGTGGATATATCTAGAAGCTGTATTAAGAAAAACCCATTAGTTTTGGGTGAAACGGACTCAGCTCTATTAAAAACATATAGCCAAATCTGTGATAAAAAAAATGCAGATAATAAAAATGGTTATTTAGTTCAAGCAGCTCAGCGTTTTCAACAGTTAGGTCGTAACGAAAAAGCATTAGCCATTGTGCAGCAACTTGAAGCAGAGAAAGTTCAAAGTAATACGCTGACGGATGTTAAGTTTTTAGCTGCAACAGGAATGGCAAATGACGCCTTAAAACAAATGCGTTCTAAGGAAATGCGTTATTTAAGTTCGGATATTACCTATCCTGCTGCGAATGAACTAATCCGTAGCATTGATTCTGCTAAACCAGCTTCTGTTTTATTAGAAACTGCGTTAAATACTACAGAAAAAAATCAAAGCTCGACCAAATCTAGCAAGGTAAAAACAACAAAAGTTTCTACTTCAAAAACGAAGAGTAAGCCTAAAGCCAATCCTCCATCCAATAAAACAAAATCAACACCGACCATCGCAAAAAATAATACCAGTTCGAGTAATTCGAACAGCAGTGGTAATCCATTTGCAGGTCTATAACAATTTCAATTAAGGTTTTACATCATGGCTAAACGTGAAAGCGTGCAAAAAAAATTGCAACGTATTCGACCTCCGCGTGTTCAATTAACGTATGACGTTGAAGTGGGCGAAGGCAAAGAAATTAAAGAATTACCCTTTGTTGTGGGTGTATTGGGGGATTTCTCCGCTGCATCTGAACATGAAAAAACCAAATTAAAAGATAAAAAATTTATCAATGTTGATTTGGAAAATATTGACGAAGTCATGGAGTCGCTTGCACCCCGTGCAGCATTCCAAGTTGAGAACACCATGACTGAAACGGGTGGTCGTTTTGGTGTGGATTTAACTTTCAAATCGATGGAAGATTTTAGACCAGAGAATATTGCCCAGCAAATTGAACCTTTGCGTAAGTTGGTTGAGGCACGTGAACGTCTAACAGATTTGCGTAATAAAATTTCAAACAGTGAGCGTTTAGAAGATTTGCTGGATGAGGTTCTAAAAAATACAGAACAAGTTCGACAGTTGAGTCAGGAAGTAGGTGCAGATCATGAATAATATGCAATCTGCACTGGCAGTGCAGGATACGGCTGCTGAATTCACCTTGCTGGATTCGATTGTTGAGCAAAGTCGTATTGCGCGAAATGATGATGAACATGACCGTGCAAAAAGCTTGATCGCTGAACTGGCAAAAGAAGTTATGGCGGGGACCATTACCGTTTCTGACAATATGTCGATGTCGATTGATAAGCGAATTGCAGAAATTGATGATTTGATTTCGCAACAGCTCAGCAAAATCATGCATCATGCCGAATTTCAGAAAATCGAGTCGACATGGCGTGGACTGTATTATTTCTGCCAAGAATCTCCATCTAATCCTTTGATTAAAATTCGTGTATTGAACACGACCAAGAAGGAATTGATTAAAGATTTCCAAAGTGCGACAGACTTTGACCAAAGCACGTTATTTAAGAAAATTTATGAAGAAGAATATGGTTCCTTTGGTGGCGCACCTTATGCGACTTTGATTGGTGATTTCGAGTTCGATCGTACGCCTTCAGACATGTATTTACTTGAACAGATTTCACATGTTGCTGCTGCATCACATGCACCTTTTATTTCGGCAGCCAGCTGTAATATGTTGGGGCTGGAATCATTTATGGATATTGACCGTCCTCGCGATGTTTCGAAAATTTTTGAAACGGCTGAATATGTGCAATGGCGCTCTTTCCGTGAAAGTGATGATGCCCGTTATGTGGCGTTAACCATGCCACGTGTATTGGGGCGCTTACCGTATGATCCGAAACAGGGGTTGCAAACCGAAGGCTTCAATTTTGTTGAAGAAGTTTCAGGTCAAAATCACGAAGAATATTTATGGATGAATGCAGCTTATGCATTTGGAACCCGTTTAACCAATGCGTTTGATATGCATGGCTGGTGTGCTGCAATCCGTGGTGTCGAGGGTGGTGGTTTGGTTGAAGGCTTACCTGTGCATACCTTTAAAACCAGCGATGGTGAAGTGGCATTTAAGTGTCCAACTGAAATTGCAATTACGGATCGCCGTGAAAAAGAACTCAGCGATTTGGGCTTTATTCCTTTAGTACATTGTAAGAATACGGATTACGCAGCCTTTTTTGGTGCGCAATCTGCACAAAAGCCAAAAAAATACGATAGTGATACTGCAAATGCCAATTCCGCTTTATCCAGTCAGATTCAGTACATTATGGCTGTATCACGAATTGCCCATTATTTAAAAGCCATGATGCGCGACAAAGTCGGTAGTTTTGCATCTGCTGGTAATGTTGAAGCCTTTTTAAATGAATGGTTAGCAAAATATGTATTACTGGATGACGGAGCCTCTCAAGAAGCGAAAGCACAATTTCCGCTAAGAGAAGCGTCCGTGAAAGTTGTAGAAAATCCAGCCGAGCCTGGTCACTACAAGTCTGTGGTTTTTCTAAGACCACATTTCCAGCTGGACGAGTTGTCCGTATCTTTGCGACTTGTCACTGAGTTGCCTCAGTCTTCTAATTAAATTAAGAACAGCTAAATAACTAAGAACTTTATAATATAGGATAATTCCATGAAAGATATATACGTCGAATTTCGAGGTAAATACAAAGTTGATGGCGAGTCACGTGACTCTGAGCATAAGGGTTGGTTAGAAGTAAACTCTTGGGCGCACAATATTCGTCAACCAAAATCAGCAACGTCTTCAAGTGTGGGTGGTCATACTGCAGAACGTGTTGAGCATGCGGACATGCATTTTGTGAAAGATCTTGATGCAACTAGCCCTAAACTTTGGGAAGCATGTTCAGCGGGTTATACCTTTGATGAAGTACAGATTGATTTCTACCGTGCCAATGGTGATAAGCGTATCAAATACCTTCAAATCAAGCTGAAACATGTTCTCGTTTCGAGTGTTGCGCCGAGCGTGAATGAAGAAGGTGTACCGACAGAAACCTTTGGTTTGAAATATGCAGCGGTTGAGTGGACCTATAACCAGCAAGATATTAATGGTACTGCGAAGGGTGCTGTGACTAAGAAATGGTCATTGTCTAATAACACAGCATCTTATGCTGCTTAATTAGATTCAGTTCCAAAAATAGGGGGTAGCAAAGGTTGCTCCCTATTTTTGAATCACGATTTGTCAAATTTAGATCATAAAAATGAGCTTAGATCAGCTATATCCTTACGGTTTCCGTTCTACACTTTTTGACCGCTTGCTGCCAGAAAATGATATCTTGAAAGGGCTGTCACTGCAAGAATTAAGACAATCTGTCGCGCATGATCTTGAAGATTTACTTAATAGTCGCATGGCAAAACTGGATCATTTGATCGGGGATTATCCATTGGCCAAACAGTCCATTATCCAGTTTGGCATCATCGACTTTGTTGGATTGTCGACGGCTAACCCTTTAGATCGAGATAAAATTTGCCAGTCTATCGAACAATCTATTTCGGCACATGAGCCTCGTTTAAGACAAGTTAAAGTGGAAATGTTATTGGATGGACACAATATGGGTGCGCTGTGCCTCACCATTCAAGCGTATTTAAATATCCATCCGCTGTACGAACCTGTTGTTTTTGATGCGTTATTAAAACCGACGACACAACAATACGTTGTTTCTGCACAGTCCTAAGCTTTCGAGAAAATGTTGTGATCGAAGAACTATTACCGTATTACGAAAAACAATTACAAGAATTTGGACAGCAGTCGCGAGAGTTTGCCAAAAAATATCCTAAAATTGCGCAACGTTTGGCTTTAAATCAAGAGCAAATTGATGATCCACATATTGAACGTTTGATTCAAGCATTTTCATTGATCGCAGCGAGAATCGATAAGAAATTAGCAGACAGTTATGATGTTTTTACACATTCCATCTTTGAGGTCATGTTTCCGCAGTATCTCCGTCATTTTCCTGCGTGTACCGTCATCAGTTTTGAAGATATTGAAAAGCAAAAAAAAATAACCGAAGCACATATTATTCCTGCAAAAACCTCACTCAAATCGAGAAGTGTAAAAGGTGTGCAATGTGAATTCAAAACCAGTGCGGAAGTGTGCCTATTACCGCTGCAACTGAAGAGGGTGGAGTTTACATCTCGGCAGAGTTCACACATTCATCTCAATCAAAATGCCACACTGACTTTCTCTTTTGAAGCCTTTAATCAGGCTGAAGTCTGGCTAGAGCATCAGACTTTACCAATTTATTTAGATGCAATTTCAAATTTTCCTCTGCAGTTTTTAGATGCAGTTTTCAGAACGGAAACTCGCTTTTGCTTAAAATCAGGTGCTGAAAGCGTCGATGTCGATAACCCGTTTGAGGTCATGGGATTTAGTGAGCAAGAAAGTTTATTGCCTTTAGATCAGCATACGCATCATGCATACCGTCTTTTAATGGAATATTTTTGTTTTCCAGAAAAATTTAATTATTTAAGATTGAACTTAAACTGTCTAAAAAAGTTAAAAACAAAATCAAATCATTTTGAGCTACAAGTTCACTTAAAATTAAATTTAAGTGATCCTGCAATATTAAATAATTATTCTGCTTTAAATATTGCTAATTTTAAATTGTTTACTTGCCCAGCCGCTAATTTGTTTGAGAAAAAGGCTGAACCACAAAAAATTGACCATAAGAAAATTGAATATCCGATTTTAACGGATGCTCATCATCCTGAGTATTACCGTGTTTATTCAGTTTTAAATATGCAGATGATACGAGAGAAACATGATCAAGCTGAGGTGAGTTATCCAATTTCTCCATTTTTTGCAATGAGTCATGTACATAAAGATAATATTCAATTTTTTTATGCACTAAATTCTCAAGTAAATCAGAAATATATTGAAATGAGTTATTCAATTATTTCAAAGCATCTTCATCCACACGAAATAAAATCAGATTTTGTTAGTACAACATTGCTCTGTTCGAATGGGGATTTACCTTATGAAGCAATGAGTTTGAGTAATCATGTTTTAAACACCACCAATTCGGGTTTAATTCGACATGCAACGGTCTTAAAAAGACCTACGGCTTGCTATACCTTTTCTGGCAATAAAGCCGAGCAATGGCGAATCGTTTCGCATCTTTCATTAAATTCAATGTCATTCATGCAAGCCAATCCTGTGGAATATCTACAGGAGTTATTAACCCTATATAACTTACCGTGTTCGCAAGAAAATCATTTAATGATTAATGCTATTCAAGACATCAAGTTTGATGTCAGTCACAAAATGATGAGTGCCAAGCCTTTCCCTGCATTTGTAAGAGGACTCAAAGTCACCGTATCGGTCAAGCCTGAAATATTCCGTGGTCATAGCTTATATCTATTTAGCCAGCTATTAAGTCATGTATTTAATCTAAAAGTTCAGATCAATAGTTTTATTGATCTTTGCATTGTTGATTGTCAATCAGAACAGGAGTTATACCAATGCGTTCAGAACGTTGGTGGCAAGAAGCTTCTGTAATTGATCGGTTATTTCAGGTTCCTACAGCGTATGATTTTGTTCAAACAACACGCTTACTTAGACATGAACCTACATCGCAGCAGCAATTAGATTGGTCAAGTCGATTTAGCTTCGAGAGTTCAATCAACTTAAATTTTCCTGTTGCGGAAATTGAATCATTAAGGCTTGAAGAAGACAAAATTGAGATTAAAAATCTCATGATTGGGCTGATGGGGATTCAAGGCGCTTTACCTTATAGCTATACCCAAAAAGTAAAGCTTGCGCCACGTAAGCAGAGACTGGAAATTCAGAAGTTTATTGGACTATTTAACCATAAACTGACTGCTCAATATGTGGATGCAAGTCTCGCTTACCATTTACCTGTTCGTTATGAAATTGAACACAACAATGATTATCTAAACATATTACATGCCCTAAGTGGCTTTCGATCAGAACAGGGCGGGAATCAAGATTTAGAGTATTTCTTTGCTGAATTTTCAGGACTGTTGCAAGGACAAAATAACAATGCACATGCTTTGCAAACGATGCTGAGCTGTGTATTGAAGCAGCACATTCATATTCAAGAATTTATTCCAGAATGTTTTTATTTAAATGACATGCAAAAGACCTGCTTGGGTGGTCAGCAGCGCAATGCACTTGGACAGAGTACTTTTTGTGGTGAAAAAGTTCGCCAAGTGGATGGCAAAATTGAAATACAGATTGGACCATTAAGTTATGCGGACTATCTCAATTATTTGCCGCAAAAAGCTTTAAGTAAAAAACTCAAGCAAATTATCCAGAGTTGGTGTAGTCCAACTTTGATGGTCGATATACGGCTCATCTTGAAACAGGCAGACATGCAATCGGTTGTTTTGGACTCCCAGTCAGAGATGGGTTTAGGACAAAGCACATTTTTAATGCCAAAGCATGATCAGGATCATCGTCAGTTTTGCTATAGCTTACTTGGGGAAGGTTCTCATGCTTAAGAAAATTCTGACTACGCTGTTCAGTGTATTTCTCCTCAGCTCAACTTTAATCATTTTTTACTGGCAAGATTCAAAGTTTGATCCATCAGCACAAGACCTGTTGCTGTATTTCATTTTACTGCCGTGTTTGATTAGTCTGGTGTTATTAAGCCCGTATTTGATTTGGACTTGGTATAAAACTTCGACAGAAAAAAAACAGCAAAAGATAGATGCTGAACCCACCTCTACAGATTTGCCTGCCCAAGCATCTGTTGAGATCGAACATATCCGTTTGAATGTCTATTCAAGTTCCTTACTCAGCGCGATGGGGAAAAACCAAGAGATCTTTAATCAAATTGATCAAATGCAGGCACCTACGCTTGATCCAGAATTTAAAAACCAGTTTGGTCATCCCATTTTATCTTATCGAATGCCTGAACAGTTTGATGCAGATCTTGAAGATGAGTCTGCTGAGCTTTTCATTGCAAGTATTCAAAAAAGAATCCAGACATTCATGCTTGCAGAGTTATATGAAAATGAAGTTATGCTGCTCAGTCTGGTGGAGCATTTGAAACAGTCAGCTATGTTCTATGATCAGCAGCTTGCCTATGAATATCGGATACATCCTGCGTGGATCAAGCCAGATGCTGAACATGAGGATGAGATACAGGTGCTGAAGGATATTCCTCGCCTCAATGTTTTGAATATGCATGTGGTGCTATCGGATGCATATTTGCACGTCTGGAATGAAAGTGACAGTGAGCAGCTGATTCTGGATTTCCTCGAAAATCTGGGTTTGCTTTCGCAGCAGGTCAAGATTCATTACCATTATTGGAATACCCAAAATGCTTATCCTGAATGGCTGAATTTACTTAAAAAAATCAGCACGCAATCCTTTGAAGTCTCATTTTTGCTGGTAACAGATTCGGCACTCGATCAGGAAGTGATTGATGATCATCTATGGCAAATCGAGCAATTTATTCCTGCAGAGTTTATAGGAAGTTGTTGCCTTGCCAGTGAAGCCGTGCAGATTTTAGAAACTTCGAAACTTAAAGGAATTGATCTGGTTTCAAATGAGATTAGCGTGGCACATAGTTTAAAACGCTTCGAGATTGAGCATCTTGAGCAATATGACTTAGAAAATCCATTTGTGGTGCTACCAGACAACATTACTCAGGCGAAGGTAGTGCGACAGATTTCAGGCTATTTTTCTGCATCAGCAATTCAACCACATCACTATCTATATAGTCATTACAGCTTAGGTCATACACAAGACTTAGCCAAAATTTATGCTTTTATTTTAGGCTTACAAGCACCTGAATCTTTACAAAGCTTTATGTATAGCTTGGACGCAGCACAAACCTTGGTGAGATTCCATACGGAACAGTCACTCACAGAATTCACAAATACATAAGATTAAAATTGACGAGAAAACAATGTATATCATTTTAGGATACCTTTGGCAGTACATTACCAATCCCAAAGCCATCATTGCACTTTCCTTATTTGTGGCACTGATTTCTTCATATAATGTCATCCCGCGACATATTTTTATTGCATTGTGTGCTGCCTATATTTTGGGCTTGATCGTGTATGGGATTTACTGGCTCATTCAGCGCCGAAAACATGAACAGCAAGGCGAAGAGCTTGCTGATGCAATCAATCAAGAAACACAAGCAGAATATAACCAGACCAAAAATAACGAAGAATTACGTCTGATCCAGCAGCAGATGAAAGAATCCATCCAGTTGATTCGTAAATCAAGGTTGGGGGATAAAAAAGGCAATGCCGCGCTGTATGAATTACCATGGTATATGGTGATAGGGAACCCAGCAGCAGGTAAAAGTTCTGCCATTTATAATTCTGGTTTGAAGTTCCCTTTTGAAGAATCTCATCAAAAAGTGGTCTCTGCGGGATTAAGCGGCACAAGAAACTGCGACTGGTTTTTTTCAACGGATGGCGTGTTGCTGGATACCGCTGGTCGTTATTCTGTCTATGCAGAGGACCACGGGGAATGGCTCGGTTTTCTTAAACTGCTGAAAAAGAATCGTCCTAAAGCACCTGTGAATGGCTTGATTGTGGTGGTCAGCATTGCAGAGTTGATTAGCCAAAGCCCCGAAAAGTCATTGAAGCTGGCAAAAAACTTAAGAGCGCGTATTCAAGATTTAACCGAGCGACTCGAAATTTTTGCGCCTGTATATGTTGTATTTACCAAGATGGATCTGATTGCAGGTTTCACAGAATTCTTTGATTGCTATGATGGGCAAGAATTTGATCAGGTTTGGGGAGCAACCTTGCCGTATGACCCTGAATCTGCTTCGAATGCTTCAGATTTGTTTGAGCAGCATTACAATATTCTTTTTGATGGTTTGAAGAGTGTCAGTACCACGCATTTAAGTCGACGTCATGCACAGAATATCTCGCCAGGTGTAATGACTTTTCCTTTAGAGTTTAAAACGCTTAAACCTGCTGTAAAAACCTTTATTGCTGCACTTTTTGAAGATAATCCGTATCAATTTAAACCTGTTTTTCGTGGTTTCTATTTCACCAGTGCCTTGCAGGAAGGCATGATTGAAAGTCCGATGACAGAGCAAATTGCGCAAGAATTTGATTTAAATTTACTTAAGCAAACAGATCAGGCTCAAGCCGTCATTACTCAAAATCATGGTTATTTTTTAAAGGGACTTTTTTCGAATGTCATTTTAAAAGATAAAAATCTGGTCAAACAGCATATTAACCCCACGCGGAAACGACAACGTTATTTGGGTTTCATTGTCACCTTATTTGCTGTGTCTTTGGTCTTGGCGACGTGGGTTTGGTCTTATCGTAATAATCAGCAGTTGATTATGGATGTACAGGCAGACCTGAATAAAGTACTACAAATGGAGAAAAGTTCAGGAACGGATCTTTCGACCCAACTGGATGCGCTGTTGATTCTTCAAAACCGTCTGCAGCAATTTGATACTTTTGCGCAGGATCGACCATTCAAATTTTCCTTTGGACTTTATCAGGGAGAAGACCTCAGGGAAAAACTCGAACTGGAGTATCTGAAAGGGATTCAACAACTGGTTTTGGAACCATCGCAACAAAATATTGAACAATATCTGCAGCGTGTCAAAGCCAATGAAGCAGTGCTGAAGGAAAATCATGCCAATGTGCAAATCCAGCAAGTTTCAACCCAGAAAACGACGCAATATTTCGAGCCTTCAGAGACAAATCCACAAGATGCCTATAATGCATTAAAAGCTTATTTGATGATGAGTAATCATCAATATATGGATTCGAGTCATTTAAGTGATCAGGTGACCAAATTCTGGCGTTCGTGGTTATTGGCAAATCGCGGTTCGATGCCGCAGGCAGAGTTGACCCAAAAAGCCGAACAAGTCTTAAGTTATGCCATGACCTTAGCCAATCAGGAGGCATTTCCTGTATTAGCGGCAGATACGCAGTTGGTGGAGCAGACTCGACAAGTCATGGTGTCTGTCGTGCGTGGTATGCCGGCACGTGATCGGGTGTATAACGAAATTAAAATGCGGGCAGCTGTACGTTTTCCTGCTTTAACCGTTGCACAGATCGTAGGTGAAAATAACAAGACTGTGGTGATGGGGGGCTATGCACTTCCTGGCGTATTTACCTATCAAGCGTGGAATGATTATGTTGCCAAAGCGATTGACGAGGTTGCGAATAAACCGACTGATAGTAAGGATTGGGTGCTCAATACAACACAATCTGATGATTTAACATTTAGCGGTAGTCCTGATCAAATTCGGAAACAACTGACGCAGTTATACAAGCAAGAATATATCTTGGAATGGAAAAAGTTTTTAAATGCAGTGCATTATGCCAAAGGGACAGATTTTAAAAGTGATGCACGGATTGTCGATATTTTAGGTGAATCGCAAAACTCACCAATTCGAGTTTTCCTTAATCGTGTTACGCAAGAAACCAGTTGGGATAATCCCGTTGTGCAAGCGGAATTGGCTGCACCCCAAACAGGTTTTGTGGCTTGGTTCAAACGTAAAATTTTAAGACAAAATAATGAAGATGCTGTTCAAAAAGCTCTTCAGCAAGCACAAGGGCCGATCTCTCAAGAATTTGTTGTGTTCTACCAATTAGTTCGCAAACGGGATGATCAACAGAATCAGTCGCTCCTTGATGAATACTTAACAAGCTTCTCGCAAGTGCGTAGTAAATTTAATGATTTAAAAAATGCAGGGGATATTGGTCCTAGTGCATTAACAGTGGTAAAACAAACCATTAATGAGCAAAGCTCTGTGTTTAATAGCACGCAGAAAATTGTTGATGAAAAGCTCACTGTGGGCGTAAATGCTAGCGATCAGCAAATGTTACAACGCTTGTTGGTGAGTCCTTTGACTCAAGCTTTTAATGCATTATTATTACCTGCACAAGATGAAATTAACAAATTATGGGTCATGCAGGCTTATCAGCCATTTAGTCAGACTTTGGCAAACAAATATCCGTTTAATCAAACTGCGACCATTCAGGCGACCAGTGCTGAAATTGGGCAGGTCTTTGGTGAAACAGGCAGTATTGCTCGATTCGTGAAAGAGAGCTTAGATCCTTTAGTAATACGACGTGGCTATATGTTGTCGTCTAAAACTTGGAAAGATTTAGGGGTGGGCTTAAATCCACAGTTTGTCATGAACTTCCAAAGTTATGTTGCACCAGCAAATGGAGTTGCAACAGGCGAGCTTAATCAAGCTGCAGCACCTGCAGCTGCCAATCAGTCTAATTTCCAGTTCTATCCTTTACCAAATCCTAAGTTGCAGTCGTATAGCATTGATATTGATGGACAGCGCATGCTCTATGAAAACGGGATTCAACAATGGGTAAACTTTATTTGGCCAAACCCGGGCGCTATCCCAGGTGTGCGAATTACCGCTGTAGATTTGCAAGGACAAACCCATACCATTTTTGATGCCCCTGGTGAATATGGCATTAATCGACTGATCGATTCAGCTCAACGTAAACCGCAAAATGGCAGCTTTGAAATGACGTGGACTGACCCGAAAGATCCATCTTTAGCAGTGAAACTGAACTTCCGTCTGATCAGTGGTAACAGTAATAGTAATGTGGGTTCAGGGCGTGGTTACTCAGGTCTACAACTGGTGGATAAAGTGGTGATGGATAAAGCCGTGCGTGTCGTCGCAGCACAGGTCGCATCGGAACCTTTAAAACCCAATACGGAGAGTAAATTACCTGCACAAGCTCAACAGCCATCAATGTCGGGAGTTAACAACTAATGCAGCAGTGGTGGAGTAGAAAAGCAGGAGAATTACGATGCAGGTGATTAAAACAGCACCTTTGTATTATGGTAAAACGCCTGCACATGGTGACTTTTTAAAGAGTAAAGGACAATCTGCAATCATCGCTATGCTTGATCGCTGGATGAGTGAGGCATTGGAGATGGCAATGAAGCAAGCCAATTTCGATATCTCATATCGGACTTTGCCAAGTTTAGATTTCTTTATTGCAAATCCAATGGAGCAAATGTTTCTGGTGGCAAATTTAGCGGCCAGTCAGGATTCATCAGGACGAAAATTTCCGATGGTGCTTTCACATTTGCTTGAGGTACCTCATCCTTCAGCAAACTTATCTTTTGCACCCTTAACTTATAAGCCTTTGCTGGTGTATTTATTCCAACAAAACAAAATATTGAAGACGATTCGGCAGGAACAGGAGTTATCTGATCGGCTGGCAAGTTTTACTCAAAGTTTGCCGCAATGTGCGCCAGTTTCAAGCGCTGAATTCTTTGATCAACACACCATGCATTCATTTGCGGGCTTAATGAAGTTGAATAGCTATCAATTGGCTCAGAGCATGATTGGACTGGGCTTATTGCTACAACCGATTCTGCATTATGGTGTTGCCAAGCTGAATAAAGTTTTAATCCTCCCAGTCCATAATGCGCGCCACAGTTATGAAATCGCAGCATTTTGGTGCAGCCTAATCAATGCTTTTCTGCACAACCAAAATACAGAAGTTCTGGTGGGATTATTACATCGTGAAGAGCCTGTGCTGTTATTTGGCTTTCAGGGTGCTGACATTGCTGCACTCAGTGATATTTTTAGCCAAAATTTGAGTAGTGAGCGCTGGGTTTCATTAATTCATGCGGAATGGATTGATGGTTATTTAGAGCAGAACGCAGGTTTGGCTGCATTGGAGCAGGCGCTATGCGAGCGCCAACTTAGTCTAAATCAGGCGATTAAACTTTTTAAGAACACTTTTATACAGGGTCAATAAAATAATGAAAGCTGTAAATAAAATGATTTCCGCCAATTTTCTGTTTGGTCTGGGGCTGTTTTGTACCAGTATGGTCTATGCTCAATCCATTGTTGTTGAGGGTGCGGTTCCCAATGAAGCCAGTAAACAAGCAATTTTGCAAAAGCTATCTGCTGTTTATGGTGCCGAACAAATTGTCGATAAGATTCAGATTCGTGCTGTAACTACACCAGCGGACTGGAATGAAAGCGTGACCAGAGTCATCACCCCTGACCTAAAAAAGGTGAGTGTAGGAAAATTAGCCATTAAGGGAACTCAAGTCGAATTATCTGGAAAATTAAATAATCCAAATGAGTTGCAACCAATCACTTCAATGTTTCAGTCATTGGTGCAACCTCCATATCGTTTGAATGCCACACTTACAGTGAATCAATCAGAGCAAAAAATTGTAGATGATGCTTTAAAGGATCGTATTGTCGAGTTTGAATCTGGCAGTGCCATTTTAACGGTGACGGGAACCAAAATTCTGGATGAGATGGCTGTTGCATTAAATAAAGTGCAAGAAAAGAACGTCAAAATTATTGGGCATACGGATAGCTCAGGGGATGCCAAGAAAAATGAACAGTTGAGTTTGGCTCGGGCAGAAGCAGTGAAAACCTATTTGGTTAGCAAGAGCATAGTAGCTGGACGTCTGAGTACTGCAGGCTTAGGCTCTGAAAAACCAGTTGCAGACAATGCGACTGCTGAAGGGCGCAAGAAGAATAGAAGAATTGAGTTTGAAGTTTTATAGTTTTGGAGAATAAAGTATGGCGACGCCTTATATTACGGTTGGATGTCCAACGACGGGTGGCGGAAAAGTCATCTCAGGGCAATCAACCTACACGATTGAAGGAATTGCAGTGGCGTGTGTGGGCGATAAAGCAACTTGTCCTTTACATAAAGTGGTTGCCACCATTATTTCGGGTGATGCGCATATGTTGGTCATGGGGAAAGCAGTAGCACGTGTAAATGATGGATTATCATGTGGCTGCAAGTTATTGCCTAAGCAAAGTCTGGTCCAAGGTGCGAACTAATTTAAAAATAGGGACTTGTCTAAATGGCTCTGCTTCTAACATATGCATCCATATGCTTGGTTTCGGCTTAGGTAAAGTTGGAAAAATATTCAGCCATTCATGCGACAAATGCCTTGTAGCGACACTTGACTGTTGTTACATTCACACGAATTTTGCAGTACTTAAGTAGAGAAGAATGTCACATCGTTTAGCCACCATGATCGGGCTCTGTGCCATCTTATTGTGGGCTTCTATCGTCGGATTATTACGACAAGTGACGGAGGGTTTTGGTCCAATTTTAGGGGTCTGCCTAATTTACAGTTTAAGTTCTATAGTATTACTCATTCTATTTAAACCGCCTAAGCTACATTTATTTCATAAAACTTATCTCATTTGGGGCTCAATTTTATTTGTTTCCTACGAACTTTGTTTATCGCTTTCTCTGGCTTTTGCACAAAATAGTCAGCAAGCGGTTGAAGTCAGTATTTTGAACTATTTGTGGCCAAGCCTGACGGTTCTGCTTTTAATTTTAACCAAAGAGCAGAAGTTTCATCCTTGGGTGATTGTGGGAGTACTGCTCACTTTATTGGGCATTATTCAGGTTCAGGTCGGGAATGGTGAATTTAGTATTAGACAGCTCACGCGGAATTTTGCCACGAATCCGATCAGTTATGTCTTAGCATTTCTTGGGGCGTTTATCTGGGCGGCATATTGCACAGTGACCAAAAAAATTGGGAATGGTCAAAATGCCATAGCCTTGTTTTTCTGTTTGACTGCTGTCGCATTATGGCTCAAGTATCTTTGGATCGGAGACTTCGTTATTCCAGAAGTTGAATGGCATAGCTATCTGTATTTAGTGTTTAGTGCTGCTGCTTTTGGACTCGGGTATGCAGCATGGAATATTGGAATTTTACACGGCAACATTCAGCTTCTCACCGCAGCGTCATATTTCACTCCAATTATTTCCTCACTCATTGCTATGCAATTGCTCAGTATCGAACTGACTTGGTCATTTTGGCAGGGCGCGGCTTTGGTTACAGGGGGATCTTTTTTGTGTTGGTGGTCTACCCGAGTTCGAGCCTAAAAAAGGAGATGATGACATATCCTTTGCTTAACGACTTTATAAACAAACTCAATTATTTCGGGAAAATAAAGGATGCAATTAAACGTCCCCCCCAGTCCTTCGCACTACCTGTGGTATCTTCAGCCCAATAACGAATACCGCCACCAAGACTAATTAATTGTCCATTAAAGTTTACAATTTTAGTTGCGGTGAAGTTAATCGGAATGGTTGCATCTTCACTGTTCCAATCGTAAGTGGTTTCACTGTTTAAGCTAAGGGTCAAGCTACTTGGATAAGTGTAACTCATAAACGGTTGTATGAAGGAACTGCTGATCCCCTCGGCATTGTCTTTATGATCGACAGCCCAAATATGGTTGGCGAGCAAACCAAAAGTCCAGCTATCCACTTGTTTGAGTACAACACCCGTTGGACCAAGTCCCCATTGATCTGCACCCAAGGTTTTTTCAGATGCGGTAGGCAAGAGCATCGCAGGGCCAAAACCCCAAATCAGACCACCAGGTCCTGGTTCCTTAGGTGATAAAAATATGCTTTGTACTGTATCGCCTGTTCCCCAGTCATCATCTCTAGCACCATCACCATAAGTTTGAACAGTAACAGGAAGCACTGTTCTAGAAATGATATTCCAGTCTTCATTTAAGCTCATCGGAATGACGGGCTGAATATTGAGCGTGTAACGCTCGATGTCTTCATTCGCGCCAATATTCTCATCATAGTTAAATTGGAAGGGCATACTAACCATGGCGGCTATAGGGTTGGACAGTTGTTTAGCTAAATCTGCAGTATCCGCAGCATAACTGGTCACACTAAGAAGAGAACAAAAACCTAAACACAAACTTTTTTTCATATTTAACCTCTATTGTTGAGCTGCTTTGATTTCTATCTTCTATAAGGATCAGTTGACTGAAAGTTAGAAAGCAGCAGCATTTTTTGTTTACTTAAGTATTAAAAGGATTCTGATTGTTTGAAACAGCTTAGTACTTCAAAGTGTTGTCGTTGTCCTACCTTTATTCTTGCAGTGTTATATTTATGCAAAGCTTGATTGATCAAGATTTAGTGTAGTATTGGTCAAAATTTATTAATTGTCTACAAATGTAACGAATTTTTTAGTCGCTTCATAGATTTAGCTAATTTGAAAAGTGATTAAATTTTTCTGTAAAGTTGAAATGGGTCAGGTACTTAATTAAGTGGCAATAAAGTGGTGCAAATTTGCTTTATGTGCGTTGCTTTTGCGGAGGTGTTTTTTTTGTGCAAAACAGCATAAATAGCCTTAAATTTATGAAGTAAAGCAGTAAAAAATATCAAATAGTATGTAATGAATAAGTTTTATTGATGAAGCCTAGATAAAATTAGAATTAATTAAATATAAAAAATAGAAAATTCATCCTAATAATGCACCGCATTATGTCATTTATCTTTAGTTGCACTATTTTGGTTCTTTTTGTGGCATAGTTTTAAGCGTAAAAATGAAAATGTTTGAATATGGTGCATTTCATTTTTCAAACAGTATAATAGCTTGAAAGCAAAGTGAAGAAATCTTGCATTCTGATAAATAATTCAATATTTTAGCTTTGCTTTTTGAAAGTTGGTATGACATTTGCTTTATAACTGCCAACTACTAACATGCACTTCACAGGTGCAACAAAAATTCATCGGAGCAAAATGAGCATGGCGAACAAGGTCCTTCAACTCATCCAAGAAAGTGGCGCAAAATGGGTCGATTTCCGCTTTACTGATACTAAAGGTAAGGAACAACACGTAACTTACCCAGCAGATACAATTGATGAAGATACTTTTGAAGACGGTAAAATGTTTGACGGTTCTTCGATTGCGGGTTGGAAAGGCATTGAAGCGTCTGACATGATTTTACGCCCAGATGCTGAAACTGGTTTTATCGACCCGTTCTTCGCTGAGCCTACAGTAGTTGTGACTTGTGACGTTATTGAGCCATCAACTGGTCAAGGTTATGACCGTGACCCACGTTCTATCGCTCGCCGTGCAGAAGAATACCTAAAATCTACAGGTATTGGTGATACAGCATTCTTTGGTCCAGAACCAGAATTCTTTGTATTTGACGAAGTGAAGTGGGACATCGATATGTCTGGCGCTCGTCATACATTAATCGCTGAAGAAGCTGCTTGGTCTACTGGTAAAGACTATGAAGCTGGTAACTCTGGTCACCGTCCACGCGTTAAAGGCGGTTATTTCCCAGTTCCACCAGTTGATTCTTCGCAAGACATGCGTGCTGAGATGTGTAACAAGATCGAAGACATCATGGGCCCAGGTCGTGTAGAAGTTCACCACCACGAAGTTGCATCTTGCCAATTAGAAATTGGTGTAAGCTTCAACACGATGGTACGTAAAGCAGACGAAGTTCAACAGTTCAAATATGCTGTTTGGAATGTTGCGCACCAATATGCTAAAACTGCAACGTTTATGCCTAAACCAATGGTAGGTGACAACGGTTCAGGTATGCACGTTCACATGTCGATTTCTAAAGATGGCAAGAACTTGTTTGCTGGTGATGAATACGCTGGTCTTTCTGAAATGGCGCTTTACTTCATTGGTGGTGTGATCAAGCACGCTCGTGCATTGAATGCCATTACTAACCCTTCTACAAACTCGTACAAGCGTTTAGTACCACACTTCGAAGCTCCAATTATGCTTGCTTACTCAGCACGTAACCGTTCTGCTTCTATCCGTATCCCTTACGTTTCTAGCCCTAAAGGCAAGCGTATTGAAGCTCGTTTCCCAGATCCAATGATGAACCCGTACTTAGGTTTCGCTGCATTGTTAATGGCGGGTATCGACGGTATTCAAAACAAGATTCACCCAGGTGAAGCTGCTGACAAGAACTTGTATGACCTTCCTCCTGAAGAAGAAGCGAAAATCCCTACAGTTGCTCATAGCCTAGATATGGCTCTTGAAGCACTTCAAGCGGACAACGAATTCTTGTTGAAAGGTGGTGTATTCACTAAAGAAATGCTTGATGCCTACATCGAACTTAAAACTGAAGAAGTTCGTCGTTTGAACACGACTACTCACCCAGTTGAATTTGACATGTACTACAGCTTGTAATTCTTTCGAGAAGAATGACTGTAAAAAAACCCGCCTTGTGCGGGTTTTTTTTGTATCATGGCTGCACATAGAAATTCAGTCTTGAAAATTATGGCACAGCGGAAAAAACAAACTGGCTTTTATCCTTGGGTCGATGCAAAAGATCATACCAAAGGTTTCAAATTAAATTTTTCACCAGTGGTGTATATAGAGGTTGCACGTACACCTGAAGGTTACAAGCAAGTTGAGTTTGTTGGTTTAAAGAATCCTGAATTGGCACTGGCTTATGATTATCCTCAAAGTTTTTATTTGAGTGCAGAAGGGCTTATTTTGGTGAAGACCCCACAAGGTAAATTTGAGGTGATTGCAAAAACAGATAATTGTTAAAGCATCATTCAATAAATAAGTTGAATCATCGTTAACCAGTTATACAGATTGATTGCGTAGGTAAATTTATGCAGCAAATTCCAGCGGAACTGAAAACATGGCTGCATGCATCGGGTTCATTAACCCAGCAGTTAACTGATATTGCAGAAGGGCAGTTTAGCGTTAAGCCTGTTAAAGAGCATTTTCAGCGATTAAATTTTATCGATGCAATATGGATGCAGGAACCTTTTCATCACACCTCATGGGTACGGGAAAGCTATCTATATGGCTGTGAATCACAGCCGTGGGTAAAAGCCAAAAGTATTTTTCCCATTCAAAGTTTGCAGCGACGTGCCAGAATCTTTAAACATATTGGTGCTAAACCGATTGGTTGGTTTTTGTTTGATCGGACTGAACCAAAGTGTGAGCGTCGCGTGATCTGGCTTGATGAAGGCTGGACACGACAAAGTTGTTATACTTGGCACGGTTGCAAATTTATTGTGCAAGAAACATTTTTACCTGCATTTCAGCAGTATCTTCGCAAAACCAAATTGTGAAATTTTTTAAAGGATTTTCATGGCTACGGTGCAACAGATTACTTGGCGTGAACGCTTAGAAGCTTATTATTATTTATGTCGTTTTGATAAACCGATTGGTACAGAGTTGGTCTTTTGGCCAACCATGTGGGCATTATGGGTGGCAAATCAAGGCATGCCAAGTTTAGGGATTTTAATTCCCATGATCTTAGGCACTATTTTCATGCGTGCGGCAGGTTGTGCCATCAATGATTTTGCTGATCGTAAAGTCGATGCGCATGTAGAGCGAACCAAGACGCGCCCTTTAGCGACAGGCATCATCAGTGCAAAAGAAGCGATTTATGTGTTTTTGGTCTTGGTTTTAGCCAGTGCCTGCATGTTGTTTTTCTTGCCAATTGAAACTTTTTACTGGTCTTTTGGCGCTTTGTTTCTTGCCTTTATTTATCCCTTCATGAAACGTTATACCCATTTACCTCAAGTGTTTTTGGGTGCAGCATTTTCTTGGTCTATTCCTATGGCGTATACCGCTGTTGGGGTAACTCCAGATTTAACCTGTTGGTTATTGTATTTTGGTAATTTGGCTTGGACAGTGGCGTATGATACCCAATATGCGATTACGGATCGTGAATATGATTTACAGATTGGGGTAAAATCAACCGCTATTTTATTTGGTCGCTATGATGTGCAAATCATTGCTTTGTTGCAGGTGACTAGTCTGATTTTAATTGGAAGTGCTTTATTTATAGAACAACTGCTCATGCCATTTGGATTATTGGCTTTGCTTGTGGTTGCAGGTGATTTTATTTATCAAGCGATTAAAACCAAGGATCGTAATCCGCAAATTTGTTTTTGGGCATTTCGTCATAATCGCTGGGTAGGAATGCTTATTTTTGTTGGAATCTTTTTAGAATTAATTATTTAAAATGACTGAATGGTTAAAGAGTGTCCTATGCAGGGCACTTTTTTTATGCATTAATAAATCTGCATGTAGCTCCGTGCATACAACAACAAAGATGAAAAGGATATTTTATGAAGCGCACAAAAATAGCGTTGGCACTGACAATTGCATTTTCTGGTCTATTTTTAACTGCCTGTCATGACGATGATGATAATGCGGTACAAGAGGCGGATAAAACCTTCTTGAATGAAGGTAATTATTCATTAGACACAATAGACAACTCTTCATCAATTAAAGTCATGACTTACAATATGACCAATGTACAGGGGAAAACGGCAACAGCAACAGCTATGGTTCTTTTTCCAAAAGCGATTCAGCCTAAAGATGGTTATCGGGTAGTGGTCTGGGAGCATGGAACAGTTGGTGGTGGGGATGGTTGTGCACCAAGTAAAAATCTATTGAATCCTCGTTTTAAGATTCTTGCAGATACCTTATTGGCAGCAGGTTATGTAGTGGTTGCTCCAGATTATGAGGGGTTAGGTACATCAGGTATACATCCTTATCTTAACTTGTCGAGTCAAGCGAACTCTGCCATTGCAGCAGTTAAAGCAGCAAAAGATCATTATGGCACGCAGTTAAATGGTGCATGGATGTCGATTGGTCAATCTCAAGGTGGGCATGCGTCATTGGGGACTGCGGAATTTGCCAATACCGATACAAGTTATAAAGGTGCAGTGGCTGGTGCACCAGCGTCAAGCTTAGGAACAATTATTCAAATTTATCTCGACCCGCAGTTGAATCTTGATGAAAATAATCAATCTAAGGGTGTGAATAGATTAGATGAGCAATTACTAAAAGTTCGTTATGCGGTTGCAAACAACTTGATCACAGCAGTACAAGGGCAAGCAATGATTGCTCAAATTGCAGATGGTTATTCTGAGTTGTTAGCTTATGCAGCGTTGACCAGTGCAGGGATTAAAGCCTATCAACCCGATTATGATCTCAAAACTATCTTTACCGCGGGTGCTGCTGATATCGCGGAAAGTGCTTATGGGCGCACAGGTGATGATGGTGCATGCTTAAGCTACGCTGAACCGAATAGTGCTAATGGCTTACAAGAGCAATTCAAAGTTGGAGTATTGGCTTACTTACAAGATCCAGCGCATTTGATTGCAGAATATGGTATTGATTTGAATAAAATCAAAACGGATCCTGTAGTTCAGAAATTTTTACTAGATAACCAACCTGCAACCAATGCCACTGCTGAGAAAGTCATTAAAACACCTGTATTTATTATTCAGGGGGCGAATGATCAAGCTGTATTACCTGTGGTAACTCAGGCTTTATATGCAAATATGAAAACCAATGCAACCAAGTACTTCCCTCAAAATACGTATGCAGATGGATACCAGCTTACCATTGTACCGAATGCAACGCATACCCAGGCGATTGTCTGTAAAAATGCTGCTGCTGTAGATTTCATTCAGAGTAATATGTCAGCAGGAACGGGAATTGTATTAACGGATGTTCAGAAAGATGCCAGTACAAATGTTGAATGTACTGGTCAAATCTAGATTTTTTAAGAAAAATCCGTAGTTGAAAAAGAGTCTCATCATTGAGGCTCTTTTTTGTTATATTGTTGCGCAATTAAACGATCTTAGATTTGAGTTTTTGCGTATGAGCCAACCTGAAGTGAAGAAAAAGTCGATGCCTTGGAAATTAATGGCATTGGGTCTACTCATTCCAGTGTTTATTCTCGGAATGGCACTTTTAGCTGCAAAAAGTGATGCAGAGAATAAAAAGCAATATGACCTAGAGCGTGCGGAAATTCAAAAGCGAGTTGAATTAAGGCAGCAGCAAGAAGCTGCATCGCAAGCAAAAAGTGAATAGGCTTAAATTTTCCAAGATTTTTGCAATCAATTTGAAAGGGTAGAGATTCACTATAGCTTGAAAACTTATACTTATTATTAGTTATGCTTTATATGATTATTTTGCATATCAATATAATAAAACAAGCAATAGTTGTGAATAGTAAATCTCTATAATGAATATCAATTGTTGAATGTGTAATAAGCACGAATTAGTAATCGGTGTTGTCGATGTCAATAAATGAGGAAAGACTTACTCATCTTAAACAGCTTGAAGCTGAGAGTATTCACATTATTCGTGAAGTAGCTGCCGAATTCGAAAATCCGGTGATGTTGTATTCTATTGGTAAAGACTCAGCTGTCATGCTGCATCTTGCCTTGAAAGCGTTCTATCCTGCCAAGCTTCCGTTCCCACTACTGCATGTAGATACAGGTTGGAAGTTCAAAGAAATGATCCAATTCCGCGACAACATGGCGAAAACCCATGGCTTTGATTTGATCGTACATCAAAACAAAGAAGGTCGTGATGCGGGCATTAACCCATTTGATCACGGTAGTTCAAAGTACACGGATATCATGAAAACTCAGGGCTTAAAACAAGCACTGGATAAGTATGGTTTTGATGCTGCTTTTGGTGGCGCACGTCGTGACGAAGAAAAATCTCGTGCCAAAGAGCGTGTGTATTCTTTCCGTGATAATAAACACCGTTGGGATCCTAAAAACCAACGTCCAGAATTATGGAACCTATACAACGGTAAAGTGAACAAAGGCGAAAGTATTCGTGTGTTCCCATTATCGAATTGGACGGAACTCGACATCTGGCAATACATTTATTTGGAGCAGATTCCAATTGTTCCATTGTATTATGCTGCTGAACGTCCAGTCGTAGAACGTAGCGGTACACTCATCATGGTTGATGATGAACGTATGCGTTTGCATGAAGGCGAAGTTCCACAAATGAAATCGGTACGTTTCCGTACTTTAGGTTGTTACCCATTAACAGGTGCAGTCGAGTCAGAAGCGAATACCTTACCTGAAATTATTCAAGAAATGTTGCTCGCGACAAGCTCAGAACGTCAAGGTCGTATGATTGACCATGATGAAGCTGGCTCTATGGAAAAGAAAAAGCAAGAAGGCTATTTCTAAGCGTTACTCAGCATTCGGTTTCAAAGCATTTGTGGAGTTTGAGCAATGTCTCATCAATCAGAATTAATTAGCCAAGATATTTTGGCTTACTTAAAACAGCACGAACAAAAAGACTTATTACGCTTTTTAACGTGCGGTAACGTCGATGATGGTAAGAGTACTTTAATCGGACGTTTACTCTATGATTCAAAATTGATCTATGAAGATCAATTACAAGCTGTAACGCGCGATAGTAAAAAAGTCGGCACAACGGGTGATGCACCTGACCTTGCGTTACTTGTTGATGGTCTGCAAGCAGAACGTGAGCAAGGCATTACTATTGATGTGGCTTACCGTTATTTCTCTACAGAAAAACGTAAGTTCATCATCGCGGATACCCCTGGGCATGAACAATATACGCGCAACATGGCAACAGGCGCGTCAACGGCTGATCTTGCGATTATCTTGATTGATGCACGTTATGGCGTACAAACTCAAACGCGCCGTCATACTTACATCGCGAGCTTGTTGGGTATTAAGAATATTGTTGTTGCGATTAACAAAATGGACTTGGTGGAATTCTCTGAAACTCGCTTTGGCGAAATTCAAGAACAATACCAACAGTTCGTAAGCCAGTTAGATCGCAAACCAAGCAATATTATGTTTGTACCGATTTCTGCTTTGAATGGCGATAACGTGGTAAATCCATCTGCAAATACGCCATGGTATCAAGGTCAAACCTTGATGAGCATCTTGGAATCTGTAGAAATTACCCGTGATTCAAGCAAGAGCGAATTCCGTTTCCCTGTGCAATATGTAAACCGTCCAAACCTCGACTTCCGTGGTTTTTGCGGAACAATTGCACTCGGTGAAGTACACGTTGGCGATGAAATTGTGGCGTTACCTTCAGGTAAAAAGTCTACAGTTAAAGAAATCGTGACTTATGACGGCAACTTAGAGCATGCGATTGCAGGTCAGGCAGTGACTTTAACGTTAAACGATGAAATTGATATTTCTCGTGGTAACGTACTGGTAAAAGCGGGTGAAGAGCCATCTTTATCACGTAGTGTACGTGCGACAGTGGTTTGGATGAATGACCAACCGTTGGTTAAAGGTAAGTTGTATAACGTTAAAATTGGTACTCAAACGGTTCCAGCGAAAGTAACGTCAATTAACTACCGTGTGAATGTGAACACGCTTGAGCATACTGAAGTTGAACAGTTAGAGTTAAATGCAATTGCAGACTTAACCGTTGAATTTGATGCACCAGTGGTATTCGATCGTTACCAAGACAGTCGTTATACAGGTTCATTTATCTTTATTGACCGTTTAAGTAATGTCACAGTTGGTGCGGGCATGGTTGAAGCTGCGGTTGAATGGACTGCACATGCAAACCCAGTTTCTGCTGAAGATCGTGCTGCACGTTTAGGTCAAAAACCAGCAACCGTGACTGTCACAGCAAAAGCACTTGAGCAAGCGCAAGTTTTAGAAAGCTTGTTGATTCAACAAGGTGTTGTTGCAATTGCGAAAGCAGGTTTAACTGCTGAGCAAGTGGCATTGTTGCGTGAAACAGGTGTGGTTGTGATTACTGACCTTGCGGATGCAACGGATGTGAGCTTCGGTACTGAACAAGCTGAAGAGCTTGCAGAACAAATCGTAAAATTGGTTCGTTTATAAGATCCAATGCTAAAAAACCCGCCAATTGGCGGGTTTTTTATGTTTTAAAATTAAATTTTTTGTGCAAAGAGCGTGGCAAAGCGCTGTTTAATCCGTTGTCCATGTTCATCAGTGCGGTGCAGCTCACCGACATTTTCATTATATTTGAGGATAGTCCAATCCTGATAATAGGCTTTGAGCTCACCCGCTTTAAAGCTAAATGGAAAATCAGGTTGAACAGGATAATCTTCTGTGTCCATGGCACAGACAATTAAGTTATATCCGCCTGATTTAGTTGCTTGTTGCATCTGTGCAATCAGCGGTGGAATAGTTTTGGCTTGCAAAAACATCATCACCACGGTGCAATAGATAAAATCATATTGCTCATCAATCTGCTGATTTTCGTTTAAATCACGCAACTGGGTATGAATCTGCTGTATTTGCTCTGCTGCTATAATTTGCTCTAAGCGTTGTATGCTTTGTATATTCACATCCCATGCATCTACTTCAAAGCCGTGCTGACTTAAAAATAGGGCATTGCGTCCAGAACCGCAGCCGACATCCAGGGCTTTACCACCGTGCAAATCAGGTAGAGCGGCTAATATTTCTGAATGCGTAGGCGTGAGTTGATATTTTTTAGTGAACAATTGATCGGCTTGGCAATGGAAACTGAGCTGGCATTCAATATCAGGGCTAAAAGCCACGATACGATGCCAAGCCTGAGGTTCAATCAAAGGGGGCTGCTCGGTCACACTAAAATGATGATTTGAGATTACTTCGCCTTGTTCATTTAGCATGGCAAAGTCTAGTTCACCTTTTAAAATATTGAGTTTTACCCAAGTCCCTTGTTTGGTGTTGTGCGGTTGCTGGAAGACTGTGGGAATGCTGTCATGCTTCCAAACGGAAAGGGTTTTATAACAAACCAGTGATTGCATATAGAGATCCTGTTATTTGGCGCTGTATTTCAGCTAGAAAGAGGTTTTATTTAATCTTGTTCTTCATTCGATCTTAGCCTGATTCGATGACAAATAAAAACAGCGACCGAAGTCGCTGTTTTTTTGCAATTCTATGATTAAGCTTGTTGAATACCTGCTACCAACCAGTCTTGGCTAGAACCCGCAGGTTTAACGAAATGCCAGATTTCAGCAAATGGTTGCGGCAAACTGTTGAGGTCTTCACTGACTGTACCAGTAAAGCGCACACTCACCACATACTGACCATTTTCAGTCGCAGAATCAGTCACCATGGCGTTCAAATTAGAGAACTCAGCTACATCTTGATCGCGGTTTGCCATAATGTCGTTATACATAGACTGATATAAGTCAGGGGTTAAATAACGACGGATTTCTTCAATATTGCTCGCAGTATTCATTGATTGAATATGATTAAAGCGTTGACGTGCAATACGTAAGAAAGCGGCTGGCTCAGTACCATCAGGCAGTTGGTTACCACCGTTGGTATAGGCAGCACCGAATGGCGCATTATTAACTGGTGCTTGGGTTGCAGCACCGCCACCAACTGATTGACCAAAAATATTGGTACTGTCTGTTGATGCACGCGGTGTCGCAGATGCTTGACCCAATGGCGATGCAGCTTGACCGCCATTATTTGGGGCATACGGGTTAGTGGATGTTAGTTTTTTTTTTGCGCCCATCTTGCGGAAAATGAAGAAGGCAACAGCAGCAGCGAGAAGGATCCAGATCCAACTTGGAATTCCGCCTTTTTCTTCTTGGGCGGCTTCAGCTTGGCTAGCTGGACGGTCATCTGCAAGCGCATTTGCAGCAACTGCACCAATGGCAGCACCCGCAACACCCGCAGCAACCATACTACCTACACCTGGACCAGATTTTTGTGGTGCAGTTGCAGGGGCAACAGGTTGTTGTGCAGGAGTTACTTGACGAGGTTGTTGGTAAGACTGGCTGGATGTCGTAGAACGGCTCATGCCATGACTTTTACCACTTCCAGCACGTTTAGCTTCTGCCAAAGGTGCAACCAATAACATCGCTGCTAAAATACCTGCAACTAAACTACGCTGTCGAACTTCCATTCAATTTTCCTATAAAAATGATAAATAGCCCTGTATTTATGCAGGCATTCGTCATTTTTTTCAATAAGAAAAAACAATTTTTTTTTTTAATTTTGCATAATTAAATTTTAATGCAGCACTTATTTACTCTGCGAGATTCATGGCTTCGGTCAAGGCTTCATGTAGCCGTGCAACTGCAATAATTTGCACGCCTGCAATTGCTTTTTGTGGTGCATTGCCACGAGGGACAATAATGTATTTGAAACCATGTTTAATGGCTTCTTTTAGACGTTCCTGTCCATTCGGCACGGGTCGTATTTCACCAGATAAACCAACTTCACCAAAAACTGCCAATTGCTGTGGTAATGCTTTTCCTCTTAAGCTCGATGCACAAGCTAAGAGTACGGCTAAGTCTGATCCTGTTTCGGTAATTTTTAAACCTCCGACCACATTCACATAAACATCTTGTCCAGAAGTTTGCACACCACCATGACGATGCATCACTGCCAGTAACATGTTTAAACGGTTTTGCTCTAAACCTAAGGCAACGCGGCGAGGTTGTCCATGTGCATCATCGACCAAGGCTTGGACTTCAACTAAAAGAGGTCGTGTGCCTTCACGGCTGATCATCACAATAGAACCTGGAATGGCTTCATCATAGCGACTCAGAAAAATTGCGGAAGGATTAGCAACTTCACGCAAGCCTTTATCGGTCATGCCAAATACACCCAGTTCATTGACTGCACCAAATCGGTTTTTGACTGCGCGAATCATGCGGTAACGCGAGTCAGATTGGCCTTCAAAATACAGCACGCAGTCGACCATATGTTCAAGTACGCGAGGTCCTGCCAAAGCACCTTCCTTAGTGACATGTCCGACAAGAAACAGTGCCGTACCGCTATTCTTGGCAAAACGAGTAAGCAGGGCAGCGGATTCGCGAATTTGTGAGACACCCCCCGGCGCTGATTGCAAAGTTTCAGTGTAGAGGGTTTGAATAGAGTCTAGAATGGCAACTGCAGGGCGTTCATGAGCCAGTACCTCACAAATTCGCTCTACACAGGTTTCAGCCATGACTTTAAGTTGATCAGTCGGCAGATCTAGACGCTGCGCACGCATGGCCACTTGAGATAAAGATTCTTCGCCTGTGACATAGAGGGCAGAACTTTTAGCTGAGGCCATATGAGTTGCGGTTTGTAACAGGATGGTAGATTTACCAATACCAGGGTCACCCCCAATGAGTACCACGGAGCCCGTGACTAACCCGCCTCCTAATACACGGTCAAATTCACCAATACCCGTAGCGAGACGGGTTTCATGTGAGACTGAAACCTGATTTAATGTGGTCACACTGGCGGCTTGTCCTGCATAACCACCGCCTATTTTAGGTTGGGCTCGGTGCGTGATGGCAGGTTCAATTCGTACTTCAACCAGACTATTCCATTCTCCGCATTCGGAACATTGTCCAGCCCATTTGGAATGGTCAGCGCCACATTGTTCGCAGCGATATACAGTTTTAATTTTTGCCATAAATAAAATTGAAAATAATCTGTAAATTAGTTAAAAATAGTAATTACGAAAACTACTCAATAAGTTGGTGTAATTCTTAAGGAATAAGAAGTATCGCTGTTTGTCGTAATTTACTGGTTAAAGGGAAGTGCTCAGAAAAATAACATGATCTAAGACTTTTACAAGTAAGAAGCAGTGTGTTTTTGAGTCAAGATATTCGTTCAGTTCACTTTTCCAAGGAAGGTGTTTGAGCATTTGTATATTTCTTGTCATGACACAGATATTGAATGGCATAAATATTGCTCATGCTCAGACAAATGAAAATAAAGCAGTTGCTACATTTTCAAATTATATAAAAGGTTGATGTCTATGAGTGCAGCAGAAATTGTTGATTGGGTAAATGGTATTATTTGGAGCAAGGCTCTAATTTATTTATGTTTGGGGGCAGGTTTATTCTTCTCTATTTTGACGCGCTTTGTACAAGTGCGCCAAATGAAAGAGATGGCAAGATTATTATTTAGTGGTTCATCCTCAGAACAAGGGATTTCATCTTTCCAAGCGTTAGCAGTTTCCCTTTCAGGTCGTGTTGGTGTTGGTAACATTGCTGGTGTTGCTGCTGCAATTGGTTTTGGTGGTCCTGGTGCAGTCTTCTGGATGTGGGTTGTGGCATTTTTGGGTGCCAGTACAGCCTATGTTGAATCAACTTTAGGTCAAATTTATAAAGTTGAATATCAAGGTCAATACCGTGGTGGACCAGCATTCTATTTCGATCGCGGTTTGGGTCAACGCTGGTTAGGTATTCTATTTGCGATTGCGGCAATTATCTCTTGTGGTTTATTCCTACCAGGTATTCAAGCCAATGCAGTTGGAAATGCATTTACCCAAATCACTGGGCAAGGTTCTATTGTTTTTGGTGATATTGGTGCCTACAAGCTATTGGCTTTAGTCGTTATTTTAACCTTATTAGCAATCATTATTTTTGGTGGGATTAAGCGTATTGCACGCTTTGCTGAATTTGTCGTTCCATTTATGGCGGCAGGTTATATTCTAATGGCATTAGTGATTGTTGGGATGAATATTCATGAACTTCCTGGTGTAATTAAACTGATCTTTGCTGATGCGTTCACGCCAATGGCGGGTATTGGTGCTGCAATTGGTTGGGGGGTAAAACGTGGTGTTTACTCAAACGAAGCAGGTCAGGGTACAGGTCCTCATGCAGCGGCAGCAGCAGAAGTTCAACATCCCGCTCAACAAGGTTTTGTTCAAGCATTCTCTGTTTATGTAGATACCTTATTCGTCTGCTCTGCAACAGCATTCATGATTCTAATCACAGGCATGTATAACGTTCAGGGTACTTTAGAAGCGGGCCAATTTATTGTTCAAAACATCGGTGCAACGGTTGAAATTGGTTCGCCAGCATTCACCCAAATGGCAGTAAGCACAGTCTTTGGTGGTTTTGGTCAAATCTTTGTGGCTTTAGCCGTATTCTTCTTCGCCTTCACTACGATTGTTGCTTACTACTATATTGCTGAAACCAATATTGCATATTTAAGCTATATCACCAAAACACCATCGTTATTGTTTATCACTAAATGTTTTATCATGATTTCAGTAGCTTACGGTGTAATCAGTGCAACGGGTTATATTTGGGGTGTGGGTGATATTGGTGTGGGCTTAATGGCTTGGATTAACATCATTGGTATTATCTTGACCTACTTTGTCTGGAAGCCAACCATGAAGGCATTGAAAGATTATGAGCAACAGCAAAAGGCTGGGGTAAAAGAATTTACGTTTGATCCTGTTAAATTGGGCATTCGTAATGCGACTTACTGGGAAGAACGTTTAAAGAAACAACAAAACAAACAATAGAACGTTCTCATACTAGAATTTAGTAAAACTTAAGAAAGCAGCCGAAATGGCTGCTTTCTTTATTTCAAATCTTGGGATTTATATAAACTGATGTGTCAAAAAAGTGCATTGTATTGCCCTAATCTTGTGCGTATTATCGGCGCTAATTGTATTAGGCGTGACTGCTGAACGATACAGACATAGTTGTTTAGCTTAGATTGACCCAAAAACTTACATAGCGAAGGCATGCTTAAAAATAGTGCAAATGTGTAATTTGGATTAATTTGGTTAAAAAATCTTAAAGGATTAATAGAGAGTTTCTATCACGATGTTAAATCAAAACTCGAATGAGTCTGCTGCACAAGGCGAACTCCATCGTAGTTTGTCGAATCGACATCTACAACTGATTGCTATTGGTGGGGCAATTGGTACAGGTTTATTTATGGGGTCAGGGAAAACCATTAGTTTGGCGGGTCCCTCGATCTTATTCATCTACATGATCATTGGTTTAATGGTGTTCTTCGTCATGCGTGCATTGGGCGAATTACTGTTATCCAACCTGAAATATAAGTCATTTATTGATTTTTCCACGGACTTGATTGGTCCTTGGGCGGGCTATTTTGTGGGTTGGACCTACTGGTTGTGCTGGATCACCATTGGTATTGCGGACTTGTCTGCCATTATCTACTACTTACAGTTCTTCAATAATGGACTGCCGTTTAGCCCTGTTGAAGGTGCAATGATTAGTGTTGCTGCGATTATCTTCATTATGGGCTTGAACCTCATGACGGTAAAACTGTTTGGTGAGCTTGAGTTCTGGTTTGCGCTGGTCAAAATCATTGCGATTGTGGTGTTGATTGCTGTCGGTCTGTGGATGATTTTCACTGGCTTTACCTCGACATCGGGTGAAGTCGCATCATTCACGCATTTGTGGGCGAATGGTGGTATGTTCCCGACTGGGATGGGAGGTTTCTTGGCAGGCTTCCAGATTGCCATTTTTGCCTTTGTTGGGGTGGAATTGGTGGGTACTACGGCTGCAGAAACCAAAGACCCTGAGCGTAACTTACCCAAAGCAGTCAACTCGATTCCAATCCGTATCATCATTTTCTATGTGTTTGCACTCATCATTGTGATGTCAGTTACACCATGGAATAAGATTAATCCAGACGTTAGCCCATTCGTGAACTTGTTTAGTCAAGCGGGTATTGCGGCGGCAGCGATTATCATGAACTTGGTCGTACTGTCTTCTGTAATGTCTTCAATGAACAGTGGTGTATTCTCAACCAGCCGTATGTTGTTTGGTCTGTCACGAGAGAAACAAGGTCCACAAGCTTTTGGTCATTTAAACAAGCGTGCAGTTCCTGCAAACGCATTGTATTTCTCTGCCATCTGTTTGCTAGCTGGTGCCGCATTACAGTATTTTGTTCCAAATACCGTAGAAGCCTTTACCTTAGCAACCACACTGTCTACCATTTTATTTATTTTGGTTTGGTTGATCATTTTGTGGAGCTATTTGGTGTATTACAAAACTCGCCCAGAATTACATGCCAAATCGACCTTTAAATTACCAGGTGGACCTTTCACGTGTTGGGTCGGGATTGTATTTTTTGTTGGCATGATTTTCGTGTTGTCATTAGAACC
This sequence comes from Acinetobacter zhairuonensis, assembly GCF_022601715.1. Classification (GTDB taxonomy): domain Bacteria; phylum Pseudomonadota; class Gammaproteobacteria; order Pseudomonadales; family Moraxellaceae; genus Acinetobacter. The sequence continues at coordinate 45,900 of NZ_JAKVIM010000012.1, read as the reverse complement.
TGATACCATGAAGGCGTTAATGGTCAGCCCAATCTGGCTCATCATTCTTGCGATTGGCTATTTTGGTTTTTATAAGCCTAAACAAAAATAATCATTTGCTGTATGTTAAAACGTCAGTTGAATACTGGCGTTTTTTTATGTCTGGCGATAATCTCTAGCGTTTAATGCTTTGGTCAACGCGTTGATCGGGTTATACTTCGTTAAAATTTGAGATAGGTGGTCAGATGCGTCGCGTCATTTGCTGCATAAGTGTATTGGTATTGGGATCTTCATTAATCGGTTGTGGTCAATCGGGAGCTTTGCAATTACCAAGCAATCCAAATTATGACAAACGTGCAAAATATTTGTTACATTCAAACGTAGAGTCTGGTCAAAAAACTGAGCAAGTCCAATCGACTGAGCCAGCAGAACAACAGGCGACTATCGAATCGAAAACTTCTACACCTTAAATTGTCACTGAAAGGACATCTTCATGAGTTTTACCCGCATTAATGGGGTATTGCACGCAGAGCAGTGTTCCCTAGAACAGCTTGCGCAGCAATATGGCACGCCACTGTATGTGTATTCAAAAGCCACTTTTGAAAAGCATTATTTAGATATGGATCGTGCATTTGGTTTTATCGATCATCAAATTTGTTTTGCGGTAAAGTCTAACTCAAATATTGCGGTACTCAATGTCTTAGCCAAGTTAGGTTGCGGCTTTGATATTGTGAGCGGCGGTGAACTGGCACGTGTCTTGGCAGCAGGTGGCGATGCGTCTAAAGTGGTGTTTTCGGGTTTAGGTAAAACCGAAGCCGATATTCAAAAGTCTTTAGAAGTGGGTATTGCCTGTTTTAATGTTGAGTCTCATGCGGAATTAGATCGTATTCAGAAAGTAGCTGCTGCTTTAGGTAAAAAAGCGCCGATTTCATTGCGTGTCAATCCAGATGTAGATGCGAAAACACATCCGTATATTTCGACAGGTTTAAAAGAAAATAAATTTGGTATTCCTTCTGATACCGTATTTGAAACGTATCAATATGCGGCGACTTTACCGAATTTAGACATTATCGGGATTGACTGTCATATCGGTTCACAGTTGACTGAAACCAAACCTTTTGTCGATGCTTTAGATCGTGTCATGCTGATGATTGAGCAGCTTAAAGATTTAGGTATTCAACTGAAGCACATCGATATTGGCGGTGGTTTGGGTGTGACCTATAAAGATGAAGTGCCTCCAACAGTTGAAGAATATGCCAATGCAATGAAACCTACTTTAGAAAAGTTAGGTTTAAAAGTGTATATGGAACCAGGTCGTAGTATTTCTGCCAATGCAGGTGTACTGGTAACGAAAGTTGATTTATTAAAACCAACTAATCATCGTAACTTTGCCATTATTGATGCAGCAATGAATGATTTAATTCGTCCTGCTTTATATGAAGCATGGATGGACATCCAACCCGTGACTCCGCGTACAGATGTTGAAACCTTAGAGTGGGATGTGGTTGGCGCAATTTGCGAAACGGGTGATTTCTTAGGTAAAGAGCGTGATCTAGCGCTGCGTGAAAATGATACCTTGGCAGTCTTGGGTGCGGGCGCATACGGTTTTGTCATGAGTTCAAACTACAATACGCGTGGACGTGCGGCTGAAGTGATGGTTGATGGTGCTGAGTCACATCTGATCCGTGAGCGTGAAACTATAGAATCCCTGTGGGAAAAAGAGCGTTTGTTGCCTTAAGGAGTCACTGAGAATGTTTTTAGAATTTACTAAAATGCATGGTCTAGGCAATGACTTCATGGTAATTGATTTGATTAGTCAGCGTGCTTATTTAGATGCGCTGACGATTCAACGTCTTGCTGACCGTCATTTTGGTATTGGTTTCGACCAGTTACTGATTGTTGAACCACCTGATGTGCCTGAAGCAGATTTTAAATATCGTATTTTTAATGCCGATGGTTCGGAAGTTGAACAATGTGGTAATGGGGTACGCTGTTTTGCGCGTTTTGTGCATGAGCGTCAGTTGACCACCAAAACCAAAATTAAAGTTCAAACCAAAGCGGGTATTGTTGAACCTGAATTGGGTTCAAACGGCTGGGTCCGCGTAAATATGGGCTATCCGAAGTTTTTGCCACAGGAAATTCCATTCTTGGCAGATGAACCTGAAAACTTATATGACCTAGAGTTGGCAAATCAGCAGCAGATCACAATTGATGTGGTGAATATGGGTAATCCGCATGCGGTGACCATTGTACCTGACGTGATTACAGCTGATGTCGCTACGATGGGACCGCAGGTAGAATCGCATGCGCGGTTCCCAGCACGCGTAAACGCAGGTTTCATGCAAATTATAGATGAAACGCATGCACGCTTACGTGTGTTTGAACGTGGTGTGGGTGAGACCTTGGCTTGTGGTACGGGTGCATGTGCTGCTGCTGTATCAGGTATGCGCCGTGGCTTGTTGGCACATCAGGTTGAAATTGAGCTTGCGGGCGGAAAATTGCAAATTGAATGGCGTGATGGTGAAGTGGTGTGGATGACAGGTCCAACGGCTAATGTCTATGAAGGACGCATTGACCTCCGTTATTTCCAAGGCTAAATCTAAAGTCAGTTGAAAAAAGCACTGTCTGCAAGATGGTGCTTTTTTATGGGTGAAAATCAGCTATGCTGCATGAAAAGAGTAAATACAAGAATTGAAACACATGCCAACACTCATTTTTCTTCCCGGTGCTTCAGGAAATACTGCATTTTGGAATCCATTGATTCATCTTCTACCAGACTGTACAGATAAACAGGTCATTGCTTACCCTGATTTTGGTGATGAACCCAGTCAGCCATCAGTTTTCGATTTTGCTAGTTTGTCTGAATATGTTTTGCAGCAGATTCAGTCTGAATGTATTTTGATTGCCCAGTCGATGGGTGGGATTTTCGCAGTACAAGCCGCACTAGCACGTCCAGATTTTGTTAAAGGTTTGGTGCTGTGTGCTACTTCAGGTGGGATCGATTTATCTGCTTTTCAGGTAGAGGACTGGCGCAGTGCTTATCAACAACAGTATTTGCATTATCCAGACTGGTTTGTTAGTGCCCAATTGGATTTATCTCCGCAACTCGAAAAAATCAGTATGCCAGTGTTATTGTTGTGGGGAGATCAAGATCCCATTAGTCCCGTAGCAGTGGGTCAGGCGTTGCAGCATCAACTTCCGCAATCTGAACTACATTTGATTCGTGGCGGTGATCATGCTTTTGCCGAACATTATGCCGAAGATGTTGCTGTTCAGATTCAAAAGTATTTAACCCAGTTTAATGGATTAGTTTAAGGTTGGCATTATGTCTGTAGAACCCCAACAGTTATTAGCCATGTGGCTGAAAGCACGAGAAATACAAAATCAGTCAAAACTCACCTTATTGGCATATGAACGTGATGTTGGAGATTTTTTACATTTTTGCGAACAGAAAAAGTTGCTTTTGCGAGATGTTGAAACGGCGGATTTACGCGAATATTTGGCAGTGAAAGTAGAACAACATCAACTGAGTTCTAGTAGTTTACAACGGCTATTGTCTGCCATTCGCCAATTTATGAAGTGGGCACAAGAAGGGCAATATCTGGAATTTAACCCTTCCGATGATTTTCAGCTAAAACGCCAACCACGGCCATTACCCGGTATGGTGGATATTGAAACCATTCAACAGATTTTGGATCAAGCAGAACCAGAAAAGGAACAGGATCAGGAATTATGGCTACGTGATAAAGCCATTCTGGAGTTGCTATATTCTAGTGGGTTACGACTTGCTGAAGTACAAAGCCTAAAAATTAAAGATATTGATTTTAATCGTCAATTATTACGCATTACAGGTAAAGGCAATAAAACCCGCGTCGTGCCATTTGGTTCTAAAGCAAAATTGGCTTTAATGCAGTGGCTCAAGTTATATCCATTATGGAGTGAAGATTTTGTGCCCGATGCACATGTATTTATCGGTCGTAAAGGTAATCCACTAGGGGCACGACAAATTGAAAATCGGGTCAAGTTTCAGGCACAGCGTGCAGGCGTCAGTGTTGACTTGCATCCGCACTTACTCAGACATTGTTTTGCCAGCCATATGCTCTCAAATAGTGGAGACTTAAGGGCAGTACAGGAAATGTTGGGGCATAGTAATTTAAGCACGACCCAGATTTACACCCATGTCGATTTTGACCGACTGGCAAATGTTTATGATCAAGCGCACCCACGTGCCCAATTCAAGAGACAGTAATAATTTCCGTGTTGATATATGTCCATCATTTCGATGAGTGATTTTTATTTGGTACAGAACTTGCTCTATTCATAGGGTAACAGCCATGCAAGGAGCATATTTGTACTATTGTAGAATAATAAAAAAGCAAAAGATCCAGTATAAGTGTCACTTAGCGTGTGGTACAGAAATGTTGGTACCGAATGCGATTTTAAAAACCAAATGGAAAGAGGATTGCAAACCATGATTTCAAACATACAAGAAAAATACGATCAGCTAAATAAAGTGCAAAAGGATATTTTTGCAGGCTATGGTTTGCGCCAGATTAAACATTTTATTGAATATTGCTTACCAGAAGTACAACCGCTCTTGCCTGAAAATTCTGTGATCGAAGGGATTAATACTTCTGGCATGGTACAAGCTATGCAGCAGGACACCCGAAAGTGCTATGTTTGGGATGGTACCACGTGGAATGTGTCTGCTACAGAGATCCCAATCATGGACACGACCGATAATTTTCAATCCGTTTGGGAAATTTTTGATTTATCAGATTATGAACTGATTGAATTGAGTCATGTACATCGAGACTTTTTAGGTAACGCACATATTTGAGCGAAATTCAGTATGCTTAATGGCATACAGCACATGCTTTTGTAAAATACTATCGGCTGTAAGTGCAGGGTGTGCAAACTCTAGTTGATATTGCATACCAAGACGTTGCATCACGGCTGCTGAAGCATGATTAATTGCAGCTGTAAAAGCAACCACTTGATTCAGTTGTAAAGTTTGAAAAGCAAAATCCAAAGCCAATTGTGCTGCTTCTGTCGCGTAGCCTTGCCCCCAATAGTTTTTGTCAAAACGCCAACCCATTTCGGTGCAAGGTGAAAAACTAAACTGATCGGGCTGATGATGCAATCCCGTCATACCGATCAGACCTTGTTCAGCTTTTAATTCGACCGCCCAAAATCCCCAACCTTGTAATTCAATCAATGCTTGGAACTTATCCAGCAATTGATCGCTTTCAGTTCGCGACAAACATTTTGGAAAATAACGCATCACAGCAGGATCAGCATTAAGCTGATAAAAAGGCAAGCGATCCGATTCTTGCCACGGTCTTAAGATCAAGCGCCTACTTTCTAGTTGAATTGGCATACAGTCTCTTATAAATCTTCCAGTGGCAGTTGAAAACTTTGTTTAATAATTTGGCTTGGTAAATCAGTTTTAACACTGGTGATGCCGTTTTTCTTGGTCAAATGAGTCGACTGAAATTTACGATAGCTTTCTAAGTCAGGCACGACCACTTTCAGCATGGCATCACATTCGCCCAAAATAATATAACACTCCATGACTTGAGGCAGTTCTTTCATGGCTTCAATGAAGCAATCAATAGTTTCTGCATCTTGTCCAACCAACCAAATGCGTGAGAATAAAATTAGCTGGAAACCAATTTTCTGTGGATCCACCACGGTCGTGTAGTTCTGAATCACGCCTGCTTCTTCCAGCAGTTTGACCCGACGTAAACAAGAGGATGGGGAAAGTCCAACTTCTTTGGCTAAATCATTATTTTGAATGCGACCATTTTGTTGTAAAGCCTGAATGATACTTTTATCAATGCGGTCTAGCTTGATTAAAATATTCTTGGAAGATGATTTCATAAAATAGAATTAAATTCGAAAAATAAATCTAATTATAGAATATTTGCAATCCTATTTTGTATAAATTCGCAGATACTAATTTTCACTTTCAGTCTATTCGGAAGGGAAAAGGATATGTCTGTTTATTTATTGTTTGCGCTGACTGTTTTACCGCTGGTGTTTACCCCAGGACCTGACATGTTATTTATATTTTCGCAAGTGATGGCGAAAGGCGCGAAAGCAGGCATGATGGCGACACTGGGTGTTTGTATGGGCTATGTAGTGCATTCAGTTTTGGTTGCAGTTGGCATTGCCGCAATTCTTGTTTCTTTTCCAATGTTGTTTGAAACCATACGCTGGCTCGGGATTGCTTATCTTTTATATCTGGCGTTCAGCTTGCTAAAGTCAGTTTTTAATAGTAAAGCATTACATGTGCCTAAAGCAGCTGCGGGTAATCCGATTGCAAAAGGCTTTTTAACAGCGTTACTGAACCCGAAAGGCATGTTGATTTATTTTGCCATTTTGCCACAATTTATTCGACAGGCTGAAAACACAGTAACTCAAGGTTTGATTTTATCCTCTATTTTTATAGGCTTATGCTTGGTGGTGTATAGTGGCTTAAGTTTCGTCATTGCTAAAATTACCGCTAATGCACAGCTAGATGCCAAAAAACAAAAATGGATTGATGCGGGTTCAGGTGGTTTGCTCATGCTGGCAGCGACTTGGCTGATTGCTAACTAATTGAAAGACTTAAAAGCATGCTTTTGATCGGCATGCTTTTTTATGTACAACAGTAGGTTTTCACAATGTCGGAATAATGTGTTTGATTGGAAAATCTGTTTGATGTAGCAGCTAAAGAAAATTTCAATCCGGACTATGGTTCTGTCAAAACTGACAAGTCATATGTCCCTTTTTGCAGTTATATTTGGTCGTTAATACAAACAGATAAAGCAGAAATTCTTGTCATTGATCAGAAAAAATTATGTAGTAAATAAAGTAAAAAAATAATAAAAATCAATGTTTAAAATTAATACACTTGCAGGGCTATTTTAGAATTGAAATGTATGCAAATAAAACTTTGAACGCGACGTTCAGCCATTTTTACGCATTTTTACAGCGGATTCGGCAATTGTGACTTGACCGAAATGCCATACGCATTGCAAGATAGGACACCTAAAAAATTTTAAGTGAAGAGTTAATCTAACTTTTCTCAACATTTACTTTTGCTAAAACAGCCGAGGATTACATGAAGGCTCTTGTTGCTGTAAAACGTGTGGTTGATGCCAACGTTAAAGTTCGCGTTAAACCGGACAATAGTGGGGTAGACCTTACTAACGTTAAGATGTCAATTAACCCATTCTGTGAAATCGCAGTGGAAGAAGCGGTTCGCTTAAAAGAAAAAGGAACTGTTTCAGAAATCGTTGTTGTTTCTATTGGTCCTAAAGAAGCTCAAGAACAAATTCGTTCTGCAATGGCACTTGGCGCTGACCGCGGTATCTTGGTTGAAGCTGATGACAGCCAACTTGGTGCTTTGGAAGTTGCTAAAATCCTGAAAGGTGTTGTTGACGCTGAACAACCACAATTAATCCTTCTTGGTAAACAAGCAATTGATGACGACTCTAACCAAGTGGGTCAAATGCTTGGTGCACTTCTCGGTGCAGGTCAAGGTACTTTCGCATCTGAAGTTAAAGTTGATGGCGACAAAGTACAAGTGACGCGTGAAGTCGATGGCGGTTTACAAACTGTTGAATTGTCACTTCCAGCAATCATCACAACTGACTTACGTTTGAACGAGCCACGTTATGCTGCTCTTCCTAACATTATGAAAGCGCGTAAAAAACCGCTTGATACTAAGTCACCTGCTGATTTCGGTGTTACTGCAGCAACTAAACTTAAAACAGTTAAAGTTGAACCACCTGCTGACCGTAAAGCTGGCGTACAAGTGAAATCTGTTGATGAGCTTGTTGAAAAATTGAAAAACGAAGCGAAAGTGATCTAATACAGAAGGATAAAATCATGAGTATTTTAGTAATCGCTGAGCACGACAACAAGACACTTAACGGTGCAACTTTAAACGTTGTTGCTGCGGCACAAAAAATCGGTGGTGATATCACTGTATTGGTAGCAGGTTCAGGTGCGCAAGCAGTTGCTGACGCTGCGGCTAAAGTTGCTGGTGTAAGCAAAGTATTACTTGCTGACAACGCTGCTTATGCAAACCAATTGGCTGAAAACGTTGCAGCTTTAGTTGCTGACGTTGCTAAAGGTGGTTTCAAACACGTATTGGCTGCATCTACAACAACGGGTAAGAACATTCTTCCACGCGTTGCTGCACTTCTTGATGTCAGCATGATTTCAGACATCATTGCTGTTGAATCTGCAAACACATTTAAGCGTCCAATTTATGCTGGTAACGCGATTGCAACTGTTCAATCTGATGAAGCAATCATCGTTGGTACAGTTCGTGGTACTGCGTTTGATGCTGTTGCTGCTGAAGGCGGTGCTGCTGCAGTTGAAGCGGTTAGCGAAGCAAAAGATGCAGGTATCTCTAAGTTTGTTGCTGAAGAGATCGTGAAATCTGAACGTCCTGAATTAACAGCTGCACGTATTGTTGTTTCTGGTGGTCGTGGTGTGGGTTCAGGTGAGAACTATCACAAAGTACTTGATCCATTAGCGGATAAGCTTGGTGCTGCTCAAGGTGCTTCACGTGCTGCGGTTGATGCTGGCTTCGTTCCTAACGACATGCAAGTTGGTCAAACTGGTAAAATCGTTGCGCCTGACCTTTATATCGCTGTAGGTATTTCTGGTGCAATTCAGCACTTGGCAGGTATGAAAGACTCTAAAGTGATCGTTGCGATCAACAAAGACGAAGAAGCGCCAATCAACGCAGTAGCTGATTACTGGTTGGTAGGTGACTTGAACACTGTAGTTCCTGAATTAGTATCTAAAATCTAATTTCTGAATGATTGTTCTAAAAACGCTCTGAAAAGAGCGTTTTTTTATGCCTGAATTTTATTTGATGAAAGTCGTTTTGAGTGAGAAATGACGGAAAGAGAGTAAAAGTTGTACATGCTTTCTGTCTTGTGGAATGACTCGGTGATATCTGTAGAAGCATAAAATCATGAATAGTATAATAAAAACAATGGGTTAATCTGAATTCTGGGTTTGGTTGAGTAACGCTGGAAAAAGCACGTAATTCAACTTAAATTTTGTTCGGAAAGTGTTTAAAAAAAAGCCGATAAATAAAGGAAAACAAACGAAATTAACTCATCTAAATCCGCACCTAAAAGGCATAAAATATGCTAAAATTCGCGGCTGTATTTTAGTTTTTTAACTCAGTTTTCTGGGTTAAATTTTTGCAAGATTTAAGATATATAAATGCGGGCAGAATTCTGCTTTGCTTGTATAACAAGGAGTATGCATGAGCGTATCGGAAATTAGACCGATTGCCATTGAGGATGAACTCAAGCACTCGTATTTGGATTATGCAATGAGCGTGATTGTATCGCGCGCTTTACCTGATGTACGAGATGGTCTAAAACCTGTTCATCGTCGTGTGCTTTATGCAATGCACGAATTGGGTAATGACTACAACAAAGCATACAAAAAGTCTGCCCGTGTTGTCGGTGACGTAATCGGTAAATATCACCCACATGGTGATTCTGCTGTTTATGAAACGATTGTTCGTATGGCGCAAGATTTCAGTTTGCGTTATATGCTTGTAGATGGTCAAGGTAACTTTGGTTCTGTCGATGGCGATAGCGCGGCAGCAATGCGTTATACCGAAGTCCGTATGCAAAAGCTTACCCATGAAATTCTAGCGGATTTAGAAAAGGATACCGTAGATTGGGAAGACAACTACGACGGTTCTGAACGCATTCCGCAAGTAATGCCAACACGTATTCCCAACTTGTTGATTAACGGGGCTACAGGTATTGCGGTGGGTATGGCGACCAATATGGCGCCGCACAACATGACTGAAGTCGTCAATGCCTGCTTGGCTTATGCAGAAAACCCGAATATTACGATTGAAGGTTTAATGCAGCATATCTCGGGTCCAGATTTCCCGACAGGCGGTATTATTTACGGTAAATCAGGCATTGTCGATGCTTACCGTACCGGTAAAGGTCGTTTGCATCTTCGTGGGAAATACCATTTTGAAGAAGATGAAAAAACTGGTCGTACCACGATTGTCTTCACTGAAATTCCATACCAAGTCAACAAAGCGAAAACCATTGAGCGCATTGCTGAATTGGTGAAAGAGAAGAAGCTAGAAGGTATTTCAGAATTACGCGACGAATCTGATAAAGATGGTATGCGTATCGCCATTGATTTAAAACGTGGTGAAAATGCAGAAGTTGTGGTCAACAACTTATTCTTGAATACACAGCTCGAAAACTCTTTCAGCATTAACATGGTGTGTCTGGATAACGGACAGCCGAAGTTAATGAATCTTAAAGATATCATTGCGGCATTTATCCGTCACCGCCAAGAAGTGGTGACACGTCGTACTATGTTTGAATTACGCAAAGCGCGTGAACGTGGTCATATCTTAGAAGGCTTAACGGTTGCCTTAGCCAATATTGATGCCATTATTGAAACCATTAAAACCTCTGCCAACCCAGCAGAAGCGCGTGAGCGTTTACAAGCCGGTGAATGGGCTGCAGGTGGTGTGGTTGCTTTATTGGAGAAAGCAGGTTCAGTTTCGGTTCGTCCAGATGAAATTGAAGGTGAAGATCTCAGCCGACCATTTGGTTTAGACGGTAATATTTACCGCTTATCTCCAACTCAGGTGGGTGCAATTTTAGAATTGCGTTTACATCGCTTAACAGGTCTTGAGCAAGACAAATTACATGCTGAATATACTGAAATTTTAGGTCAAATTGCTGAACTCACCGCAATTTTGAACGATTTCAACTTATTGATGAATGTGATTAAAGAAGAACTTGCCTTGATTCTTCAACAATATGGCGATGCACGTCGTTCTGAAATTGTTGAATCACGTATCGATTTCTGTCGTGAAGATTTGATCCCAGAAGAACAAGTGGTTTTAACCGTTTCTAAGACGGGTTATGCGAAAACTCAACCATTGTCAGACTATGCAGCACAGCGTCGTGGTGGTCGTGGTAAATCAGCTACTTCGATGAAAGAAGATGACTATATCCAGCATCTGATTGTGACATCGAACCATGCGACTGTTCTTTGCTTTACCGATGTTGGTAAAGTCTATCGCCTGAAAGTATTTGAAGTTCCGCAAGCGTCACGTGGTGCGAAAGGTCGCCCGATGGTGAACTTGTTACCACTTGAAGCCAACGAATCGATTACAGCAATTTTGCCAGTGATTGATGCACCGAAGAAATTTAAAGACCGTTTGGCGGACTTTAAGACCTTTGTGCGTGCCAACGTAGTAAAACTGCGTGAAAACAGCATTATTGAAGCACATTATGAAGCGTTAAAAGCTTCGTTTAATGATTTGGCGGAAGATGCTGATGAGTTATCAGATGCATTGCGTAAGCAGCTGAAAGAGTTGGGGGTTGAACTTTCTACAATTGATTTGGACGATGAAATTGTCGCTGAATTTGCAGAAATGACTGAAAACCTACGTAAGAACTTCTTTGTCTTTATGGCAACGGCTTCAGGTACTGTGAAACGTGTAGGACTGGAACAGTTTAGTAATGTTCGTTCTAACGGTTTGCGTGCGATTGAGTTGAACGAAGAAGATACCTTGATTGGTGTTGCAATTACCGATGGCGAACAGCAAATTATGTTGTTCTCGAATGAAGGTAAGGCGATTCGTTTTGCTGAAACTGATGTGCGTGCAATGGGACGTTCAGCCAAAGGTGTCCGTGGTATGCGTGTCACTATGGGTTCAGCTCCAGCAGATGAAGCAGAAGAAGTCGAGTCTGATGAAGATGATACCATTGATGCTAACTTCATTAGCCGTATTGTTTCTTTGGTTGTTGTGCCTGAAACAGGTGAAGTGCTGTGTGCTTCTGCCAATGGTTATGGTAAACGTACCCCAGTGGATGACTTCCCGACCAAGAAACGTGGTGGTAAAGGCGTAATTGCCATTAAGACCTCAGAGCGTAATGGTGAATTGGTAGGTGCAGTTGCGATTGATGAAACCAAAGAATTGATGCTGATTTCAGATGGCGGAACTTTGGTCCGTACTCGTGCTTCAGAAGTTGCACAAACAGGTCGTAATGCGCAAGGTGTGCGTCTGATCCGTTTAGGCGATGATGAAACATTGGTTGGTGTAGAAGCGATTGATGCAGTCGAAGAAGATGAAATCGAAACTGTAGAGTCTGTTGAATCAGCAATGGCGAATGAAACCTTAATTGATGAAGAAGTGATTGTAGATGACACTGAAAATGAATCAGATTTGAATGAATCTGAAGAAGAATAAGTGTTAATTTAAATCCTAAAAGGACGCCTCGGCGTCCTTTTCTTTACTCTAAAAGTGTTGAAATACTGACTCTTTCAATATTAGATTTGTGAATTGAAGATAGCATTGATCTTTGTAATGAATTCAATATATTCAGCTTATTTTTTATATACTATGGCAATGAACTTAAAGTATAGGTTGAAAATGAAAGTAAAAGCTCTGATTTTAAGCAGTATGATTACATTAGCAGGTTGCGACAAAATTGGTCAAAATGCGCAAGATGCTCTACCAAATCCGAGTGCAGCACAAGAGCAAGTGGCAGAGCAAGCTTATGCTGCTTTTAAATCTACAGATTTTGAACAGCTTTATACTTACTTTGAACCCAATTTAAAAGCAGATTTTATCGCACATGAGCATGATATGCGTAAATTCGCAAAATCGATTCCGCAGCAAGAAATCACCAACAAGAAAATTGCAGCGAAATATATTGAAAAATCAACTGACAAACCAAGTCTGTATTTGGTGAGTTATGAATATGCTTATGGCAATAAAAACTTAGTTCAATACGATGTTGGCTTTGATCAGGCTGGTGGAAGCAGCAAAATTCGTAAATTTGATGTCAAAGTCTTTGGCGCTTCAACCCATTAATCTGAAGTATTAGAATTTTCTAATGCCACGTCATAATTTTAAGCTGAATAGCAATTAAAGATTTAAAATTTTTATTAATTTTATATCTTTAATTTTTTAAGCGTCTATAGCTCCACACCAAACAAACAGCACCGAAGGTCGCCAAATAAATGAGTTTGGGTACGACCATAGAGGTCGGTACTCCCATCTGATTGAGCTGAATAAACATTTGAATGCCTTGGGTGGAGGGTAGCGCTAAACCTAAGTATTGCATCCATTCAGGCATTGCGGCATGTGGCCATGCAGCTCCCGAAAGCAAAAATAATGGAATCGAAGTAAAAACAATTAGATGTCCAGCACGTTCAGGGAGATCCAGATAGGAGGCTAAAACTAGGCTAAATCCGATCACACAGCCAATATAGATTGGCACAGCAATGAGCATTCCAATGAAGTTTCCGCCACGTGGATAATCATAGAGCCAGAAAGTAAATCCAAATAAATAAAAGCAGCCTAAGCAACCAATGCTAAGTACTGCAGCAATTAAGCCCCAAAACTCAATGCGTTGAGTTCGCCAACCTGTATTGCGATAGCCTGCGACCAACATGCATAAACCCAAAACTATGGTCTGATGAATAATTAAAGGAGCAATGGCGGGGAAAATATAACTGCCATAACCAGAAAGGGTATTGAATAAAGGAATTTGATGAATTGAAAGCGCAGGAGAAAAATGTGAGACCTGCCCAAATTTCTCTGCATGTTCTGCTAATGTATTTTCGATTGAGGTCGCTAAGCCCAAGCCAATCTGCTTGGTTCTCAAAAAATAGGCTGCACTTAAGTATAAGCCGACGCCACCCACTTCACCCCGATGAATACTATTGGATAGATTGTCGGGTAAGAGCAAAATGCCATCGGCACGTTGTTGTTTAACTAACGCCTCTGCTTCGGCAAAATTACCTGTTACTGCACGGACTTGAATATTAGGACTGTTGCTTGCCGCATTGATAATACTGGCAGTCAGTGTGCTTTGTTCTTCATCTACAATCACAATTGGGAGTGCTTCGGCATGTTGAGCTTTATAGGCTGTTGGATAGAAAAAGCTATAAAACAATACCGACAAGACCATTGTTGTCAAAATAGAGTTGTTCTTGGCAATGTCACGAAAGGTCTTGGCATAGTAGTATAACAACTCTTTAAACATTTTCATGCTTCTACCTCTCGGGCACGCCGCTTCAGCAAGACATAAGCGCTCAGACCATACAACAGGCAATAGAAAGATAAAATGAGCAAGGGAATAAAGGATTGTTGTACTGGACTACCGACGACCCACTGTTCAGTTTGCAGTTTGGCATAAGGCGTGTAGGGAATAATATTCGCCCAGAATTTGGTAAAGGCAGGGGCATTATTTAACGGTAGAGTAACCCCTGCAAAACTTAAAGATGAACCGCCATATACAGCCAAAAAGCCAAATGTTTTGGCTAAACTTTGGGTAGCTAAAACGACAATGGCACTGAGTAAGGCGTAGGCAACATAAAAAAGGAATTGCGCGAATAGGAGAAGCCACAGTTGACCAGCGACAAACCAGCTTCGAATTTCAATCAGCCAGAACATCCACAGCCATGTCCAGACACTAAAAATCAGGACATAAAGCAGAATTTTACTGAGTAAGGCAGACCAAATCTTTTGCCCGCCTAACCAGTTCTGTGCGTGATGAAATTGAAATTCCTGACCCACTGCAAACGCGACGCAACAACACAAAAGCAAATGCAAGACTGCGGGAATCACAAAAGGCTCTAAATAAAATTCATAACTTAAACTGGGGTTGTAGAGCGGTGAAATTTTCACATTGGGTGTGGGTAGTTCTAAATAGGGCAGATTATTTTCCAAATAATTTTGTCCTAAATAATTAGCCATGGCTTGTAAGGTGCTGCTGAGCATTGCTGAGGAAATGGAATTACCGACACTAAAGTAACTTTGATTAAATGCGAGGGCGATTTCAGCATCTTTGGCTTGTACCAATCGCTGTTCAGCACCCTCAGGAATTAAGACATAGCCCCAAATTTTGGTTTCATTGATCAGTCGTTCGGCATGATTTACATCAGTCGTGATGTTGTAAATCGACAAGCTTTGGTTGTTGGCTAGATATTTCTCGATATTACGACTCAGGCTGCTTTGATCCTGATCAATAATTGCAATCGGTAAATGTTCAGGTTTGCCTTGAGCAAACATGCAGCTAAACAGCACAATTACCAACAGCGGGGCGAGTGTGACTAAGCACAAGTCCCACTTATGCGTCGCTAAATAGCGCAGCTCACGACAAAGACCAGCCCACATCAGGATTGCTCTTTGACTTTAAATAACACACTCATTCCGACTTTCAGGTCGGGAATTGGAGTGCTTGGAGTCAAATGCAATTTGAAACTACGAATATCATATCCACCTGTTTGTCGCGTGGTTTTGATAGTGGCAAATTCACCTTCAGCATCAATGCTTTTAATTTTGAATTGTGCCGTTTTATTTAAAGCGGGAATAAAACCTTCAAGAGTTTTGGCCTGATACACTTGAGCATATTGGTCTTCACGGACATTCAGGCTGACCCACATCTCATCATCTAAAATAATACTCATAACAGGAACGCCCATAGCCACCAGTTCCGAGACTTTGCCGTAGGTTTTTGAAATGGTGCCATCGACAGGTGAAAATAATTTAGTTTCTGCATCTAGGGCATTGGCTTCGGCAACTGCGGCTTTGGCAATCTCAACTTGTGCATCCGCAGTCGATTTTTGTTCGGTGGTGCTGCCACGTTTGCTGCGTGCATATTGTTGATAGGCAGCTTCCGTCAGTTGAGTTGCGGATTGCGCCGCTGCCTGCATTTCATCGCGGCGCTGGCGAGAAATGACGCCTTCTTGAAAAAGTTTTGCTCCACGTTGATAGGTGGTTTCAGCCAAGACTTGTTGCGATTTCATGGCTTGCCAGTTGGCATATAAGGTATCAATATTTTCTTGCTGTGAACCTCGATCGGCGGTCGATTGCAACGCGAGAGCTGATTGCAAACCTGCTAATGTCTGCTGCTTTTTGGCATCAATTTCTGGGCTGTATAGGCGAATCAGCGGCTGACCTTTTTTAACTTTCTGTCCATCATGTACATACAGTTCTTCTATTCGGCTTGGAATTTTGCTGCTGATATGAATGGTTTCGGCTTCCACACGTCCTTGGATTTCGACCATCTTCGGTTGGTAGCTTTTCCACAAGCCAAAAGCTATCACTCCTAACAGCAGAATGATCAAAATCGTCACCAGCATTTTCACGATTTTAGGCTTTGACGTTTCAGCTTTGGATGGTTGCGAAGTATTCACTGATTCACTCGAATCAGCTTCCGATGATGTTTTATTTTCAGTTTCAGAAGTAAGTTGTTCTGCATGTTGCTCCTCTAATGAGGAGACTTTTGGTTCTTGATCAGGTGGTGTTTGATCTTGAGTCATGTGATTTCCCCATTAAAGTTAACGAATATATTGCGTATTTTTTTGATTTACGTAGCTTTGAAATTCTGCAATGCTGCCGTGACTTTGCAACAAAGTGGCTAAGGACATCACATATTTATAGGCATTTAGTGCCATTTCAGATTTGAGTGCAGTCATGGCATTTTGCGCATCAATCACTTGGGTGGCGGTGCCCATATCTTCTTTAAAAGACAGGGTTTGAATGCGTAAATTTTCCTGTGCAGCTTGCATATTTTGTTGCAGTAGAACATGACTTTGCTGCGCAGATTCAAGTTCGTTATATGATTTATAAATCACATTTTCAATGTCTTGTTTGGTGCGTTGCGTGGTTAATTCTAAGGCGTAGCGTTGTAGTTCTGCAGCTTGTACATTTTTCTGTTTGTCGATGCCTGAGAATAGATTGTACTGTGCAGCGACACCGACAATCCAATTTTGATGTTCATCTAAACTGTACTCACCAAAGGCAAATATGGTGGGCTTTTTTGCAGCTGATTCTGCTTTGACTTTGACCTTTGCAAGTTCAGTATCTTTTTGCAGTTTTTGTACCAGAGAAGATTGCTCAGGATAACTGGCTAATAATTGATTAATTGATTGGTTGTGCGAGGTATTCACAAAAAGCGGCGTGCTTAATTCTGTGACTTGGCTACTTTGCAATAAATTATTCAACTGGAACAAGCTGGCGCGTAAATTGGTTTGTGAATTTTGCATAACGCGATCTGCATTATTTTTTGCCACTTCAAATTGCATGCGTTGCCCTTTGCTAATAAAACCTTGTTGTTCCAGTTTTAGCGCATTTTGATAATGGCTTTGCATCGCCTGAAAGTTAAAACGGCTTGCATCCAATAATTGCTGTTGCAGTTGGGTATAGAAATAGGCTTGAATAATTTCAAAGCGTTGTAGATCTTGTTGCTGTTTATTATTAATGACACTACGTTCCGACTGAATCTGTGCCATTTGTTTAGCGCTTGAAGTTAACCCGCCAGTATATATAGGCATGAAGACCGAAACGGTAGGACGGACCACCTGATCATCCAAGTTTAAAGTGGCTTCATTGGGAATTAGTCCAATTCCACGATCAATGACGTTGCCGACACTATCTTTTAACGTGTTCGTCACTCCACTGGGGATACCGCTATTATTTTGCCACTGATCAATTTGATTATTTACGCCTGTAGTCAGGGTATTATCCAGATTATTTTTGAGTGAATTGAGCGGCACATCGACTTCATTATGAAAGGCATAGGCACGCACATTCAAATCCACGCGCGGTAGACCTAGTCCTTTGAGCGCTTCGGCTTGCAGTTGTGCTGATTGCTGTAAAGCTTGGGCAGCCTGTGTGCTATAAGATTGTGTCAGGATGCTGTGTTCGGCTTCACTGTAACTGATCGATTGAGCATAACAGGGTAGCATGAAGCCTAAACTCGAACATAAGTAAATAAAACTCGGGAAAATAGGTTTCATAGTAAGCGTTAATTTTCTTGGTTTTAATTGAAAACGCTGTGACATTCATCAAGCTCGCATTATCGTTGTCATGAATTATACAGATCTTCATTTTATCGATGTAAACGAGTGCGTTTACATTTCGCATTTTTCCGAGGCTGGACTCGTTTTTCTGTAAAGTTATAATACGATAAATTTATACTTTTAAATAATTACACAGATAAAAATACTAATGACTCAATATGTCCCCCCAATTACATCAATGTCTTCAATTCCATTCGATCGGATGAGTATTAATCAGGCGTTAGCTTTATTTTATCAACAGAATGGTTTTGCACCAATTCAAATCGAGCAAGAGCCATGTACGGTGAATGTTTATAATGGTTGTTTGCTGGTGCCTTTGCCGAATATTAAGGTGCGACATAAGTATCTTAAATACCATGATTTACATCATATTTTAACGGGTTATAGCGTTGGAAGAATTGGTGAAGGTGAAGTCAGTGCTTGGGAGCTAGGTACAGGTTCCATGTTCAATCATCCTATACTGGGCATCATGAATTTAATTGCGCTTTCTACAGGATTTTTCTTAAAACCCAAACGTATGTGGATGGCTTTTCTGCGTGGCATCTACTGTCGTAATTTATATGCGCTGACAACGCGGCAGTGGATTCAAGCACATGGCGAGAGTAATCTTAATGATTTGAAACAGCGACATCTTGGCGACAATCAAACAAAAAAAATTCATCTTTACCGTTATGTAGAATTCGCCATTTATTTATTTTTGGCTTTATTGATACATGCTATTGTCGTTATTCCTGCTTTAATTGTACGTATAGTCAGTTACTTAGTCGTAGGTGAATCATTTATTAAAGCCATTCAACCTAAAAAACGTACCGATCTTTATTGATGTTTTGATTTTAAATACCCGATTGCATTGAAATATTTTCAGGATAATTTACTGCAAGCCTGATCAAGATATGATTAAATGCCATCATTTTATTGTGTTTCACCTCTGAAAGGAAAAATCATGCGCGCGTACAATTTCTGTGCTGGTCCTGCTGCATTACCTACTGCCGTTTTAGAAAAAGCTCAACAAGAGCTGTTAGATTGGCATGGCAAAGGGTTGTCCATTATGGAAATGAGCCACCGTAGCAAAGATTATGTTGCGGTTGCAGAAAAGGCAGAAGCGGATTTACGTAAGCTCATGAACATTCCTGAAAACTACAAAGTGTTGTTTTTACAGGGTGGGGCATCACTACAGTTTTCTGCAATTCCGTTAAACCTTTTGGGTAAAAATAATAAAGCAGATTATATCCATACAGGTATCTGGTCTGAAAAAGCGTTACAAGAAGCTCAGCGTTATGGCGACATTAATGTCGTGGAAGCGGGTACTAAAATTGATGGCAAGCTAGCCATTACTGCGCAAAGCGAATGGAATTTATCTGCCGATGCAGCTTATGTCCATTATGCAGACAATGAAACCATCGGTGGTTTACAGTTTGCGGGTATTCCTGAAACTGATAAACCTTTGGTGTGTGACTTTTCATCAAGCATTTTATCTGCACCCTTAGATGTTTCTAAATTTGGCTTGATTTATGCGGGCGCGCAAAAGAATATTGGTCCAGCAGGTTTAACCTTGGTAATTATTCGTGATGATCTATTGGATCAGGCGAAACCAGAAATTCCAAGCTTATTGAAATATTCTGCTCAAGCTAAAAATGATTCGATGGTCAACACGCCATCAACTTATGCATGGTATTTGTCTGGTTTAGTGTTTGAATGGTTACTTGAAAATGGTGGTGTTGATGCCATGCATCAGGTGAACTTACAAAAAGCCAAGTTGCTTTATGGTTATATCGATTCAAGTGACTTCTATGCGAATCCGATTGCTAAAGCTAACCGTTCAATTATGAATGTGCCATTTACTCTGGCAAATCCTGATTTAGAAAAATTGTTCTTGAAAGAAGCTGAAGAGAATCATTTGTTGAATTTAGCGGGTCACCGTTCTGTGGGTGGTATGCGTGCTAGTATTTATAACGCTGTACCATTAGAAGGTGTGCAAGCATTGGTTCACTTTATGGATGACTTTGCTAAACGCAATGCTTAATCCCAAAATACAAAAACCCATCTGAATAAGATGGGTTTTTCTTTTTAAGGTAAAATTAAAGAATAAACTGGTGCAGGATATAAGCTGATGTGATCATGCCGAATATAAAAAAAAGGCATGACATGACATCTAGTTGGAAACGCTGTTCAAGTTGAGTTTCAACCCGCTGTAAATTTTCTTCTTGTACGATCTTCATAGATATTTCATTCCGATCTATATTATCGTTAAATCCAATTGCTTGCTCATATTATAAGCATAAAAATTTGACTAAATAAAGTACTTATTATAATTGATTAAAAAACAACCTTTCTTAATTTTCATTAAGATAATGACTTAGTAATGACTATGATCGATATTATAATAACAAGCTGTTTTTATTTATATTTTCATAAATGATGGCTTTTGATTTCAAATAAATTTAAAACTATGGATAACTCAATTTAATTTGAATTTAAAAAAACGTTAAAATAAAAATCTGTGGATAAAATATACTCAATAATATTGTCACACTGCTTTTTAAGCCAATATCAAGTAGAAACGGGATGTGAAACACGCCTTTAAAGTGTGTTACATCCCGCTTTCATTGCTGAATAAATGTAGATAGCTTTAATTTTGGGAATGAATACTGACTTGAACCCAAATGTTGCCGCGAATGTATTGACCAATATTAAAGTGCTGATATTTTTCATCTTTGGTGGCAATGCGGATGAGAGTCGCTTCCTGATTTTCATCATGAATTAAAGTGACATCATACAGCGTATATTCTTGTCCCATAAATTCTAGGCTGGTTTTGCCAACAATATTACCTTGGAACCAGGCTTCATCTTCTTGTCCCATTTTTTCGCCATACAGATAGGCAACCATCTTGGAGAAATCAACGGTGACAGGTGCTTTGTCATCTTCACACTTGGGTTCCCAAGCATCAATTTGTTCCTGCAAATTGGCAGGTGCAACCCCATCATTCGCTGCCAGAATATCATTTAAGGCACGATGGTGCTTAATTGAAGCAGGATCATCTACAATCAGTTGTTCGTGTTCAGAAACTGCTTCAAGCTCATAAGCCCATGCATTCAATTGAACTAAATAAGTCTGATCTTTTTGATATTGATCGTGGTTTACGCTGTATAAACTATCAAATGCGTAAACAATACTATTGTCACCCAAATTTAAGCGTAGGACTGCTTGGGTGTTGGATTGACAAGTAATAATCCGTTCAACTGAGGCTTTGACTTTATAAGGGCTTTCAAAACTTGGGAAGGCAGTTTTTACTGCTTTGGGTTTGTTGTTTTCAACGGCAATCACTTGGCAAAGTTGGACTTTTTCTTTGCTCGGACCTTGAATTAGCCATACAGAGGCATCCATTTCACATTCTTCGCGGCAAAGTCCCATTGGCATAATGGGTGCATCAAGTGCCAGACCTAACCATTTGGGAACTTCAGAAGTTGGATTTTCTGTCAGCAGATTCCAATGCTCAATATGGCTGCCGAAGTTTTGATCTTCAATCGTGATCATTTCTGGTCTGTTTTGATTTTTCATAAGCACAAATTTGAATGTTCAGTGGCTTTAATCTATTAAATCGAGGGTGATTTAAATATTTCAAGTCTATCTGAATGAAATTAGGGATAAAAATTTAAACTACACTGAGATTGAGGATTCAGCATGCAAGGCGTGTTATAGATTTGTGAGGATAAAAGTGGGTGATTTGGTGCATTCAGTGATGATATTCGAATTTGAATAAAACTATACTTTTCAAGTATATTTCAAATCAATAGCAGAGTAATGCTTGAGTTTTTGCTACACTGCTAGCAATTTTTTCATGCCGTAGGTGCGTGTGCTGCCATTTAAACTTTGGGTCGATGCCGATGCATTACCAAAAATTTTACGTGAAGTGATTTTGCGTGCTTCAGATCGTTATCAGTTAGAAGTCACTTTTGTTGCCAATCAAAACGTGGGAATCACACCTTCAGTTCGCATCAATTCAATTCAAGTCATGAGTGGTGCAGATGCTGCCGATCAGGAAATTGTGTCGCGAATGCAAGCTAATGACATTGTGGTGACGCAGGATATTCCTTTGGCTGCTCAAGTAATTGAAAAAGGTGGGATTGCGATTCATCCGCGGGGTGAAATTTATACCACTGCCAATGTGAAAGCCCGTTTACATTTACGTGACTTCATGGATACCTTGCGCGGAGCAGGGGTACAGACAGGTGGTCCGCCGCCGATTTCTGAACGTGATAAACGTGAATTTTCGAGCAGCCTTGATCAAACCATCCAAAAACAAAAACGTAAAACTAGCGTTTAATTGGAATCGACTATGCCTTCCAAAGCCAATTTGATGTCCACCTATGCCTTATTGGTGTTCATTTGGGCAACCACGCCTTTAGCCATTGTTTGGAGTGTGTCAGACATCCATTTAATGTGGGCACTGGTGTTGCGTTTTTTTATTGCATTGCCTTTGGCTTTGGGGCTGGTTTATTTACTCAAAGTCCGTTTACCCTTTGATCGGATCAGTTTGCAAAGTTATCTGGCAGGTGCTGCCAGTTTTATTGGTTCGCAAATCTTTACCTATTTGGCGACGCGCTATTTATCTTCAGGCATGATTGCACTGATGTTTGGTTTGGCACCCATTATGGCAGGGTTGATTGGTCGTTTTGCTTTTCAGCAGCATTTACATCGCTTGCAATGGATTGGTATGTCCATCTCAGTTTCTGGTTTGGCAATTATTTGCTTCACAGGAAGTCAACAGCATGTACATCCGATAGGCATTCTGTTGATGCTACTGAGTGTATTTATTTATGCCTTGTCGATGTTTTGGGTAAAAAAAGTCAATGCGCAGATTAATCCGATTGCGCAAGCGACGGGATCAATCATGATTTCCAGTATTGTGGCTGCTTGTTTGATTCCCTTTATTTGGCAGTATGCCCCAACGCAGATGCCGCAAATGAAATCGGTATTGGCATTGCTGTATACCGTGGTGATGGCATCGCTGATAGCCATGTTCTGCTACTTTAAACTGGTGCAAAACTTACAACCGACCACCATCTCTTTAACCACAGTAATGACGCCCATTCTAGCCATGTTAATCGGGGCTGTACTGAATCAGGAAATGCTGTCTTTAATGGTATTTGTCGGGGCAGGTATTTTATTGTTTGGTTTATTTGTCTATTTTTATCGAGATTTGAAAGCGAGCCGAGCACTCGCTCTTAAATTAAAGTCTTCCAAATAGTCACTACAATTAGTCCTTCGATTGTTCGAAACTGACACACTCCGCCAGTTTGACGCGATCTTGTGGATGTAGGGTAATAAAATAGGCACCTGTACGGAATTTCCCTTTACCTTCATTACGGCTATAGACGACTTGTGCAGTTGCAGCAATATGGAAGAAGTTCTCAGGATGACTCAAGGTCACATGAATATAGGTCCCTTCCTGAATTTCACGATCGCTATAAAAGCTAAACCCACTCTCAGAAAAATTGACCTGTTCAGGTACGGGTAACATGGATTGTACAATTGCGTCATACAAAGAACCTGTGATCAGGTTTAATTTTTGGTTGAATAAGGATAATATTCGAGCAATTTGTTGATCTTTTTCAGTTAATTGTTCTAATTCGTAGTTTAAAGCCAGATCAAATTGATCTAATTCTGCGAGTAGTAGAAAATAGCGGGGCAAGACAAAATTTGGATCGTAAGGATCATTAAGAGCAACATCGTCAGAAATAATCTGATAATTAATTCTCAAGGCAGCATCGATACGTGACATAACGCGACGTTCCGCAGAGGCGCTTTGATGCTGTAAATTTTCCATAATGTATTACCTCGGACTAGATGGTATGTTTAAACCAATCTCGCTGTACATCGGGTTAAGATATACTCGCGCACGGCGTAGCAACCACTTTATTTCTTTTATTGCTCTGGTTTCAATGATCGGTCTCACCTTGGGTGTAGCTGTGCTCATTACAGTATTATCTGTGATGAACGGGTTCGATCGAGAACTGAAAAACCGAGTTCTGGGCATGATACCTCAAGCCACTGTTTCATCAACACAAATTTTAACAGATTGGCCTGAACTTGCAAAAAAAGTTGAACAGCATGAGCATGTTAAAGGTGTCGCGCCATTTACCCAATTGCAAGGCATGATTACTGCGCATGGTCAGGTTTCGGGTCTTATGGTGACAGGTATTGAGCCAGAATACGAGAAAAAAGTCTCGATTATTCAAGACCACATGGTCGAAGGTAACATTGATCAGTTAAAGAAAGGTGAATTTGGCATTGTTTTAGGGAAACAGTTAACGGATGCATTGGGTTTAGGTCTAAATGATAATGTCACGTTAGTCTTACCTGAAGCAACGCCATCACCTGCGGGTGTAGTGCCGCGTTTCAAGCGTTTTAAAATTGTGGGTATTTTCAGTATTGGTGCAGAAGTCGACTCCATGATGGGTTATATCGCCCTGAACGATGCTTCAACCCTGCTTCGCTTACCAGATGGTGCACAAGGGATTCGCTTAAAACTGGATGATATTTTTGCTGCACCCCAAGTCAGTAATGATATTGTGCGTGAATTACCGGGCAACTATTACGCTTCTGATTGGACTTATACCCACGGTAATTTGTTCAGTGCTATCCAGATGGAAAAGGCGATGGTGAGTTTATTACTGTTCCTGATTGTCTTGGTTGCGGCGTTTAATATCGTATCTTCACTGGTGATGGTGGTCACCGATAAAAAGGCAGATATTGCAATTTTACGGACCTTAGGTGCTTCGCCAGCCACCATTACCAAAATCTTTATGGTACAGGGTACTGTCATTGGCGTGATTGGTACGGTTGCAGGTGCTGTGTTGGGTATTATTTTTGCGACAGGCATCAGTGGCTTTATTGATTGGGTGAATACAGCCTTAGGTCTACATTTATTTGATGCCTATTTTATCAACTACTTACCTTCTTATTTAAGATGGCAAGATGTCGTGATTATTGTCAGCCTGTCTTTAATTTTAAGTTTCTTGGCAACTATTTACCCTGCATTGCGTGCTGCCAAAATTCAACCTGCGGAGGCTTTACGTTATGAGTAACGTAGTATTAGAAGCCAAAAATGTGGTGAAACATTTTACTGATGGTAAATCTACGGTTGAAGTGATTAAAGGGCTGTCTTTAAAAGTCCATGTGGGTGAGTTCGTCTCAATCGTCGGTTCTAGTGGCTCGGGTAAAAGTACCTTGTTGCATGTGTTGGGTGGATTGGATCGTCCGAGTGAAGGGCAAGTTTGGCTCAATGGTCAGCGCTTCGACCACATGGGTGAGGCGGGGCGTGGTTATTTGCGTAATCAACATTTGGGTTTTGTATATCAATTCCATCACTTATTACCTGAATTTACCGCCTTAGAAAATGTCGCGATGCCACTTATGTTGCGTGAAGGCACTAATTATAAAGAGGTTAAAGCACAGGCAGAATATTTGTTGAATCGAGTAGGACTATCGCATCGTTTAACGCATAAACCAGGCGAGTTGTCAGGTGGTGAGCGTCAGCGTGTGGCACTTGCACGTGCCTTGGTCGCGAAACCTGCCTTAATGATGGCAGATGAGCCAACTGGAAATTTAGACCGTAAAACGGCGGTTAAAATTTTTGAATTGCTGAGTGATTTACGTCAAGAATTTAACATGGCGATGTTAATTGTGACGCATGATGAGCAATTGGCTCAAACAGCAGATTCTATTCTACATATGCAGGATGGGGTTTGGGCAGAAGCGGAATAGTTTTCGATTTTCATGTTTAACTTGAAGCCCACTTCGGTGGGCTTTATCATGTGCGGCACCTATAAAAACAATATGTAAAAGAATGATGCAATACGCACTACTCGCTTGGATACTCGGCATGACTGGAATGGGGGAGGTCTGGTCACTCACCAGTGCTACATGTGTCACGTTTGCAGTCTTATGGATTATTAACCAAATACTTGCACTTAAACTTCCAAATTTTAAACCTCAGTTTGTAAGATTTTTAAGCATTAGTTTTTTGTGTCTCTTCAGCTTCAATTTAGCTTATTTATATGCAGATCATGCATTGACAGAACGTATGGCTTTACGTGAATTGACCTCTAAATCCGCCGAAGTCATTGTACATGTCAAAAACTTAAATGTGATTCAATCGAATCACATTCAACAACAGGTCATGGTACTAGATTATCGAAAGCAACCTGTGAAATGGTTAGCCTATATCCAACCTTCATCAAAGACACCACTTGAGTTAGGACAATACTATCGTTTGCGGGGAAAAATTTTACCTGCACACAGCTATGCAATAGAGGGTGCTTTTGATCAAGAAAAATGGTTCTTACAACAGAACATTATGTCTGCCTTTCAAGTGCAGGAGATTGAAAGACTCAGTGAGCAACAACTTTATGCCGTGGGTCAAATGTCCTATCTGCGGCAGCAACAAAGTTCAACTGCCAAATTTTTATTGGCAATTGAACGGCAAAGATTAAGCTTGCGTAATACATTAAGGGATCAATCTTTACATAATACAGGCTTACTTTTGGCCTTGTTAACAGGGGATCAAAGTTTACTCAGTCCTGATGTTGAAGACTTATTTAAACGGATGGGGTTGAGCCATTTATTGGCTATTTCAGGACCGCACGTGTTGATCTTTGCTGCATTGCTCTGTTGGAGCTTACATCGGCTGATTATCCGTTTTAATCCGACTTGGTATTTGCATTATCCCAAGCCTTATCTTTTGGTGCTTCCTTTTTGTATGGGGGTACTGCTGTATTCTGCTTTCGTCGGCTTTGAAATTCCAGCATTACGTACTTTGTTTACCAGTTTGATTATCACTGTTCTGATTTTATGCAAATTTAAACTGCAACCTGTGCAGATATTGCTGTTCAGTGCTGCAATATTATTATTCTTTGACCCTTTCAGTATTTTGTCCGCTGCTTTTTGGCTGTCTTATGGGGCTTGTCTGGTACTACTCAGAATTTATCAGACCTTGCAACAGCAACCTACCCAAGTGGCAGAAACTCGTTTAAGGCAGCTCAAGTCTTATGTTGTGTTGCTATTCGAGTCACAATGGAAAATATTTATCGCGTTACTTCCGCTCATGCTGATTTTCTTTCAACAAGTTGTGTGGATTGCGCCATTCAGCAATATTGTGGCATTACCATGGCTCAGTATTTTAGTAGTTCCACTCAGTATTATCGCGACCTTGTGTTTATGGATCTTCAAACCGTTAGGATTATTATTGTTCCAACTGAATGATTTCAGTTTGTCATTGTTACTTTCAATCCTCAATGGCGCTGATCAGATAGTGGGCTCAACAGTACAGAGTGTTGCCATGAGTTGGGCTGTGATGTTTGGACTCATATTAGGGCTTTGCATTTTGTTCCTACCGCGCGGCGTTGTTCCAAAAAGTTGGGTGGTGGTCTGCGTTTTACCAATATTCATTTTCGATGAATCTAAACAGTCTTTTGAATTACAGATCCTTGATGTGGGGCAAGGTCAAGCCATCTATTTGCAAAAGCAAGATCAGCAGATGATGATTGATATGGGTGGAAATTATGATGAACAGAAATTTAGTGTAGGGCAGCAGATAATACGTCCCTTTTTGAATAGCAAAGGGGTATCACATTTGGATCAGCTCATTCTGACCCATTTAGATCAAGATCATAGCGGTGCATATTATTCATTGCGTTCCATTTTGCCCATTCAAACCATTTATAGTAATGAAAAAGTTGAGGTGATGCCTGAATCTCAATTTCACTATTGTCACGCAGGACAGCTATGGGAAATGGAAGGCGTCAAGATTCAGGTCTTATCACCACGAAAGGAGCAATTAGCAGAAGTTTCTAATCATCAGAACGAACTGTCATGTGTGCTTTATATTCAAGTTGAACATGCTCAACCTTATGCCAATTTCTTAATTATGGGAGATGCAGGCTGGGAAACCGAATATCAAATTCTAAAAGCCTATTCAGATTTAAAAGTTGATGTGTTGGTATTGGGACATCATGGCAGTAAGCATAGTTCAGCTTATGATTTCTTAAAGCGACTCAAGCCGAAAATTGCGATTGCATCGGCAGGATTCAGCAATCGTTATGGTCACCCAAGTATTTTGACTCAACAACGTTTGAATGAGTTACAGATTCCGCTTTATACCACGATAGACAATGGTAGTATTCAGTTTATTCAGACGGAGGATCAGCAGATACAAATGCAATTTTACCGAGATCAGCAACGTTGGCTTAATCGATAGATTACATTTGTTGCTCGCGAATTTTTGCTACAAGTTGCATTGCTTGTTCATGTGGCAGATTATACAGATTGCGCAACTCTGGATTGGCTTTAAAGCGTTTATAGCTCCAATGATAATGCTCAGGAAAACGTTGAATGAGTTTTTCAATTTCTTGATGAATCACTTGAGTCCCATCATTGGCTGTCCCTTGATAGATGCTTTCCGGCATGGGTTCGATATACATGTCAAAACCATGCGCATCGTTACGAATCGCATATAAAAACAGTGATTTTGCCTTGGTTTTTTGAATCAGTTTGGCACTTAAATTGCTAGATTCTAAAGGTAAACCAAACAGCGGTACCAATTCACCCGCTACATTTGGTGTGTGGTCAGGCAGAATGACCGTAGTCCCACCTTGTTTCAAGGCTTTAAAAATCTGTCGTACCCCAGTTTCATCTGTGGGAACCAAATTAGCCTGTTCGCGGCTGCGTGCACTACGCACAAAATTATCGGCTGCTGGATTTTTCACAGGTTTATATAAAATGGTCATTTGGGTGAATTGGGCAACCCAAGCGTTCATGACTTCCCAAGTTCCAAAATGCGGAACAATTAACACCACACCTTTTTGTTCAGCAAGTGCATCATGTAAATAGTGTTCACCTGTAATTGAATGAATACGTGAAATATTTTTCTGATTCTCTGAACCCCAAATACTAAAGAATTCAAAATAGGAGGTGAGTTCATTTCGAATTGCTTGTTGAGTAATCTTTTCGCGTTGGCTTGAGCTGAGTTCAGGTAAGGCTATTTCAAGATTGAGGCGTATTGTTTGTGATGTTTTAGATATTTTTAATAGGTTCACTAATCCTGCAAGTGAACGAGCAAGCATTCGAGAGATTTGAATAGGTTGACGACTTACAAATTGCAGTACGCGATCGGTCATTGTTTTTGGAGTTTTATCAGTCATTGCCTAATGGGTATGGGGATAAGAAATATAAAACAGCAATTATTATAGGCGAAAATACAGGGTTTAAATAGTTTATTGCATCTGCATGTATATAATGAGGATAATTTTTTCATTATTGGATCTTCTTACATGTCCGATTGGCCACCTAAACCACAAAACGAAAGTCATACTACACAACAAAATTTAGAAAAGCAGTCAGGCAAAGAATGGCAGATTATTGAAAAAGCCGTATTGGCTTCAGTAGAAGAACAGCGCCGTGCCCGTCGTTGGAGTATTTTCTTCAAGTTACTGACCTTCGCTTATATTCTTTTCATTTTAGTGATCTTAGGCAAGGGTTGTAGTACGACTACGACAGATGTGAGTTCGACTACAGGTTCACATATTGCGGTTGTTGATATTGTTGGTACGATTGCTGCAGATAAGCAAAGTGTGAATAGTGAAGATACCATCAAATCTTTGAAGAAAGCATTTGAGAACAGCAATAGTAAAGCCGTTGTTTTGAATATTAATTCACCTGGTGGCTCACCTGTACAGTCAGATGAAATTTGGCAGGAAATTCAGTATCTGAAGCAACAGCATAAAGATAAAAAACTGTATGCCATTATTGGCGATACAGGGGCATCGGGTGCTTATTATATTGCTTCAGCAGCGGATGAAATTATTGTCAATCCATCGAGTTTGGTTGGCTCGATTGGGGTCATTATGCCAAATTATGGCGTAAATGGGCTCATGCAAAAGTTGGGTGTGGAAGATCGCACCATGACTTCTGGTGAAAACAAAGCGATTTTATCGATGACTCAACCTGTTGATGCTGCTCAGAAAGCACATGTCCAAGCATTATTAGATAATGTACATGATCATTTTATTGAGGCTGTAAAAAAAGGTCGTGGGGAAAAACTGAAATCTCAGGATCCTGCAATTTTCTCAGGATTATTCTGGACAGGTGAACAAGCGGTTAAACTCGGAATTGCTGACCGTACAGGTAGCCTAAATAGCTTGAAACGTGAACTGAAAATCGATAAAACAGTGGACTATACCGTTCAATATAATCCATTGGATTCTGTTCTCGGGCGTATGGGAAGCTCAATCGGAAAAGGTTTTGCTACTTCACTCGCTGAACAGGTTCAAGCAGAGCAAACGACAAAAATACAATGAAACCACTGATCCACTTTGCGCATGCCAATGGTGTGCCATCTAAAGTCTATGAAAAGCTCTTTCATTTACTTCGAGATGATTACGATATTGTGTATGTTCCACTCATTGGAACCGACCAACGTTATCCTGTGACCAATCATTGGCCGCACTTGGTGGATCAGCTGATCGACAGCATTGTGCGTCAGGCACATGGGCGTCCCGTGATTGGACTCGGACATTCTTTGGGTTCGGTTTTGACCATGATGACCGCTTATAGGCGTCCTGAATTATTTCAGCAAGTTATCATGCTTGATCCGCCACTGATCATGGGCAAAGCCTCTTTATTGTTCCATACTGCGAAGCTGCTTCAACCGAAACTGGTGGATCGGATGACCCCAGCAGGTCTGAGTAATCGTCGTCGTGATCATTGGGAGTCCCGTGAGCAGGCAGGTGAAATGTTAAGACCGAAAAGCTTATATCAAAAATTTGATCCTGAGTGTTTTCAAGCCTATTTGGATCATGCCTTGACTGAAGATGCAGAGCGTGGTGGTGTAACCTTGACCATTCCAAAAGCTGCCGAGGTTGCTATTTTCCGTAATACGCCATCTTGGTGGTGGTTACCCATGTCTAAACCGAAGGTGCCAATGCATTTGGTGGTTGGGGATCAAAGTGAGTTTTTAAAACATAAGTTCCCGCAAGTTGCCAAGAAAAAAGTGGGTATTCCATTTAGCGTGGCTGAGGGAGGACACATGTTTCCGTTAGAACGTCCAGAAGCAACAGTAGAATTGATTAAACAACTGATTCAGCAACAACAAAAGTAATATTAAAAAATGCATCCGAGGATGCATTTTTTATGGGGTGTATTTAGAGTTTACAAAACTGGATCGGTTCATTTAATGGTTGATTTCGATATAAAACCGTATTTGCATTCTGATATTGAATGGCGCCTGTACAGATCCATTCTACCACTTGAGGATAGATGAGGTGTTCAAGCTCATGTACGCGCTGCGCGAGTTGCTCGACATGGTCATGACAACCAACTTTTAACACACCTTGCGCCAGTGAATGTCCTGCATCTAGCTCTGCGGTAACATAATGTATGGTACAGCCGTGATAGACATCACCTGTATTCAATACCCGTTGATGGGTATGCATGCCTTTATAGTGCGGCAGTAGAGAAGGGTGAATGTTCAGCATTTTCCCTTCCCAAGCACGTACAAATTTGGCACTCAGAATACGCATGAAACCCGCCAATACCACCAAATCAACATCCCATGCCAATAACTGTTGATGCATGGCATCATCAAATGATTCGCGGGTTGGGTATTGTTTGTGTTCAATCACAGCAGTTTGAATGCCCGCTTGTTGAGCACGTTCTAGTGCATACGCTTCAGGTTTGTTGCAAATAACACCTACAATTTGACCTGATAGACGAGCGTCTATCAGGGCTTGTAAGTTACTGCCACTTCCTGAAACAAGGACAGCGATTTTCATTATGCAAAGATTACGCGGATTTTCTCGTCAGCACCTTCAACAGATTCTGCATTGTCTACGATGTGACCCATCGCCCATGCTTTTTCACCTTGTTCAGTTAAAAGTGCAATAGTTTTATCTGCATCTGCTGGATCAACAGCAATGACCATACCTACGCCACAGTTAAACGTACGGTACATCTCGAATTGTTCAACACCACCTTCTTTTTGAAGAAGTTTGAACAATTCTGGCCATTCCCAAGAAGATTCATTAATAATTGCTTGAGCACCATTTGGGAGTACGCGAGGTAAGTTACCAGGTAAACCGCCACCCGTGATGTGCGCCATAGCGTGTACATCAACCTGTTTGCAAAGCTCAAGAATCGGTTTCACATAAATACGTGTTGGTTCCATTGCTGTATCAGCAAGTGGGCGACCATCTACGATTTGTGTAAGATCGACGTTTTTAACGTCTAAGATTTTGCGAAGTAAAGAATAACCATTTGAATGCGCACCGCTTGATGCAACACCAATCAAGACATCGCCCGCTTTAACTTTAGAGCCATCAATGATTTTACTTTGCTCAACGACACCTACGCAGAAACCCGCAAGATCGTAATCTTCGCCTTCATACATGCCTGGCATTTCAGCAGTTTCACCACCAACCAATGCACAACCAGCAAGCTCACAGCCTTTACCAATACCTGTAACAACATCAGCAGCAACATCAACATTTAAGTGACCCGTTGCATAGTAGTCAAGGAAGAATAAAGGTTCTGCACCACACACTAAAAGGTCGTTTACACACATTGCAACCAAGTCTTGACCAATAGTGTCATGACGGTTTAAGTTCAAAGCTAAACGTAATTTTGTGCCGACACCATCTGTGCCAGAAACGAGAACAGGCTCTTCATAGCCTTTCGGAATTTTACATAGTGCGCCAAAGCCACCTAATCCGCCCATCACTTCAGGACGAGTTGTACGCTTAGCGACAGATTTGATTCGATCGACAAGTGCGTCGCCCGCTTCAATATCGACACCTGCATCTTTATAGCTTAAACCAGTGTTTGGGGTAGAAGTTGAGTTGCTCATAGTGAAGTCTCCGCATTTGCGCGGGGATTATAACCCGAATATACGAAACTCTTATGTTATTTATGCTCTAAAATGCTATCTTTACTTAAATATTTTACTTTTTATAACGATTAAATCGAAAAAGGCGGGTTTCTATGGTCGATCGAACCTTGCGTCGCATTTTTATCCTTGCGGGAATCGCGCTTATTCTTTGGGTTTTATATTTATTAAAGCCTGTGGTATTGCCATTTATTGCAGCATTTTTAATCGCTTATTTATTTAATCCTTTGGTAGAAAAATTTCATAACATTGGTTTGCCGAGATGGCTGTCGATCAGTATTGTATTTATTGGGATTGGGGTCATTCTCACTCTAGCAATTTCATATTTGGTGCCATTAATTTGGCAGCAGTTAATGTATGCCAAAAGCAGTATTCCTGCAGGGATACATTGGTTAAATGATACCTTTTTACCGTGGTTGTCACGAACCTTTAATTTGGTTCAGATGGAAATAGATACGCATCAACTGTCAACGACAGTCATGGACTATATTCAAACCAATTATAGTGCCGACAGCATTCAGGCGATGGCACTTAAAATTGCCCAGTCAGGTTTGAGCTTTATTCAAATTGGCGGTACGGTGGTCTTAATTCCGGTGATCGCTTTTTACTTCCTGCTGGACTGGGATCGCATGCTGGACAGCATGCGTCGACTGATTCCACGTCCTTATGAACAATCAACTTTAAAGATTGTGGGTGAATGCCATAGTGTGCTGGGTGCCTTTGTGAAAGGGCAATTTTTGGTGATGCTGCTGCTTGGTATTGTCTATGCGGTTGGCTTGCAGTTAATCGGGCTTGAAGTTGGACTGATTATTGGAATGGTAGCTGGTTTGGCCAGTATTATTCCGTATTTGGGTTTTGCTGTCGGGATTATCGCCGCTGTTATTGCTTCTTTATTCCAGTTTGGACTGGATTGGGTGCATTTGGCTTTAGTTATTGTCGTATTCATGATTGGACAGGCTATTGAAGGTTATATTCTGCAACCCTTTTTATTGGGGGATAAGATAGGATTATCTCCTGTTGCAGTGGTGTTTGCCGTACTGGCGGGTGCGCAATTGGCTGGTTTTTTAGGCATGCTGATTGCCTTGCCTGTAGCTGCAGTGATTGTGGTGCTGCTTAAACATGCACGAGAGTGGTATGAGCAGAGTCAGTTGTATGGTACGCAAACAATCTTCACTTCCAATGCGGAAGCAGATTCTATTAGTATAGAAACGTCACAACTGGAAGTAGACATTGAAATTAAAGATCACACTGCAAAAGATCAGCAAGTTGCTGAAAATTCAAGTAACATCGAACATAAACCATAAAGCGTATAAGGCTTAAACACGACTATGCGTCAACTGCAATTAGATATTGAACCCCAACTTGATGCCCGAATCAGTGATTTCTCTGGTCCGGGATGGGGCCATGTCATTGATGCTATTCGTCAGTTACATGCCGGTCTAATGAATCGCTTTTATGTTTATGGTGGTGCTGGTACGGGTAAAAGTCATTTACTCTCTGCAATCTGCGATTCTTATCTGGATGTGGGTAAATCTGCGATTAAAGTATCTTTATTAGAATTGCTAGATGCGCCGACTGAAGCGATTACCTCGCTCGAGCGTTATGATTTGGTGGCACTCGATGATATTGAAGCGATTTGCGGCGTGCCACATTGGCAAAAAGCCGTATTTCACCTCATTAATTATAATAATGAAGTGGGTGGACAACTGGTTTTTTCTTCACGATTTGCACCGATTGAGTTGAAATTAGAACTACCTGATTTACAGTCCAGACTGACCCAAGCGGTGAGTGTGAAAGTTCCTAATGGCAGTTTATATGCAGATCGACAGATTCTTGTTAGTTCAGTACTTGCACGTCGTGGGATTCATATCGATCAGCAAATTATTGATTATCTTCTAGCTCATGGTCCGCATCAGGCTTCGATTCTATTACAAACCTTAGAGCAGTTGATTCAGCTGCTCAAAGGCGAGAAAACCAAATTAAGTCATGCCACTTTAAGACAAATTTATGCACTCATTGATGAATATCAATAACAGATAAAAGCGCTTGAGTAATCAACATTGCTGTGACAAAGTACAGCTTAAATGCTTATCGCATGGAATTGCGAGCATAGAAAAATAATAGAAAGTAAAGTTAAGGAGAACATAAATGCTGCAAATCAGCATGAAGTTTCAATTCGTCTCATCTCATAGAACTCATCATCCAGACTCAAAATTATTGAGCCTGTCTTTTAAAAGTTGCAATTGTGCCTAAAGAATTTGCCAATTTAGTCAATTATATTTCTACGTTCATCTTTTAGGCTGTACGGCAAAGGGATCGTCATTGGCTGTAGATAAATTGCGAGGAAGCAGCAATTTAGAAAAACAAGATCAATAAAATAATTAAGGAGAGACGTATGCTCAAGCAGAGCATTGGTGCGGGAATGTTGTGTCTGGCTGGGCATGCCTATAGTGCGAATATTAGTGTGACTACCACTGAAGATGTCGTTAAAGATGATCAAGAGTGTTCACTACGAGAAGCGGTCAGTTATATTAACCAAGATATGCCTAAAGAAGGGTATTTCGGTTGTGGTGGGGAAGATGCAAGTCCTGTCATTTTGTTGGAAAAGCAGAAAGTCTATAAGCTGAATTCACATTTAAATATTCAAAATGAATTAACCATTAAAACCAACTATGATGTCGATTTTAATGAAACACCAGTTCTAGGTAAAAATAATGCTGTGCTGCAAATGCAAGCAAAAGATAATATCTTAAGAATTGATGATGGCTCACAAGAAAAATTACTCAGTGTTGTGTTGTACGAGGTCAGTCTACAAGGTTGCAGTCAAGCCCAATGCGCACTACAAGGTGGATTAATTTATAACAATGAATATCTACAATTAAGTTATGCGGGATTATCTGGTGGTTATGCAGCCCAAGGTGGGGCAATTTATAATGTGGGTAATTCAACGGTCGAAAATACCAGCGACAGTCTAGTCGTCATTCAAAATAGTCTATTTGAAAAAAATAATGCTGCCGAAGGTGCTGTACTGTATACCCAGCGACCTGCATATAAAATCTTAAATAGTGTCATTCGTCATAATGAGACCACCAGTTCAGCTTCTGCAAATATTTATGCTTCTTTATTATTTAATTCAGAGCAGTTACCAAGCTCGATTTTGAATGTCGCAAATTATATTAAAAACAGTACTTTTTTACAGAATAAAGGCTATTTACTGAATTTACGCGACGGTATTGGCTTAAATAATTTGACCATGATTGGCAATGCGCAAGGTGTTCAATTTGTTGCACCACAGGGTAAAGCTTTTCTTGCGAATAGTATCTTGATTGGTAATCCATACCCAATTACTACACAGCAGGATTGTAAGTTTGAAGCAGGTGATCAGAGTATTTTACAGAACAATTTGGTTTCAGCAGGTTGTGGGCAAGGGGTGGCAGAGTATCCAAATGAAATTTGGACGCAAACTGCGTTGATTGCAGGGAGCACACTTGAGGGGAAATGTAGCAGTGCAAATTTAGATCGACAAAGTTTAGTGTGTCCGTTTAATCAAAGTAGCCATGATTTTCTCGGTTATTTTAAACCACGGTTGCTGGTGACTTATCAGCAGTTAAGTGATTCGTTGATTGTGAATAGAGGCAAACAATGGACTGGATCAGAAACTGCCTTGGTGGAATGTGAGTCCAGTGATCAGCGTGGACAAGTTCGTGATTCCAATAATGTGCTCTGCGACCGTGGTGCGATTGAACTGGTGTTTCCAACCACAATTTCTTTGATCGGTGACGATATCAATTACGGTGAAGTTGCAAAAATGTCGGTGGCTGAATTATTGGGTGATGGTGAGCTTTTACCTAAAGATCAATGTGAAGCATTATTGGGTAAAAATCCGACAGGTGAGGCTTGGCAAGATGGTTGTTTACAAGTCATTCCAACCACGACTCAGCCGAAGGGAAGCGTCACTATTGATGAAGAAGGCAATATACAGTACAGACCGAATGGTAATTGGCATGGAGCCGATATTTTTAAAATTCGACTGGTCACAACCACGACGCGATTTAACGATTCTCAGAATCCTTATTTAGAGATCAAAGTCCAAGTCACTCAGGCGCCTGCTGGGCAGATGGAAAGTAGCAAGGTCGAGACTTCGGGGGGGAGTGCGGGAATATTAAGCTTATTGGGCTTATTGGGACTGATTGGATTACGTCGTTACAAGAAATAGGCAAGGGAATTGACCGTGAAAAATTATAAAAAAGGTTTACTTACATTAATGGTGCTGTCAGCAATGTCTCTGATGGCAGCGGAAGATACGTTTATCTATGTCACCACCTTTGATGATGAAGATGGTGAAAACTTAAATCAATGTTCATTGCGCGAAGCTATAAGGACGGCTGCAGATAATAAGGCTTATGGTGGCTGTAATGCAGGCGATACACGTTTAGGTCAAAAAGATCGGATTCAGTTAAAAGAAGGAACCTATACACTCAAACGTGAACTGGTGCCGCAATCTGTACTTGAAATTTATGGTGCCGAGCCTCTGGATTATTCATCCAAGCATGTCTTAACTCATACTTATCCAGCGACGACGGCCTTAAAAACCACCATCAGTGGAGAAAATCAGACCCGAATTTTTAATAGTTCATTGTCGAAATACGGGACTTCATTTAAGAACATCATTTTGGCGAATGGGGGCAGTACAGGCCTAGGTGGTGCAATCTATGCAGGGGCGGATATTAATTTAAATAATGTCGCCATCGTCAATTCACATGCTGCTCAGGGTGGTGCCATTTATTTAGATGGCGATATTTCATTGAATATTGATCATGGCTTGATACAAGCCAACCAAGCAGCACAAGGTAGTGTCTTGGCGATGACCTGTCAGAATAATTTGTTGTTTACCAAGCCCACAATTTCCATTCAGAACAGTAGTATAGTCGGCAATGGAGCCACGAATAATGCAAGCATGTTAGAGATTTGCGGTGAGGCATCGACTGTATTGCAAACCAATACCATTGCTAAAAATCAGGCAAATCCCACTATGGGCGCAATTATTAAGAGTATTTCCTCCAATACTGCGCAACCAAACTTAAGTGAAAACAGTACGTTGGTTTTATTAAGTAATACCATTGTAGAAAATAATGCTGCCAGCACCTTACTGTATGACCAACTGGGCAGTAAAAATATTTCCTTTAATGTACTGGCATACAATGCGGGACAATCCTGTCGCTATGCTTTAAATAATGGCAATGTGGCGGATGCAAAACTTGATATTGTTGCAATGAACAATGCCTTGCAGTTAGGTGCGGTGACAGGGCAGTGTAACTTGCCGAAAATTGCTTATGCAAGTAATACCTCTGGAAGCAATACCAATATTGATGTCAGCAACATTTCGATGAGCACGTTGCTGTCTGCCTATACGGGACCGAGTGCAAGTACAGAATATTTGCCGCTGTACTATCCACGGGATAATCAGACTGCGAATGATTTGGTCAATATAGGTGCGATTGGATGTAGTGATATCGATCAACGTGGATTTAGTCGGATTACAGACGCTACGCTCATTTTAAATCCGAGCATGAAAAATACCTGTGATATTGGCTCTGTAGAACTGATGCGTTTGACAGCGGCAGATATCATTAATTTAAAGAATTTATCTTATTCGAAAATGATGGATGGTTATCAGCAAGCCATAGATTTGTATGAGGCACGTATTAATGATCAATCAACAGATGCTAAATATTTAACCCAGTACCAAGCTGAGCTAACGGCATTTAAGGATTTGAAGAGCAATACCGAAAAATATGCCAAATACCGTGCGATTTATATTGATCCGTTTGCACTGGCGTTGCCTGATGAGCAGTGGATGAACAACCAATCACAAGTCCAAGCCCTGAATGCTGAAAACTATAATATCAGTACCCAAGTTTTAGGCGTAGGAGTTTACTCAGGGGAAGGCAGCAGTTTTCAATTCATTGGTGATCAAGATCCAAACTTAAAATGTGAATGGATACCTGAACTCAAGCGCATCATGTTTTATCGCTTAGATGATAATCTTTCGACGATTGGTGAAAATGCTTTATGTACGTACAGCATTACCTCCAAAACGGATGCGACCAAAACCACAACAGGTGTATTAAGTGCGAGTTTTGCCAATATTGCACCGATTGCCAAAGATGATACTTATCGCTTGGAATATGGTACCAATCAGAACATTAGCTTACATCCACTTGAAAATGACTTTGATGATGATGGTTCGAAAGCAAGTATTGCAGGTTTGAATAAAGCCGATTTCTACCATAATGAAGCAGGTCAGGAGTTGGCTATTCGTTTAGACAGCTTGCCAAGTGCGATGATGGTTGATCCATCTGTACCGAACGGTCCTTGCCCTGGTAGTGCCATGCGCGATACCTGTTATTTCAGTAATTTGGTGGTTCAGGTGAAAAACAACTACAGCCCATTCGATCAAGTTATGGAATATACAGTCTTTGATGCAGAAGGTCTGGCATCGAATCGCGCAAAAATCTATCTAAACAATACTGCTAAAAATACGGTGACTTCTGGCGGTGGAGGCGGTTCTATGGGATGGTTCAGCTTGATGGGTTTGTTGGGATTGGCTGGCTATCGTTATCTACGCCGGGGAAAGAAAGCATAAGGGTTGAAGTATAAGAAGCTCATACCATTGATGAGCTTCTTGATTCAGAATATTGTGAACTATAAAAAAAGCCAATCTTCACTGGATTGGCTTTTTTGTAAATGCTTA
The DNA here is from genome assembly GCF_022601715.1 of Acinetobacter zhairuonensis. Lineage (GTDB taxonomy): Bacteria > Pseudomonadota > Gammaproteobacteria > Pseudomonadales > Moraxellaceae > Acinetobacter. Next base: position 6,336 of record NZ_JAKVIM010000012.1, on the reverse strand, counting down.
GAATCACATGGAAATTATGGCTGTTCCGCTGTGTGATGCAAATATTTGTTCATGTATTCTTGGCGGATATTGATCCGTTCTTCAGGTGTCGCCTTTTGCATACGCACGCGCAGGTCGTTGCGTTCTTGGCTGCTCATTTGTTGCCAAGTTTCACGCATTTTTTGCTTTTCTTGTTCAGGTAACTGGGTAAACCAGTCCATGCGCTGTTGCAGACTATCACTTTGCTCATCGGGAATTTCTTTGAGCGACTGATAGCGCTTAATCAGAGCACGTTGCTCTTGCTCTGACAGGGTTTCCCAAGTTTCAGCCACTTGGGTGTTGGCATCTTTGGAAAAAAACCAAAAACGTTCAAAGCCTGCAAAACTAGTTTGCAAGAAGCCGAGTGCACAAAAAGCAAAAGCTAACCTTCTAGCTGCCATGTGGAACTTTGTCCTCACCTAAAACTAACAACATTTCTAAATCTTCTACCATTTGTGGAGAAAGTTTAGGAGTGACCACCACCTGATTTTGTGGCTTTTCAGACAGATCAACAGAATTTGGTAATACCACAATTCCTGCGATTGCTGCAGCCAAAGCAAACCCGGTCATTTTGAGATATCCAAAACGTGATGTTTTTTGCTGCTGAATATGGTCCAGAACATGATTCATCACTAAAGGTTTGTCTTTATGCTGTTGTGCTAGTCCATCGAGTTTGGCGGTGACTTGTTTTAAGAAATCATCTCGTTTCATTCAGATGACCCTCCCGAATATGGATTTAAATGTGATAACGCAGTTCGTAAACCCTGAATGGCACGATGGTAATGTGTTTTAACACTCCCTTCACTGCAGTTCATGATTTGCGCGGTGGTCTGCGTGTCAAATCCTTCCCATGCCCGCAGCATAAAAGCCTGTTGCTGCCGTACAGGCAGTTGACGTATCGCTGCTTGAATTTCTTCAATCGTAACTGCTTGATCGAGAAATTCCAAAGGGCTTGGAGTTGTTTCATCAATAACATCTTGAATTTCTAGATCGTCTTCTTCGAGGCTCACCTTTTTGAAGAAAGAAAAAGGCTGTGAGCGACGGAGTTCTTTGCGACGCCAATCTTGCAATTTGTTATTTAAAATGGTGTAGAACAGGGGATACCATTCATCGGTTGATTTGTCCGAATAGGATTTATGCAGGGCGATGAATGCCTCTTGAACGAGATCCATCGCGATGCCTTGTTGCCTTTGTGTTGCATTCTCCATCATGATTAAGGCACGCCCAGTTACGTCTTGCATAAAATTTTTCAGACGTTGTTCAGCCGTACTTTTTAAAGCACTTAAATTTTCCGACTGAGACTGTTTCGGCGCTAAATCCATGGAGATGGAAAACCCTGTCATTGGATCATCACCATTATTTCCAATACATATCCTTAATAACGTTGGAAATAATGGTTTGGTTGACAATACCTGTTATTATTTTTTCAAGTGTAATCTATTTTTAAAATTGGGCGGGACAATTTAAAATAAAAAAACGTATTAGATGCGTTGACGTACCATTTCAAATAAACAGACCGATCCTGCAATTGCAACATTCAGTGACTCTTGTCCGCCTGGTTGAGGAATAGTGACGGCTTGTGCATGCGCAAGCGCATAATCTGAAGCGCCTTGACCTTCATTGCCCATAATCCAGACGCATGCTCGGGTTAAATCTTGGGCATATAAGCTGGTTGAGCGATGTGAACTGGTCACATACACAGGGATTTTAAACTGAGGTAAGACTTGTTCAAGCGCTACATTTTCATAAATATCTAAAGAGAAATGTGCACCCATACCAGCACGCAATACGCGTGGTGACCAGAGTGACGCCGTACCCTTGGTGGCAATAATTTGTTGAACACCTGCTGCTGCTGCAGAACGTAATAAGGTACCGACATTACCCGGATCTTGGATATTTTCCAGAATGAGAGTGTCTAGATTGTATTGAAGTGCCTGTGAAGATGATGGCAAATCGATAATCGCAAGACACGGAAGCGAAGTGCCTAAAGTGCTTAAATCTTTGTACAGAGATTCACTTAAAATAAAGATCGCACCAGAATACTGTCTTTGAATTTCTTCTAAGTCAGAATGTTGTAAGGCGAGTTCAGTCGTGAAAATTGCATTAATTTTCTTTTGCTCTTGCAACCATGCCAAACACAGATGTGTACCTTCAAGCACGGTTTGACCTTGCTTTTTACGATAGGTGTTTTGCTCAATTAAGCCACGTAAGTGTTTAATTTTAGGATTGTCTTTTGATTCTAAAAAAATGATAGGCATGTGTACATGAGTCCACAGAAGTAGGTGGTGAACCTACTTCTGTTTAATAAATTAATGGTGGTATTGAGTTACAAGATCAACTTCATTTTTTGAACCAATGATGACTGGTACACGCTGGTGCAATTCAGTCGGTTCGATTTCAAGAATACGAACACGACCTGTAGTTGATGCACCACCTGCTTGTTCCATGAGCATACTCATTGGGTTGGCTTCGTACATTAAACGTAAACGACCTGCTTTTTTCGGATCTTTTAGGTCGTATGGGTACATGAAGATACCGCTACGGCAAAGAATACGGTGAATATCACCCACCATGCATGCAACCCAACGCATGTTAAAGTCTTTCTCACGTGGACCAGTTTTACCTGCAAGTAATTCATCAATATAACGTTTTACAGGTTCTTCCCAGTGACGTTGATTAGATGCATTGATGGCATATTCCTTAGTATCTGCTGCTACTTGAATATTTTCTGTAGTTAATAAGAACTGTTGAGATTCTGGATCAAACGTAAAGAAGACGACGCCTGCACCTACAGTTAATGCCATCATGGTTGAAGGACCATACAATACATAGCCCGCAGCAACTTGATGAACACCCGCTTGCATGAAATCTGCGGACTGAGTTACCGCATTTTTAGCAGGAAGAATCGAGAAAATGGTACCTACACACATGTTGATGTCGATGTTACTTGAGCCATCAAGTGGATCAAATAATACTAAATATTCGCCATTTTCTTGTGCAGGGGTGAACTCATCCAGTTCTTCAGATGCTAAACCACCCACATGTGGATGTACTTTTAATGCATCAATTAAATAGTCATTGGAAATAACATCTAATTTCTTTTGTGTTTCACCTTGTACATTTTCATGTTCAGCACTACCCAATACCCCAGCAAGCGCGCCTTTTTGTAAAGCTTGGTCAATGGTTTTACACGTATTTGCAATAGTATCAATAACTTTTGCAAGTTCAGGTGTAAGATTCCCAGTTTGTTGTTCTAAGAATTGGGAAAGGGTGAGGTATGCCATGGCGGGAAAACTCCGAGTGAAAACCAATCAAATTGAGCAAATATAATTTAGATGGGTATTTTAGATGAGAATGCTGCAAAAGAAAAATTAAACTCACTTATTTGGCTTGATTTTGCCCTTGCAACTTTTAGGGATAGTGCTATGTTGATGGGAAGGATTAAAAAGAATTGAGGAGCAGCAGAATGACTACGCAAAAGTTTGATGCCATGCCGACGGAAAATGAAGGTATTAGTTTGGATGATATTAGTCCAGAAAATGTGAAAGCAGCGTGGAAAGATTACGAAGCCAAGCCAGAGTATAAGAAATTTAATAAGCATGATCTCATTGAATCCATGCAGCACGAGCATGAAGAAGACGAGCATAAACCTGCTTAAGCAATAAAAAAAGCGCTTTAACATTAAAGCGCTTTTTTAGATCTGTAGACAGCCTTATTTTAATAAAGGCGGTACAGCTTCATAGTTAAGTTCTACGCGGCGGTTTTCTTTCCATGCATTCTCATCATGACCCGCATTGATTGGCATTTCTTTACCATAGCTCACTGCTTCTAATTGTGTTGGATTAACACCATTGGTAATCAAGAAGCTTTCTACCGCTTTGGCACGACGTTCACCAAGTGCCATGTTGTATTCGCGAGTACCACGCTCATCCGTGTGACCTGTTAATGCCACTTTAGAGTTGGCATTGGCTACAAGGAATTGCGCGTGCGCTTGCAGTGTTTGATAGTCTTCGTTGGAAAGATCACTGCTGTCATAGTCAAAATGTACTACGCGTTTTGCTAAAAATGCTTTATTTGCAGCTGTTACGCCTTTAGAAGATGCACCCGCAAGATTTTGTGCATTTAACGCAGCATCTTCACTTAATCCTTCAGTGCTCACAGTAGTGCCCGCAGAAGTTGGTGTTTGACCTGTTTGAATTTCGGCAGCAGGTTTACGGCTCGCACAGCCTGTCATTATGATTGCTGACGCCAAGACAGGTAAAACCAACAGTTTAATTGCGTTCATCTTCATCTCCATATAGATTGATTTTTAAAAGTTTATTTCGGTGCCCAAGCTGGTTCGCGGACTTCGCCTTGCTCACTTGGTAAATTCATGCGGAAACGACCATCGACCGACATAATGGAAAGCAAACCACGGTTGCCCTCACGTGTGGCATACACCACCATTTGCCCATTTGGCGAAAAGCTCGGGGATTCGTCCAGACTGGTTGGGGTCAGAATATTGGTGATGCCCGTATTGATGTCTTGAATGGCAACTTTGTAACTACTGCCACTTGGACGATGCACCAATGCCACTTTTTTGCCATCGGCACTTAAAGTTCCGCGAGCATTAAATGCACCACGGAATGTAATTCGTTTGCTGCTGCCATCTGCGAAGCTATAGCGGTAAATTTGTGGTGAACCACCGCGGTCAGAGGTAAAAATAAAGGATTTACCATCAGGTGAATAACGTGCTTCGGTGTCAATTGCGCTGTCATTGGTCATACGCTGTAATTGACGGGTGCTTAAATCCATTTGATAGATTTCAGGGTTACCATGCATCGAAGCAGTAAACAGCATAGATTTACCATCTGGGGAGAAGCTTGGTGCACCATTTAAGCCACGAAAGCTCGCCAGTTTTTCACGTTGACCTGTAGCCAAGTCTTGTAGGTAGATATTTGGGCGTTTGCTTTCAAACGACACGTAGGCAATTTTCTGTGCATCTGGGGTCCAAGCAGGGGACAAGATTGGATCACGCGAGGTCAGGATGGTTTTAGGTTGTTCACCATCGGTATCTGCGATTTGCAAGGTATAACGTTGTTCTGGGGTAGCAGGATTTCTTAACACATAAGCAATACGACCACTGAAATCACCCTGAATGCCAGTTAATGCTTGATAAATGGCATCACTGATCATATGTGCAGCTTGGCGGCTGCGTGAAGCCGGTACGGTGAGCATTTCATTCAACAAGTACTGTTTTTTCTCAACATCATACAGTTGATATTGCACTTCAAATGTTCCCGCAGCGGTTGCTTTTACATTGCCTGTTACCAGATAGGGTACGCCTGCTGCTTGCCATGCCGCCGTATTGGGATTGTCCATACTGGCAGTTGCTGGAAGGTTTTGCGAGGCACTGCTAAATTTTCCTGAACGATTCAAGTCATTTTCGACAATTGAATAAATAGTTTGATCGTTACTAAATGGAATAATCGCAATTTTAGGGGCTTGTTCTGGTGCTTTGGCAATTTCTAAATGAAGTTGTGCATGACTGGTTTGAACAAGTAGTGGCATAAGAGCCGTCATGATTGCTAAACCAAGTAGATGTTTACGCGTATTTTCCATCATTCGCTGTATACTCTGAAACGTCAGTCTTTGTGGGTTGTATGAAATTGCCTAACATAATGGCATGAAATTTCATGATTTAAAGCATTACATTATGGCTAAACTGTTATAACACTGTGAAAAAGCTTGATCGCCATGTATTTGGCATGGCGATTGTGATTATTGAGCAGTGAAAGAAGAGGTAAACATACGTGCTTCACGCCGCGCATCAGGATCTGAAGGCATAGGATAAGGTGCTGCTGCACGTACCGCTGCGTCAACACTGGCTTTCATGTCAGGGTCACTGGCATTGACCACAACTGATAGCACTGCGCCACTGTCACTTAAGGTGACACGGGCACTGGCTTTCTGACCTGCTGCATTCGCAGGCGGATTCCACGCACGCTTGACTTTGTTTTCAAAGTCTCGTTTAGCAGTAGAGGCAATACGTTTTGCTTCAGCTTTTTTCTCAGCAGCTTCTTCCGCAGCCTTTTTAGCAGATGAGGCTTTCGCTTCTGCTTCAGCACGTTCTTTAGCTTCCGCATCCGCTTTAGCTTTTGCAGCAGCATCTGCCTGAGCTTTAGCTTTTGCAGCAGCATCTGCCTGAGCTTTAGCTTTTGCATCTGCCTGCGCTTTAGCTTTTGCAGCAGTATCTGCCTGAGCTTTAGCTTTTGCAGCAGCATCGGCTTGTGCTTTAGCTTTTGCAGCAGCATCGGCTTGTGCTTTAGCTTTTGCAGC
>NZ_JAKVIM010000011.1 GCF_022601715.1 Acinetobacter zhairuonensis | reverse complement strand
TCCAGTAGAGTGCCATTGGTTTGCAAGTCATTTTCTATGCGCTGCTTTGGCTTTTTATATTTTTGCTGTAGCTCAACCACGCGTTCAAAAAATGCTAGGCCCATCAGGGTCGGCTCACCACCTTGCCAACTAAAGACAATTTCATCGCCAGTCTGCGCTTCAATATATTGTTTGATGTGCAACTCAAGCATCGACTCTGCCATACGTGGCGTTTTTGGCTGATGCAACATGTCTTGTTTATGCAGATAAAAGCAGTAACTACAGTCCAAATTACACTGTGCGCCTGAAGGCTTAATCATGACATGATAACGATAGGTCTCCCCCTGCAATTGCATGGTTCTTAATACTGGGGATTCGGCTTGGGTAGGTATGATGCGCATCTCGTTATTTTCCCCGAAGTTGTTATCATCTTATAGGTAAATGGTTATTTTCATGTTTGATACTAAACAAACCCCCAAATGTGAGCAAGGTCTTATTTGTATGATCCGTAAAGCTTTTATGACCTTTAAATAACAAAAAATAATGGTTATGAGTCACTTATTCAAATACCGTCTGCCTTCCATCCGTTGATGGCTTATACAAAAGTATGTCCTGATTGATTGTTTAATATACGTTTTTATTTTATGTGAAAAAGCAACTTTCTTATCTTTCGATTATAGCGTGACGATTGATCAAACTTTGCAATCCATAATAATGCTTAAGATCTACAACAAGTTTTTTCAATATTGTGCCTTGCCTCATGTACGCATCTTTTGTCGAAATATTGAGTGATTAATATCTTTACTCATGCTTCAACGTTTTAAACCCCATTTTTGTCATGTCTACTTTCTTATCTCAATAAATCTGCTCTGCATAAATCGTATTAACCATCAAAAACCTTATAAATTCAGGACTCACTTTTCAATTGGATCCGTCCACTTCATCTAAGCGTTTTAAAACCTGAATTTGATTAAAATTTTAGAGATTCAACAGAGCCGCTGGAGTCGCTTATTTTTTTTAGATCATCTATTTTAAACAGCTATAGTTTGATCATAATTTGTGCTAATTTTATCGTGTGGTTAATTTATAACAACCTTGCATAACAACACATCGTATAACTAACACCGCTATGCATCTATCGCTTTATTTTTATTACAGTGAATTATAATAAATGGGAGTTTCATATGAATCCAAGATCACCCTTTCTTTATGGGCTTAGACAGTTTAATACTGGCGTGCTCACGCTCACGTTTACCTTACTTCCCTTAGCTCAAGCCATGGCACGCCCCACTCAAGCCGAGGTTGATAAACAAGCCGCAGGAAATGTGACATTTGACCGTACTGTGATCCCTATTACTCCTTATCAAAAGATGGGCAAAATTGATGCGACGATCGAAGGCTCCAGAGCAACATAAAACACAATACTTTGAAATCATTGCCAACCGTGCCATTTATCATGACGGCTGGATGGCGAATACCACGCCAGTACAAGGTCCATGGAACAACAAGTTGGCTGAAAAACCAGCCACTGTGAACGATTACAAGTGGGAACTTTACAATTTAAAAGAAGGCTTCACCCAATCTAAAGACTTAGCTAAGCAGTATCCTGAAAAGTTAGCTGCGATGCAGAAACTCTTTATGCAAGAAGCAGAAAAGAACAAAGTCTTCCCGTTGGATGACCGCTATGTGGAACGTGCCGAACCAGCAAACCGTCCTCAGCATAACGTCGGTCGAACTTCATATACCTATTATGAAGGAACCACGCGTATTACAGAAGGTATGGCACCCGACATGAAGAACCGTTCTTATAGCATCACTGCTGATGTGACCATTCCTGATGGTGGCGCGAATGGTATTCTGATGACGCAAGGCGGCTACTTCGATGGCAATGCATTGTTACTAATGGATGGTAAACCAACCTTCCTATCCGCGCGCTCACTCTACCCTAAAGACAAATCCAAAGTACAAGCACCAAATAAATTGTCTGCGGGTAAACACACCATTAAAGTTGACTTTGCCTATGATGGAGGTGGTGTGGGTAAAGGCGGACAAGCAACGATCTTTGTCGATGGCAAAGAAGTTTCTAAGGGTCGTATCGATGCAACTGCCCCTGTTCGCATCAGTATGGATGAAACCTTGGACATTGGTGAAGATACAGGTACTCCAATCGTGCGCGATTACAAAGCACCGTTCAAGTTCACTAGAGAAATCGAGAAAGTCGTGATTGATCTGAAAAACTAAATGTTCATTCCGTCAGGTTTCGACCTGACGGTTTTCCCTCAAATACCGACTTGATGATCCTCTCAATTCTTCATCTCATTTTTTTCAGAGTTAAAACGAAAATAACTTCTGACCCTGTGCAACCTAAGCCCCCAAGCATGATCGTTTGGCAAGATAGATTTATCACGTAATATCTATTGCAGAGCTAAGCATGACTATAAGGAATTAAATAGCGTGCATTAATACCTATTCTTCGACCACGGCAATCTAATGCCTTAATCATCATGAAATTTTATCGGTGGAAAAGCTTTCCGAATAACTTCCAATTGAAATATATCGCTTCGACTATAATGCCCCGCGGCATCAAGGCTTCTGCGTGCTTTTGCCGCCATTGCGGAGTCGATCTCTACATAAAAGAGCCGTTCTACACCGCCTTGAGGTTCCGAGATGCACTTACCACCTGGTGCATAAACGCTGGCATTGCCTGGATTAATGCACTCTGATTCATCAGGAAAAATCTTCTCACGATGCGGGAAGTTAGACGGAACATCTTTTCCATACATGCAACTCGCCGCACCAACGACGTAACATCCACCTTCTCGAGCAATATGCTGCAACGTGCTTTGCCATAGGTCACTACTGTCCCACGTTGGTGCTAGATAAATATCAATTCCCTGTGCGTACATCGAATATCTGGCGAGCGGCATGTAGCTTTCCCAACAAATCAGCACGCCCACTCTCCCAACTGGCGTATCCACAACGCGTAACCCTCGTGCATCACCAATTCCATGAATCATTCGCTCTGGATTGGTCGGCATAAGCTTGCGGTGTAAATTAAGTAACTTGCCTTCGTGGCTGATAAGCGCGTTGCTGTTAAAGATCGTTGCCCTTGAGAAATCACCCTCTCGCTCATTGAATCCGATACTTACCGAGATGCAACAATCCTTCGCGGTCTGAAGAAGTACCGACAAATCACCTGCGGAAACATCTACCGCATTTTTCAATAAGCTGGCGTGAATATCATTGTAATAGCCCATATCTGCACCTGGCTTCAGCCGCCACGACCAGCTTGGATAACCAGGAATAAAACATTCAGGGAGTACCACCAACTGAGCCCCACTGTTCGCAGCCTCCTCTATAATCGACACCGCTTTGGCAATCGAGGCTTCTTTATCTAAAAGAACTGGTGCGACTTGAGCTACTGCAATTTTCATCATAGCGTTTCCAGTGAACAATTGCTGACTCAGGTTGTGTAACGCAAGTTCTGCCACACATTTGCCAACAGATTAAAATGGAATAAAACGACTATTTTTATAAAAATGATCATTATTTAATCAAATTATATCAAAATCATTTACTCCTCAGTACATATCCCACCAACAAAATTACTCAATCTAATCTCTTTGATTGCTACAAGATAAAAGTATGAAGTCACGATCCGATCATTATTTAATCTTCATAGCTCAATGCGTTAATTTGATTTATTGTAATAATCGGATGTGTAAGTGGCAGTTTCTTAATTAAGCGCAACGAACAGCGTTTGTCCTTCCGTATGCGTTCCCAAGTTCATCCTAATATTTTGATGACATCTGAGGAGTCAGAACAATGCGCTTTGCCAAGTAGAATCATTGAGGGGGTTCTCGTGTTTCGACTTTGCTTTTCTTGAGCCAGTTTTCAGCTCACTACTTTGAATGTAATGTTCTAATTTTAAAGTAAGTCAGGAAGCCTGTTTGCTTCTTTCGAATCCACTACACGATAGCTAACTTTCCACTTATTTAGCCTGCCTCTCAATACTGCAAGCGACAATTAACAAAACCTTAGCGGCTATTTCTTGCCTTTTTATCGTATTTTTTGCACTATATCGCCCCTTCATCTCGTTAAATTCTGTTGTGCTTGTCCTCACTTTTATCTTAACCGTGTGGGCAGCCCGTTCTGATAGGTTCTTGCATGTCTGAGTTAAAACCGAACGCTGATATCTCCCAGCTTCCGCGTATATCTGTTGCCCCGATGATGGATTGGAGCAACTAAAAAAATTAATTAAAAAAATTCAAACACTTAATAAAAACAAAATAAATAATGGTGTAAATTTGGAGTAATTAACCGCTAGTGTAAAAAACTAAGCTACATGCTTTTAATTTATGAAAAATTGACCACGATCAAATGATCAAAGTCTGAGCAACTTTTTCATTTATATTCCACTTAGGTGGAAACCATGGAGCCTCTATATCACCTGTACAACTATACTTCTGTTTGATACGTGTCCTACCAGATATCCCGACAATTTCTGGATGAACCATTCTAGAATATTTATCAACTTCACAAAATAGGTTTTGACAGTCAATCAGCTGTAGAGGTCGTCCCCATAAAGATTTAAAATCAAGCCCCAACCTACTAAACTCTTGCTCTTGATGGTTTGCCATAAATCTAATTAAATCTTGCTCATTCATATTTGACTTACCACTGAAACATTTTCTTAGGCCATCCCGGGCACCGGGACCAGGTATAACAAACTCCATTTCAGAAAAGTCTGTAAGCTCACTATAATTTATATCAGTCACGAATTGATACGCTAGGAAATCTCCTAAAGTTGGATAACTTTTAATAAGTTCGAATGCATCCTTCATTTTATTAATTTTGACTAACTTCCCAGCCAATTTGTCATCCATCATTTTTTGTAATAATTGCAAGTGATTTTGATGCTTTTTAGCAAAACCAAAAGCCTTACTACCCGGCGGCATAATATATGCTGCAGAATATATTCTAGCTTTATTCTCCATAGCAACCTGTAGAACATGGTCATACGCTTGAAAGCTAAAATCCTTATAAGTAATTGCTCCAAAACTTTTTTCTAAAAGTTCCCAAGTTTCTATTTTATTAAAAAGTTTAAAGAGCATAATCCTAAAAAAAATTTCTTCCGCAGAGTTTAGTAGATCATCTCGATAAATTACATTTTTGATTAAATATTGACTTACACGATCTGCAGCACGATATGCATTTGTGAATTTATGAACTTTAAGTACAGGATCGTCAGTCCATGGCATACTTTTCTTATTTAATCTACTAAAATAAATATCCTGCCTTTTACAAGCAAAATCCCAGTAAGTCTCATAAACAGGAGAAATAATTAATGATTTTAAATAATTAGGATAGCCCCCCCCCTCTTTTAAAGAAGAGTTCACTTGCTGCTTTTTATGAATCACGACTTCCGGCTCAATTCAAATTAGGACGAAAATCATATACTCCCATGAGCCGAAAAGCTCGTGGGAGTATATGATTAAGAAACCTCTTATTGTACCGCAGTTTTTTGAAATAAAATAATGCTTGCTAATATCTTCTCTTGGAAATAGCAACTTATGTCAGAAAAAGCTTGTTTTTTTAAAATCAATTACTTTAATTAGCTGGTTATTTTTATTTTCTAAATCGTATAAAATTCTCACTTACAAAAACTATTGTGAAATGGATATAGCTACAAATGAGTTTTGAGGAATCTCTTTATTTTTTTATAAATTACATCCTTATATCCCCCTTCCTATGCTATCTAGCTTTTGGGATACAGCTTCTTTTTAAGCGCTACTCTACAAATATTTCGTCAAATCAACTTTTAGAACAGGAAAAATTATTAAAAGAATTTAAAACAAAATTCTCCAAATCTACTCTCAACCTGAATCTTCAAGGAAGAGAACTATATGCACAAAATATAGCCAAACTCCCAAACATTAGTGGAAGGTTTATTGCATACTGTCTTAAACGTGAGATTCACAACATAAATTATGTAATGTATCTTTTTAACTATACAGGAAACTTAGTAAAAGTACCTGATATCGAAGGCAATAATTATTTGCAAATTTTAGAACAAAAAAATAATGTTCTAAAAAGAGGAATTTTCTTTCCTTTCCTACTTAGCTTAGTCTCTGTTTTAATAGTATTTTTCTACCCAGCATCGTCAAACAATCACATTCTCATTATATATTTAGCTTTCTTTCTATTTTCTACTTGGCTACTTCTAACTTCATTTCCATATCTTTGCATCTATCTTCTAGAAAAAAATACCGAATGCATTTTTTACGAAAAACATTCTGTTCTTGTTAAGGGCTCAAGTAATCTGCCTCAAGATGTAAAGGGTCATGAAAATTTATGTTATCTTATAGAGCGTGCTAAGAGTAGGTTTGGTTTTTTGCATATGTCAGCTCAAAAAATTCTCAAAGAACTTGAAATAAAACAAATGTCTCATGATGACAGATATCATAAAGATGTTTGGGTTTTAAGTACGCAAAGCAAAGCAAAGCATATGGCCGCCCATATTGGGAAATATAGTGGCCAAATACTAGAAGTCATGCGTAATCCAGATATAGATAATGTAAAAATCCAAAAGTATGTAATAGACTCTTTAATTATCAACTTTTCATATGCAAATATTTTCGTACATCGACTAAGTAAACATTTAGACCAGAAGTATCTTGTGCTATCGAGCCTTAAAGAACTCAGAAATGAAATAGCTAAAGATTATTTAAACAGAAAGTCATATACAAATGAAAAAGCAAGCCACGGCCTAGATTTAGCAATGGATATGTGCATTCTTGCTAGTAAAATATTAAAAACAGTTGAATCATTAGATCACGTAGAAAAACATGATTTTAGACAAAATTTCAATAAGTATGTACTTGATATATTTGAAATCCTTATAACTTTCTGTTTTATTTATGATATTGAAGGCATTGAAAACCTTATTGCTGACAGAATGCACGAAGTTGAGGAAAGACACGAATATTTTGAAGAATTTGGAAATTATAAAGATGGCTACAAGGTTATTTAGAAATGTTCTGGAGTGGTAACAAACTATATAGTAAAAAGAAATCTTTAGTTCCATATCATCCAGATACGGCAATAGACTGCGCCTCTTTAGTATTAACCATTGGGACTGAAGTTTATATTACTCCTAATTCTGAAAATGATATTAAAGTTAAAAAAACACTTACAGTCGAAGAGCCACAGTTTATAATTCCTAAAGGACAGTTTGCTCTTCTGATTACCGAAGAAGAAGTACATGTACCCTATCAAAATATAGCTTTTATATCATTTAAAGCAAAATATAAGTATAAAGGTCTAATTAATGTCTCTGGCTTCCATGTCGATCCTGGTTGGAAAGGAAAGCTAACTTTTTCAGTTTATAATGCAGGCCCGAGTGATATTGTTCTTGAAAAGGGAAACCCTTTTGCCTTAATTTGGTATGCTGACTTAGATCAAGAAGGTATATTCAATGGAAATTATGCAAATAATAAATATGTAAAAAAAGATAACCCAATAACTAGTATTTCTAGTGACAAAGTTACAGATATGACTGGTGACATATTTTCGCCCTTTAAACTTAAGAAAGAGATTGAAGAACTTAAAGAAAAATATAATAAGGAAATAATAGAAATAAAAAAAGAAGTACATGCTATCGAAGGAAAATTACTAGTTCGTACAGGACTATTAATTTTTACTTTTATCTCATTAGTAATAGTCATTATCCGACTATTAAAATGAGAGTAATAGCTGAAGATTTCTATCTTTGTGTAGCTTTTCCCAAGCAAAAGGGGAACCATTTAAACCCAATGGAAATTTATTAATAAAATTATTCAAAAAACAATCATGTAACCTATTATCAACATACTTACAACTCGGACCTTTTTTTATAATACCCAAAAGCTCTGAAGGTATTAAAACACCATTGCCACCGAAATAGTAAAAATGAGAACTAATTAATACATTGTCAGTTTTAGTATCAGTAGCTATATTTTTATAATTAAAACTACCATCTTCCTCTGAATGATGTGATGGTAACTGAAGCCATTCATCACCTTCCTTATGGTAAATATTATCACCATATTGAAATTTTCGACTTTGGTTTAAAATAGGTCTTTTATTAACAAACCTCTCATCATACCAGTATTCATTAAATGTTATTTTTTCTGTAACTTTCATTGCAAATACTAATGTATTTCTACTTCCAGATGAGATAGAACTTGTTCCAATAACCCAGTCTCCAACTAAAGCACTTTTTCTAATATCTGGCTTGCATGTAGCTAGAGTACAATATTCAAAAAAAGGGTTAGGAGCGAAACCATAGTCCCTTCTGACGACATACGAAATAATTTTCATATATTAACCACATAAATATCTAGCAACTTTGGGCGAACTATATCCCTCAAACGAATTTTCACCATTTATTGCCTTAACTAAACATGCGCTATTCCAACCAACAATAGCATCAGCATAATTTTCTAATTCTTTAGGTACATCACAACCTTGATGGCCATGTGCCCAAACTCCGACAATTCTTATACCTAGTTTTTGCGCGTACTCAATTTCCCAATTAACCCAATGACTCTCTTTAGTCTTAGGGGTTATATAAACCATAAGCGTAGAGCACTGTCTGATTCTTGGGGCTAAAATTTGATATTTAATATAATCTTCAGCTTTAGCACTATTAGGTTTACTTGAATTAATAGAGAAATCTCTTACATCAAAACCTTTCATTTTTATTAAATCTTTAGTTTTCCTCAGTCCATCATCATCCTCATGAACATGACTTATAAAGATATTTTTTCTTGCCATATTTAAATATACCTAAAGTTTTAGTTACAAAATTGAGGAAAAATTAAACCATATGAAGATTACCACTCTAACATCATATAGTACAGAATCAAAAAATTAAAAAAATATAGTAGGAATTAACTGATGAAAGTTAATTTTTCCCATAAAAATAAAGAGAGTTAATATTTAATTAAGTAAAAGTTAAGAATCCACTACTAAAAATATTTAAATTTCATTTTAAAAAAACAATATAATTAAGAATTTCTAACAAATATAATGTATTACGTATTAAACTTTAGTTGCAAGTAATACTAAAAATTCAACCAAACAAAAAATTATTGCTTAACGTATAATATACAAATAATTTAATTTGCAAAAATCCAAAATGAACTCTAAGTATAGACCACCATTAGCCATAAACTTCGTTTGGCATCCAGATGATCATTCCACCCATTTTCAAAATATTACTAAATTTCGGCAATATCTAACTAGAGACATTGACAGACCTTTTTCTCGAGAATTAAACATTCCGACTTTTCTATATAGTTCAAGGAATATAAGAATAGTTCCAAATCAAATAAAGAAATGGGCCAAAAAAAACATTGTTTTTTTGTTTCTGAGTGAAAATACTTTAATAAATAGTAATTGGAATGAATATATCGAAAATATTTCTTCAGAATTTGGAATTATTCCAGTAGCACTAGACGAGTCGGCATTAAAACATGCTAATTACGGTCTCTTAAAGGATAAAAATTTTGTACGTGCTTATAATTGGCCACAAGTAAATTACCAAGAATTTTTTATTCTAATGCTATCGCATGAAATTTATCGTTTAGGATTTAATGAAACAAGCACTACTAAAACAGGTATAGACTCTTCATTGAAAATATTCCTTAGCCATGCAAAAGCTGATGTTCAAGGTATTGGCTTAGCTATGGAAATTAAGAATTTTATTGATAATACATCTATACAAAGATTTTTTGATACTACTGATATTTCGCCTTGTTTTAATTTCGATGAAGAAATAGTAAAAAACCTTAAAGAGTCTACTGTAATTGCAATAGGCAGCGACAAATATTCCTCACGCTATTGGTGTCAAAGAGAAATTCTCATGGCAAAAGAGGAAAGAAGGCCTATTGTTTTTGTAAATACCCTAGAACACTATGAGGATCGGATTTTTCCTGCCGCAGTAAACATTCCCAACATACATGTTTCACATGATACTAGTATTAGAAGTAAAGAAATTTTAAGAATTCTAATTGCTACATTATTAGAAACTATTAGGTTCAATTACTCAAAGATACTTTTGGATTACTATAAAGAGCAAAATTGGATTCCAGAAAACTCAGTAATTTTTTCAAGACCTCCAGAGGTTAATCAAATTATTACATTGCTCAAAAACAAAGATGATAAAGATAGACAAGAAGTTCTCAATATTTGTTATCCTGAACCTCCTGTTTATCCAGAAGAAATTAGCTGGATTAACCATTTCGAAAGTAAATCCTCGGATGGAGAAATCATAAACAAAATACAAGCTAGAACACCTCTATGGTCTATTTCCGATATAAAACAATCAAGTAAAAATATTGGAATTTCCATTTCAGACTACAAAGAGGATCAATATGAAAAACAGAACCAGCATATTGATGAACTGAAAAGGTTATCTCAAGTTTTAGCCGGTCACTTATTATCCAGAAAACATAAATTAATATATGGTGGTGATCTTCGTGAAGATGGATTTACACAGTTTATTCTTGATGAGGCTTTAATTATTCAAAATAGAATAATGGACAATTCACTACGAGTTGAAAATCATTTAGCATGGCCTCTTTTTATAGATCCCAAAGTAAAGAGTTTCAAGGCCAAATACCATGGTATTTTACATATTGAAGAGTATGATGCCCCAAATGATATACCCCTAAATAATGAAGTTTTTTTACCACCAAATTGTTCTGAAAATCTATATATTTGGTCTAGAAGTTTAACTAATATGCGGGAACTTTCTATAAGAAAATCTGATTTAAGAATAATTTCTGCAGGTAAGTCATCAGATTATAAAGGAAAGATGCCTGGTGTATTAGAAGAATTTATAATTTCTATGAAAATTCAAAAACCTATTTATTTATTAGGTGGATTTGGCGGAATAACAAACAAAATTACCACATCTATTATAAATCAAGAGCTAGCACCAGAATTAACTGAAGAATGGCAAATCCAGAATAATGCAGGTTATGCAAAATTACAGGAGATTTCTACAAGTAAAGGATTTGGAGCAGACTATAGTGAAGTTAAGAATCTAATTAATTCTACTAATATAGAAATTTTAGCTAATAATACTGGACTTAGCACAGAGGAGTACAAAAGATTAATGATTACTCCATTCATAGATGAAGCTGTTCACTTAATACTAAAAGGCTTAACAGCAATCTCAACTTCTCAATAAGCCCTGAAGGAGCAACTTCATGACTCAAAGACATAAAGTATTTGTTAGTTATCACCATGCTAATGATCAAGAATACAGAGATAAGTTTGAAAGTCTATTTGCTGATAGACACGATATTATTGTTTCTAAATCAGTTCAGATAGGTGACATTGATATTAATTTAAAGACTGAAACAATAAGACAAAAAATCCGTGATGAATATTTATCCGACTCGACTGTTACAGTCATTTTAATTGGTAGTGAAACTTGGAAGCGCAAGCATGTAGATTGGGAAATTTCATCGAGTATCCGAAGTACAAAAAATAACTCTCGCTCAGGTCTGCTTGGTATAATTTTGCCAAGTTATCCTAGAGGAAGTACCTCAAAATATAATCAGTATACTATCCCTCCTAGGTTATATGATAATTTAAATTGTGGTTTTGCATCTATTTACAATTGGAATAATGATCCTAAAAAAGTCCAGAAATGGATACATGAAGCTTTTTTAAGACGCAATACTATTCTTCCTAGCAATAGTCGTGATTTATATATTAATAATTGCTCTGACAATAGATTGAGTTGGGAAAATTAAAGCATCATTACTATTTTAAACATGACCTAAAAACTTAATTTTAGGTCATTAAATCTTAATTAGGTCATTAAATCTTAATTAGTTAATTATCACTTAAAACCTATAGTATTTATAAAGTATTCCCAAAAAAACTCTCTCTAATTTAAAAAAAATAAGAATCAGAAAGTAATTTTTATTCCATCTTTTAATTCACCATTTCTACAAATTCTTACTAATATCCGTTAAAAACTTAATTTTCATTTTAAGGATGGACTTAGATTAGGTTCAAACAGTTAAGTCTTAGAATTTTCATTACCATATGGCCACTCTATGCAATTTAATAACCCTTTCGAATTGACATCAAACTGATATTTTATTTAAGCATTACTATACAACAAACTCCATATCATTTTAAAAAATCCGCCAGAAAATTATACAAGAATAAAAATAATATAAATTAATATTATAATTTCCATTTTTTAAAATATTCTATATATTAATTATTTATATTTAACTTTGAGAAAAGCATTCATGTCAGAACTTGCAGTTACTCATATTGGCGGTGAAATTGATACTGCTTGGAATTATCGTACAGAATTTTTGAATTATGGAACTTTATATACACAATTTTTCTGTCCGTTCTGTGATATCCCTTTATTTGGCTGCAATATTGATACAAATGAAGAAATTGTACGTTCACCACATTTTAAATATTACAGTAAAATACCACATTTAAATGGGTGTAATGGGACCCCAATATTTTCCAATGCTGAACTGAATAAAAAACCAAAGTCTAAATTTCAGCCAATGACAATGTCTTCCTATCCAGAAGCATTAGTTCCACGCAAAGCACCCAAAATAGTTAATACTGCGGTCCAAGGTATCCCCATTAGTCCACCTTCACTAGAGGAAATTGAGATTAAAAGAAAAAACATCGGAAACCGAGGACGAAACACTCCAAGTTCTAGTTTATTAAAGCCTTTTATAGATGCAAGAATAAGTGTCATACAAGATGGCTATCAAAAATTCCCTGATCCAGCATATGAGACAAAACGCTGGAACTGGATTAAAAGTGTTTGGGCCAATATGCCTCTTCTTTTAGAAGACCAAACAAATTATGAAGATGCTTTTATGCGTCCCCAATATATCAATTTTTATAGAAGACGTATTTACAATGCGCAAGGTAAAGTTTCTTTAGATGGAGAGAATTTTCTTATTACTGGAAAAGCATATATAACAAAAGAACAAAAAGACATTAATGTCCGTTTGTTTATTGATACAGCTCAATTTAATGATAACTCACCGCAAGCCCATAAAAACATAATACAAATTCTTCAGCAACAAATGGAAACGGAAGCTGAAATCAAGTGGTATGCTTATGGTCATGCTGAATTAAATAGTAATAAAGATTTTCATTTAAAAATAAACTGTCTTGATCATCTTTATTTAAAAGTCTAAGAATATAAAACCTTTTATTCTAATTACAGCAACTTTGTTTCAGTAGCACTAGGCATTTCAGATATATTAGTTCTCAGTATGTGCGTATTTTTATAATTCTTTTCATTAATTTGAAGCCCAGCTTACTTAAAAATAGCATTTTATAATGTTCTAATCTAATCTGAAAAGATGAATGGACTTTGAACAAAGCCCGTGACCATGCGTAAAGACAATTGAAATAGAGATTTAATCATGAGACAGCATTGGATGGATGTATCTGAATAAGTTTGATTTCAACCATGTTTGCCTTTTGGTTGAGCGTACCATTGTGTTTTGGGATCAAGCCAAATTGAGACATTTCCTCGATTTATTTATGCTCTGTTATAAGAGAACCAATTGGTTGTACGATAGATTTTAGGTGTGGGCTAATTCATTTGAGAATTATAGTATTGAATCAGCCCTTATCAGTAGCTTTGTGCAACAAAGCCCATCGAAAGTACCAAGGAAACATACTCTCCTTGGTATTCTCCATTTTTAAAATTAAACAATGATTTGTTTATTATTCACAAGATCATCCAAACTAACATTTACGTTATTTAGCGTTAGTAGTAAGTCACTATTAAAAGTCGCCCCACCACCATCTCTATCAAAGTAAATTTGGGTATTTGTTCCATTCAAGATAGTATTGATATATGGAGAGAGACTAGCCACACTTTGATCACCAGTATAATTCACCAATAGTTCACTGATATTAATCTTATCTGCATTCACATTTGTGAGAGTGTTACCTACCATAAAGTCCGACCAACTATCAGCCCCATTTCCGCCTAAATTATCGGCTTGTACCAACAATGAATAGATCGCAGTATCAGAGCCTGTACCACCAATGAGTTGATCATTACCTTCTTTACCATTCAACTGATCGTCACCAGCTCCGCCATTTAAAACATTCTGACCACTATTACCAATAAGTACATTCGATAAAGAATTACCTGTGGCATTGATATTTTCACTTTCCAATAAGGTCAAGTTTTCAACATAATTACCTAACTCAAACGATACTGAGCTTTGTACTGTATCCATCCCTTCACCTGATCGTTCGGTGATAGAATCACCTATATTATCAACAATATAAATATCATTACCTGTACCTCCTTGCAATTTATCACTGCCGGTACCACCATCCAGATAATCGTTCCCATCACCACCTGTTAACGTATTATTTATATAATTCCCAATAATCCTATTATCTAAGGTATTACCTTTACCAGTAGCAGCACTTCCTGTGAGTACAAGGTTTTCTATATTCACTCCAAGCGTGTAGGAAGTAGAACTATATACTATATCTATACCTTCATTACTATTTTCTGTAATCGTAACTCCACTTTCCATATAATAGATATCATTTCCTAGACCACCAACCATTTGAACTTTACTTCCACCTCCACTATAAAATGTATCATCACCAGCCCCCCCGTACAGATTATTGTTAGCTCCATTACCAATTAAGATATTATCTAAACTATTACCTGTTCCATTAATATGCGCAGTACCAATCAAAACTAATTTTTCTACGTTCGCCATCAAGGTATAAGTAACACTACTATTAACACAATCAAAGCCCTGATCTATATCCTCAATCACTTGGTCTGCAATATTATCAACATAATAATTATCGTCTCCGCCATTCCCTTGTAAATAATCAACACCTATACCACCATCTAATAAGTCACCTAGCTGTGAACCAATAAGAGTATCATTCCCTGCTCCACCATATGCATTACCTTTAGCAATATGGACGATATCATCACCATCTTCAGCATAAATAAAATTCAAAGCAGAGGAATCTGGGGCCACAATATTGTCATTCCCTGCACCAGCATGTACCAAGCTAGAGCCTAAACCTACATTTATTGTATCGTTTCCACTTCCTGAATAAATCATATCTCCAGCCTGATATAGAATTCCATCAATATCTGAATAATTTGTTTTATTCTCTGTCAGACCAATAATATTGCTATCTGTATCACCATAACGTTGTGTTACTGTCCCTTGGTTTAAGAAGTCAGCGAAAGATAGCGTCGTGATTTTGAAATTGACAACCTTTCCAGTAGATGAGTACCTGAAACTTTCGCCATCGATATGTACTTTCATATTTTGGAGCAATAATTGTAATTGATCACTAGTACGTAAATCTTTTAATTCAAAATATGTAAAACCTTCAGAAAAGTTAGCAAAAGAAGATTTCCAAGACACACCTTGTTTATCAACTTTTAATGTTGCATCAACTGCATTATATTCAACATTCACTAATCGTCTTGAATTTGAATCATATGCATAATCTTGATTCCCATTTGGATATTCTTCAATCAGTGACCCTGTCGGTCTGGAGTCTAACCAATAGCCATCTTCTGACCATCTGAAGTACACTGCATTGGTATCTAAATAAATTGTACCTGAAAAGTCTGCATCATATATTTGAGTGCCTGACACTCCTTCAATGGTATAATGATCATGTCCTTCACCACCATTTAGTGTATTAACACCGCCGCCATATACACGAAGACTATCGTCATCAATGCCACCGTACACTGTAATGTTTGATGAGTTACTTAAACTAAACCGATCATTTCCTTGACCACCATAAATTGACATATTTGAACTATCAATTAGCGTGATATAATCATTTCCTAATAGAAGATCTAAGCTTGTACTAGAGCCTTGATTATTAATGTTGATAATATCATCCCGATTCGTTGGCTTATTAAACTCATCAAGATAATCAGCTAAACTTAGTTCTAAGTTTTCTTGTTGTAAGAAAATTTTATTAATTTGATAACGTCCAGATGATTCAAAAAATTTCGGAATATAAACGCTATCATTTGTTCCTGCGATAAAAATTTCTGCCCCACCATAATCCTTTCGAACAAACTCTAAGTCAGCAAATTTTGCATCAGTAAATATCAAAGTTGTATCATCTTCTGGTGCATACACTGGTTGACCATTCAAATAATACAAAATAGTACTACTTGATGAACGCTTATCATCTAAGCTATCTCTCCCGTCACCTCGACTAAAAATATAAGTATCACTTCCAGAACCACCATATAGCTCATCAAACCCCATCCCGCCTACTAATGTATCATTGCCTGAATCACCATAAAGTTCATCATTTCCGTTACCACCAAAAAGTTGATCACTTTTGTTTGCACCATAGATAAGGTCATTGCCATTTAAACCATATAGTATATTTTGTTCATCATAAAATCCCTTTAATGTGTCATCTTGCTCAGTTGGTGTATGTAGTTCTCTTTTAATATCATCCTGATACCAAATTGTTCCATTCTCAAACTCTATATGCTGTTTTCCAACGGGTCTAGAATATTGATAAAATGTATAAAAATAATGTTCAATGAGTAAACTATCATCACTATCTTTAACCTCTATTATTAAACGATCAGACTGCATTTTAAGCTTGATATCATCTGGGTTGAGATCTATAAGTTTTATTTTATTATCATCCCCTGCATAACTAATCCAATCATTTCCATATCCACGGCCAAATACAAAAGTATTTATTCCATATCCACCATCTAGAATATCATTACCTGCACCACCATCTAGAACATCATTACCTTGATTTCCAAGCAAATAATCATTTCCTATACCTCCATAAAGCTGATCATTACCAGTTCCACCATAAATTTTATCATTACCCGCTTCGCCATAAAGCTTGTTATTTCCCATTGATACTTCAATCAAGTCATCAGCACTTGTTCCAACATATACACCATCAACAACAAGAAATAAGGCTCTAAACTCATCAGAAGTATATGTTTTACCATTCATCTCAAAAGATGAGATTTTAGTTAGATCAAATTTGATTTCATGCTCTTGGTAATGTAATACCCCATCCCGATAGAATAGGTATTTTTCATCCACTTCAAAATTAAATCTAATGATATTGCCTGAATCGACTTCAATGATTTCATCGTGTCCAAAATTTTCATTGAAGATATAGATATCTTGACCTACACCAGCTTGTAGGATGTTATCGGCTTGATTTGAAATCAGCGTATCATTCCCTGTTCCTCCTTTTGCCTTTTCCAGTGTCGAGCCATAACTAATAAAGCTTTGCCCCGCTGCGAAGATACTGGATTGTTTTTGCCCAATATAGCTCCAGCCCCCAGCATTGAGATCGATATAGACATTTTCGGTTTCCGTAGAGGCATCAAAGAGATCAAGGCCTGCTGCATCAACGATATATTTGTCTGCAAAACTGTAGCTATTATTTTCTGTTCGGATCGTTGGGTTCACCCCATACAAGTACTGTAATGCGGCAATATCAAAAAATTTCAAGCCGGCGTCATTCACACCATTGCTAGTGTATGACATGATGGTATTGTTTTGATTATTTTCAGATTCTGGTAAAACAGGTGCTTCAAATGGATGCTTTAATCCCAATGCATGTCCAATTTCATGTAGCAGCACTTCAAATCCATTGGTCCCTTCGCCCAAATCTGTGGATAGCTCAAACAACAATGAGTTAAGATGTATTTCTCCTGACTGTGCACTGCCATAGCCTGCCGCTGCACCCGCACCCGCACTGGTCAAATCGTCCAAATAGAATGTTAAATCTCCATCACCTGTCGCTGAGCGAACAAACTGGATATTTAACACTTCTGCAAATTTGTTCAATGCTTGCTCTATTGCCTGCATTTGTGTCAGGGTATAACCACGACTGTTTGGAGCATCATTGGCTGGGAATGCATAAACGATTTGTGTTTTCCCCAATACACTGATTTCTTCACGTGTTACAAGTGCATCAATAAAATAGGCAACACCGTCAAGTGGGTCAGGGGGTAATTCATTTTCTTCAGGAGGGGGAGCCATGTCCATAATATTGGCAGTATTCCATACCGTACCATCTTCAAAGCGTACTTCTGAAATTTCAATGTGATCGAAGAGTTCTGGATTATCTAAATAGCTATGATTACTGGTATTTCTGACTTTGTAATAATCATTCACCGTCACTTGATCATCAGTACCATATTTAATGATGAGATTGAATTGATCCCGAATGACTGCCCGTATCTGAGTGGAATCAAAATTAAAATAGATAAAATTCTGATAGTTAAGTGATGCTAGATCTGAAACTTCCTCTGTAATCGTATCTTGACCATCTCCTATTGAAAAGACATATAAATCACCACCAGCACCACCAATTAGCCTATCATTCCCTTGTCCACCAAACAAAATATCATCATCGGCTCCACCATATAGAGTGTCAATATCTTCTCCTCCGTAGATGATATCGTTACCATCTCCTCCAAAGAGCATAATATCATTCCCAGATCCCCCATAAATGATGTCTTCCCCAGCCTCACCATTTATCAGGTCATCCCCTGCATCACCAAAAAGGATATCTTTATGTTCACCACCATAAATATAATCCTTACCCTCCCCTCCGTATATAATGTCATCATTTTCACCACCATAAATATAATCGGTATCATCCCCACCATAAAGAATATCGTTACCGTCCTCTCCCAAAATACGATCTTCATCTGCAAGCCCAGCTGTATTATTTTCTCCTCCAAAAATAATATCGTCACCTGCCTGTCCATGAATTATGTCATTCCCAATACCACCATAAATTAAATCATTACCATAACGGGTGAAATCAGCAGATTCAGGTGGAGCATTTGTTCCCACCATAAGCATTAAATCACCGTCTATGTAATCATCACCCTGTCCACCAACGATTACATCTGATTCATAGCCTCCAACAAGTTCATCATTATTATCACCACCACTAATATAATCTCTACCTACACCACCATGAATGACATCATCGCCTTGCCCACCATAAAGGTAATCATCTCCTCCTCGTCCATAAAGATGATCATCATCTTGCCCCCCATAAAGTTGATCCGCATCACCAGAACCGATTATAAAATCAAAGCCTTGACCGCCATAAACGATGTCAGAACCTGGATCACCTATATCTTGGCTATTTAAAAAGTTCAAAGTATTGATTAAATCAACACTTTGCCCATTGAATTCAAATTTGAAGGTAATACTCGGTAAGATTGTAGTCGTTATAATTCCATCTTTGATTAAATAATAATTATATGATCCTGTTATATCTGATATTTTTTTATCATAACTGAAATTAATATTCCAATCTTGCAATGGTTGATCAGTTATTTCACTCGTATTTAACAAGCCTAATTTATCAGTAAAATAATTTACACCAATTTGATAGACTGCTGAACTTAATATAATATCA
This sequence comes from Acinetobacter zhairuonensis, assembly GCF_022601715.1. GTDB lineage: Bacteria > Pseudomonadota > Gammaproteobacteria > Pseudomonadales > Moraxellaceae > Acinetobacter. Next base: position 114,671 of record NZ_JAKVIM010000011.1, on the reverse strand, counting down.
TCGCCCATCCCACCTTGGATGTAATCTTTTCCAATGCCCCCTAAAATAATGTCATTACCTACACCTGCAACAACATAATCATCACCAGACCCACCATTTATAAAATTATTACCATTTCCACCATCAATAACATCATTATTAGAGGTACCACTAATATAGTCATTCCCATCAGCAGCATTAATCATATTTTGATTGTATACAATATTATTGTCATTATTCAGAGTAGGTAAATTAGCTAGATTAGGTGTAGTCTCATTCGATCTTGGACTGAAAACTAATCCCATATCTCCGTTTTGGGTCCAACCATCTACATAGATCGTATTTTTTTCATCACCGACTTTATGAATACTAATTATAATTTTGTCGGTATCTTCGCCTAGTTTTTTAATAATGAAAGCACCATTGGTACTTTTCCAAGCACCTAGACCTTGATCATAGTCACCCACTTCAATTTTTACAGAATTGGCTTGGATAAAACCATCTTGGTCTTTAATGTAATGAGTTCCTAATGTTTCTTCGATAATGATGTATGTATCATTTCCCGCCTTACCTTCTAGGATATTTGTCCCACTACCACCTTCGATAAAATCAATGCCTGAACCACCAAAGATGAGGTCATTGCCTGCATTACCTTTTAAATTGTTCCCAATAATACTGCCTGTTGAATTTTCGCCCTCATAACCATAAATGACATCATTTCCAGCTCCACCATCGATGTCATCATAATTCTGACCGCCATGCAGTACATCATTACCCGCACCACCCGCGATGACATTTTCACCATCATAGCCGTAGATAATGTCATTACCATTGCCACCATACAACTCATCTAGTGGTGGTAAATTTGTGGTATTAGAAGAGTCAGCATAAATGATATCGTTACCATCACCACCTTCGGCTGTTAGTTGCCCCTTTCCACCTACGAGAACATCGTTATCTGCACCGCCATCAAGCGTATCATTCCCATCTCCGCCATTTAGATAGTCATAACCATCCCCACCATACAGTTCATCAATCCCCTGCCCCCCATGCAGTACATCATTGTCTGAACCACCATCCAGCTTATCATTCCCATCTCCACCATTCAGATGATCATTATCTTCTCCGCCATACAGTTCATCAATTCCCTGACCACCATCTAAATAATCGTTGCCGATACCACCATATAACTTATCATTATCCCTTCCACCAAAAAGTTTGTCTTGATTCCCTCCTCCATAAAGTTCATCATCACCCGTTCCCCCATAGAGATGATCTTTTGCACCCGGACCTAAATCAATAGGTTCCCCTAAGTTTACCGTTGCATCCCAACCATAGATTTTGTCATTGCCACCCAAGCCATAGACATAAGACTCATTATTACCTGATGGAACAAAAATTGTATCGGCCTGATTGGCTTGACTCTGGTCCCCTACTTTCCAATAACTACTCTGACCAAAGAATTGATTTAAAATGAAGTTTCCACCAGTTTCCAGATGATCTATTAATGATACATTCGCAAGCCATTGTTCTGCCTCAGTGACATAAGCAGAGACATCGATAATTCGAGCGATGCTCAGTGCAGCAGATAAAGAATGGTCGCGGAGTTCCGTATGCGTAATTAAATGATTGTCTTGATCTAAATATATGGTGCCATAACTGGCTTCTGTGACCCAATTCACCAAAGACAAGCTGATCGCTAATGCATCTGGCCCCGTTCCCTGAGACTCTGTGATTTCCTGCCAGATTTGATCAACAGCATCTGGACCAAGCTTTTCACTGATAATTTTCATTGGGGTTTCTAAGGTCCAATAATCGATACTGAGACCTGCAGTGTTAAAAACTTCGTCATGAAACGCACGGATTGTTGGGAAATCAATTTCCTCATTAACGCTGCCGCCATTAGCTTCCGCTTTCGCGAATAAAGCCTTTAAATATCCATCTAACATGCCGACCCGAATTTGCTCAATCAATGCCGTGTCAATCGAGGTTCCCGAACGTTCAGCTGTCTCCTGCATGAAACCCAAGGCCGATATCCCAGTGATTGATTCCCCAGTAGCGACACCGTAGGCCCAACCCGCATAACCGAATCCCATGTTGTTTAATTCAGCATATATACTGGGCACCCTTCCAATGCCGTCTTCAAGTAATATTTGTTGATATTGTCTAATTTGCTCAATGGTTAAAGTTTGAATTGTACTCATGTGATATTCCTTTTTAGTTGTTTATTCTTTTTAAGGTTTTTGGATCGACAGCATAGCTCTCGATGAGTTTTTCAGAATTTTTTCGAATCAGTTGCCAATCTTTTAAATGGACTCTGGCAAAGTTTGCAGTTAATTGCGCCTTCATAAAAGGTTCCAAATTCCAACGCATCTGACATTGCGCAGCCAGCAAACCTTTAATCACAAAATTATTACATCTGATTAAAGTTATCACTTTGCCTGAACGGTCTTTCTGAATATATTGATCATCCGTTTTGTCCAAACCATAATGTTTAATCCATTCTGGATGTGGGCTATATTTCTCCAGACCAAACTCATGTTGCTGTGTAGGGATATAAATATAAATATAATGTGTATCGATCATATTTTGTTTTGATACTATTTTTGAATCAACTGTAGAGTTAATAGATACAGCTGTTAAATCTGGGTGATAGCGAATCCCTGCATGTATAATCAATTTGACCCATTGATGATAGGGGGATTTTATATCCACCTTATATTGCCGATAAGCTTCTTGCGGTGCACCTTGATAAGTATTCAATGCGATCCCTGTGGGATATTTCATATCCACCCCAAATGAAGTAATCACCGAATTAAAATCACGAGGGGGGGCTTTATAGCCTTTATAACGATGCTCCGGCTTTAAGACTGGAGAATCCTCATATTCCAGAAAAATTACATCCTCTGCCAAAAGCACAGCTTTACCACCCAAATTCCCAACTCGATAAGGTAATCCATTAGGTCCCATTGGGCGTTTAAATTCAGCTGCGGTATTTTTTTTCTGCTCGCAAGCGGTTAAAAAGAGTGAACTTATACAAGCAGCTATAATGATTCTTTTCATTGCATCGCCCTCATTTTTTAGACAATAACGTCTGCGGCCGAACCTTTTCCACCTCAGCAAACAATGAAAAGGTTTGATTCACATAATTCACCACACCGGAGATTTGATCCATGTAATGCATCAGTTCTGGGGTTTTTTCGGCTTGCATCAGCTTGATAGTGCGTGAAGGGTCATAACCATCAAATTGGCAATAAAACAGTGGTTCTCCGCGTTTAAGAATTAAATCTTTTGAGGTGTCATGCCATTCAAAGGCCCACATCAAGGGACGTGGCCAAATATGAATCGGGAAGCGGCCTCCAAAAATAGTGCCTGGTAATGGATGTTTGCGATAATGCCCAAAAGCCTCGAGTTGCGTCAGGTACACCACTTCATCTGCAATAAAACAGTAAGGCAGTTTCAACTGTAAAATCGGCACTTGGGGTGTGCGCCATTCATTTTCACTCACCAAGGTAATCAGTTCTCGTAATTTATTGGTTCGTACTGGTGATTGCTCTCCCAACACATTCACGATACTCGGTTTACCCTGCCCATCTCGGGAAAAGCGTAAATGAAAGTCAAAGGGACAATTCACCACAAAATAGCGACTCTCCAACTGTAAGACTGCTGGGCAACGACTGGCTGATTTTGCATGCTTAGTTTGCGATTGTGAGCGCATGCGATAAGGCGGTTCAAAAAGGATAGATGCTTTATCATCTATTAAAAACCATCCTACCTGAATTGGACCCGTGGCTTCTCTAGGGTCACTATCTTCTACCGTAAATTGAATGTGCATTGTTGTTATTCATAAGTATTAAGCAAAACATTATAACCGCAATACTGATCAGTTTTTACCCAAAATTATAATTTTACTGCCCAATTTGTAACACTAATTTAGCTCCATACCACTGATTTAAATAATTTTACCGTACCCCCATCTAGATATAAATAAAATGCTCCACAACTTCACAAGAAATTGTAGATTACATCTCAAAAAAAATACTAGCGCTCTCGTAATGCTTCCTTTGCTTTATTAAATGGTTTTAATAAATAGTCTAAAATGGTTTTTTCACCCGTACGAATATCGACTGTTGTCATCATGCCCGGCGTAAGCGAAAACTTCTGCCCTGCCTTGTTCTCTAATTGGTCACGGTCAGTTTGAATATACACTCGATAATAAAACTGATCCTGCTTGACTTCATCACGAATAGTATCTGGGGAAATAACCGTGACTTTTCCTTCAAGACCACCATAAATGGAATAATCATAGGCAGTAAACTTAACCAATGCCGATTGATTGGGATGAATAAATGCAATATCACGTGGTGAAATGCGTGCTTCCACCAATAGCTTTTCATCCATTGGAACAATAGTCATCAACATTCCATTTTGAGGGATTACTCCTCCTAAAGTTACAGTATCAATTTGTTTAATAATCCCTCGTACTGGAGCCTTGAGTACTGTACGTTTTAAACTGTCTGATCGACCTTGAATCACGGCTTGCTGACTTTCAATTTCAGTATTGGCTTTTGCTAATTCTTCTCGGGCACTGACTTCATATTGGTGGCGAATATCTTGAATTTTATTATGTAAATCTGTTGCTTGACGTTTCAGACGTAATACTTCAACTTCACTAGCGGCACCTTTAGCCACCAAGGGCTCTGTCATCGATAATTCTTTTTCGACCAATGTTAGCGCGTGTTGCAGCCCAATAATCGATTCTTGTAAGTTACTACGTCGAGCATGATACAGTGCCGTTTCTTCACGCAACAAATGAGGGTCTTTTTGTACACTCTCAGGAAAGACTAACGCGGTTTGATTCACTTCTGCCTGTAGTCGTGCCGCTCTGGCTTGAGCTGCTACTAAAACTGAGGCTGACTCTCCAACATGAGATGCAAAACGTGTTGGATCAAGCTGAGCCAGTATTTGACCTTGTTTTACAATCTGTCCTTCTTTTACATCTAAACGCGTTAATATCCCCCCATCTAAGGATTGGATCACCTGTTCTTTAGAAGAAGGAATTACTTTACCCGTTCCTGTAGATACTTCTTCAAGCTTGAAGAACCACGCCCAAATCAAAAAGATTGCTAGGCATAGGGTAACGATCCAAATTACTAAGCTTGACTTAGGTAATGTAGGTTCTGAGTGCGAAATAAACCCTGCTCGAGAATTTTGAGTTGCTTGATGGTTCATCAATTCTCTCCAACGATTGCAGTATGTTGAGTATGTGATTCTTGTTGTTTTATGATTTGCTGACGTGGTGCATCCATCACCACTTTGCCTTCATTTAATACAATAATGCGATCTACCAGCTCTAACACTGCGCGACGATGCGTGGCGATCACCAGAGTCCGTCTATCTAGCCATTGTTTCATTTGGTCAATAAATTCTTTTTCTGCGACATCATCAATGGCAGCAGTAGGTTCATCCAGTAATAAAATACTAGGTTGTCTTACAAGCAATCTGGCCAATAAGAGTGCTTGGCGTTGACCGCCAGAAAAACCTAGCCCCCCCTCAAGAACCACATGATCCAACCCTTGTTTCTTCTCTTGTACAAACTTCAAAGCTCCTGCCATATTTAATGCTTGCATTAGATCATCATCGGTAGCAAGGGGAGCACCTAATAGTAAGTTCTCTCGAATCGTGCCATAAAACAACATAGAATTTTGGTTGAGGAGTCCAACATCACGACGTACATCGGCGGGGTCAATTAATGCTAAATTTAATTGATCTAAATGTATCAATCCTTGCTGCGGCGTTTGCATTCCTGCCAGTAGTTGTAACAGTGTAGATTTACCCGCTCCATTACGTCCCAATAAAGCGATCTTTTCTCCTTGTTTAATCTTTAACTCAGGAATATTCATGACTGGTCTTGATTCATCTTGTTGATATTTAAACAAGACATTTTCCAGATCATAATCACCACTGAGGTTTGCTCGATGGATAAAATGTACATGATCGGCCTGATCGACAGGCTTTTTCATCAACTCATCGAGTCCCTTTTTCGCAACTTTTGCTTGCTGAAAACGACCAAAAACACCTGTCAGTTGCGAGATAGGTGCCAACATACGTGAAGACAAGATTGAACAAGCAACTAAAGCGCCTGTGGTCATTTCCCCTTTCATTACAGCAAAGCAGCCCACAAGCACGACAATGGCGTAAGTCAACCCTTGAATTTTTTGTGTCCAAGCCGATAGTACACCCACAATTTTACGTTGTTGCATACTAATCTCTGCCGAGACTTCATTCATATGGTTCCATTGATTCTGAAAGCGTGACTCACCTCGTAATAACTTAATGTCTTCAACACCTTGAACTGTTTCAACTAAAATCGCATTACGAATCGCCGATTCCCTGATTCCCTGCTGTGCTAGTTTTGCCAGCGGTCTTTGAACAATGATTCCAGGAATAATCATCAATGGAACCACCAAAAGCATGACCCAAAACAAATTACCGCCAATAAACCAGAAAATTGCTAAAAATAAAAAAAAGAACGGTAAATCAGCAATTGCAGTAACAGTGGTTGATGTCACTAATTCTCGAACCCCTTCTAACTCTCGTATTTGTGAAATAAAGGTTCCTGTCGATTTAGGTCGCTGGTCATTTTTAATTCGTAGTGCATGTCCAAACACGAGATCTGAAATTTTTAAATCAGCCCGCTTCCCAATAATGTCAGACAGATATATCCGTGAAATCCTCAAAACAAACTCAAAAATTGCAGCAATCAATACACCGCCTGCCAACACCCACAATGTAGAGATTGATTGTGATGGAACAACACGATCATAGACTTGCATAGAAAAAATAATGGTCGCCAAAGCCAAAAGATTGGCAACCAATGAGGCCAACATAATGTCGAAGTAGCGTTTCCAGTCTTTTAGAACAATCGACCAAAACCAATTTTCTTGATAAGGTTTGATATATTCATCCACACGGAGATCGGCAACCGCTTTTTCTGGTCTAAGTAGATAACTGCTTTGAATAGAAGCCAAAAGTAATTCTTGTGTGATCTGCTGTGAAAGCCCTTGTTCTCCACTCAGTTGAATACCAATATTACCTTCGGCATCCATCTGATGAATGACACCAACTTGACCATTTTTCAACTCAACTAAGAGAGGAAAACTCCATGGGTTAAGAAGAGTCTGATCCACGCTACTTTTTTTTAAACTTAACCCTACTTGACGACAGATGAATATGAGCACTTCGTCTGTAGTTTGATTTTTATTCCATTCTAATTGAGTTTTAATTCGTTCTACCGAAGGCTCTATTCGATAATGTTTTGCAATATTGAATACAGCCTGCAACCAAGGCTGGTAATTTATTTTTATTGTCATGGCTTGATTTCATTCCCCAAATAATTTTTTTGTTCTAACTCATACACTTCAAAGCTTCGCCCAGTTGCTGCAATATACTGAACTAAACTGCTGTAGATTTCATAACGTGCATTTTCAATATCTGAAGCTGCGATATGGATGGATTGTTCGGCATTCAGTAAATCTAAGGCTGAACGTGTCCCTAACTTATATTGCTCTTGATAGAGTTCTTTGGTTTTGATCGTGGTCTTTTGTCTAACCAATAGAACTTTCATTTGTTCTTGTTTGTGCTCAATTTGTTCACGACTGATACGAATCTGATCCAAAATATCCAAATGTACAGAATTTAATTTTGCTCTAGCAGCTTGTTCTGCATAACTGGCTGAACGAGATTGAGCGGCAATCGCTCCTCCTTGAAAAAAATTACTATTGGCCTCTAACATGATCGAACTATAAAAACCATTATCTTCATTATTGTTAGGATTATGTCCATTGATTGCTTGGCTCATCGAGCCTTTAACATTAAGGGTCGGATAACGACTGAGTTTTGCCTGAGATTTCTGTGCTTGAGCCACTAAAATTTCAGCATGTGCTTGCAGCATTTTAGGGATGTGATCCATTTCTGGATCTACATATAAAGCTGACCGAGACACAAAACTATCTGGAATAATCCAATTCTTTTGACGAATATCAAAACCAATCAAGTTTTGTAGTTGCAGTTGATATTGAATCAATAAGGAGTTTTGCGCGATTAAATTTGCTTGTGCTGACTCTAAGTAAGATTGTGCTTGTACAGGATCCGCTTGACTACTTAATCCAGCTTGAGCTCTTAATTGCGTTATTTCAACAATACGCTTAATCCCTATGATTTGTTGTTCAGCAATACGGACCATTTCTTGTAAACGTTTAATATTCACAATTGCTGATGCCACTTGCTGTGAAAGATTTTCAACTGTAATCAACAATTGGCTTTCCGCTCCCCACGAGCGTGCCGTTTGTATATCTACACTGGATTTCACTTTGCCAAAATCATAGAGCATTTGTGTTGCACTGAAACTGATGAGCTGTCGTCCTCGCTCACCTGTGGTCATATCTCCTGTATTAATCCCACCAGAAAACTGGGGAAAATATCCAGAACGCGCCACTGCGATATTTTCATTTTGTGCAGCAAAACTCGCAATTTGTTGCTGAATATCAGGATGCGTTAGCACTGCCTGCTGTACTGCATCCATAATATTGATTGAGTTCATTGCTTCGAATGCTGGTACAGATGTATTTGGTGCTGTAATCCGTTTGGTGTCAAATGGATGATTTTCTTTGTAATCATATAAATTATATTTTTCAAATTGCTGATCACGTTCATTTGGACTTGAAGTAAACATGGGAAGAATTTGATTGTTTAATTCATCAATATTGACTATTGATGTCGCCAATGCATTCAGTGGCAAAAAAAGTAAGCACAACATCCTTTTTTTGATGATTTTTTTTCGCTTAATATAATACATGTTCTTAAAATTTTAATGTTTACATGATTTTATATAAACTCTTTATTAAAATAAAGCTTTCATCTATCACTAATTCCATCTAATGTAATGCTCACCGACTTAGAACAAAGCAAAAAAAAATTATCCTTTCAAGATCATAAATTCCAATAGCTTGCTATACCCCATGAATTAAAATTCATTATGCACAATTCACTATATCGATTTCCTGATTCTCTAGTTTTGTATATGGAACTAAGGCGGGGCGGTATCCTCTTTAGTTCCATTATTCCAATGTATCCCCTACCCAATTATAACCTCCACCACAGAACAGCAATTCGCTCAGATCATAGGCAAACTCCTTATTTTTTTATGTCAGCATGGCTGTTCAGGCTTTCCCCACCGCCTTAACACTCTGCTGTAAGCCCTGCTGAAGATCCTGAACCTGACTCAAATCGGGTTCATTTTTGGGATTTTGTGGTGATGTTTCTCCCGTATAAAACTCGTCCACAATCTCCAGCCCCTCCTCCCCATCCACCTCGAACTGGGCATTGGCATAACCCTGCCGCGCCATTTGATCTAAAGCGCTTTGGTTAAACCCAGCTGCTTTACTCTGCTGATCAATTTCTTGCGCGGTTTGAATGGCTTCTTGTAAATGCATGCCATCTCTGAGCGTCAGGTCTACGTAATACACAGGGGTACGATAGCTTTGCGTCGTGGATTTTCCCCTTAATGTCAGTTGCAGTGGAAGACAGGACAACAAGCCATTGGAGGCTGCATGGTAATAACGTAAACGTGCCGCCAAGGTACGAATGCTGTTAAAGCCCGTGGTTCTAAAGATGAAAGTGCCAAACTCATCTGAATCATCCAGATTGACATACAGTCGACCATAAGGTTTGCACAGTCCGCCTTGTGCTAAGGGACAAATGTCTGGCGATGGACAAGGATGCTGCTCAACACCTTGTTGAGTCAGTCTTTGGCAAGTTTCTCCATTGCCGATACACACGGGGCGACCTGTTTGTTTATCAAATAGCGTGTACTCCGCTCTTAAATTCAGGTCGGGATCATTAAAGATCATCCGTACAGGAATGCTGCAGAGTTTCTGATTTTGAGCTCGAGTTTGGTTTTGGTTTTGGTTAGCGGCTTTAGCACGAAGCTGTTCATCTAAGGGATGCTTGATCCATCCGTCTTTGCTCTGGATTTGGCTGGTAATGGTAAATTGATCGTCCTTTTCAGGTAGTCGTTTACCATTCTTTTCCACAATTTTACCGATACTGATCCGACCGAGGATTGGTGGGGTAATCGCAAGTCCTTTAATCATTTTGATTTCCTCTGTTCGTTCTTGATTTAAAATTGAATCGACATAAAAAAAGCCCATGCCGTGATGGGGATGGGCTTTTGTGTATATGGTTGGAGCATTTTTTGCTTAGGCTAAGTTTCATCACTATAGATTTGGAAACGCCGTGAGCCTGGCTTGGTGTGTGGAAACTGATTCAGATATTCAGGATGCTGTAGCAGTAAGGCTTTGGCATCCAAGCCGATGGAGTCTTTGGACTTCTTCCACGTTACCGAACCTGTTTTAAAGGTGGCACGTTCGCTTTCCTGCATCTTGGCTTGCAGCTGATGTTTGAGGAGGTCGAACTGTTCCTGATACTTTTCAATTTGATGACGCGCTTGAAGCAGTTGCTCAAACTGTTGATTGGCTTGTTCATCTTCAGACAGATCCGTGGTCGAGAGTGGCACATGTTCTGGATAGAGTAACTGTAAAGCTTTAGCAGCCGATTCACTGGCATCGGCTTCAGGGGGAATATCTTTTTCTACACAGTCCCAGAAGTAACGTTCTGCATTGACGATATGTTGGATCACTGATTCAGAACGGGTCACTTTAAAGATTCGAGTTTCATGTCCACAGAGTAAAACACAGATATGCGCGGCCTGTTTACCTGTGACGGCCAATTGATGTTGTACCTGACACAAGACATATAAAGGCACGCCATCCCTCCACAGTTTGGCACCATATTCCCCAGCGGTTTTACATTCCAATATTTGTACCTCTGCATTACCCACTACCGAGTAATCTAGATTGGCGAGCATGAAGTATTTATCAGGATCTGGGTGTTGCAGAACAGCATTGACCCGTCGGACTTTGGTGTTGGTGTGCAGGCTGTAGTATTCCGCAACTAAAGGTTCCAGTCGTTTACCCCAATACATCGGAGCATGCCCTTCACTTTCATCTTCGAAGCTGGGTTGAATCCGTCCTGTCTTCAGCATCCAGAGTTCCAGCATCGACATATAGGGATTGAGTCCACAAGCAGCAGCACAGTCACTACTGCCAATGCCTTGCTTACGGACTTCTAGCCATTCAGCATAGTTTAGCGTTTTGGTATTGACCAAGCGTTTGGCCGTCAAGGCGCGTGTTGATCGTGACGGAGGGTTATAGGGGGTTAAGGTGTTATTCTGAATACTGTTTTGTATTGGACTGGGATGATTCATAGAGAAGCTCCTATTTCTTGCCTGAGGTGAGTTGAAATTTCAGGCATAAAAAAAGCCACATCTGGGGATGTGGCGAAGAGGTATCATGGATTTACGGCAATCAGAACAATGCTGATGTCATAGGTTCATGATAAAAGCTGAAGATTAAATCTAACTTAAATGACCAAACGTAATGCCTGTTCCAGACCACGTTGTTTTAATGCAGCACCTGCACCAAACCAAGCGGAATCCAGTCGATGGTCCTGACTCATGGCACGACGTTCATGATCCGCAAATTCGGTGATACTACATAGCAAGCCATAAGCAGTGTCTTTGGCTGAACTGAGTTCTGCACCACGTCCCTGTCCATTAAACATAGACATGACTTTGGACATGGCACGTCCATTCGGTTCAGTCTTGGTTGCGTTATTTTTGGCTTGAGTGGCGACATTGCGATAGAACTGAATAATGCCTTCATCCTGTTCAGATGTACTGAGATTACTATTGTTAAACACGGCATCGAAATACATCGCGGCTTCTTGTTGACTGACTTTACGCTGACAGAGTTGTTTCATTTCATACATGTGTTCTTGCCATGCACGCACTGAAATCCCGAGTTGCTGTTTGATCTTGTCTGCATCGAACTTGGTGCTGTGTGGAACTTTGACTACACCTGCACTGCTGTTCTGTCCTTTGAGTGCTATCGCCAAAGTGTTGTTACACACTACGCGGATACTGGTAAATTGAGCCGTGGTGGCAAGCGTGCCGTCACACGCGGTGGCCAATAAAATGTAGCCATTACTGACATCCTTACCCTTGAGTGCTGAGGTCTGTCCTGTACGGGCTAGTGCCCAGAATTTCTTGCCACCTTTGAGTACGCCTGCGGTTTCGAGTTCAAAGCCTGATTGTTCAGTCAAGTCACGATAAAATTCCAAGATCTGTTTCGGTTGGACTTCTTGATAACGTTGGCTGACCACCGATAAGGGGGCATGGGTATCTGAACGATATAGTACCCGTTGTTCATCATGCGGCAGGATCAGGTTTTGTCCTTTATGGTTGGCTGCCATATAGCTAACATTGGAACTTTCGATCTGCCAGTCCATACCTGCCTGTTGTGCCCAGACTTCGATGGGTTGATTTGGGGTCAGTTGATTGCCGAGTCCATGCCATGGGGTTTCCCCTACATAGGCCATTTGTTCAAGTTGATGTGCCATCGTAAATTTCTCTCTATATAAATAAGTTAAATGAAAATAGGTATTGTTGTGTGCTGTATTGCAGTACTTTGCCGAAATTGATTTAAGGGGTATCCACCACAGCAAAAGACTGCTGACAGTCTAGACAGCGGTATTGCGGGACGGATTGGTAGTAACGATAAAAGTAGTGTTGGCTGACCATGATCAGACTACTGCCGACCACAACGCCGACTAATCCACCGATATAAGGTGGCACCCCCATGCTTTTGGACAGTTTGATGCCGAGCATGGCCAGTTGCAGCGGTGAAAGATGCTGCATCAATTGTTCAAAGGCCTGAAACTGCCCTTGGCTAATGGGTTGCAACTCCACATGATGCGAGCCGCAATAGGGACAGGAAATGGATGGCATTGAATTGCCCTCCTTGATAAAGATGAAGCAGAATTGCAGGCATAAAAAAAACCGCATCCCTTGACGGGATACGGTCGGTTTACGGTTTAATTTACACGGAGTCTCTATGTACTCCATGTCTCATTCACTTATTGGAAGCTATAGCTCGCAGTACCATTTTCTGTTTCGACATCCACACGGACCACATTGTCGTAACTACAGCCTTTAAGTTGTAGTCTTAAGCGTTGCCCCATTTTAAAATGCTGTGGGTAATCAACTTTTCGACGATAGCCCTCATAGTTGCATTGCCCATTATTGATCGAGACATTGGTGACACTAATCGGTTCTGGGATATTGGAACGAATGGTGATGACATTGGCGACTTGACTCCCTGACCACCAGTTACTGGTGTCTTCAGTATTCAATTCAACGGTAAAGGTATTCGGGTCTAAGCCTGAAGCACAACCGGTTAACAACAGGCCTGCTGTCATAAGCAACAGCATCGGTTTAAATATGGGTTTCATCCTGATAATCCTTAAGCGTATGGGTTGGGCAAGTTCTTAGTTCGGTACAGTGACTTGACCATTATTGGCATTGAAGTGAACAAAGCGTGGACAACCACCCTGAAAGTTCACAGTGAAGTTACGCCAACCACGGTTGCCAGGATTGGTCTTGTACAGACATTCATAGACACCACCGCCAGTATGTCGGGTTTGTACCAAATAGGCTTCACTGGCTTGAGCAAACCAACCCGCCTGTACGGATGTAGCCCCTGCGAGTAAGGATGAAATCAGGATTGTTTTTACGGAATTCTTGAACATAAGCATTTTCTCTTTTTACGGTAACACCCAGCGCAACAGCGCCAGTGCTCCCCTATGCAATCAATGTTGGAATGAATATCTAAGTTTTTTGAAGTTGTTATAGACGATAAAGCGTACGGATCTACGCTGCTTCAAACAGCATCAGAGATTCATCTTCATATCGGTAATATGTGATTGAAAAAGTTTTATTCTTAAAAAGTGATAGATACAGCTCAGCCTTAGAACAGCAAGGGCATGCTCTAATCACTCAAAGATCGCAACTTTGAAAAAGAGAAATATAACAGCGGGTATACAGGTAAGCGCATGGCGTACTCCTTTGTTTAAGAGGAGTTCTACCGCATCACTGTCAATTGATGGTGGCAGAACGAAAGAGGGTTGACAGACTGGCAACAAAGAAACCAGCACGCGCAAGCGCGTCCCCCTTCCGCCCTACCGCAACGAAAAGGGGGACGAACGGGTTCCCAACACGCAAAATCAAATTTCGCATATTGTCTTTGTTATTGGGTCTGTCAAAACCCACTGGCGATGTAGGCCAGCGCTATAAGCTTAATAGTCGCGTACAAGATCGTCAAGTAAGCACTTGATTGGGTAATAATTTTAAGATTATTGATTTAGTTGAAATTCTAAAACACTTTAAAATTTAACAAATATAATAGAACTTCTGACCATGTATAAATAAGTCATAAGTAATGATTGGGATTTCGCAATTACACACTACATTAACGTGTATTTAATAATTCTAGAGCGATTCAACACTATGTTTAACATCTATTTTTAAGGGGAATACATTGAATTTATGCATTGCAATGATCCGTGATATCGATTGGTCTATGACCAAAGATATATTTTCCATCATAGGTACATTAGGAGGTCTTAGTATAGGGACTTTCGGACTATTCACTTGGAGGAGACAATTAAAAGGAACTAGTGAATATGAGCTCTCAAGAAAAGCTGTCTTAAAAACTTATGAAGTTCAACAAGCACTTCAGGCTGTTAGAGACCCTCTATTGTATTTAAGCAAAGATGAAGTTGAAGCCAGACGCCACCTTGAAGAAGAACAACGAATATACGATAAGCGAATGTCTTCTGTTTATGAAAAGTGGGCAGAGTTGCAAACAATACGTCTTGAAGCAAAGGTCATATGGTCAGACTCTGCACATGATTGTTTTAATGATATTCAACAATGTATTGGGAAGTTAAAAGGTGCTATTTGGTTGCACTTTTGGATGAAAGGTGCTTATGCAGGTCCTGGTGCTACTATTGATAATAATCCAGAGCGAATCATTAAAAACAACAACATAATATATTTTGCATTTGAGAATGATGAGTTCAGTAAACAAATTGAAGAATCTGTTGCTAAAGTAGAAAAATTCTTCAGCTCTAAAATCCACGGTGAGTAAACTGTGCTAGCTCTAAACTTCCAACAAAGTAATACTTGCTATAATAAAATCACCTAGATATTTTATAATCGCAAAACAAAAACGCCAAATAACTAATTATTCAAGCATGGAGCAATCTTGTTGCTCCATTTTGCTTAGGTCTAAATGATGAATACCAAATATTTAGAAATACCAAACCTCGGCATTCCAGATGACACAGCGATTGCGTCGATTTAGAGGTAGTGTATTGCCCTCTAGGTCAAAGATTCGAATCACTTCATTGTTGCTATCCCGCTGACAATTGAGCTCCGCTGCTTTGCCTTCACCTTGCATGACATGGACACGATGAGTTTGCATGGTCATTTCCTCCTTTTGAGGAGGATTGTAGTGATTCTTACTGAAATAAACAGAGCTAAACGCCACAGCTTGACGCAATTCTTCAACCTCGACCCTCTGATGTTTATTTTCTCAGCACTGTAAGCTTTGGCATGCGTTTTCCTCAATCAACCTTGCTCACGTTAGAAGACGTAACCCTTATTGGCTTTACCTTGGGTCAGCTTAAAACGTCTAGGTCGTATAACCACCTCTTCAATGTTTTCACCGACCATACTGAGTTTATGTTGGATCATATCCTCTATGCTCAACCCCTCAACCTGCCTCAACAATAAAGATACAGGGTCGATTAAACGGTCTTGCCATGCATGCATGGAATCTATTTCCAGTGGATAACCATAGCCTGATGAACTCTGCTGCCACAGCTGATTCAGTAGCACAATCAAATGTTCATGACCGGCTTGATTCATCAGTTTGGTATTAAAGGCCAAACTGTATACCGCCACGTTTTGCTGTTGTTGAGCATCTCGAAAGATAGAGCGATATGAATAAATACAACCATATTGCTCGAAAATACGCTGCAAGCCTTTTTCGAAGCTTTTGATGTGCATCGCCATTTCAAGAATGGAGATTTGTGAGACCACTTCAGGATGATATCGGCAGAAGAAGTGCACTGGAATTGGCTCATGCACAAACTGCGTCACTCGATGATAGCGCTCAATCTCCTTTTCTTGTTGCTTGGCTTCGATCTCATCACGTTGCTTCAATTGTTCACGAATATTGACACTCGTAAACTGCTTTTCGAGTTTTTGCATCAGAATTATGATGAATTGATCAAATGTGGATTCTGATGGCTTAGGCAAATACTGGATCTTCATTTCCAGCAAGCTCTGCTGATAACACACCATAAAACAACTCAGCCAGATATCAAATTCAAACTGACTCTGGTAAATACATACGCTTTGAAACTGAGGTACCAATAGTGAGAGACGTTGGAGCCAGAATGCTGGATCGAATTGGGCTTTATCAGTGCGTACCGCCTGATAATACTGATGTATGGTCTGTTGCAATTCAACTGCGACAACGTGTTCGATGTGCTGGTAATTCATGTGGGGTACTCCATGAAGATAATTGTTCATAGAAGTACCAACGCCATATTTTTTTACTTCCTTCGATGACTACAGGCAAACAACTCCATACCTTTGGGCTTACACCTTAGGTATTGATCCTTGCCGCTGTCTGTCCCATTTTTGGCAAGGTAGTTTGCAGCAAAGTACAAACTCTCAATACATTCAGTATCACCGCGATGGATCACGTGTTCACTGATATTCGGTCGTCCATAACTGGTTTCCTCCTGATAATCACTTAAGTATCCCTTTTCTTCTGTTATCCGTCTCCAAAGTGCATCCGCGATAGTTTCAAAGCGATATACGTTCCGGTGATACTTACCATCCAGAATAATGAGATAGTGCACATGATAATGCCCTGTCATTTTCCCTTGCTCTGCTAAACGCGCAAAGAACAGAATCTCAACATCTTGTTTACCCTCCTCTGCAAAATTGCAGGTCTTACGAATCTGACGACTGAATTCATCCAAGTGCTGTCGAAACTCTACGCTACTGACCTCATCCTTAAACTTATCGTAGTAATACAGGTCGAAGCGGAATGGTAAGATTCTAGAGTACTGAGACAACAGCGTATCTATTTGGCTTTTAAGTACTGCTTGTCTTTGCTTCACTTGATAGGCTGTGTCTGCCGCTTGACGCTTATATGACTTGGAATTGAGTTCATAAGCAAACTGCACCAGAATATGCGGGAGATGACCATACAGATTCTTGTCTAATGCACGAATACGCTCCTCATCGGTATACCCGTTAAAATGCGCATGGAAACAATTGGAGAACAACTGGATACGCGGACAGTACTCTCGATCAGGTAAGTTGAGTAACCAGTGCCACATTCGATAGTTATTGCCAATCTCAATCTGTTGATCCCCTACCCATCTATACAGCCTGTCACGTAATCCAATGGGTTGTTTCCAATCGATGCGAGCCTTTTCCAATTTACGCTCAAAGCACGCAAGTATGAAATCGAATACTTTTGAATCTAGTGCTTCTGATCTATTCTCAACTGACATGTGTTACTTCCTATGATCATTAAAATCATAGGAAGCAGTTCTGTATATTTTTTTACGTTGGTTACTTGATCAGATCTTACTTATAGCCAATATCGGTATCGTATCTATATCCTGCTATTGGATAACAATGACTAAGTTACTGTATATCTATGTAGTACTAACATGAGTAGATAGTGATATATCTCTATTAGTTATATATTCTATTGTTTATATATAATAAATAAATACACCAACCCAATTTCAGAAAATGAGAAAATTCCTAGGCACGTCCCCTGTAGAAAAAGAACAATTTTGTGTTTTTGTACAGAATTTTTAGCTGAGAGAATTATCCTGTTTCAAAAGAACCATGTTACTCAAACCTGATCAATAGTCCTCACAGGCTTGATGCATTAATCCGTACTTCTGAAGTTCAGTCAACGTAGGAGAAATGGGCTGGACTTGGGAGGCGACTACCTCCAGACACCCACCAGCAAACTCATCAAAACGATAATCAAATTGCTTCAATTTCGTAAAGAAATACTCATTTTGCGTCAGTTCACACTGCGGGACAAAAAAAACCGTATATTGTCGATTTTCAAACGCTCGAGGAAGAATTCTAAATTGAGTGATATGATCGGAAGTACCGCGTGACAAAGGACTCTCAGCCTGCTGATTTTCAACCAAATTTTTCAACATTTTTTGGAAGAAGTAAATTTGATTCGCTGCAATCAACTTAATTAATTCACCTAAAAAAATCCTAAGTTGAATAGCTTCATATGCCCGTCGCATCTGATAATTAGGATTAACTTGAGGACTCTCATCTTTTTCATCATTTATTGAGTTGGAAGGGTCCGTCACCCAACTTTCACTAAAACCTTCTCTCATACGATGCTTATTTGTCTCATGCTCTAAGTAAGCCGAATCTGAAATTTCATAGCTACTAATTAAATTTTTAGGAATAACTTGAGCAAGGATCACATCGTTGATTGACACTAGATTTCCTTGCTCAAGCAATTTATACAATCCGAATTGATGACTATATATTTTGCTCCCCCACTGTTCCAACATACTTTGTAATATACCCAAGCGGTGATAGAAACCATTTAGCTTTGGATGAGTTCGCACTCCTATAGGTGCTACAAAAATATTTTCTTCATCCAATACGCTAAAACTGGCACGAAGCTTATTTTTAGGGAAAAAACTTTTTAGATGTAAGTAATGCTCAATCACTTCAATTAAATAAGGATCCCGCCACTTCCGTTGCACAGTATTGAAAATTTCATCCAACTTATAATTTGTCGGCTCCATCAAACATAGGGGATTATTTCTTAAGTAAAAACCATTGGAACGTAATAGTTTGGAATATAAATCTAACAATAGTTCCTGTTTGGGTAATCCATTTTCTAAAGGTCTCTCTTTTTCAATCAAGCTAAATACTGAGGCAATTTTTTGAATCTCAAAAACATGCTGCTGTGGGTACTCGAGAATCAAAAAACTCCCGTACAGTGCACTCTCACCCCATAAAGAATGCGACAAATTAAGAGCATAAATAGGTGCTGTTGTATTGATAAAACCGACATGAATCCCACCCTCCGCATGACTACGAATAAACCCCAGCTTTTTTAACTGATGTAACGCTCGATAAATGGCTTGTTTACTCAACCCTGAAAATTGCCCAATTTCTGGTGTGCCACAGCTCATCACGATACCAAATGCATCACTTTCCATAAGTAACTTCAGCAGCACTAAACAACAACGGTAATCTAGATCCGAAGAATAATTAGGATCAACATTTTGCTGCCGACCAATTTTTACGTTCAGAATTACTGTAAAAATTTTCTTAATGAATTTTGACAAATCTGCAGTAGAAGCACTCTTCTTAGACTTTAGCTCATTCTTAATAAATGTATTATTTTTGTTTATTTTATACTTTCTGGGGACGCTCCGTACAAATTCAGGATGCAGTTTCACATGCCGAACACGGACTCTTTTACCTCCTTCAGGATAGCTAATTTCCAGCATTTTTTTCTCATCCAACTCTCCTAAGACCACTCTTAACTTTTTGTGTTGCACTCCGATAAGCTGCGCTAACTCTTCTAAATGATTAGAAACTTCACGTTCCCCAAATAGCAAAATGAATCGCAAAAATACCCAGACACCGTAACTTGATATTGATGCCTCGTCCAATCTCTTTAGGAGGAATAAGCACAAATTATAATATTTTGTCTCATTCAAATCAGTTCTGCCGTAATCCTTCATCCAATAGCTCTATATAAGCAATCTTTGAACAACTTAGCATGATAGGCATAAAATGATAATCTAAAATTAAAATTCATTTAATTAACGTTTATTTAATGTTTTTATAATATTTATTTAATGTTAAATTAATGAAATTGAATTCAAGAAAAGTGAGACCAGAAATGGCGAACAAAAAATTAACTTTACAGAAATGGGTAGATAAGGATGGAAAAATCAAAATTGACTTTATCCAGCATGAATATGACAAGGAAAATGAAAAAGGAGTTTTGTCCATTCCACAGGGTAGCACCCCTTACAATCTGATAGTTGATAGAATAAAAGTACGTTCTGTCGCCCCCCTATTAAACGCCAATATGACCATAGAAAATCAGCAGGTAACTTTAACGGTGACTAGCGAAAATTTTGAAAAATTAAAATCTAGGTATCGCACATTTAAGCTTGAAGAAAATAACAAACTTCAAGAATTAAAGAAAAAACAATTATGGTTTAGTAAAAAAAATCTGGAAAGAATTGACACTTTAATGAAACAACAAAAGCTGAAAAAAATTGAAGACTGCTTTATATACCTACTTGATTGCCATAAAGATGGCCAGAACCAACATAAAAAAGAAATCGCAAAAAAAGACCAAACAATACAGGAACTAAAACAGGAAATTTTTGCACTAAAAGACAACAACAAAAAAATAAGAGAACAATTTTCGTTTGAACAAAAAACAACAAGCCTGATAAAAGACTTCCTAATTCAACGCCTAGTCAAAGAAATTACTCAGCAAAAACAACTCCTCCAGTTTATTGGGGAAATTTCTCAAGAGGAAAAAGAGCAAATATACGAGACAGTTCCTGATGATATACAAGAAAAAATTAAGAAAAAGATCAACCAAGAGGTTGATCTATATATTCATGCTGAAAATATGAATAGCTATTATTTTTAATTTTTAGATGGCGCTCCCTTCCATATGTTAGATCGCAATAAACTACAAACATAAAGCTGGTCATGGCATGATTGTAGTGACCAGAATCTGTACCCCCTTACCTCAAGTTAGTGGTGATATTTGGATAATTTCTTTTATCAAATCAGAACGCCGCCGCAAATGATTAAGCAGGACTTCATCACAATACGCGGTATTAAAAGGCAATTTCTTTTGCTGAGGGAAATGTTTATCAGGGTTAACTAAAAACTGTTCCCATTTTTTATTTTCATTTTGCAATTCTCCAATCTGATTTAAAAAAGTTCGATCCTGAACTGTAATGAACGACCCAAGACTATCCTCCCCTCTAGTTTCATTCACCGTTCTAGTATCAATTAACTCCTCAATTCTTTTTTGATTTTCTGCAACCTTGTTTCGAACCCATTGTAGATCAAATTCCCTAAATTTTATTTGTAGTGTAGGTAAAATCAACTGCACTGCTTGCGAAGCATTTTTAAATTTTCCATTTCTTTGAACATAAGCTCTTAGCTCTGAATAGAATATTTCAAGTTTTTTATTTAACAGCAGTGCATATCTTTTACGCACATTCAAAATACCATTAATTCGACGCCTCAGACCTTGATTGTATACATAGATACTTCCTGATTCATCGAGAACCAAGTCAATGTATCTATTTAAGATTTCTGAATATCGTTCATTAATCTGCTGCTGCCTGTAATTATTGAGTCCAGCTATCTCAACACTAATTAGGTTAAGTAAATTCAGTAAATCCTGTACTGAATACATCCCATCCAACAGCGGCATGTGACTATATTCGACCATCAATTTAATCAGCAATTGTTGCTCTGAAGCTTCAAACTCAACTTTAAGGTCAGTCTCAGTCAAGGCCTTTTTTTCCTTTAAAAATGGTCCTGCCTGATCTATAAAACCATTGAGAATTTCATCGACAAGCTGATTAAATTCACGAACTGAGCAATTTTTCATATTTTAATCTAAGTAATATTTTTCAGAATCTTATGAAACTATTCTAGCAAATTATTTTTTCTAATTATTAAAATTATATAAAAACCAATGTCAAAAAAATAGGATGAAAGTATAGACGTGGTTGACCTTCAATTTAAGAGGCTTCCGATTTAAAAAAAATTTAGTATGGAGTATTCGACGACATGTGTTGCTTTCAAATTAATACGACAGAACTCCTGTTTATAAAATATCGCTCTATGACTGTTGAGCTTATGACAATAGTCAAAGAATATTATCCTCACTTAAGCAAAGCTGAAGCTTTAAGAAAAGCAAACAACCAAGAATTTCCATTTTCAGTATTTAAAATTGATCCAAGTAAACGTGCACCTTTTCTGGTACACGTAAAAGACTTTGCTACCGTTTTAGATGCTGAGTATTCGAAAGCAGCTCAAGACTTTGCTACGTTTCATCGATGAGGCGTAGCACCTCCTTCACCTGTAGAATATTTCTTCTCGCTTTTATCGACACATAGCGCTGTAAACTGCTCCAAGAATCATGTAGGCTAACTTTTTGAATCTCGGGTATAGTAAAACTCTCTTCTGCCAATCGAGTACAACCCTCATGCCTCAAGTCATGAAATCGCAAATCATCAATGCCTAACATTCGACATGCCTCTCTAAACTCCTTACCTAAACTTTTAGGATTCAAAGGGAGTAACAAATTTTCGTCATACCCAAGTTTCAGCATCCTTTCTCTCACATCTGGGTACATCAATCTTTGAATCATTTCTTTACAAGGGTCAATAACCTCAAATGTCTTATGATTTCCTTTAGAGCCATTTGGATTTTTTAGATCATGCACTTTCCATGTTGAATGATGTGGATCATAGTCTCGAAGAGAAAGCCTAGTTAGTTCGGCCTCGCGTCTACATGAAAATATGGCAAACCACATAACCAAATGCATTGGGTACTTTGACCCATATTTATTTAAATTCCATCGCTCGGCAAAATGCTTTGTCAATGCTATCAACTCAGCCCTCGAAGGTAACCGGTCTCTTTTTTGACTAGATGATATTTGGCGTGTTTTTCTCAACTGGGCCGTAGCTTTATCAAATCCATTTAAATCAATATCCATTTCCCACATCACAGCAGCATGTGCTAGTACGCCACGAATATGCAATAGCTCATGCTGTTGTGTACTGGTTGCAATAGGTTCTAAGTCAAGATTTGGGATACCCCCTTTTCTTAAAGCCACGTGTTCAGCCAAATGTACTGATTTTATTTTTGTGATAATATTGCGCGAAATTGGTAGCTTCTTAATTAAGAGCAGCGAATAGCGTTTCGTCCTTCCGTACTCGCTCCCGACTTCATCCAAATACTTATCTATGGCATCAGATAAAGTTAGATCTATAAGCTTTTCTTTGCCAAGTAGAATATCTGGATTTTCTTGTATTTCGACTTCTCTTTTATTAATCCAATTTACAGCTAACTTCTTTGAATGAAATGTTCTACTTTCAGAGTAAGCTGGAAAGCCCTTTCGCTTGATTCGAATCGCTGCACGAAAGTTAATACTTCCATCTGCACCTTTCCTTGCTGTAATTGACCCCATAATTTACACCATGAACTGTTTTTTTCATTATGGTGTAAAATTTGGTGTAAATGCAAACCGATTAACACATCTAAATATGGGTTTACGCAGATTCAAACAGGTTGCTAAACATAGATTAAAGGTATGATTTTTAATGACTATTCACAAAAACATTGAAAACACTCAATCTCCACGAATCAGTGTAGCACCGATGATGGATTGGACCACCAAGGACTATCGTTTTTTTGCGCGCTTATTTAACCCGAATGTGATCTTATATACTGAGATGGTGACCACAGGTGCCATTTTATTTGGCGATGCCAAACGTCACCTCGACTTTAACCATCAAGAACATCCTATTGTGCTACAACTGGGTGGCTCAAATCCGAAAGACCTTGCCACCTGTAGCAAAATGGCGCAGGACTGGGGCTACGATGAAATTAATTTAAATGTTGGCTGCCCAAGTGACCGCGTACAAAACAATAAAATTGGCGCATGTTTAATGGCAGAGCCTGACTTAGTCGCGGAATGTATTGCGGCAATGCGTAATGCCGTCGATATTCCCGTGACAGTGAAACACCGTATCGGGATTGATGACATGCATTCTTATGAAGAAATGCTGCATTTTGTCGACACCGTAGCGAAAACGGGCTGTAATAACTTTATTGTGCATGCCCGTATTGCCTTACTTCAGGGATTATCCCCTAAAGAAAACCGTGAAGTACCGCCACTACGCTATGAAGATGTCTATCGACTCAAACAAGACCGTCCAGAACTGCTGATTGAAATTAACGGCGGTATTAAAACCTTTGCTGAAACAGAGCAACATTTACAACATGTAGATGGGGTGATGATTGGTCGCGAAGCCTACCACAACCCATATTTACTGGCAGAACTCGGGCAACTGTGGCAACTAGATGCACCAGACCGTTTTGAAATTATGGAGCAAATGCTGCCTTATATTGCTCAGCGTATGGCTGAAGGTGCGCCACTATCAATTTTGACCCGTCATATTCTCGGTCTATTCCAAAACTTGCCAGGTGCACGAAAGTGGCGTCAGGCACTCAGTGGTGGCAATGCCAAAACTTTTGCCGATGTTGAAAGTGCCATTCAAAACATTAAAGAAGCCATGAAGCGTACCGAAGATTACCTGATTGAACATCAAGTACAACCTTAAATAGTACGACTCAAAAAAGCCCAATCTGAAATTGGGCTTTTTATTTTCTAACTTTGGCTTTTTCGACTTACATAACTGAACCCACTGTGGTCGACAAGGCTTTATTCTCAAACTCACACGAAGCTGGATCTGGCACATCGCCTTTACGCTGTGCAGCCTGATATTCCTTCTGCGCTTTTTCCAAATCTTTTAAAAACTGTTTTTGCGTATGTAACTGCGCCACAGTCATGGCTGCCATATTTTTACCTTCAATGATGTCACTTTGCCAATGTACATTACACACCAAGCGGCTTTCGGCAAAAGCTCGTCCACGTAAGAAAATATGATTGGCACGTTGCGGTGCTATTTCACTCATAATGAGTGCCCAACCCCAACCAATGGTCGAGTGCCCCGATGGATAAGAACCATCAGTGGATAATTTTTCCTTGTTTTCATCATAAGTGATGCCGTACTTTTCACGGTCTGCGGCAGAAATTTCACAGATGCCCTGACCATTACTCATAAAAGGTCGAGCACGTTGATACTTGTTTTTAGCCGCATAGGAAGATAGCCCCAAATCCACCAAAGAGGTCTCTAAGATTTTATAAATGGTCGGGGTCTTTTCTTTGCTTATGTCGACATTGGCGGAACAAGAAAAAGCTTTGGCTGCGCTGGGTAAATATAAATTGCTGTCATAGCCTGCCTGCACCCAGCGGTCAGAACCGTACAACATCAGGGCATTTTTATTGACGAATTCATCATTGGCTTTGGTCACAGAGCCTTCTGCTGGTGGTGGCGGTAAAATCAGTGCACTATCGACGGTCGACTCGGTTAAATAACCCTGATGTTTTGATCGTAATTCTTTTTCATAGCTACTGATTTCGGCATGTGTCACAGCGGTTGCCAAGGCCAATAGCATAAATCCCACGGGTCTTATCATTGTTATATCTACCTCTTTTCTCTGTTATTTCTATCATTCTTTATAATTTTGAATATGCAGACTCTTATAAGAATCAATTTTTAATCAACATAACATAATTCGGGGTACACGCGAGATATACCCCGTTGAACAGCACTATTTTATGTAAATTTTCCAGTGAACAAGCGCAATGAAAATTAACGTTTTGCTTGAATTGCTTCTAATTTCTTTAGTACTTCTGCCACGGCAATCATGGCAAAACTTGAGGTCACCACCACTGCCGAACCATAGCCACCACAGCGTAAACCTGCGCTCGGACACACATCGGCACTAGAAAATGGATTATCAATCGAATAGACGCAGGTAATCCCGAACTTTTCTTTCGGTTTCTTACAAATCCCTTTAGAACGTAGTTGTGCCCGTAACTTAGCCAACATCGGGTCTTGTTCAGTTTTGGATAAATCTGCGACTCGGATTTTCAGTGGATCAAGTTTACCGCCTGCACCACCCGACACAATTAACGGAATTTTATTAAAGCGGCAATGTAACATCAGTGCCAATTTGGCTTTGACATCATCAATACAGTCCAGAATTAAATCAGGTGTATTGCTCAACAGCTCTTTAACATTGTCTGGTGTTAAATAATCATCGATCAGGTTAATTTTAATTTTCGGATTGATGGAACGACAACGCTCTGCCATCACTTCAATTTTTTCACAGCCCAATGTCGAAGTCATCGCTGGGAGTTGACGGTTAATATTCGATGCAGCCACTACATCCATATCCACCAAAGTGAGTTCCCCCACACCAGTACGTGCTAAGGCTTCCACAGCCCAAGAACCCACACCGCCTATTCCAATCACCATGACATGGCTTTTTTCATACCCTTGAAATGCTGGTTCTCCATAAATTTTAGCTACGCCAGCAAAACGGCGTTCATATTCATCATCTTGGAGTAAATCAGTCATAGGGAGATCAAATCAGTAAACAGAATCGCGGCTATTTTATCAAATTCAATTTAAAAGTTGCGGATTAATATGCGGTCCATGCGCTTGGCAATTGGATTGCATCGGCTGTATTTACCTTCAGTACATAATTCTTACGTTGATTCATCGGTGACTGATCTGAGGATGGCGATAACGTGCGGATATAGTGATATTTCATGCGCCAGGTATTCGCTTGTAAATATTCAATATTCAGCACCAGTTTTTCTAAATCATGGCAATGTTCCCCAGACGCTGCATAATCCTGTTCCGAAAAACAGGCTCGAATCATCCTTGAGACAGAAAATGGAATATTCTGAAAAATCTGTTGGTATTTACCCTGAGGCTTGAGTTGTAAAAAGTCTGCCACTTCTTCAGTCATGCCGCCACCCGAATACATCTCATCCCAACGCTGAATCAGGGCAATGCTGTAATCTGTATCATTGATGGGAAATAACACCGGATACAAGTGTAAGGCATCAGCTCGAATAAAATTGCCATGTTGATCGAGTAAGTCTTCTTTTTCAGAAGGACCATCTACTGTCCAATGTGGTGTTTGACTCAGTGGTTGATAGGCTGAAAAATCCCAATCATTGCGTAATTGATAACTTTGTGGATTTTCCTCTAACTCGAATAGTTTTAATTTTTCAATCACATAATGACGTTTGGAATGGTTCGGTACTTGATAGAGTTGCCAAGTTGCATCAGGATGACAAGAAATCTTAAGCTGAGTACAAAGACTTTCACGCTGTGCCTGCGTGACTTTTTGTTGTTTTAGTAAAAGGGGTTGTGGTTTGGCATAGCCGAAAGCAGGAAAAGAAAATACACAGCCTGCCAATAATGCTTTCAACATAAAAATGATCTTAAAATTTAGTTTTATACAGGAATGATGCCAGAGCCTTAGATTAAAGACTCTGGCAGCTGATGAGTGAATAACGACGGATTCTAACTGGCAATTAAATGCCGCAATACATAATGCAGAATCCCACCTGCTTTGAAATATTCCACTTCATTCAAAGTATCAATACGGCACAGTACAGGGAATGAATCTCGTGAACCATCAGTACGTGTCACTTCCACTTCAAAGGTTTGGTGTGGAGATAAATTATCTGTCAATCCGAGAATGGAGAGACTTTCATGCCCTGTCAGATTTAGGCTTTGACGGTTCTGATCGGACATAAATTGCAACGGTAACACGCCCATTCCGACCAAATTGGAACGATGAATACGTTCAAAGCTTTCCGCAATCACTGCTTTGACGCCCAACAAATTGGTTCCTTTGGCTGCCCAGTCACGCGAAGACCCTGTGCCATATTCTTTACCCGCAATAATCACCAAAGGCACACCTTCTTGTTGATACAGCATCGCCGCATCATAAATCGCGAGTTTTTCTCCACTAGGAATATGCACGGTATTCCCGCCTTCTTCACCACCTAGCATCTCATTTTTAATCCGAATATTGGCAAAAGTACCGCGCATCATCACCTCATGATTACCACGACGTGAGCCATAGGAATTAAAGTCTTTTGGTTCTACGCCATGCTCTTGCAAATAACGTCCTGCAGGGCTGTCTTTTTTAATGTTGCCTGCTGGCGAAATATGGTCGGTGGTCACCGAATCTCCCAAGACCGCCAAAATACGGGCATGTTCAATATTGTGCAGTGATTTGAGCGGTTGCCCAATATCCGAGAAAAATGGTGGATGGCGAATATAGGTGGAATGCTCATCCCAAGCATAGGTCTGGCTTTGTGGAATTTGAATGGCTTTCCAGCTTGCATCCCCCTCAAATACCGCTGCATATTCTTTATGGAACATTTCGGTATTCACTTGTTGCAGGACTTCATCAATTTCTGCCTGACTCGGCCAGATATCTGCTAAATAAACCAATTCACCGTCGATACCATGTCCAATCGGTTGCGTGGTTAAATCGAGGCGAATATTCCCTGCAAGACCAAAGGCAATCACCAAGGGCGGTGAAGCCAGCCAATTGGTTTTGACTAGAGGATGAACACGACCTTCGAAGTTACGATTACCCGATAAGACCGAAGCTACATTCAAGTCATAACAACTAATCGCTTCCTCAATCGGTTCTGATAAAGGTCCCGAATTCCCAATACAAGTAGTACAACCATAACCCACCAAGTTATAACCCAGTTGATTTAGATAGGGGGTTAAGCCAGCTGCATCCAGATAGTCCGTCACCACTTTGGAGCCAGGTGCCAAGGAGCTTTTCACCCATGGTTTGCGCTGTAATCCCTTTTCAATCGCTTTTTTCGCCAGCAGCCCCGCTGCCATCATCACACTCGGATTTGAGGTATTGGTACACGAGGTAATCGCTGAAATCACCACATCACCATGCACCAATGGATATTGTTTACCATCAATCTCACAGAACGCACTTTCATGGGTAAGGTTCGATTTTTTTGCATCGATGGCAGTTCCACCACCACCTTCATTTTCAAGACGTGCCTTATCCTCTTTTTCGGGTTTTAAACTAAGTTCCATCAAAGCATCAAAAGTTTTAGGCACATCCTCTAGTAACACGCGATCTTGCGGACGTTTCGGACCCGCAACACTGGCAGCAACCGTCGACATATCCAAACTCAGGGTATCGGTGAAAACAGGCTCATCGCCTGCATTACGCCATAAGCCTTGTGCTTTACAGTACGCTTCGACCAAGGCAATACGCTCTTCCTCACGACCCGTTAACCGCATATAAGCTAAAGTCACATCATCAATCGGGAAAAAGCCACAGGTAGCACCATATTCGGGTGCCATATTGGCAATGGTGGCACGGTCCGCCAAAGGTAAATCTGCCAATCCATCTCCATAGAATTCAACAAACTTACCAACCACTCCTTTTTTTCGCAGCATTTGGGTGATGGTCAGTACCAAATCGGTTGCGGTTATGCCTTCTCGTAATTTACCGGTCAGTTTAAAGCCAACCACTTCTGGAATCAGCATGGAGATTGGCTGTCCTAGCATAGCCGCTTCAGCCTCAATCCCCCCCACACCCCAGCCCAACACGCCTAAACCATTAATCATGGTGGTGTGTGAGTCTGTACCGACCAAGGTATCAGGGAAAGCAAAAGTCTGACCATCCGACTCACCGAGCCAAACTGCTTGAGCCAAGTATTCCAGATTCACTTGATGGCAAATCCCAGTTCCAGGTGGCACCACACTAAAATTATTAAATGCAGATTGCCCCCAACGCAGGAATTGATAACGCTCGCCATTGCGCTGCATTTCAATTTCGACATTTTCGGAAAATGCCCGGCTACTGGCATAATGGTCAACCATCACCGAATGGTCAATGACTAAATCGACGGGAGATAAGGGATTAATCATATTCGGATCGCGTCCCGCTTGGGCGACTGCGGCACGCATGGCGGCTAAATCTACCACAGCAGGTACACCAGTAAAATCCTGCATCAAAACCCGCGCAGGTCGATACTGAATTTCCTGTTCAGAGCTACGCGTCTGCTGCCATTCGACAATTGCCGCAATATCCTCATGCTTGACTGTCACACCATCTTCAAAGCGCAATAAATTTTCCAACAGAACTTTCAGGGACTTGGGCAGTTTAGAAAAATCACCCAATTGTTGTGCGGCTTGAGCCAAACTAAAGATTTGATAGGTTTTAGAACCGACAGTGAATGTTTGTAAGGCATTAAAACTATTGATTTGACTATATTTTGCCATCGGTGGATCCTCCAGCCTGCATGTCTAAACTGATTAATTATTATTCTATTAATGTAGGCGAAATCAGACGCGCTAATGTTGTGGATTAGTAATTTTAGGAACCAAGATGTCGTGGTTTAGAGCCTTAAACACTGCTGGGTATTTTGCCAAAGTTGTTCCGCCAACTGTACTTCATCACACTGTAAACTTTGGGCTAAACCAGATAACACATAAGGTAAATTCACAGGCGTATTACGGGTTCGTTCTTGGCTTGAAACTTGACAACACAGCGGTGTCATATCGGGACAATCGGTTTCCAACACCAAATGTTCAGCCCCTATTTCCTGAACCACACGATGTAGCTTTTTCGCGTTCGGATTGGTAATTTGTCCAGTCACGCCAATTTTAAAACCTAGCTTGATCAGTGCCTTGGCTTCTTCCACGCCACCACTGAATGCATGTGCAATCCCACCGAATGGGAATTTCTGTTGTTTTAACAGGGCAATAGTTTCGGCATGTGCTTTACGAATATGCAATAAAACAGGTTTCTGATATTGCCGTGCCAGTTCTAATTGCTGCTGAAAATAATCCTGCTGCTTAGCAAATACAGCTGGCTGTTTATGCTGAGCCAAGAACGTATCTAAACCAATTTCTCCAACAGCGACACAATCTTGCTGCTGTAATAATTGCTCAAGTTGCTGCAAATGTTCAGGAAGATGTTGTTCTATATAAAATGGATGTAAGCCAGGGGCTAAATATGCCTGTGGTGCCTGAGTTAAGTGATTGAGAAACTGTTGAGTGTGCAGCAAATCCGCAAAGCGTGAAGCCACAAAACCAATTAAGACCAAAGCCTCCACGCCTGCCGCTTTGGCCTGATACGCCAACTGTTCCCGATCTGAATCAAAATCAGGAACATCAAAATGGGTATGCGTATCAAATAAACGTGGCAGCATGTGTCACCCGATTACTTGCTTGGCTCACTGGCAGCACTTGCCGCTGCTGTGGTGGCGAATTCAGGTAGATACTGTTTTTTCAGAATGGTTTGCAATTGCTCATAGGGAATGGTCAACCGTGGTAGTCCCACCACATACGGTCCAATATCATATTCACCATACTGCAAAATTAAGCCTTGCTGACTTAAATAATAATTATCGCTGAGTTTAAATTTCCAAGCTTGCTCATACTCAGAGACATCGTTGGCTAACTTAGCTTCAATCACCCAAGTTTTAAAGGCTTCATGTGCTTGGTTTTCCAAAGCTGCCAACTGATTTGGCGCCAGTACTTCATTCAACGGAACCAATTTTTTCTTTTCTAAATCAAAATTATAGTATTGCTGTGAAGATGAACCATGCGCACCGCCCAAATAGCTGCTGCTATTTAACACCACGGTCACTAACGGTCCTTTGGCATTCAGAATGGTCGGCTTGATCATCACACTAATTTTATGATTTGAACTCAGTGCTTTGATCTCTTGATCTAATTTTAAGAAGGCTTGAGTATAAGGCTGTAGTTGCTGTTCAAGCTGCTGCTTCACGGTTGCTGCCTGAGCCACGGCTTGCGATGCTGCCACTTCCGAAGCCTGAGCAGTCGATGCAGCCTCAGCATCGCTTAACTCAGGAGTAACTGCCAAAATCTGCTCGACCTGTTTCAGAATTTCAGCATCGATAAAAGCATCAATAAAAGGTTGATTACTGCTTAAACGCTCAATGGTCATTTCTGGACAGTTCTTATCATCACATTCAGGCAAATTCAGCTCTAGCTTTTCCGACTCGCCAATCAATTGACTTGCTTGCTCTTGTTCCAATGTCGATGAAGCCGCTGTTTCAGTCTGTTCCGATTCTACTTTTTTAGGCTGACAGGCACTGAGTAGCACTGCTACCGTAACTATACTAAGCGCACCAAGCATTTTATTTTTTGTCATTTGATTCAAACCCATTGTCATTTTTCAATCGACCAACAACCATGCTGCCTTCACACCCACTAAAACATATTGCGATAGATATCTGCTTTTACAACTTGCTGGGTTTGCGCCTTGGTCAGATAAATATCCAACTGCTCACCCTCTTCCACAATTTGCTGGCTACGGTAATGCAAGCCAATGCCTTCGCTATCAAAGAACCAATCTGCCTGTCCCCAATACAATTTTTTTGGTGCCTTTTGTCGTGCTTCTGGCGTTTGTCGCTTTAACCAATCCTGATAAGCTTTTTGTACCAGCTCATTCATATAAACTTGCTGCTTTGACTCGACAATGTCAAGTAGTGTTACGCCTTGCTGCTGCTTCCGATCAGCAACTGCGAAATAATAGCGCTCATTGACTTTTATATCTTCTTGTTTACTGTCGACGCCCACTTGCAACAGCAGATATTCATTACGCTGATAGGCAATACGGGTATACAAC
Organism: Acinetobacter zhairuonensis; assembly: GCF_022601715.1. Taxonomy (GTDB): domain Bacteria; phylum Pseudomonadota; class Gammaproteobacteria; order Pseudomonadales; family Moraxellaceae; genus Acinetobacter. The sequence goes on along the minus strand of NZ_JAKVIM010000011.1, from coordinate 82,282 downwards.
ACCAATTGATAGGCAGGATTTTTCGAATACTTCGCCTGCCACTCATCTGACTTTTTCACATAAGCATTTACAGCTTGCTGCAAACTCATATCCTGCTTCAAACCAATTTGATCTTGAATCACCATGGCTTGGGTTTTCGCAATCCAACTGTTTAGCCACTGATCTTGGGTGACTAAAGTTTGAATATCGATATCAATACAGTTTTTGGTTTCACAAAAAGGTAAGGCAATTTTAGCGGGTTGCTGCTGAATGTGTAGATAAGGCAAGACTTCTGCTTGATCCTGTTTAAAGATAGAAGCTGACTTATTTTGCTGCTCATCTTGTGGCTGCTTCGAGGAATCACAAGCTGACACAGATAATCCCGCCAACACCAAAATAGCGATTTGAATAATGTTGTTGTTCTTCATTTCGACCACACGCTAGGCTGCCTCAAATGCAACGTCACCAATAAAAAAAGGAATACCATGTAAAAACAGCCTCCTGAAAGAGACTGTTTTGCTGGCTTTAGTGTTCGCGGGTATTGCGGAACACAATGTCAGGATAACGTTCCTGCATAAGCTGTAAGTTAACACGGCTAGGCGCAAGATAAGTTAAATGCCCACCACCATCGACTGACAATTGGTCGTGTGCTTTTTTCTTGAATTCATTGAATTTCTTCTCATCATCACACGATACCCAACGTACGGTATTGATGCTTACCGGCTCATACACGCAGTCGACTTTGTATTCTTCTTTCAGACGGTACGCGACCACTTCAAACTGAAGCACACCCACAGCCCCGACAATCAAGTCATTGCTGTTTTGTGGCATAAACACTTGGGTTGCGCCTTCTTCAGACAACTCTTTCAAGCCTTTTTGCAGCTGTTTTGACTTCAAAGGATCTTTCAAACGTACACGGCGGAACATTTCAGGGGCAAAGTGTGGAATCCCGGTAAATTGCAGTTTTTCACCCGAAGTAAAAGTATCACCAATTTGAATGGTGCCGTGGTTATGTAAACCAATAATATCGCCTGGCCATGCTTCTTCTAAATGCTGACGGTCACCCGCCAAGAAGGTCAAGGCATCGCTGATGCGGACATCTTTATCCAGACGCACATGCTTCATTTTCAAACCTTTTTCATATTTGCCTGAACAAATACGCATAAAGGCGATACGGTCACGGTGCTTCGGATCCATATTGGCTTGAATTTTAAATACAAAACCAGTGAAGCCTTCTTCAGTCGCTTCAACTTTACGATCTTGGGTTGGATGTGCTTTCGGTTCAGGTGCATAACTTCTAAATGCATCAAGAACATGATCTACACCAAAGTTACCCAGTGCGGTACCAAACAATACTGGTGTTTGACGACCCGCAAGAAATTCTTCACGGTCCAATGGCTCATTCGCCATTTGTACCAGTTCTAAAGACTCTTCAAAGGCAGCCCAAGCCAGCTCACCCACTTTTTCACGCAGGTCGGCATGGTCATAACCATCACGCACTTCAATATCGGTAATGGTTGAACCGAAACCTGCTTTATAAACATAGAATTTTTCTTCGATCAGGTTAAATACCCCGGCGAAGTCACGACCTGTGCCGAGTGGCCAAGTCAACGGAACACATTTAATTTTGAGGACGTTTTCAATTTCATCCAACAGCTCTAAAGGCTCACGGATTTCACGGTCCATTTTATTGACGAATGAAATGATCGGTGTGTCACGCATACGACAGACTTCCATCAATTTGATGGTTCGGTCCTCGACCCCTTTTGCACCGTCAATCACCATGAGTGCAGAGTCAACCGCTGTCAAAGTGCGGTAAGTATCTTCCGAGAAATCTTCGTGTCCTGGGGTGTCCAGAAGATTGATCATCTTATCTTTAAATGGAAACTGCATCACTGACGTGGTAATGGAAATACCACGTTCTTTTTCCATTTCCATCCAGTCCGAGGTTGCAGCACGGTCCGATTTACGGCTTTTTACCATACCCGCCACCTGAATGGCTTTACCCCATAACAGCAGTTTTTCTGTCATGGTGGTTTTACCCGCATCGGGGTGGGAAATAATCGCGAAGGTTCGGCGTGCCTGAACTTCTTTCAATAATTGATCTTTGAACATTGGGGAAATCTGCAATTTGTACACAGCGATGCTCGCGCAATTTAGGCGCTGCATCTCACTGTCAGGTGAGACAAAAAATAGGCTCAATTGTAGCGTAAGAATCGTTTTTCTTCTATGTATTTCATGCTGAATGGTTTTGCCTGAAATCAGACAAAACCTAGCAAATCATTTAAAGTGCTTCGCTATTGGATGCGGGATTGGATAATACAATCGAGTTTTCTTTTAATTTTTCCAGCACAATGGATGTGGTAATGTCATTGATCTGAAATTGATGGGATGAAATTTTGCTGATCAATTGCGACATTTCATCCAGATTTTTGACTGCTACTTTAAGCAGGAAATCTGACGTGCCTGTGAGCTTATAGGCATCACGAATACGCGGTTCATCCAGAATAAATTCCAAAAATTTTTCAAAACCATCATCATAATGATTACGAATACTGACTTCGATCATACCTGTAATTGGCGATGGATCTGCTTTCAACGCAATTTGCGCATAGTAACCCGTGATAATCTTTTTTTGTTCCAGCGTGGCACGACGGCGTGAACATTGTGACGCTGAAAGACCGATCAGCTCTGCCAGCTCCTGATTGGTCAAGCGACCATTTTGCTGTAATTGCTGAATAATTTTACGATCGTAATCGTCCAGTTCATCGCTCATCATCTATCCCAGAATATTGTTATCAAACTGCTGAAAATCGTATTTTTCGCTGCAAACTACTTTATAGAAACAGGGAGAGAAAAACAAATCCTATCTGGTTTGCCCAACTCGCCCTTAAAAACCACCATTAAGATGCGACGTAACGATCTTTACGATGGTTCATGGCAATAATCATATTCAACACTACCGCACCCATGATCGAAATCATTAGCAAATTGAAATCAACGAAGAATGCCGATGCAATCAGAATGCTGATATCCACAATCATCTGGAACTTACCCACAGAAATGCCATATTTCTCATTCATGAACATCGCCAATAAGTTAATTCCACCCATACTCGACTTATGACGGAACAAAATTAAAAAGCTGACACCCAAAATAATATTGGCAATCAATGAAGCATAGATAGGATTGATGTTTTCCAAACTAAAAAAGCTCGGATTGAGTTCAGAAAAAACTGAAACCAAACCAATGGCAGCCACGGTTTTGAGGACCAGTTGCAGCCCCATCTTTTTATATGCCAAATAGAAAAATGGAATATTGATACAGAAGAACAAGGTGCCAAAAGACACATTAAACACATAATGCAGTAACAGGGCTAAACCTGCTGTACCACCGGTCATAATGCCACCCTGCTGGATGATATTAATCGCAAAAGACAACAGGAAAGTCCCAATAAACAGTGCCACCCCATCTTCTACTTTAGAATGTGACATTGGGGCTGGGAGAGATGCCAAAACGGCAGGATTTGATAAAGGTTGGTTGTCCATAAGAAAATCCAAGACATACAATATGCAATTTTAATGCAAATTATGTACCAAAACAGAATAAATATGCATTATTCAGCTTTTTAAGATTTTTTATTTTATTAAATCCAGCTAGTTACCTACTTAGGTCGAAACATTTGTTTAAAAATGAGCTTCAAATCAGTACGTTTTAACTCAAGCCCAATAAGCACAATTCATGCATTAATCTATTTTATATGCACATAATGGTGCATTTAATAATTTTTTGCACAATATTGTTGCATTTTTTAGTGTTTATAGATTATACAATTGTTAGTAAGCTGCTTTCATAAGACTACGCATGAAGGTTTAGCTGTCATGAACTCGGATTGAACGAGATAATGCATCCACAGAGAATTGCAATAAATGAAATAAAAAAACAATCTAATCTATTGTTTTTATTTATTTTAACTTTTTCAAATGATCAACATCTCTATTCATACAGATAATCCTTCCATGACAGGATCTTTATACAATAAATAAAAATTACAAATAACATAATTAAATTATGTATTGCATAATTTAATTGAATTGAGTAAGCTGTTCTCAACATAAAGTCTGACTAAATGCACCTTTTTGATGCATTTTCAGTACAACCAAACCTGCGACATGTGAAAAGGAATATCACAACAAACTAAATCAGCACCGTAAAACCATCGTCAGTCATACAGTGCCTGAACCTGCGGTATACCTTGCTACAGTCGTATAACGTCACACAGGATGTGTAACAGACAATTGAACTCGGTCATGGATCCATGCACCTCAGTCAATATCTTTTAGCCGAGTACTGGCTGTTCTTCACATCAAAAAACACCCTGAACATTGGACTCGTCAATTCACGACAAGAGGGAAATAAGATGGATATTTTAGAAAACCCATTAGAATTATGCGGATTTGCATTTATTGAGTTTGTAGCCAAGGAAAATGAGCTCGATCCAATTTTTGAAACCATTGGTTTCAGCAAAGTCGCAAAGCATAAATCCAAAAATGCATACTTATGGCGTCAGGGAAATATCAATATTATTTTGAATTACCAACCTGAATCTTATGCGTCTTATTTCTTTAAAGAACATGGTCCTTCTGCCTGTGCCATGGGCTTTAAAACCCGTAATGCGGCTAAAGCCTTTAAAAAAGCCTTGGAATTGGGTGCGGAACCGATTTATAGCCAAGTCGGTCCAATGGAACTCAATATTCCAGCCATTAAAGGGATTGGCGGTATGCCGATTTTCCTGATCGACCGTGACATTTATGAAAATGATTTCGAGTTTATTGAAGGCATCGACCGACACCCTGTAGGCACAGGTTTAAATGAAATTGATCATTTAACCCATAATGTCTACAAAGGGCGCATGGAATACTGGGCAAATTTCTATGAAAAAATCTTCAATTTCCAAGAAATTCGCTACTTTGACATTAAAGGTGAATACACAGGACTGACCTCGAAGGCTTTGACTGCACCCGATGGTAAAATTCGTATTCCCTTGAATGAAGATTCAGACAAAGGCAATGGTCAGATTGCAGAGTTCTTGGCGGACTTTAATGGCGAAGGCATTCAACACATTGCCTTTATTACCGATGATTTGATTGGGACTTGGGACAAACTCAAAAGCCTCGGCATGCAGTTTATGACCCCACCACCGAATACCTATTATGAAATGCTACCAGAGCGTTTGCCAAATCATGGTGAGCCAACGGAAGAACTGCAACAACGCGGCATTTTGCTGGATGGTTCCACCCAAAACGGTGAGAAGAAACTGCTCCTGCAAATCTTCTCGCAAAATATGCTGGGACCAGTGTTCTTCGAATTTATTCAACGTAAAGCTGACGATGGCTTTGGTGAAGGAAATTTCAAGGCACTGTTTGAATCGATTGAACGCGATCAAATCCGTCGCGGCGTACTGCAAGTTTAAGCCGCTGGTTTAAACAGCAACACAAGTGAGCGAAGCAGGCGAACCCATTTAAGCATGCATCCTTCACAAAAAAGGCGACTGAATTCAGTCGCCTTTTTTAATAAGTAACACAAGCCATGTTAACGGGCTTGAATAAACTGATTCATGGCAGCCACTTCTTGCTGCAATAACTGTACTTTTTCACTGCCTGCGTGCAAAGGCAGAAAAGTTTCGCTATCAATCGCAACCACTGAGAACTCGATCTGACCTTGTGCATTAAAAACAGGTAAACCCACGGCATTAATACCCACCAGCAAATCCCCTTTAGCCAAAGCCATTTGTTCCGAGCGAATCTGCTGTTTTAACTGGGTAAATTCATCCCAATTGGCTGGTTTTAATGCCAGACCTAACGTTGCTGCTTTATCCCACTCTTCCTGCATTAACGGACGAATCACGGTTTCAGGTAAATAGGAGGCAAACACTCGTCCCGAAGCAGAATTCACCAAAGGCATTATCGAACCCACTTTGGTCACAATCGCAATCGGATGATTCGATTCAAGCGACTGCACCACCAACGGACCCCGCGGTGACCATTTGCTGATTTGAATGCTACAGCCAATCTTGGCTTGTAAGGCATAAATCATCGACTGCACTTGCTGCAAAGCATCGGTATGTTGAATGCAGTTGAGACCTAAGCGCCATGCCTGATCACCCAGTGCATATTGACCATCGTCCAATTGCTTGGCGTAATTCATGCGAATCAGGCTCACCAGATAGCGATGGACTTTGGCAGGATGCATCTCCAACTTGTGCGACAGATCTTTCAGAATAATCGGTTGATTATGCTCGAGCAGCGCATTTAACACCGCCAAACCGACTTCAAGCGATTGCACCCCACCCGATAACTTTTCTTCAACCATTGATGTGCTCTTTAAAGGTCATTTTCTCAATCATTTCTTTGCTTTTTGTGTGACGACACAAGGACAAATTGGTCCGTGACATCATGCCTGAGATTTAGCAAAAACTGAACTCATCTTTTAACGGACTTTTATGCGCAACGGTCATCAGGTAAATCTCGCGACAAAAAAAAAACTGCACTCGGTCAAAAATGCAGTTAAGGGTAAAACCAAAAAGTCAGAACCGCGCTTTAAGCACCTAACTCTTCCTCATGTAAAAAGTGGGTATGATGTGGCGCACGTTTGGTCTTGCTCCACTCATCTAGCATTTCCAGTTTCATTTCTTCGGTAATGCGCGCAATTTTTTCATCGGCATGCGCATCGTTATAGGTCAGTTCTAAGCGGTGACCATTTGGATCGAAGAAATAAATAGAATGGAAAATGCCGTGATTGGTAATGCCAAGCACTTTCACGCCATGCGCTTCCAAATGTGCTTTGGCTGCCAGTAAAGCGTCTAAATCTTCCACTTCAAAAGCAATGTGCTGCACCCAAGCCGGGGTATTTTCATCACGCCCCATTTCAGGTTGCGTCGGCAGTTCAAAGAAGGCTAAAACATTGCCCTGACCTGCATCTAAAAATAAATGCATATAGGGATCAAAGGCTTTGGTCGATGGCACGTGGTCTTCGGCAAAGGCCAAAATAAAATCCATATTCAACATGGTTTTGTACCACTGCACCGTTTCTTTGGCATCCTTACAGCGGTAAGCCACATGATGTATTTTTTTAATTGCAAAACTCATAATCAAACTCCTTTTTCTGTTTTATTCCCAATCGGCTTGTTGTTCAGGTGCAGCCTGATGAAACGCTGCCAACTGCATACAGTGCGTATAAATCGACTGGATTTTTGGATATTCCGTTAAATCAATTTGAAAACGTTTGGCGTTATACACTTGTGGAATCAGACAACAATCGGCAAAAGTGGGCTGTTCACCAAAACAGTACTGCCCATTGGAGTGCTGTAATTGTTGCTCTAGGCTGTGAAAACCGAGCTTAATCCAGTGTTGGTACCATGCCGTTTTCTCGCTGTTGCTCACTTCAAGCGTCTGCTCCAAGTACTGCAACACTCGCAAGTTATTCAGTGGATGAATTTCACAAGCAATATGCTGGGCAAAAGCACGTACCTGAGCGCGTTGATGCAGGTCCTGAGGCAACAAGGCAGTCTTCGGATAAGCTTCTTCCAGATATTCAAGAATGCTCATCGATTGGATCAGGACATACTGCTGATCCAATAAAGTCGGCACCAACTCACTCGGATTAAGTGCCGCATACTCTGCCGCATGCTGTTCACCGCCCTGTTTCAGCAAATGCACCGCTTGCGTGTCATAACTCAAACCTTTTAAATTCAAGGCAATACGAATACGAAACGCCGCCGAGCTGCGAAAATAGCTATACAGTTTCATGCTGCGCCTGCTCTGCTTCGGCAAAGTCAAAACTTAAAGCAGGTAAAATGGTATTTCGGACTTCACCAAAACCTACGCGGATGCCCTCTTTTTCTGCATGACCCTTCATGATGACGGTATCGCCATCCTGCAAGAAACCACGCTGTTCGCCATTGGCTAAAGTTAAAGGTGTAGTCGTATTCCAGGTGAGTTCCAGCAAACTGCCGTAGGAATCTTTGCTTGACCCCGAAATCGTACCCGAACCCATCAAATCACCGACATTGACATTGCAGCCTGCAATGGTGTGATGCGTCAGTTGTTGTGCCATCGACCAGTACATATATTTAAAATTGGTCTGGCAAATCACATCTGCACTGGCACTTTGCGCAGATTGAATTACTACCGAAAGCTGAATGTCATAACTACTTTCAGCTGTTTCTTGTAAATAGGCTAAAGGGCGTGGCTCTTGCACAGGACCCTGCACCTTGAACGGTTGCAAGGCTTGCATGGTCACGACCCACGGCGAAATGGCACTGGCAAAGGTTTTGGCATTAAACGGACCTAAAGGCACATATTCCCATTGCTGAATATCTCGTGCCGACCAGTCATTCAACAGCACCATGCCAAAGATATGTGCTTCAGCATCATCTATATGAATCGGCTGACCTAAGCGACTTGGTTGACCGACAATAAAAGCCGTTTCCAATTCAAAATCCAGCTTACGGGTGGCTGAAAAAACTGGACGCTCTTGTTCAGGCAATTTGATTTGACCTGATGGACGCACAATGTCAGTACCACTGACCACCACAGAACTGGCACGCCCGTTATAACCGACGGGTAACTCGCTCCAGTTCGGCAATAAGGCATTTTTAGGGTCACGGAACATGCAGCCGACATTGGTGGCATGTTCTTTAGAAGAATAAAAATCGGTATAACCTGAAATCTGTACAGGTAAATGCATGATGGCATCTTGCTGTTTATAGAGCACCTGTTGCTGCAAATCGGCATCATTCTGTAAGCGTGGATTATCCAGTGCCAAAAGGTGTTGTAACTCTCGACGTACTTTGTGCCAGTTGCTTGAACCCGATGCGATAAATTTATTCAGACTGGATTGATTAAAATAGTGCTCATGCTCACTCAGGCGTAAAACACCTGCCTGCTCCAAAGCTGCCAAGTCTAAAATCCACTCACCAATCGCCACACCAACACGTCGCTCGCCATCCTGAGTGCGACTAAAAATGCCATAAGGTAAATTATGAATAGTGAAATCTGAATCGACTGGAACAGGAATAAAACAGCTCAATTGCGAATTCATGATAGTGCCATCCTTGTTATTTTCTCGATATTCTGTGCTCCACTGTGCGGATGAAATTAAACTTCTTGAATAAAAATCATATAATTAACTCAAAATTTTTATCCACTTCACCGCCACAATCGGCTCAACTTCATTTCATCATACTGAGTTTATAAAATTACGCAATATATAATTTAATTACTTTATTCATAATTTTATTCATTGATTGTACTTCCAAGCTCTTAGCCCATACGACTCAAGTGCTGTTTAAAGCACCGCTGCTGGCTAGAAAACTCCGATGAACTCGCTACAATAAACGCCCATATTTGGTGCATTTTTGTTAAGAAATGGACGTTAAACAGTAAGCACTGCATACAGAATTACGCCTAGGTTTTTTATTTTTAAGGGAAATAAAAAATAATTCGGTGTTTCACTTGTATATTATTTTTTAATCAATTTATGATATACGTAATTTTTTAGGAAATAATTACACGACAAGGATGAGAAGAATCATATGTCACACAATGATCACGGTCAGCTCAAGCACGGTTTATCCAACCGTCATATCCAGCTGATTGCCCTAGGCGGCGCAATCGGTACGGGTCTATTCCTCGGTATTTCTCAATCCATCAAACTTGCAGGTCCATCGGTCATTCTTGGCTATGCCATTGCAGGTTTAATTGCGTTTTTCATGATGCGTCAACTGGGCGAAATGGTGGTGCAAGAACCTGTGAGTGGTTCGTTTAGTTATTTTGCCAATAAATATTGGGGACGCTTTGCTGGCTTCATGTCTGGCTGGAATTATTGGGTACTGAATGTTTTGGTCTGTATGGCCGAACTCAGCGCAGTTGGACTGTATGTGCAATACTGGTGGCCTGAAATTCCGACTTGGATGTCGGCACTCGGCTTCTTTATATTGATTAATTTCATTAACTTGCTCCATGTGAAACTGTTTGGCGAAATGGAGTTCTGGTTTTCGATTATCAAAATTCTCGCCATTGTTGCCATGATTGGCTTTGGCTCTTATTTGCTGGCAACAGGCAGCGCAGGCTCTCAAGCCGCAATCAGCAACCTTTGGGCACTTGGTGGTTTCTTCCCCAATGGTGTCAGTGGCTTGGTCATGGCCATGGCGGCAATTGTATTTGCCTTTGGTGGCATTGAACTGTTCGGCATTACCGCAGCAGAAGCACGTGATCCGCAACAAACCTTACCCAAAGCCGTCAATCAGATTATTTACCGCATTTTGATTTTCTATATCTTCACCTTAGTCGTACTGTTAGCCTTATTCCCATGGAATCAAATGGCACAAGGCGGCAGCCCATTTGTGATGGTGTTTGCTTCGTTAGATAGCCATGGTGTGGCAACTGCTTTAAACTTTGTGATTTTAACCGCAGCGGTGTCAGTCTATAACGGCACCAGCTATTGCAGCAGCCGCATGTTGCTTGGCTTAGCCGAACAAGGCAATGCACCACAATTCCTAAAGAAAATTAATGCTCGCGGTATTCCTGTGAATGCGGTCCTGATTTCAGCATTAGTGACTGCCCTGTGCGTATTGTTAAATTACATTTTCCCAGAAAAAGCCTTTGGCTTACTGATGATGTTGGTCGTAGCGGCGATTGTGATTAACTGGGTGGTGATTTCAATCACGCATTTAAAATTCCGTCAAAGCATGCAACAACAGCAACAAAGCACGTTGTTCCCAAGCTTGGCTTATCCATTTACCAATTATCTGTGTATTGCGTTTATGTTGGGGATTTTGGTAATTATGAGCATGACCCCTGACATGCGGATTGCGGTGTATATGATTCCTGCATGGGTCGGCTGCTTAAGTTTGGCGTATTGGATCAAGCAACGTAAACACAAAGCTGCCGATACCAACTTCATCCTGAAAACCGATAGTTCTTTTAAATAAGGCTATTGAATAAAACTCTGTCCTCCCCCATGTAAGACCAGAATCGCATAGTTTGAAACTGGTCTTGCAAAACCCATGCAAATCGGCTTAAGTTATCAGCATCGATAACTGGGCGATGCGAAGCGCGAACAGTTTGACCCTAGCTGCAACAATCAAGGATTTTTTAATGTTTCAACATATCCCTCCTTATGCAGGCGACCCAATTTTGTCGCTTATGGAACAGTTCAATACCGATCCACGTGAAGGTAAAGTAAATTTAAGTATTGGTCTTTACTACAACGAAGATAGTATTGTGCCTCAGCTTGAAACAATCATGGAAGCGCAAAAGCGTCTTGAGCCACAACAAAGCAAAACCAAATTGTATTTGCCAATGGAAGGTTTCAAACCTTACCGCGATGCGATTCAAGCCTTGTTGTTCGGTGAAAATAGCCCAGCAGTACAAAGTGGTCGTGCCGTAACCATCCAAACTTTAGGTGGTTCAGGTGCATTGAAAGTCGGTGCAGACTTCTTAAAAAATTATTTCCCAAATTCTGAAGTTTGGGTGAGCCAACCAACTTGGGACAACCACGTTGCGATTTTTAATGGCGCAGGCTTGAAAACGCATTTCTACCCATACTTCGATGCTGAAACTCGCGGTGTAGACTTTGATGGCATGTTGTCTTGCTTACAACAATTGCCTGAACAAAGCGTAGTGTTATTACACCCTTGCTGTCACAACCCAACAGGTGCAGATTTAACGCCTGCGCAGTGGGATCAAGTGATTGCCGTATTAAAAGCACGTCAACTTATTCCTTTCTTAGACATCGCCTACCAAGGCTTTGGTGAAGGCATGGAACAAGATGCGTATGCGATTCGTGCACTTGACCAAGCGGGCTTGAACTTTATTGTCAGCAACTCATTCTCTAAGATTTTCTCACTTTACGGTGAGCGTGTTGGCGGTTTGACTTTTGTATGTGACGATGCAGCTTCTGCACAATGCACATTTGGTCAGTTGAAAGCGACTGTACGTCGTATCTACTCTAGCCCACCGACAACAGGTGCATGGTTGGTTGACCAAGTTTTAAATGACTCTGCGTTAAATCAACAATGGCAAAATGAAGTGAAAGAAATGCGTGAACGTATTATTAAAATGCGTCGTATTTTGAAAGATGAACTCACCAAAGCACTTCCAGAGCGTGACTTCAACTACCTGATTGAACAAAAAGGTATGTTTAGCTATACAGGCTTAACAGGCGAGCAAGTCGACACTTTACGTGAAGACTATGCGATTTACTTGGTGCGTAGTGGTCGTATCTGTGTGGCTGGCTTAAACATGAACAACGTTTATGTCGTCGCCAAAGCTATGGCTGAAGTTTTAGCGAAAGCCCCTGCTCAAGCTTAATTTTTAGTTCTTAAAAACCAAGATTGTTTTGAACAGTCTTGGTTTTTCTATTTTCAGGCACAGCCAATAATAATATTCAGTTCCAAAATTGACATCTCTATTTGCAAAAATAAATTTCCCATCACATCAAAGGAATCAAACTGAATAAGTATTCTCATATTGGATATAAAAAGAAATCCTGTACTTATAAATAACAAACTGATACTCGTATAGTTCAGCTTATAAGACTTAGTTTAAAAGTATCTCAATACCTATAAAGAAATATGCTTAGTTAAATATTCCAAAATTTCTGCAGAATTAATTAAACGAGAACAATGCTTTGGACATTTTAAACATTTAATTTGCTCTACCTGAAAAATACGTTGCTCCGTAAGCAGGTGACAGAATGCCTCGACATACCATTGCTGATTTTCTTGATAAACACGAAGCACATCAATATCGCGAATCGTCATTTGTCCCTTTGAATTTTGATATAAAATTTCAATCGTTCTACATGGTTCACATAAGCATACAGGCTCAGCACTAAGGCTTTCTTTTTGCTCCTTTGAATCAAGTTGAGATGCCATTGAATGTGCATCATGACAATTTGCTCGATTTCTTCGCCCAATCAACATTAAACCGCTAAAGAAAACAACCGCCAATACCACGCCCGCAATTTCGACCTTCAAATCACACCCCTTATTTCTTTTAAATTCTTTATCTATTTTGAATAGTTCGAAAGAATGCGCGATTGTAGCAAACTGCTTTTCAACAATTGATTCAAATTTCGCATCAATTTTAATTAAATATAAAAAATAGATTTATATATAATGTAATTATTCGATTTACTTAAATTATTTTTGCTTTATATATAGTTCAGTCAATTGTCTTATTTGTTATTTAAATAGAGTTTAGATCAATAGATTAAAGCCTCAAGGATCAAAACAACACTCTTATTATCTCTGCCATTTAAATCTAATATTTTGCCAATCCATAACATTTAAAAACTAGAGGATATCGTGCCTATACTGAATATCAATTACGGCGACCCTCAAAATAACGTCGAATACTTGAGTCTGGAAATACACCAATTCAAGTATTCGGATTGAATAACGATTTACTCGAACACCATATTTTGAGCTTCACTGGCGCAGGCTTGTTTAGCCTGTACCCGATTTCGCTCTAATTGATCAGCAACGTCCACGGGTAATTCACAATTTGCATTGAATTCAGTTTTACCAAACAATTCTAAACAGTAAGTTTCGCCCTTAAATGGATTGAGCATAACTCTACGATCATTTAAACATTGCTCTAGATTGTTCTGATTCTGTTCAACAAGCTGCTGGCATGTATTCGCCCAATTGTTGTTATAGCTCTGCTCCGCATCATTAATGCAGTTTTGATAAACCTGCTTTCGCTGTTCTGCCTGCCATTGTTTTTTCTTGAGTGCCTTTTGCTCTTCTTGCTTTTGCTTGATTTTCTGTTGTTCCAAATCAAGTTTTTGCTGCTCCAGCTTTGGCACAAAAATGACATAATAATAAAACACACCCGCACTCGCGAATAATGCTGCTACAACCAACCCGATCACCAAAATCATTTTGACAGGCTGCTTACGCGTTGATTGTGTTTTCTGTTTACCAAACATCGACTTACTCTAATCTTGCTTACTGCAATGGAATGCCAACCTTGTTAACCTTCCAACTGAAACCATCTCGCACCATGTTGATCTTGATTACTCTTGAGTACTCAGGTGCTTGAATCTGTACTTCAAAATTCTGCCAAGAAGTATACCCTGCTTTATATTGAGGCTTATGTTGTTGTTTGACTTCAGCAGTTTCTTGCGTCACTTTAGCTTGATAAACTTCTTTCAGACCCCGCCCTTGTAACACCATCGTCATTCCCTCTGGTGTCACCACGCTATCGACCATTTTATCTAACAGCGTTGAAGCCAGTTTTTGTCCCAAATTCGCCAAACGGCTTTTTTCATCTATGCCTAATTCTTGAAGCATGTGCGAATTGATCTGATCTTTTAGATTTTGTCGCACACTTGAATAATCAATATATTCAGAGAGTTTGGCACTATCGCCTGCTTGTGCCGCATTTTTCATCTTATTTAACACCAGATAAGGCGTGGCATAAACATAACCCAAAACAATCAACAACAAGCCGATAATTGACCAAGTGATTTTCTTATTCATTGTTTTTTTCCAAATAATGCAATCTTCAGGCATAACATAGCGTGTTATTGAAGGAATCAAAAGCTGAAGACGATTATCTAAAAAAGTTTAAGGCGGAACATACAAAACTTTAGACAATAAAAAACCCCCAAGTCTTAATATGCTTGAGGGCTCTTTAATATTTGGTCCCGAGGGTCGGACTCGAACCGACACGTCATCTCTTTGACACATAAGCACTTTTTGTAGTGTAGCATAGGCTCAGGTACTCATCTAGGTACTTATTCGCAAAAATGAGTACCTAAAGCTCCCCCAAAAACTACACAGTTAAGCTGCTTCTGCGAAGCCCTCAGCCAGCAATTCTGCCTGTTCGAGCACAGTCTCAGTAGCCAGTAATGCCATATCAGGCGGATAACCATACTTTTTCAAAAGTCGCTTCACAATGACTCTTAGCTTCGCTCGCGCAGCTTCTTTAATTGTCCAATCCAAAGTGACATTCTTTCGAATAGACTCAGTGAGCACTACAGCAAGTTCTCTTAGGATCTCTTTCTGCATTAGTTCTCTTGCACTGTCATTTTCAGCGACAGCAGAATAGAAGGCATATTCATATTCAGTAAGTTTCAGCTCTTGTGCCAACTTATCTGACTCTTGGATGGCTTTAGCTAACTTGATTAGCTCATCAATGACTTGTGCTGCTGTAAGAACTTTATTCTGATAACCCTTAATGGCAGTACTCAACATATCCATCAGTTTCTTGCCCTGAGTAACACTGCGATGACCACGCATCTTAATTTCATCACTCAGTAACTTCTTCAACGTTTCTAAGGCAATGTTTTTATGCTCATAGCCTTTCATTTCTTGCATGAACTCATCAGAAAGAATCGAAATGTCTGGTTTTTGAATTCCTGCAGCATCAAAGATGGCTACAACTTGCTCGGTTACCAATGCTTCATCTATGGTTTGTTTTACCTTGGCTTCAAGCTCTGAATTACTTAAACCAGTTATTTTGCCTGTACCATAATCAAACTTAGCTAAACGCGCTTTCACTGCTTGGAAGAATGCCACGATATGTGCAGCCTCCATTGCTGATGGGTGTGGCGTTGCCAATGCAAATGCCTGCGACATAGCAGCTACAGCATTTAAAAAACGTGTTCTTCCCTGCCCTTGATCAACACCTAGAATGTGATCTTCAGCTTCCAAAATTATGCTGAGCTTCCTAGAGGTCGTTGCAGTGAAGTATTCTCGATAGTCATAGCCGTGCATGATGCAATCAAGTACTTCTAGCTTTTCTTGTAAGATAGTCGCTGCTTCATCTTGGATGAGAGCAGGATCACCTTTACCACCCGCTTCTGAATAGAAAGATAGGGCTTCTTTAAGGTCAGAAGCAATTCCCAAGTAGTCAACGACTAAACCACCTATCTTGTCTTTATACACTCGGTTTACTCGTGCAATGGCTTGCATGAGGTTATGACCTTTCATTGGCTTGTCGATGTAAAGTGTATGCATACTTGGTGCATCAAAACCAGTTAGCCACATATCACGAACAATGACGAGCTTCAGCTTGTCATTATCATCTTTCATTCGATTTGCTAGAGTTTGTCGTTGCTGCTTAGTCGTGTGATGCTTTGCTATATCCTCACCATCAGAGGCAGCAGAAGTCATTACAACTTTAATTACGCCATCGTTTAAATCATCGCTATGCCATTCAGGCTTAATTTTTACTATCTCATTATAGAGATCTACAGCTATACGGCGTGACATGCTCACGATCATGCCTTTCCCTTGGTTTGCATTGGCTACTAGACGCTGCTCAAAGTGTTCTACAATGTCTTTTGCAATTGCTCTAATACGTTCTTTACTACCAATGAGTCCTTCTACTCGCGCCCATTTTGCACGTTCTTTTTGAGTCTGGTTTAAATCATCTTCGCTAAATTGCTCATCAAACTGCTCAATGAGTTCTTTACCTTCATCACTGATCGCAATTTTAGCCAAACGGCTTTCATAGAAAATTCGGACAGTTGCACCATCTTCTACTGCCTGAGAAATGTCATAGATGTCTACATAGTTTCCAAAGACTGCTGGCGTATTTACATCTGTCTTTTCAATTGGTGTTCCTGTGAAACCAAGGTAAGTCGCATTCGGTAAAGCATCTCGCATGTACTTTGCAAAACCATACACAGTACGCTTGCCAACCACTTTGCCATTAGCATCTTTTACATCAACTTCTTTGGCATTAAAGCCATACTGAGAGCGATGTGCCTCATCTGCAATTACTACGATGTTAGAGCGAGACTTCGCATCGCCTATTCTGATTATTTGCTTCGAGGTATATCTCTTTTGCAATCTTCTTTAAGTCATCGTAGTCCATACCACCCCCTTATAAAATGAGGGGCGCATTTTAGGTGATTATTCACGTATAAGCCTACTCTTACCCAGACTTAATCCATTCGTTTGTTCAAACTTAGAACCATACAATGACTACTATGAAGATTATTATCCTATCGGATCAATCTACCGAAAGAGTTGAAGGCGGGATATGGATTTGGCGGGGGTAAAGTAGATGTGAGCCTTATAGAGCCCTATTTTGTAATACTTAACTTCACTCCGCTCGTTAAGTATTACAAAATAGGGCAAAGCATTGTATGAAATAGAGAATAAATCATGTCAACAGACAAGTCCATAGAATTTAAGATTAAATGCTTATAAATCAATCACTTGTTTTAATTTATATACATTTACCCTCTTTTAAAAGTCTTTCCAAGCTCACCAAGAAAATTCAGTAGTATCCTCAATTCCATATATTCCCTAGATAGGATATTTGATGCCTATTCAGCCTTCAAAGTAATTTAGCCCCTGAACTTCAAGCAGAGTTTCATTTAAGCATACCGATTGAATACAAGGACTGGACAGCGTTATACCCCTCATCATCTAGATAGGATAATTTCCCCTAGTTACTCAAACTATTACTAAAATGACGACTAAACACTTTTCAAGGATCAAGAATACAAGTTACTAATTAGATAGGATATGCATAAGCTATCGGCTAGATACAGTCGATTGAATCACTATGAGCAGCTTTAGTATATCGGCAAGGTACTTGAATCAAACACCCCAGTAATAAGCCCTACATAGCTTTCAGGGATGCCAATTTGATTTAGGATTTCGGTGGTATATCGGAATTACGAAATGGGCACTTAGACTATCGGTTTTCTTTTTTTACGTCCTAGCCTTTTAGTACTATTAGTTCTTCTAGCTAGTGTGCGCGTTGCGCACTGGAACGAAGCCTTAAAAGCACTCTTTAGCACTATTAGGGGAATAAAAGGGATTTTAGACCTGTCAAGAGCACTGTCAAGCAAAATAGTTTTCAAGTGTATGATAAGAATACAATTTCTTTAAATTTGTCTAACTTTTCTACTTTTGGCTAGAGCTACATAAATGTAGCCCTAGCTAATTGAAAGCCCTGTTATGCAAACAGATTAGTTGTCATTTTCTTTGGCGTGGGTACATCTTCAACATCGTCATCAAAGATGCTTCTTGTGCGCTTCTTTTCATTGGTTTGAGTGCTAGGTTCACTGCCCTCACTAACAAGTACTCCCTGAGCTTTAGGCTCATGTGGGGCCTGTGAAAGGTGATTAGAGACCACCTCTGTAACCTTGGCTTCACTTGGGGCAGGAATAGCTCCAGACTTGCTAGAGTTGGCTTCTATTATCTCCGCCTGAAGGCCTGATAATGTTTCAGGCTTACTCATAATCACAAGAGCTAATTCCTCTGGAATGTCTTGTGCAACAACATCCTTATCACCAGCCTCAAAACCTTGGCTTTCAGCATAAGCTAAAAGTGCATTAATGATGTCTTCTTGGGTAAAGGTAAGGACTGCTTTGGTTTGAATGTTCATGCTTAAACTTCCTGTAGATTGAACTCAGTACAATGGGAACTATCTTTTGATGTTCTCCATTCAAGTGCGCGAAGCGCACACTCTAAAAGCTCTTATCTATCTAGAAAGTTAACTCTCCAACATAAGAATCCTTTTCCTGGCATGACCTCCCGGGGGGGGGGTGTTTTGCTCTATGGTTTTAAACGGCGTAAACACTACCCTCGTACTAACTTAAGTAATTTCCCATAACCCGAATGGCTTTACCTGATCAGATGCATGTTCATACAAACGGAGTGGCGTATGAACTTCATCTGATCGGGTAAATTAAATTATGACCTTCTTAAACGGCGAACAGTTACAACACCTCACCTAGCCGCTTTAGTTATCTCATCCTTGGTCATGTTACCTACAACCAGCAATGATCTAATTCTTATATGCTTGGTTTAGTTTACTTCTCTTCTTATTGGTTTATATACAGAACATTCTTAGCCTTGTCTAATACGCTCTACAAACATCGATGACAGGTAGATATTCAAAGTAGGAAAACTGGAGAAATGGCTGTTTTTAGATGTGAATAATAAGGAACTAACTTTATAAGGTTAGTCGAGTTTATATGTCCCTAAAACGCATTTACCAAATGTTATCCGTCCTTGATAAGATCGTATCGTTTACACTTCATATCATTCACCTGCTGGAAGTATTTGAAGTCCTGTCACAGACATCTGACGATCTATCTTTGATTATCACAGGCCTACGCTTCTTATTACTATTAACAAGGTTGATTCAAATCTACCTCTTATCAAGCCACTTCCCATGCCTATGTCGTCATCCCTTGGCAGGGATTCCTAAGGGCATGGTAAGTGCTGGGCTTCGCATAGGTGTCACACAGACACTGAAACAGGCGTAAAGGTGTCTGAGAGAAACCTATCAACGAGAAAAGGTGTCCCATAGACACCTTTTCTTTAAAGCATAAAAGAAAAGCCCCCTTTTACAAGGAGGCTTTATACGATGCGATTATTCACACTAATCATCGTGTTCTTGTTCTTAGTACTAATCAGTAGATCAGTTTATTAAGAAGTGGTTAGAGTGGTTGCAGCCACTCATTTAATATAATGTAAGCATCTAATACTCTCAAGTTCTACAAATATCCTATCTAGCCATACAACCCAAAAAGACTACAAATCAAACAAATAGTTCACAAAGTTCATTTTTCCCATAAACTTCCTACTTCCACCCTTCATACTAAAATTAATCACAACGATGGGTTATAAAAAGTATGTATCTAATTGCAGAAACTATTCTTTCAGAGCTATTAAGCCTAGGTTTTTTTGAAGATGGCAGCACTAAAAAAGTATACCGCTTAAGTCATCCTGCTTTGTCTCATTTGGTTCATATTAAAAAACCAGATGAGAGTAAGAAGCTAGTCTTAGCTATCCCCTTGCAGTACGAATCGAAGCTAGAAGCAGCAAAAACTATTCCAGTACACGGCGGAGTAGTGGGTCGTAGCTCAAACTACAAAGGTTACACTCCTGCTGGAGCATCTTCCAATCCAGCTCTCACCTTTGACTTTGAGACAAAAGCTCAACTACACCAATTCATTAATTTAATGTTTGGCTTACAAACTAAAGCCTCAAGTACAGCCCCTAACTTAAATACTCAAGAACTAATTACTGAGTCCAAAGCATTAACGAAAGTACGAGTTGGTCAGGATAAATTTAGGGAAGCTCTACAAAACTATTGGGGTGGTTGCTCTGTTACTGGCTATAACCACATGGAACATCTTAAAGCTTCGCACATTATCCCATGGGCAATTGATGAATCAGCTCGTTTAGATCCATTCAATGGGTTACTACTAACACCAAATTTGGACACCTTATTTGACAAGGGTGACATTAGTTTTGATGATGATGGTTTAATTATTATCAACCCAAAACTTAGTAATGCTGACTGTAAATTACTTGGCTTACATTCATCTATGAAGCTACGCCAAGTTGATGAGCAGCATAGAAAATTCTTACATTGGCATCGTACAGCCTATCAGCTATAGCCGTAAAGCAGTTCCTTAGGTCTAGCAAAAGACCTAAGGTATACAGTCACTTAATAGCACTTATCTTTTATAGAATAAAAATTTGCCATATTTATAGTTCGTTTCACTATCTTTTCTTCAATTAACAACCAGTCTAATATTAGTTTTACCCTATGTTTATTCATAGTCTTACCAAAGTGATCTTGCAAAACTTTAGTACTACGGCCCTCTTTTCCACCCAAAGCTATAAATTCAAGGACAGCATCCAATTCTCGTTCATTTAAATCCATTACTTTTGGATATTTCGGCTTCCTTAGAGACAATGAATCTCTTTGCGTCTCAAGTTCATTAATTACAAGATCCAGTAATGCGAATAAAGCTGTTTTTTGAATCATAAACTTTCTCATGAAAAAATTTGGACTCGAAATTAACCAACTTAAACACCCATGTCAAGTTATTGAAAAACAAGCATAAAGTAAGTAATTACTCACTTACTTACTTCCCTTGAAAATCAAATTTGGTAGTCCAAATTTACCTATTGTAAAATAGCTCTACATTAAATCATCAACATGGACGTTGAACCCTATGAACACTTCAAGCGAAGATGTGATAATACAAAACACTGTAGCAGCAGCAATTGAAATCATTGCACAGAATACTCCTCTTAGAGAAAAGTCCGCAAAATCGACTTTTATCGTTTCCCCCAAACATCACAGACATTTAGACACGGTTTGCAAAGTTACTGGAAAAACTAAGCAAGACTATTACAGCTTAGCTCTCGACAAGTTTTTAGAACAGAAAGGCTACTTAGAGGATATTCCACTAGAACAAGTTAAAGCCCTTGCAGCTCTATAAAAACAAAGGCTCTCCATTTGGAGAGCCTTCTTATTTATGCGATCACACGTTTAAACTCTATAACATTCTCACCATTTGCATAGGTATAAGGAGACACAAATTCTTTGGCTTCTATATCTATCAAATACTGACTCCACCACTCCATCATGCGTTTACGTTCATATAAATACTCTGCAACATGCGTGTAAGCACTCACCACATTATTACGCTCTTGATGACTCATCTGCTTCTCGATGGCATCACGCTGAAACAAACCACACTCACCTAGTGCAGAACGTGCCATGGCTCTAAACCCATGAAAGCAGAGTTCTTTCTGCGTGTCATAGCCCATACGCCGTAGTGCATAATTAAAAGTATTCTCACTAAGAAACGGTGCATGCTCATAAGCACTTGGAAATACAAGCTCAGAACTACAACCTAATTCTTTTACCTTAAGTAGTATTTCTACTACTGGTTCAGACAAAGGAATGATATGGGGCTCTCTCATCTTGGCACCACGATCTGAATGTTTTACCCCATTTACAAGGTCTCGCTTAGCAGGTAGAACCCATTGCCTCTTCACCAAGTCTATTTCACCCCATCGTGCAAATCTCAACTCAGACGAGCGTATAAAGATATGTAAGCTTAGCTCCAAGCACAGTTTAGTCAGCACATAGCCTGTATCAGCTCTAATCCTTTGAATTAACTCAGGCAGTCGTTGAAGTGGCAATGCTGGTCTATGATTTGTAGGGGCTGATAGATCGAGGCTCTCCATTTCTCTTGCATGGTTTACTTCTATGTAACCATACTGAACTGCATAACTAAAAATGAGTACAAGGTCAGCTCTAATCCTTTGAGCATTATCAGCACTCTTCTCATAGATATGGTTTAAAACCAAACGCAGGTCTTTAGGTCTAATCTCATCTATGCTACGAGAACCAAGCATTGGGAACAGATGGTTTTCAAGTTTACGAATGCGCTTATGCTTGGTGTGTTCTTCTAATGGTTTCCGCTTAGCGTACTGTTCAAGCCATGCTCTTGATATTACTTCCAATGAGTTAACTGCTCTTGAGGCATGCTCTCCTCGACCAAGAACCTCATCGAGTTCTTTACCTTCAGCTATAGCTCTCTTGTACTCTACTCGCCTCTCTCGAGCGAATGCTAAAGTGATTTCAGGAAAAGTGCCTAGCTTTAATTTGTGAACTTTACCAAAGTTGTCTTTTATTCGAAGGATCCAAGTTTTTGTACCTGAAGAGCGTATAACCAAGTAGAGACCATCACCATCAAATAGGTTGTATTCTTTTTCTATTGGTTTCGCTTTTTCAACTTGTGAAGCTGTTAGGGGTTTAATTGTTCTAGCCATGAGATTCCATAATGAGTACCCAAACCAAATTCAGGTACTCATTCGGGTACTCATTTTCCGAAGTGACCACCTAAAAAGTGGCTTATGTGATCTCAAAGATGCAGACTAGAACTTCATGCAAGCATTTGTTTTTATGCAATAAAAAACCCCTTGAGTCTGTATATGCTCAAGGGGTTTCCTTTTCATCTGGTCCCGAGGGTCGGACTCGAACCGACACGTCATCTCTGACAGCGGATTTTGAGTCCGCCGCGTCTACCAATTTCACCACCTCGGGTAGGTGTTGATGCGTATATTAACCTGTTTGAAAAACTTGTCAACGCCAAATACTCACATTTGGTTACTTTTACAACAGAATAGTTTTTTTAGACTCTTATTTAACCAATTTCAAGCAAAAAATGAAAAAAAGCATATACTACAGCCAGTTTTTTTAGCGAAATGTGTCATGCAACTTTCTGACTTCAATTTTGATCTCCCTGATGAGCTGATTGCTCGATATCCTTTAGACACGCGTAGCGCATCGCGTTTGCTGCATCTAGATGCACAAGGTCAATATCACGACCATCAATTTACCGACATTCTGAATTTACTCCATGATGGTGATTTACTGGTTCTAAATGATACCAAAGTGATGAAAGCGCGCCTCAAAGGAAAACGTGCCACAGGCGGTGCCGTTGAAGTGCTGGTGGAGCGTCTGCAAGATACCCATATCGCACATTGCCATATTAAAGCCAGCAACTCGCCTAAAGCGGGTGCAGAACTGTTTATTGGTGCAGAAGAAATTAAAGTCACGGTTCAGGGTCGCCATGAAAATCTGTTTATTGTCGAATTTTCACAGCCGATTCTAGACGTTTTGGATCGTTGTGGTCAGCTACCTATTCCGCCTTATTTTAATCGTGAAGCGGAAGCGATTGATACTGAACGCTATCAAACCGTATTTAACGATCCAACTAAACTGGCTAGTGTCGCAGCACCAACTGCCAGCTTACACTTCGATCAAACTTTACTGGAAAAACTTGAAACCAAAGGCATCAGTAAAGCATTCGTAACACTGCACGTGGGCGCAGGCACTTTCCTCCCGGTACGTACCGATGATATTGCCAATCATATTATGCACAGCGAATGGTGTGATGTTCCCGCTGCAACGGTTGAACTGATCCGCCAAACCAAAGCACGTGGCAATAAAGTCATTGCTGTCGGGACGACTGCAACCCGAGCCGTGGAAAGTGCAGCACAGGCACATGGCGGTGTACTTGATGCGTGGGTCGGTGACACACAAATTTTCATTTACCCAGGTTATGATTTTAAAGTGGTCGACCGTCTCATTACCAACTTCCACTTACCTGAATCGACTTTGTTGATGTTGGTTTCTGCGTTATCCAATCGTGACAACATTTTGAATGCCTACCAACATGCAGTTGCGAAACAATATCGTTTCTTTAGTTATGGCGATGCCATGCTGATTGACCGCTATACAGGATAAACACAACAAGGACTGTTCCCGCTTATGCCGATGGATACTGTGCGACATTCGATTCACATTCGCCGCAAAAAGAATCAGGTGGTGTTTCACAATATTGCTCGGCTTTGGGATATCGGGCGTCAGGCACACAGCCATCAACACATCCTCGATGGCTTACATCCTTGGAATGCGCCCACGACCTTAAAATTTGAAAATGCCCTGCCTTGGTTGCTGGCAATCACTGGCGGTATTTTTATGCTGGCGATCCTAATTCAACCCAGCAGTCTTTGGGCACAAGCCAGTTTATTCTGCGGCGCATTGATGCTGTTTTGGGCCTATATTTGCTATGAAGATGATGATCCGATTGAAGAAGTTATTGATTACCTAGAACAACAAACGATCGCACAAAAATATCAACTGGCGTATCACCGTCAGCCGCAACATATTTCCATCCCTTTAAATCCTGTTTTATTTATTGCGCACTTAAAACGCCTATTCCCCTTGTTTGAGCAAGGCTCTCAGTCTAACGAGTTTCCACTCTATGCCAGTACAGTCTGGACGGACGAACAGGGACAAGCCCATCAGGTCATGGTGTTTCAATATCATTTCGTCAATGAAATGCGCATGAAAGACAAAGATGGTAATCAAATCAAAGTTCAGGAAGTACATCGTGATCTCTGGGGAGTGTTTGTCTTCGACATTGAAATGCCAGGCTTGGCCATTACCACAGCGAGTAAATCATTTGGTTATCCCTATTCATTTGCTTGGCACACCAGCGACATTCAAACCAATCAACGTTTGAAGTTTTATGGATGTGATCAAATGCAGATGGCAAAAACCCTCACCCCAGCAAGAATCCTCAGAATTTCTGACTTCTTTGAACATCGTGCTGGAGATTTAATGTTTCACCCTGAAAGCAATGTGCTGTGCTATTTGGGACCTCACGATTTATTTAAAATTTCCAGTAAAGCGCAAAACATTCAAGATATTTCCAGTTTACGTGGACACTTACGCACATTTAAATTACCGTATCTAGAACAGTTAAAATCTGACTTATTACAGCTTTTAAAATAACCATCACTATAAAGTACAACCATTAAGGGGAACGGCGTGGGGCTCTTCATTTTTTTATTGCTGATTATTCTGGCAATTGTCGCAATCATTATGATTCGGAACACAATTGTACGCTATCACAATGCTACCATCCGCGCATGGTCAGATGTCGCCAGTTACGAACGTCAGAAAATCAAAATCTTAGATGCCCTGACTCCACTGGTGGAACAATATTCTAGTTTCGAAAAAGGTACGCTGGAAAAGGTGACCGAATTACGTCAAAACATTCTGAATTTAAATCTGAACAATGCCGATGTAACACAACTGCAGCGTATTGAAAATCTGAATAAAGAATTGATGCACAGTTTAAATGTAGTGGTCGAGAATTATCCCGAACTCAAAGCCAATGAAATTTATCTGAAAATGATGAATGAAATTGAAGAGCAAAATGAAAATGTCGGTGCAGCGATTACCATTTTTAATCGCAATGTTGAATTGTTTAACAACCAAATTCAGATCTTTCCGCACAACATCATCAACACCATGACCGTAGGTAAAAAAGCGATTCGTCCATTCCGCGATACAGCCGCAATGCAAAATTTCGATTATCGACCAAACTTCTAATCATTTAAAAAGAAAAGCAGCATGACCAACCATGCTGCTTTTTTTCAGTTTAAGACAAATAACAAATCTGATTCCGACCTTCAGCTTTAGCCCGATATAGCAACTCATCTGCCAATTGCAAAAAGCTAGAAACATTCAAGAAGCTTTGCCCTGCACCATGGGTATTCACTCCAATACTCACGGTTACATCAGCAGGGAGTTCTTCACTCAGATTCGGAATGGTCAAATGCATGACAGACTTGCGGAAACGTTCAGCCAACATCACTGCATCATCCAAGGTTGTTTCAGGCATAATTACCACAAACTCCTCTCCGCCAAAACGTGCAACAAAGTCAGAGGCGCGACTAAACATTTTTTTCAACAATTGCGCCACTGCGATCAGGCAGCGATCTCCCTGCAAATGTCCATGCTCATCGTTATACTGTTTAAAGTTATCAATATCGATAAACAGTACAGACAGTGGACGATGATTGCGCTCTGCACGTTTAAATTCATGCTCGATACGTTCATTTAAGGCTTTACGATTCGCCACTTGGGTTAAGGAGTCGAGTAACAACAATTCTTGATTCTTTTTATTCAGTTCTTCGAGTTCTAATTCCATGCGCTTACGCTCAGAAATATCAAACATGAAACCAATAATCGCAATGGTGCGATCATTTTCACGGATCACATGCACCACATCGCGGATCCAGACATAACTGCCATCTTGGGTTAAGGCACGATAATCTGCCTCATGATCTGTGCCCTCATCAGACAAATTAATACACATGCCCACCGTTTTATCCCGATCATCGGGATGCATACGGTCAATCCAGTCTTGCGTAGATTTCCAACTGTCCTGTGGCCAGCCCAATAGGTTCTCAATTTGTGGTCCAATATAACTAAATTCTTTGGTATCCCAATTAATTTGCCATGGTATTGCATTGGTTGTTTCAAGCAGTGTTTTATAAAACTGCCATTCTTTTAATTCACTCACACCCCACCCCTAGGAATATCCATTTCATTATTAAACAAGCAGTAAACACTAAAATTAAGCTTAATTTAATCACCATTTATGGGTAAAAGAGAAACAAATCATTGCAGAACAATGTTTTACGCGACACACATCACACTAACTTATTTATATTATTTAGCACTGCTAATCTGATTTAACAGATCAATACATCACAAAACTGGCGTTTAATCGCAGAATCGAGGAAAATAGCCCTCTTTTTAGCTCGAACAATCAGCGAACTGTTTTTTCGCCTTGATTTGGAAACTGTATGAAGTTTGAAAAACTTGCGCAATCAGGGCGTGCACGCCGTGGTCGCTTAACACTTGAACATGGTGTGGTGGAAACGCCTGTATTTATGCCTGTCGGCACATATGGCACGGTTAAAGGCATGCTGCCACGTGATGTCGAAGACATTCAAGCCCAAATTATTTTAGGCAATACCTTCCATCTCTATTTACGTCCAGGCTTAGACGTCATTAAAGCGCACGGCGGCTTACATGAGTTCATGAATTGGGACAAGCCTATTTTGACTGACTCTGGCGGCTTCCAAGTCTTCAGTCTAGGCGCAATGCGTAAGATTAAAGAAGAAGGTGTGACCTTCCGCTCTCCGATTGATGGTTCTAAAGTTTTCTTGTCTCCAGAAATTTCAATGGAAATTCAAAAGACTTTGAATTCTGACATCGTCATGATTTTTGATGAATGTACGCCTTATCCAGCCACGCATGAAGAAGCGCAAAAATCTTTGCAGCTTTCACTTCGTTGGGCAAAGCGTTGCAAAACGCATCACCATGATGAATTAAACAATAGCAATGCCTTGTTCGGTATTATTCAAGGTGGCATGTACGAAGATCTGCGCGACGAATCTTTAAAGGGTTTACTTGAAATTGGCTTTGATGGTTATGCGATTGGCGGACTTTCAGTTGGTGAACCAAAAGAAGAAATGATTAAGGTGCTGGATTATCTACCAGTTAAAATGCCTGAGGATAAACCTCGCTACTTAATGGGTGTGGGTAAACCAGAAGATATCGTTGAAGGGATCCGTCGTGGCGTCGACATGTTTGACTGCGTGATGCCGACGCGTAATGCACGTAATGGTCACTACTTTGTAACGGATGGCTTAGTACGTATCCGTAACAGTAAATACCGTTTCGATCAGCAACCGCTTGATCCACACTGTGATTGCTATACCTGCAAAAACTTTACCCGTGCCTACCTGTTCCATTTAGAAAAATGTGGCGAAATGCTCGGTTCAATGTTGGGTACCATTCACAACTTACGTTACTACCAACGCTTCACCCAAGACATTCGTAATGCCCTCGACAACGGTACTTTTGATGCCTTTGTAGAAGACTTTTACCAACGTCGTGGCTTAGAAGTACCCCCTTGTCCACAAGATTAATTCTTTCAGCATTTGCGCTGAAGAAAAAGACAAGGTAAATTGCAGAACAAGTCTATTTATTATCAAATTGATACCAGTTTTTATTGTTTAGGAAATTGAAATGAGCCTTTTTATTTCTACTGCTCACGCAGCAGGTGAAGCTGCACAACAACCAAGCCTGATGGCTAACTTACTGATGATTGCGGTTTTCGTCGCAATTTTCTATTTCCTGATTTGGCGTCCGCAATCTAAGCGTGCTAAAGAACACCGTTCTTTGGTTGAAAGCTTAGGTGTGGGTAGCGAAGTTGTGTTCGCTGGTGGTTTGATGGGTAAAATTACTAAAATTGAAGGTGATTTTGCAGTGGTTGAATTAAACCGTGGTGTAGAAGTGAAAATTCAACGCGCAAGTGTGATTTCAGTTCTTCCTGAAGGCACATTAAATAACCTTTAATCAAAAAATAGTCGTGCACCTCGCACGACTTTTTCATTTTAAGAAGAAAACAAATGCGTTACCCAGCATGGAAATATCTACTGATTATTGTCGTTCTCATAATCAGTACATTATATGCCCTGCCTAGTTTGTATCCTGATGAACCTGCTGTTCAAATTTCAGGTGCCAAAGCTGGTACTCAAATTGACCAAAGCATCATACAAAAAGCAGAGCAAATTTTAACAAGCGAAAATATTGCAACGCATGACAATAGCTTTACCAATAACGCTGCATTACTGCGTCTCGATTCATCTGAAGCTCAGTTAAAAGCCAAAGATGCATTACGTCGTGGGCTTGGCGATAACTACGTTGTTGCACTGAACCTTGCGCCAACCACACCTGAGTGGTTGCAGAAAATTGGTGCTAAACCAATGAAGCTTGGTTTGGACTTACGTGGCGGTGTTCACTTCTTACTTGAAGTGGATATGGACAAAGCGATCAGCCAGCGTATGGAAACTTCGGCAACCGATCTGCGTCGTCAATTGCGTGACAATAAATTGAAGTTCAATAGTCTGTCATTGAATAACAATACCATCACCTTGCAATTTGCGAACAACACAGACCGTGATGCTGTGATGGGCTTCTTACGTAGCAATAGCACTGAATTTGCTCAACAAGCAGTTGCTTCAGATACAGGTGCAAGCTTGCGTTTGACGTATACCGATACACGTAAGCAAGAAATTCAATCTTATGCGGTCAATCAAAACTTAACTACCTTACGTAACCGTATTAATGAGTTAGGTGTTGCTGAAGCACTGGTACAGACGCAAGGTAATAACCGTATTGTGGTGGAATTACCAGGCGTACAAGATACCGCAGAAGCAAAACGTGTTTTAGGTCGTACTGCGAACCTTGAATTCCGTCTCGTATCCGATCAAAACGACCAATATATCGACCCATATACGGGTAAATCTAATGGTCAGCCACTGCCTCCAGGTACTGAAGTTTTTGCCTACCAATCCCTCGACAGTGGTCGTGAGTTATTACTCAACCGTAACCGTATTCTGACGGGTGAACGTGTTCAAAATGCTTCTTCTGGCTTTAGCCAAGATACTGGCGGTGCTGAGGTAAATATTACCCTCGACAGCGCAGGTGGCAAGCTGATGGCAGATGCGACTCGTAATGCGGTTGGCAAACGTATGGCAGTTTTGTTTATTGAAAATAAACAGAAGATTAGCTATGTGACTGATCCGAAAACAGGTACGCAAACTGAAGTGCGTACACCGTATGCAGAATCTGTAGTGATCAATGCTGCAACCATTCAAGCGGTACTCGGCTCGCAATTCCGTATTACAGGTCTAGATTCACCGCAAGAAGCGGCTGAATTGGCATTAATGTTACGTGCGGGTGCTTTGGCTGCACCAATGTACTTTGTAGAAGAGCGCGTAGTTGGTCCTAGCCTCGGTCAAGAAAACATCGACAAAGGTGTGTTATCCACCCAAATCGGTTTCTTACTGGTGGCCATCTGGATGGTGGTGTTCTTCCGCCTATTCGGTTTAATCGCCAACTTTGCCTTGGTGTTCAACTTGGCCATGATTTTAACCGTCATGTCTTGGATTGGCGCCTCCCTCACCCTGCCAGGTATTGCAGGTATCGTCATCACTATTGGTATGGCAGTCGATGCCAACGTCCTGATCTGCGAGCGAATACGAGAGGAAATGAAATGGGGAGCTTCACCGAAGCAAGCCATTATTGCAGGTTATGACCGAGCCTATAACACCATTTTAGACTCGAACTTAACCACCTTCTTGGTTGCTTTCATTTTGTTTGCAATTGGTACAGGTCCGATCAAAGGCTTCGCGGTGACGTTGATGATCGGTATTATCTGCTCGATGTTTACTGCCATTACAGTAACGCGTGCGATTGTCCAATTGATCTATGGCAAAAAGCGTGACTTGAAGAAGTTGAGCATTTAAGGAGATCGATGATGACTGACATGACTCAACCAAATTCAAAAAAATATGGTCGCCCAGATGATGAACGTGTAATCGACTTTATGAAAATTGCGAAACCAGCCGCAATTTTCTCGATTATCCTGACCATCGCCAGTATTTTCTTTATCGTGACTCGGGGTCTGAACTTAGGTTTGGACTTCACAGGTGGTATCTCTGCTGAATTGAACTATGCACAACCTGCGAACCAAGCAGCTGTGGTACAAGCACTAGAGCAAGCTGGCTTCCAAGATACCGTGGTTCAGACGCTAGGCAGTAATAAAGACCTGTTGGTGCGTATGCCACCGCAAGACCTAACTGTCGAAGACCTGAACAACTCCATCACCAAAGCGGTACAGTTACCCAATAACACCGTAACCGTGCACAAGGTGGATGTCGTCGGTGGACAGGTTGGTAATGAACTCTATGTACGTTCTGCGGGTGCTGTTGCACTTGCAATGATCCTGATGTTGATCTACGTCACTATTCGCTTTGAGTTCAAACTTGCAATGGGTGCAGTATTATCATTATTCCACGACGTGGTGGTGACTATTGGTATTTTTGCCTTGATGCAGTGGCCATTTGACCTGACTGTACTGGCAGCAATATTAGCGCTGATCGGCTTCTCTCTGAACGATAATATCGTGGTGTCCGACCGTATACGTGAAAACTTCCGTAAAATCCGTGGTGCCGAACCGCGTGAAATCATCAATATTGCATTGACTGAAACCTTACGTCGTACCATCCACACCTCTATGACGCTACTTTTAGTGGTTGTCGCAATGATGGTGCTCGGTGGCGATGGTTTGAAGTGGTTCTCTGTTGCCATGTTTATTGGTGTTTTTGTGGGAACATACTCATCGATTTATATCGGTACAGCATTTGCACTTTGGCGTGGTCTCAACCGTCAAGACTTTATTGTTCAAGTAAAACCTGAGTTTGATGAGGAAGAAATTCCTTAAGTCCTAAACAACAGGCTCAAGTACTAGCTCATCTTCGGATGGGCTTTTTTTAATGCTGAATAATTTGAATCTGCGGCCACTGAAAGCCGCGACAAGATGCTTCTGCCTGCCAAGCCACCGTCAGCATCATCTGTCCTAAAAGATAGTTCTGATAGGCAAAGCTACCAATGTCAGGATGCTGACACATCCCTCCATCATGAATTGGATGCACTTGCGTATTCAACTCTTTCAAAGTGAGACGAATCCCTAACCCAGATGCTTTTAGTACTGCCTCTTTGGTGGTCCACACCCGAAACCAATATTCAGAGGAGTAGTCTGATTCAGCCCAACAACGCAGCTCTTCAGGATGAAAAGCATGTTGTGCCAGTGCTTCAAAACGCACAGCCCGATCCAAATCTTCCACGTCAATTCCCACCTGTGGAATCGAGTCACTGAAGGCTAAAGCATAATGCTTGCGACTATGGCTGTGATTAAAAGCAGCCTGCGGAAATGGTGCTAAATAGGGCTTGCCATATTCAGTCTTGGAGAAATCAGTATTCTGGATTTCATTTTGTAAGTGCTGTGTCAGTAATTGATTACGGAATTGATAGATGGCCTGTTTTTGCAGTTGTATTTTGGCTTTACGTTCCAAACCATCAGGCAACTGAATAAATTGTTCCAAGCAACTGACGTCTATATGAATCGATTTTGTCACACCTATCCCCCTTCATCCTGAACCTATTCTAAAAGAATTCAGAAGTTAATCCCAAAAGAAAAGCCCAAAGATCACTTTGGGCTTTTGCTATCCGAGCGTTCAAGCTTGGCTTAACGCTTGAATTTTTTCTCTGCTTTTTTGAACTTCTGTACATAACGACGTTTACGCGCAGCAGTACGTTCATCCACTTGCGACTTACGCCCTTCAAATGGGTTTTCAGAGGTTTTAAACTCAATGCGTACAGGCGTGCCTTCCAGTTTATACACACGACGGAACACATTTTCCAAGTAACGACGGTAATCTGCTGGTGTTTTATCTACTTTGTTACCATGAATCACGATCGTTGGTGGATTTTGCCCACCCATATGTGCATAACGCATTTTAATGCGACGACCACCCACCATTGGTGGTTGATGTGCATCTACAGCATCACTCAAAATTTGCGTAATTTTGGCTGGTGAAACTTTCAAATGCGAAGATTCATAAGCACGATGGATCGATGGGTACATTTCCCCTACGCCCGTACCATGCAGTGCAGAAATTAAGTGAATTTTTGCCCATGGAATGAAGTCAAAACGACGTTCAACATCTAGCTTACACTGTTTACGATCATACTCAGACATGTTGTCCCATTTGTTGATCGCAATCACCATGGCACGCCCTGCTTCCAGTGCATAACCAATAAGGTGCAAGTCTTGCTCTACAATACCTTCACGAGCATCAACAACAACAACAACAACATGCGCATCCTTCATGGCTTGTAATGTTTTCACAATCGAGAATTTCTCGATCATTTCATCCACTTTACCTTTACGACGCACACCCGCAGTATCAATTAGGGTGTATTGACGACCATCGCGTTCAAAAGGAATATAAATCGAGTCTCGTGTTGTGCCGGGTTGGTCAAATGCCACCACGCGTTCTTCGCCAAGCAAACGGTTAACCAATGTCGATTTACCCACATTTGGGCGACCAATAATCGCTAAACGTAAACCTGTATTTTTGTCATGTTCTTCTGGATTTTCATCTTCTGGTACATCTGCCAGAACATCTTCCAGCATTTGTTGTACACCACGACCATGACTTGCCGCGACTTGGAGTGGCTCACCCATGCCTAGCTTATAGAATTCCACTAATGCAGCTTCAGCATGTACGCCATCGACCTTGTTGGCAACAAGATAAACTTTTTTACCTAAAGTACGGAGTTCACGTGCAATCTGTTCATCCGAAGCCAATAAGCCCGCACGTGCATCGACTACAAAAACAATAATATCTGCTTCATGAATCGCAGTTTTAGACTGCTCTGCCATGTAAGAATCGATTCCACCTTCGTTTTCACCGATACCACCGGTATCAACTACAATGAAAGATTTATTTTGATAAACAGCATCGCCATATTTACGGTCGCGCGTCAGACCAGCGAAGTCAGCTACCAAAGCATCACGGCTTTTGGTAATCTGGTTAAATAAGGTTGATTTTCCGACGTTCGGACGACCAATGAGCGCAATTACGGGTTTCATAGATTAACCTTTATTCAAGATCAGCCAGTAGGACTGGTCTGAACATCAGAAAAATGGAAGAATTTAAAAAATGCTAAATAAAACACGGGGCATTGA
Source organism: Acinetobacter zhairuonensis (assembly GCF_022601715.1). Taxonomy (GTDB): domain Bacteria; phylum Pseudomonadota; class Gammaproteobacteria; order Pseudomonadales; family Moraxellaceae; genus Acinetobacter. Next base: position 48,478 of record NZ_JAKVIM010000011.1, on the reverse strand, counting down.
ATTTTCTCAAATACCCCGTGTTCAAAAAATACGGATTTGACTTAGTTTAACATAAGGCAGACAAAAATTAACGGTTCTGCCAAACGCTAAATGTACCCTTACGTGTCGCCACTGTGAGTTGACCGTCAATAACACGTAATGTACGCACCGCACCACTGGTTTTGGCACGGCCAATTAACTGACCTGAATTCGGATCAATCAGGTGTAATACCCCATCTAAATCACCGACCACCAAGTCTTGACCAAAAAGCACAGGGTTGCTCAACTCACGGTTCAAAAGTTGTTCATTTTGCCACAATTGCTGTCCTGTCGCCAAATCATAAGCAGTGAGTTTGCCATCCGCTTGCGCTACAAAAACTTTATTATCTGCAACTTCAGGGCGTTTGGTGCTGCTCGCATCTTCACTCCAAATCACTTGTTGTGAAGCCAAATCAGTCGCCGTCACTTGACCTTGAAAGCTGGTGGTGACTAAAAGCTGACCTGCAACTACAGGATCTCCATCCACATCATTTAAACGCTGAATATCAGAGCGACCATCGCTGACTGCAACACGGCGCTGCATACGTGGCACACCACTTAAAATATCCAAGGCATACACATACGCATTGGCTGAAGACACCAATACAGTACGGCTATCTAACGCAACAGGTGTTGAAGTTCCGCGTAAACTAAACTGAACATTGGGCAGATCATAGCTCCAAACTTGCTGTCCAGTCTCTAGGTCATGCGCATAGACCGTGCCATCATTGCTCACAGTGACCACACGACCAGATTGCACCAATGAAGGTGCTAAAATTGCACCTGTTAATTGTGCAGTCCACTTTTGCTCACCCGTCGCTTCATCCAGCGCAAACAATTGACCTTTGTGATTACCGACAATTACCAGTCCATCTTTGGCTTCTACACCTGAACTCAGACCTTGTTTAGAGATTTTTTTACTCCAAACTTTGTCTTTGCCACGGTAAGCTGCGACTTCACCGTTAGGATCAGCAATAAAAATCACGCCATTATCGATATCAAGTTGCAAACGTAATGGATCGGCTACTGAAGTCGATGAAACACTTTGTGAAAAGACCGCAGCTAGACTTTTCGATTGTTCGAGTTTTGGTAATGGACTTGGTTTTGCATCTTCAACTTTAATTTTGTTACTTGAGCAACCAACCAAAGCAAGCGTCAAAATTGTTAGTGCAAACGGTATTTTATATTTTCTATCCATCAAGACTCATCCACTTGTGTTTCTAAAATTGGGCGTTCGATTTCAGGATCATCCACTAAAACGCCAACACTTTCGAGTTTAATTTGTAAAATTTGACGCTCTTGTTTACGCTCAACCAATGCATCCCATGCACTTTGATAGGCTTTCTTTGCATTTTCTACATCATTCTTCGCCACATAGACATCACCACGTGCTTCATCTGCGGTTGCTTTGAAGGCTGGATCTGTCACAGAGGCTAAAGACTTGAGTGCGTCTTCATATTTATTTTGCGCCAACTGTGCATAAGCTAAACGTAGCTTGACGACTTGAATCAAACCATCATCTTTCACTTTAGAGTTTTCTACCTTTTTCAAGGCTTTCTCTGCACCTGCATAGTCAGCATTGTCATACGCCAACTTTGCCATCACAAACTGGGTCTGAATCGCCTGAGCTGAATCTGGATTGTCTTTCACAATTTTATCCGCTGCTTCAGTCAATTCAGTCATCGCATTCAGATTACCTTGCACGCTACGCGCATCATCCATCAATTGCTGGACTTTTGCCGTTTGCATTTGCGACTCAGCAAGGTTTTTCTTTTGCCAGTATTCCCAACCGAAAAAGGCAATCAACGCAATTAAAATCCCACTAATCATGGCTGAACCATATTTTTTCGTGAAGGATTTTAAACTCTCAAGTTGTTCTTCTTCACTCAATGATGCGCTCATTTGATTACCCTATTCCTGAATGTTATTTGACTCTTATTTTGAAGAAAATTTTTCGATGAAGAATGGTACTACATCGGCAATAGCGACTTCAGACTGCTCTGCAGTTGCTAGTGCTTTAACAGCGAATTGCTGTGCTTCCCACTCACGCTCACCCAAGATCAAGGCATAGATTGCACCTGATTGATCCGCCTTTTTCATTTGGCTTTTCATGGAGCCTTGAGAGCCCACTTTTAAACGCAATGGGCTTTGTACTGCTTCTAGCTGATTACGGATTTGTTCCGCCAATAGCAAAGCTTTACCTTGAGACGCAGGATCTGCTACCAAGAAAATTTCGCAATCACATACTGGAGCTGCATCTTCAACTTGCTCTAACAAAAGCAATAGACGCTCCATGCCCATAGCAAAACCAACCGCTGGTACAGACTGATCAGCCTTTCCTTTAAGCTGTCCGACCAAACCATCATAGCGACCACCTGCACACACCGTACCTTGTGAACCCAAATGTGTAGTCGTCCATTCAAATACAGTTTTGTTGTAATAATCTAAACCACGAACCAGTTTCTGATTAATCACAAACTCAATGCCTGCATCGCTTAAATACTGCTGCAAAGTTGCAAAGTGCTGCAAGGTCTCTTCACCCATAAAGTCATGCAATTTCGGTGCATTTTCTAAAATGGTTTGGGTTTTTGCATCTTTAGAATCAAGGATACGCAGAGGATTCGTGGTTAATCGGCGCTGTGAATCTTCATCCAAATCATTTTTATGTGATTCCAAGAACTCAACCAAAGCCGCACGATAAGCAGCACGCTCGTCAGACTCTCCGAGCGTATTTAACTCTAACTGAACTTTGTCCGCGACACCCATGCGTTTCCATAGACGTGCAGTCATCAAAATTAGCTCAGCATCCATATCAGGCGTTGCCACACCAAAGGTTTCCACACCAAACTGGTGGAATTGACGGTAACGCCCTTTTTGTGGTTTTTCATAACGGAACATCGGTCCGATATACCACACGCGCGGGGTTGCGCCACGGAGTAAATTATGCTCAAGCATGGCACGCACACAACCTGCCGTTCCTTCAGGACGCAGTGTCAAAGACTCAGGCGGATTACCTTTGTCTAAGAACGTATACATTTCTTTTTCAACGATATCCGTCGCATCACCAATCGTACGTTTGAACAAATTAGTTTGTTCAACAATAGGCAAACGGATTTGTTGATAGCCATAGGCATCCATTAACGATGCTAAATGTTGCTCTAGACGTCTCCATGCAGGTGTTTGCGTTGGAAGAATGTCATTAAAACCTTTGATTGCGACAATTGAACTCATGATGAACTACGAATGATCTCTTTAGATTTAGCTTCTTCAAGCTCTTGAACACGTTGACGAACCATTGTTTCGATTTCATCAACTAACTGTTTGGTATCAATTAAATGGCTTTTCTCACCATTACGATACACAAGTGAACGTGGACTTGCCCCCACCACGCCAATATCCGCCTCTTTGGCTTCACCAGGACCATTCACTTTACACCCAATCACCGAAACGTCCATTGGGGTACGAATGTCTTCCAGACGCTCCTCGAGGTCTTGCATGACTTTAATGACATTAAATTCTTGACGCGAACAACTCGGACAAGCAATGAAGTTAATGCCATTAGAGCGTAAGCCTAATGATTTTAAAATATCAAAACCGATTTTAACTTCTTCTTCGGGTTCTGCCGCTAAGGAAATACGCATGGTATCGCCAATGCCTTCCATCAACAGACCACCCAAAGCAATTGCAGATTTAACTGAACCCGTACGGTAAATACCCGCTTCAGTCACACCCAAATGCAAGGGGTTATCAATTTGCTGAGACAGCAAACGATAGGCATCCATAGTCAAAAACACATTCGATGCTTTCACTGATACCTTGAACTCATGGAAATTCAAACGGTCTAAAATATCAATATGGCGCATCGCTGATTCAAGCAGCGCTTGACCCGTCGGCTCACCATATTTCTTTTGAATATCTTTTTCCAGGGAACCCGCATTCACACCAATCCGCATGGAAATATCATGATGACGTGCAGCCGCCACCACTTCACGAATCTTGGCTTCTGAACCAATATTCCCTGGATTGATACGTAAACAATCCGCGCCCATATCCGCTACTTTCAATGCGATTTTATAATCGAAGTGAATGTCCGCCACCAAGGGTACTTGTACACGCTTGCGGATTTCACCAAAGGCTTCTGCAGCTTCCATTGAGGGCACAGAAACACGCATGATGTCAGCACCTGCATCTGCACAACGCTGAATTTGCGCGACAGTTGCATCAACATCACAGGTTTCGGTATTGGTCATACTCTGAATGCTGATTGGGGCATCGCCCCCAACATACACAGAACCCACACGAATTTTGCGGGTAGGACGGCGTTTAATCGGGTTTACAATCATGATTATTTACTCTGGCACCATTAACGAGATAAACGGAATTCTGCTTTCCCATTTACCGTATATGGTGACAATGAAATCTGCTCATTGTTCAAACTTAATGACACTGCGGATGCATCATCCAAACGAATCTGGAATGGTGATTCACCATTTAAAGTCAATGTACTGGCTTGACGACCTGTCGCCAAAACTTTACCTGCCGAATCCACAATATGAACTGAGGTCGGACGGTTAAAATTCAAGACCAATTGATCACCAGAAACTGCTGTTGCACCACCTACAGACAAGACCTCAACCTCAGATTTACTTGCGTCTGCAGCACTGCCTTCAGAACTACTACTAGACGAAGTCCAGTTTTGTATGGTGCCGATAATCGCAGTTAAAATCAACAGAACCACGATTGCAATCACTGAACGCTTTAACCACTTACGGTTACGCTCACTTTTTGAACCCGGTAGTTTCCCCATAATCTTGATCGGAGAGTTGTCCAAAGCATGATTGGGCACCATGCCAGTATCATTGGCATAGATTTCGTCAAAGCGCTGGATGAGTGATGTTGCATCGACATTCAAATACTTTGCATAAGTACGATAGTAACCTTTAATAAAGGTTGCTTCTGGCAAAGACTTATATTCATCATGCTCTAATGCAGTCAAAGTTTTTACAGGAATTTTTAAATCTGCAGCAACTTCACTTAATTCACGCTTTTGGGCAATACGTTTTTGGCGCAAGTATTCTCCAGGACGCTGGACATTTCCTAATGCATTAGGTACTACGCTTGAACCATTCGATTGCGGTGAATTAGGATTTACTTCCATACGGCCTCAGTACTGTACTGTAATTGCAAATAACGTGTATATTCTTGGCTATCTGGGAACAATGCACGTAGTTGGTTCACCAACACTTGCATACCCATCTTGTCGCCATTGGCTCGCGCAATACGGATACCAATCCACAATGCACGTGCACTCTGATTTTTCTGCCCAACTAGACGAACAAATTGTTCATATAACTGTGTCGCAGCAGGAATTTGTTGTCTTAAATAAAATATTTCCGACAACTCTAACATTGAAACATAGGAATTCGGATTTGCTTGCAATGCTTGTTTGAATGATTTTTCAGCATTTGCTGTATCACCTAACTTTAAGTAAATACGCCCTAAATTTTCCAATGCCCTAAATCGCTGATCATACCCTAAGGTTGAACCAGCGATTGTCAATTGTTCAATTGCTTCATTATAACGTTCTACGACGTATAAATACGTACCATAGTTGTTACGAGCTTGCGCATTTTTCGGATCTGCGGAAATGGCACGTTTAAAGTGTGCCTCCGCTTTTTCCATATTGGCTGGACTACCTTCTTGCTGCAATAGCACACCCATCATCATATTGGCGGTAGAATCTCGTGGTTCCATTTCCAATGCTTGATCAAGTGCACGCTTTGCTGCATCCAAGTCGCCCTTACGGATATATTCTGCTGCCAATTGTGTACGAACTTCTACTGCTTTCTCTGGATTTTTTTTAAACCCTGGTGCCGATGAGGTGGTTGTTGTAATACAACCCACCAACGACATTGAAAGACAAAACATTGTAATACTTGCAAATTTGTAGGTGGGTTTACGCAATTGACAGCCCCTTTATTATCCTTTTGAGCGCAAAATCTCATTCTGCGCTGCTACTTTTTTCTTCCATTGCTCTGCACGGCGTGTACGGTCAGCCACCTGACCGACCAATTGTCCGCATGCAGCATCAATGTCATCGCCACGTGTCTGACGAATCGTACACACAAAACCTGCATCAGACAAAGTTTTTTGGAAAGAAATAATTCGGTTACGGCTTGAACGCCCGTATGGTGCGTGCGGGAATGGATTGAATGGAATTAAATTAATTTTACTTGGTAAATTCTTTAACAATTTTAATAACTGCTGCGCATGTTCAGGCTGGTCATTCACCCCATCCAGCATCACATATTCAATCGTGACATGACGACGCGCACTTTCATTGCCATCTTTCGCCAAATAACGCTGACATGCTGCAATCAACTGATCCAAAGGGTACTTTTTATTAATAGGTACCAATTCATTTCGTAATTCATCATTTGGAGCATGCAATGAAATTGCCAATGCAACATCAATGTCTTGCGCCAACTGGTCAATTTTCGGCACTACACCTGAAGTCGATAAGGTCACACGACGTTTCGACATACCGTAGGCAAAATCATCCAGCATTAACTGCATTGAACTGAGTACCGCATCATAGTTGAGTAATGGTTCGCCCATACCCATCATCACGACGTTGGTCACAGTACGCTCACGTTCTGCAACTGGCACCTCTTCCATATAAGAGTAGTTTGCCATCCAGAGCTGACCAATAATTTCCGCAGGGCTTAAATCACGCTGGAAACCCTGTTTGCCTGTCGAACAGAATGAACAGTCTAAGGCACAACCCACTTGTGAAGAGATACACAAAGTTTTACGCGCACCCGTTTTGTCTTCTGCGGGAATCAATACGGTTTCAACCAATGAACCTGCACCATCACCTACACGGAACACCCACTTACGCGTACCATCTTTAGAATAGTTACGGTGTACAACTTCTGGCGCTTTAATTTCACATACGCGCTCTAATTTTTCACGCAACTTGCCTGAAATGTTGGTCATTTCAGCAAAATCAGTGACGAAATATTGATGGATCCACTTCATTACCTGTCCGGCACGGAATTTCTTTTCGCCCATAGCTTCAAAGAACTGTTCCAATTCAGAACGTGACATGCCCAGTAAATTCACTTTTTCCACACTAGATTGTTGTGTTGGAGTGGACAAAGATTGTTGCGATTCATCAGAAGTTGCAGATGAAACGACCACTTCAGTACTCATGTGTAATTACCTAAACCATGTCGAAGAGAGAAGAAGATTGCTCAATATTCAAGCAAATAAATCTAAAGAGAATAAAAAAACCAGATAAGCAGTATAACACTTATCTGGTTTGAAGTGTCTCGATTAACGAGTGCGTGGGCAAACTTCAGTTTGAGCGAAGAAGTAGTTTACTTCGCGATCAGCAGATGCTACAGAGTCAGAACCGTGAGCAGCGTTTTCGTCGATGCTTACAGCGAAATCAGCACGGATCGTACCAGGAGCAGCTTCTTTAGGGTTAGTAGCACCCAAGATTTCACGGTGAGCAAGAACTGCATTTTCACCTTCAAGAACAGATACAACAACTGGACCAGAAGTCATGAACGCAACTAAGTCAGCAAAGAAACCACGTTCTTTGTGTTCTGCGTAGAAACCTTCAGCTTCAGCTTGAGAAAGGTGTTTCATTTTAGTCGCAACGATTTTAAGACCAGCTTTTTCGAAACGAGCAAAGATGTCACCAATGTGGTTTTTAGCTACTGCATCTGGTTTAACGATAGATAAAGTACGTTCAATAGCCATGATCGGCTCCTTAAGTCAAATTAGACATGAAAATTTTGCCGCATTATACCGAATAATGAGCAATTATCAGCTTTTGATATGTAAAAAAACTGGATTTTTTCGATGTGCTGCTGGAAAAGCCTGAATTAGCTGGCTTCGTCAATCCAAGCCATTTGAATTGCTTCGAGCAAACCTTCTGTGGATTTATTCGGATCATCAGCAAAATCTGGTAAAGCACATACCCATGCATGCAGGTCGGTAAAACGAATCCATTGCGGGTCCACATCTGGATGTGCTTCATATAATTCAATCGCGATATCCATGGTATCGGTCCAACGTAAACCCATAACTGTTCCTAATCTATGCTATGTCTACGCTACTTTAACAAATTTTAGCAGGTCTGAAAAACTACTCAGTATCATGCCATCTACAAGACCAGACTAAACATCGGTGCACAAGCAATAACAACTGCTGCCACACTTGCTCCAATAATGGCGCCAACAGCAACGTCACTTGGGTAATGCAGACCCAATACCATACGGGATAATGCCACCAATACGGTGAATGGCAACATCAACACCAATAAAATTGGCTGAACCGAACCAATCACTACACTTCCCATCACCGCATGTAAGGTATGTCCTGACGGAAAGCTAAAATGATCTAAAGGACGTTCACACAATCGAATCACTTGATGAACTTGATAAGGTCGTGGACGCACCGTCTTGGTTTTTAGAATTTTATAAATAGCTGTTCCCAGCAAAGAACCTACAATCAGATACAGCATTTGCACACTATAAGATAAACCCTGCAAAATCCACAGGCTCATCAACATGATGTACCAGAAAACTCCATCACCTAATCGGCTGATCAATTTAAAAAAATGTGCCACTCGCTCTGAATGGGAAAAATGGTTCAGATATAAACAGCCTTTTAAGTCGAGATCGAGCATTTTTATTTTTGCATTCTTAAAATTCATAATTTCTCTCCTCAAGCTTTTGTTTTGCTTACGCTATCATTCGTGTTTCCTTAGCCACTTGATATAAAGCCTGCTCCAATTGCATGACAGGAAGCTGCCAACCCATTTCCATCACTTTAATTCGAGCACGCTGCCCCATGCTGTTGAGTATGTTTGGACTGGGTAAACGCTGCATTTGTGATGAAAAACTATTTACATCACCCAGCGTGCTTAACCATCCCGTATTGCCATGCTCGATATGAGCATGCGCACATGCATAATTATAAGCCACCACTGGCAAACCACTAGCCATCGCTTCCAAAACAACGTTACCAAAGGTTTCGACTTGGCTGGCGAATACAAAAGCATCAGCACTTGCATATACACTAGCAAGATTCTTACCAGTTAAGCTGCCGGTAAAAATCACACCATGCGCCAGCCCCAATGCTTCCAGTCGCTGGCGGTCAGGTCCATCGCCCGTGATCACCAATTTGTGCTGTTTTTCATCTTGTTGTTGCATACATATGAAGTTACGAATCAGCACATCAATTTCTTTTTCTGGTGATAATCGCCCCACATAAAGCATGACGGTGGTATTGCTATCCGCCCCCCAAGTGCACCGATATGCTTCAGAACGATAGAGCGGAGAAAATTGTTGAGTATCCACCCCTCGCCCGACGACAACCAAGGGACATTTAATGCCAAATTGCTTAAGTGCTTTCTCGGTGTCTTTGCTCGGAACACAAGTCAATTGGGTATTGTTATGAAACCAGCGTAAATAGTGCTGTATAGGTTTCACCAGAAATGCCAAATCGAAGAAGCGGCTAAAATCTTGGAAAGGCGAGTGAAATCCACTAGATACTGGAATATCTCGACTTTTGGCAGCATGTAATGCGGTTAAGCCTAATGGTCCTTCAGTCACCACATGCACCACATTGGGCATAAACTCATCTAAAACACTGGCAACTTTCAGAAACTGCGGCCAGCCAAATTGCAGACTCGGATATTTAGGGATACTTTGTGCTGTGACCAGACATTCTTTATTCGGCATAAAATCCATACACGATTGAGTCTGGCTCGGACGAATAAGTAGAATTTTATGCCCCTGCTTTTGCAGTCCTTTACACAGTTGCATCAGCGATAAAGCCACCCCATTCACTTCTGGCGGCCATGTTTCTGTGACAATTGCAATTTTTAACCGTGGGCGAACCAGATCATTTAAAACACTTATTTCTTCTAAGCTACTTTTGTTTTTTTGTAATTTGAAATAAAACTTAAAACTGTCTGGAAAATCTTGTTGTTTTAGCAGGCCCACAGTGGATATGTTAGACATATGACACCTATTGCTTGATTTTCCCTTAGCATAGATGTCCAGTTTGACAGTTTGATGATAAATTCATGACAGATTCAATATAGACCACCAGCATATTGCAAAGATTATCTAGTCATCTCTTTTCTTTGCAGCACCCAATCCTGATTATCCCTTTCAATTCAATATATGGGTAGGTTCATCAAACCAATCCATGCCAATAATTTTTCCAGCCGCTCCACTTTTTCAGGGTTAAACTGCTGTGTCTCTCGTTCTTGTAAGCGCTTTAATTCCTTATAGGTAGATAAACCCAAAGTTACATCTACAAATGCTTCTTTCGGAATTTTGGTGGTATATATGGGTCTGGTAGGAAGCTCCACCCGATGCCAAAGTTGACCCTCTAACTCAAACTCACTTTGAGTTGAATAATGATATCCAATATTCGCCGAGGAGATATTTTCAACAATTCGCACTTCTTCCTCATATACCCATTCTTGCATTTTATAAAGGAAACCATGCTTCAGAAGATTTTCACTCACCTGCCAATTTAATGAGCTCGAATTACCTATTGAAAGTAAATTATCCATATTGGCGGCATTAACACCTTTGGACACTGTTTTTAAATATCTAACTTCGCCTTTCTGGGCTGGAATTACATATTGATCAATATTTTCAAAGCCAGCTTTTTCAGTATCAATACCAATGACCATTCCTTTATAGCTATCAGCATAATGCGACCACATCAGTGGATTCAAAGCCGTTCTGGTTAGACTCAAAATACAATATTTTCTCAAAAAACGATTTCGAAATGCATTGATTACAACAGGTAAAGGAACGTCCGAATCATAAAACCCCAAACCCGTGCCTCCAAATGGATCATTAAAGTCCTCTAAATGAGGAATCCCAAAGTACTTGTTTCCAAAATCTTTAAACCAGCTTCAAAACTGACATATTTATATAGAATCATTCTTCTTATCCCATAAAAAACCCTCGCTTTCGCAAGGGTTTTTATCGCATATCAATCAGCTAGATCATAAAATTAGTTCTTTTCTTTGTCTACGATTTTGTTTGCTTGAATCCAAGGTACGAAAAAAATGAAAGCAGTGCTTTTATCTTTTTGAGGCACGTAACCATAAACATAAAAAACCCACTCAAATAGAGTGGGTCTTCGCAATCAAATCAATTGATTCGAGAAATTAGTTCTTCTCTTTATCAACGATTTTGTTTGCTTGAATCCAAGGCATCATCGCACGTAATTTAGCACCCGTAACTTCAATACCGTGTGCCGCATTTTGACGACGACGAGCAGTCATTGATGGGTAGTTCAACGCACCTTCGTTGATGAACATTTTCGCATATTCACCAGATTGAATACGTTTAAGTGCATTGCGCATCGCTTCACGAGACTGTTCGTTGATGACTTCAACACCAGTTACGTATTCACCATATTCAGCGTTGTTAGACACTGAGTAGTTCATGTCCGCAATACCACCTTCAAACATTAAGTCAACAATTAACTTAAGTTCGTGTAAGCATTCGAAGTAAGCCATTTCTGGTGCATAACCAGCTTCAACCAAAGTTTCGAAGCCCATTTTCACCAATTCAACCGCACCACCACAAAGAACTGCTTGCTCACCAAATAAGTCAGTTTCAGTTTCTTCACGGAATGAAGTTTCGATGATACCTGTACGACCACCACCTACGCCAGAAGCATAAGAAAGCGCTACGTTACGTGCATTACCAGAAGCATCTTGGTGAATTGCGATTAAGTCAGGCACACCTGAACCACGTTGGTATTCTGAACGTACAGTGTGACCCGGTGCTTTTGGTGCAACCATGATCACATCTAAGTCTTTACGTGGCACAACTTGGTTATAAAGAACAGAGAAACCGTGAGCAAATGCTAAAGTTGCACCTTCTTTGATGTTTGGTTCAATCACGTCACGATAAAGTTGAGCTTGGAACTCATCTGGAGTCAAGATCATTACGACGTCAGCTTGAGCAACTGCAGCTGGAACTTCAGATACTTTAAGACCTGAGTTTTCAGCTTTTTTCCAAGATGCTGAACCCGCACGTAAACCTACAGTTACGTCTACGCCAGAATCTTTTAAGTTAAGCGCGTGTGCATGGCCTTGTGAACCGTAACCAATGATCGCTACTTTCTTAGATTGGATGATAGATAAGTCGCAGTCTTTATCGTAAAAAATTTGCATTGCTGTCTCCGCTAAAATGCTTTGTATTCTGTAATTCCATCAAGGGGTTTATTTTTTGATGAAATCCTCCTCTTTCTCAAAAGGAGGTTGAATTGTGTTAAATAATTAAATGGTTAAAACTTTTTCGCCACGCGCGATGCCTGAAACACCAGAGCGCACAACTTCAAGGATGGTGTTTTCAGCTAATGCATCAATAAAACCATCAATTTTTTCAGTCGTACCCGCGATTTGAATGGTGTAGGTCGTTGGTGTCACATCAACAATCTGCGCACGGAAAATGTCCGCAGTTCGTTTAATTTCAGCACGTGCCGAACCGAGTGATTTCACTTTAATGAGCATTAATTCACGCTCAATATGTGCACCTTCAGACAAATCAACCACTTTCACCACCTCAACTAATTTATTCAGTTGTTTGGTGATTTGCTCAATTTTGTGATCATCGCCATACGTCGTCAGGGTCAAACGTGACAAAGTCGGGTCTTCAGTTGGTGCAACATTCAGTGTTTCAATGTTGTATCCACGTTGCGAGAATAAACCCACTAAACGAGAAAGCGCACCAGCTTCGTTTTCAACGAGTACAGAAATAATGTGTCTCATGAAGTACGCTCTCCTTTACCTAACCACATATCTTTCATCGACTGACCCGCAACCAACATTGGGTAAACGTGTTCAGTACGATCGACCATGACATTAATGAATACACATTTGTCGTTAATTGCCATCGCTTCTGCAAGCTTAGATTCAAGCTCGTCGGCATGGTCAATTTGAATGCCAACGTGACCGTAAGCTTCCATCAATTTGGCAAAATCAGGCAATGAGTCGACATAAGAACTTGAATGACGTCCTTCATAGTTCATATCTTGCCACTGCTTCACCATACCTAAAGCTTGGTTATTCAAGCACAAGATCTTCACATTTAAGCCATATTGCTTACAGGTTGAAAGTTCTTGAATACACATCTGAATTGAGGCTTCACCAGTAATACACACGACTTGCTGGTCTGGGAAGGCAAGTTTTGCCGCCATTGCATATGGCAAGCCAACACCCATGGTGCCTAAACCACCCGAGTTAATCCACTGACGTGGACGCGTGTATTTATAGTAAAGCGCACCAAACATCTGATGTTGACCCACATCTGAAGTAATGATCGCTTGGCTATTGGTAATTTTGTCTAATGCTTCAACCACCTGTTGCGGTTTCATTGAACCATCAGTTGGTTTGTCATAATTCAAACCATGCACTTTGCGCCATTCATTGATTTGTGACCACCAAGCCGCAATCGCTTCAGGATTTGGCTTAGACACATTCATTTGTTTGAGCTGTGCCAACATTTCCTGAAGTACAGGCTCTACTGCACCCACAATTGGAATATGCGCAATAATGGTTTTTGAAATCGTCGCAGGGTCGATATCAATATGAATCACTTTTGCATTTGGACAGAATTTTGCAGGATTATTGGTCACGCGATCATCAAAGCGCGCACCGACACACAAAATCACATCTGCATTGTGCATGGTCATATTGGCTTCATACGTACCATGCATCCCCAACATACCGATGAACTGCTCATCGTTACCCGGGAAAGCACCTAAGCCCATCAATGTATTGGTCACTGGATAGCCCAATAAATGTGCCAATTCAGTTAATAATGCGGATGCATTGCCTTGAACCACACCACCACCTGAATAAATTACAGGGCGTTTGGCATTGATTAATTCATCAATCGCTTTACGAATTTGACCTGAGTGACCACGATGCGGTGGTTGATAAGAACGCATCTTCACTTTTTCAGGATATTCGTAGGCAAATTTATCTGCAGGATTGGTTGCATCTTTCGGAATATCGACCACAACAGGACCTGGACGTCCACTTGCCGCGATATAGAATGCTTTTTTGATAACTGCAGGAATTTCACTTGCATGACGCACTTGGAAACTATGTTTCACGATTGGGCGAGAAATACCCACCATGTCTGTTTCTTGGAATGCATCTTCCCCAATTAAATGCGAAGCCACCTGACCAGACAAAATCACCATTGGGATTGAGTCCATATAAGCAGTTGCAATTGGAGTAACTGTGTTAGTTGCACCTGGTCCTGAAGTGACCAGAACTACACCAGTTTTACCTGTAACACGTGAATAAGCATCAGCCATATGACCAGCAGCTTGCTCATGACGTACGAGATAATGATTGATTTTGTCTTGTTGAAAAAGCGCATCGTAAATGTGTAAAACTGCGCCGCCTGGGTATCCAAAAACATGTTCAACGCCTTCGTCCGCTAATGCGCGAACAAGCATTTCACCACCAGATAAAAGTTCCAACGTGATTCACCCTAATCTTTTATCACCGCTTGATGGGAGACATCAGCAGTGTTCATTCATTAATTGTCTGCACTGTTATAGCACACATATTTCATAGTTTTCATGGCAATAGGAAAAAAATCCGACCCGCTTGCTGTTTGAGCAATATGGGATCTAAAACATGTTGGGATAAACATATTTTTATTTGCTTTGTTCACCATCTCGGCTAGAGATGACGCCCATTGCATGACGTAACACTTCTTCGAAGGGTGATCGAGAGAAGGCACATAAAACTAAAGACAGCATTTTTCTTGTTTAACCTGTTGTTGTCAAGTTGAAAAAACAGCTTTTTTTTGATTATTTACAGACCGTGCATTTTTTAATCTAAATCGAGTTTTTTGCACACTCAGTCAAACATTGAAATGATTATGATAAATTTCCACTCTTTATCTGCTATCTCTATAATTTTTAGACATTAAATCCATCTGATTTTCAAAAAATTCAAGTGAGAATGTCTTGTCCAAAATAAAAATCAACCTATACTATTTTGAACAATCCCTATTCCAATCAAAAATCTTTAAATTGGCAATTTGAACAATTTACAGACAACTCCTTTTGATCTTAGAAATAAAACAGGACAACACACATGTCTCTTCCATTTCATCTGCTTAGTGCTATCACGCTTACTTGTGCCTTAATCGGCTCAAGCACAACACTTTGGGCCAAAGATTATTACAAATGGGTTGATGCGAATGGCTCGACACATTACACCACCACACCTCCCCCAAAATCCGCCAAGAAAAAAGGTAAAATCGAGACCTATGGTTGGAACAATTCTGCTCCGACTACTAGTCGTAGTCCTCAAACACCTGTTGAAAACCAAACCAATACGACTGTCAACACCTCAGCTCCAGATACAGCATCAAGATCTGTTCAAGCCATGCCAGCAGATACGACAAAGCCTGTTGTAAAATCTCCAGTAGATTCAGCTACAGCCCAATGACCAACAGACCTGAAAAAAACACAATAAAAGCCAGAAAAAATGAAACCCTCATTTTCCTGCTCTTTAAACTGAAATAGTTTAATTTTTCTTACGCTTCAGCAGCTGCAAAATTCACATTTAGGTGCATTTTGCGCTATGCTGTGCAGCAAACTTTTAACCGTTGTTCCTTAATACGTTTATGACTACTCATATTGACCCTGAATATCAAGCTAGTGCGATTGAACCCACCGTCCAACAAGACTGGGAAAATCGTAAAGTCTTTAAAGTTGCCGACACTGTAGAAGGTCCGCGTCGTTACATTCTATCGATGTTCCCTTACCCAAGTGGCAAGCTGCATATGGGTCATGTGCGTAACTACACGATTGGTGATGTAATCAGCCGTTTCCACCGTTTAAAAGGTGAAACCGTCTTACAACCGATGGGTTGGGATGCGTTTGGTTTACCTGCAGAAAATGCGGCAATTGCACACCAAGTTGCTCCAGCAAAATGGACCTTTGAAAATATCGCGTATATGCGTGACCAGTTGAAAAAGCTCGGTCTTTCAATTGATTGGGATCGTGAATTTGCAACGTGTACGCCAGAGTATTACCACTGGGAACAATGGCTATTTGTACAGCTTTATAAAAAAGGTCTGATTTACCGTAAGCTTTCTACCGTGAACTGGGATCCAGTTGACCAAACTGTTTTAGCCAATGAACAGGTAGAAAATGGTCGTGGCTGGCGTTCAGGTGCATTGGTCGAAAAACGTGATATTCCAATGTACTACTTCCGCATTACTGATTATGCGCAAGAACTCTTGGATGACCTAGACACACTCAAAGACGGTTGGCCACAACAAGTCTTGACCATGCAACGTAACTGGATTGGTCGCTCAACTGGGATGGAAATTACGTTCCCTTCTGCAAATCCAGACATCTATGCAGATGGTTTAACTGTTTATACCACGCGTGCTGACACACTAATGGGCGTGACTTATGTTGCTGTAGCAGCAGAACACCCAATGGCGCTGAAAGCCGCAGAAAATAATCCTGAACTTGCTGCATTTATTGAAGAATGCCGCATGGGTTCAGTGGCTGAAGCTGACCTTGCGACTGCTGAAAAGAAAGGCATGGCAACTGGCTTGTCTGTGAAGCATCCTTTGACTGGCGGACAAGTTCCAGTGTGGATTGCCAATTATGTATTGATGTCTTATGGTTCTGGCGCGGTGATGGCGGTTCCAGCACACGATGAACGTGACTTCGAATTTGCTAACAAATTCAATTTACCAATCAAGCAAGTAATTGATGCTAAAGGCGCTGAAGATGCAGATTACTCTGCAACTGAATGGCAAGAATGGTACGGTTCTAAAGAAGGTAAATTGGTCAACTCTGGTGAGTTTGACGGTTTAGACTTCCAAGCGGCATTTGATGCTTTCCTTGCAAAATTAGAACCTCAAGCTTTGGCAAATTCAAAAGTTCAATTCCGTTTACGTGACTGGGGTGTTTCTCGTCAACGTTACTGGGGTTGTCCAATTCCAATGATCAACTGTGACACTTGTGGTCAAGTGACTGTTCCAGAAGATCAATTGCCAGTGGTGTTACCAACAGATGTGGTGCCAGACGGTTCAGGTAACCCATTGAACAAGATGCCTGAGTTCTACGAAACCAAGTGTCCTTGCTGTGGTGGCGATGCCCGTCGTGAAACGGATACCTTAGATACCTTTGTAGAGTCTTCTTGGTACTATGCGCGTTATGCTTCTCCAGACTTTACTGGCGGTATGGTAAAACCTGAAGCCGCTCAATCTTGGTTACCAGTAAACCAATACATTGGCGGTGTAGAGCACGCGATTCTGCATTTGTTGTATGCGCGTTTCTTCCATAAATTGATGCGTGATGAAGGTGTGGTACAAGGCAATGAGCCATTTACCAACTTGTTGACTCAAGGCATGGTGTTGGCGGATACCTTCTATCGTGAAGCGGAAAATGGCAAAAAAACTTGGTTTAATCCAGCGGACATCGAATTAGACCGTGACGAAAAAGGTCGTATTCTTTCTGCGAAATACACTGGTGATGGTCAAGAAGTAGTGATCGGCGGACAAGAAAAAATGTCCAAGTCGAAAAACAACGGGATTGACCCACAAGCAATTATTGATCAGTACGGTGCAGATACCGCACGTGTATTCATGATGTTTGCTGCACCACCAGATCAATCTTTAGAATGGTCGGATGCTGGTGTTGAAGGTGCAAACCGTTTCTTGAAACGTGTTTGGCGTTTAACGACAGGTTTCCTTGAAAAAGGCAATGCAGCAACTGCAATTGATAAAGCCAATTTATCGAAAGAAGCGCAAGACTTACGTCGTAAAACGCATGAAACCATTCAGAAAGTGGGTGATGACATTGAACGTCGTCATGCATTCAACACAGCAATTGCAGCATTGATGGAATTACTGAATGCCAGCAATAAGTTTGAAGCCAAAGATGACAATGATGTGGCGGTTGCGCGTGAAGCAATCACGACTTTGTTGACCTTACTTGCACCGTTTGCACCGCACTTGAGTCAGACTTTATTAACTCAGTTTGGTATTGAATTAACACAAAGCCTATTCCCTGTGGTGGATGAGTCTGCATTAACCCGTAATACTCAAACCATCGTAGTGCAAATCAATGGTAAATTGCGTGGCAAGTTAGAAGTGTCTGTAGATACATCGAAAGATGAGCTATTGGCGCTGGCTAAAGCTTTACCAGAAGTACAACAATTCTTAACAGGTCCAACCAAGAAAGAAATTGTAGTACCGAATAAACTTGTGAACTTGGTGGTTTAATTCCTTAATTGATTGCCCGCTCCTTCTAGGAGAGGGCTAGGGAGAGGTAAACTTTCCTCATCCTAACCTTCTCCCAAAGGGAGAAGGAATCTTAAGGAATAAAATAAAAACCCGAGCAAAGCCCGTTTTCATTTAACGGGCTTTGCTACTAAAATCATATCCGTTTGAAATCATTTTGTATCACACTGCAAAGTCAGCATTTACAGAGGAAAATACATGCATTTAGGCAAGCGTTTCGCAACTATTATTTTAACTTGCGGTCTAGGTGCAGGTTTAGTGGGCTGTGGCTTTCATCTCAAAGGCACACAACCTTCTGCCACTCCTGTAGCATATGCACAAATGAGTTTGTCTTTGCCGAAAGATACTGAAGCCTTAGAAGAAAAATTATCGATTTATTTAGGTGCAGCAGGCGTACAACTCAGTAATAGCCCGAATGCCTACCGTTTACATGTCTATAGTTACACTCCTGTACGTCAGGAATTACGCGGCAAGCTGATTGAAACTTTACTACGTTTAAACGTGACTTTCCGTATTGAAGATGCTCAGGGTAATCCTGTGACGGAAATGCGGACTGTGACTGCTACACGAAGCTATCAATACAACTTGGCGACGGTAAACACCGATGACCAAGAAGAAAAATTCTTAAAAGAAGTCCTGATTGATGATGTAGCACAACAAATTGTGCGTCAGATTTCTTCTAATCGTTTACCTAAAGTTACCAACAACACAGTTCAACCTTAATTGTTATGAAACTCGACTATTTGCAGGCCCTGAAACGCATTCCAGAAGCACGTGGTGCATGGGTACTGCATGGTCAAGAACCTTTACTCGAACAAAATCTGCTAGATGCCTTCCGAAAAAGCTGGCAAGAACAAAATATTGAACGCCAGCGCTTTGATATGTCGAATGTCAATGATTGGAAAACCGTGTTCAATGCGCTAAACAGCTTGTCTTTATTTTCCACGCAACTTGCGATTGAGGTGCATGGCAACATTAAGCCCGATGCCAATGGCATTAAATTATTGACCCAATACCTGCAACACAATGAACAAAACTTGTTGTTGATTGTGATGCCGAAACAGGACAGCAGCAGCTTAAAGTCTGGCTTCTTCAAAGTGATTGATGCCAATGGTGTCAATGTATCTCTGACTGCAAATTACCCGCAAGATCGACAACGCATTTTAGCGGTTGAAGCGGATAAGCTCGGTATTCAACTCGCCAACAATGCCTGGCAATGGCTAGAACAGCATCACGAACACAACTTGCTTGCAGCAAAAAATAGCTTGATGCGAGTGCGGGATACCTTTCCTGATTTAGCCCAGATTGGCATCGAACAACTACTCGCCTGTTTACAAGATCAATCGCGTTATAGCACCTTTGATTTAAGCGATGCCTTACTCGAAGGTAACTTCGCCCAAGCGGTCAAGATTTACCAATATTTACTGGCTTCAGGCGAACCGATGAGCTTGTTGCTTTGGAGTATCAGCAAGGAAATGCGCCTGTTGATGCAACTGTTTGAGCAACCGCAAAATGCCTTGCAGCTGGGCATTTGGAAAACCAAAGTCAGTCTATATCAACAGGCTTTACGCCGCCTTCCCCCCAAACAGTTTCTAAGCTGGCCTACGCTTTTGCTCCGAATCGATGCATCGATTAAAGGCTTAAGTGAAGAAAATCCAGAACACCTGATTTTGCAAGCCATTGCTATGCTCTGCGGTAAAAATTTGTTTTTAAATTAAAAGCCCAAGCTCAGTCCAGCATACACATCTAACGAAAGAAGCGTGCAAACCAACTTTTGCCTTTTTTCTGCTCCTGAACACGTAAATAGTGCAACATATTGTCACGTACAGCATCGACATAATCCTGATCATCATGCTGAATATGGTTCACTAACCACTTAGACAATAAACGATGTAAATCATGTTCAACAGCTTCCCCTTGTGCAAAGCGCTGACGACAATCGTTCAAACGTTTCACAAACAATTCATGAATGCCTCGGTGCGAGGGTAAATATTGATAATTCACTTGCTCCAGCAAATTTTCTTCAAAACTAAAATGCGATTGGGTGTAGTCAATCAAGTCATCTAACACGTCTTTAATTTGATTGCGCTGTCCGCTCATTCGGATCTGATCCAGCGTATTAATATATTCCAGAATTTGTCGATGTTGATTGTCAATCACCTCAATCCCAATATTAAACTTTTCACTCCACTCCATGATTTCCCTCACATTATTTTCATTAAGTTATTTTTTATTGCAGCAACTCATGTGGGTTTAATCTTAAACAAAAAACCCATACTTTTTTTATGGAATTAAATACTATCTGCTTTTAAAATTTAAATCTAGAGAAAAATAAAGTGTAAATTGCCCAGTTTCGAGCATCCATTCAGTCTATTAAAAAACAGAACACGCCCTTCATTTAACAATTCATGATGTGATCTATCCGATGTTTTAAGCAACCTTTGGAGAATTCTGCTTCAACCTTATCGAAACAAATAATAATCATTTCTATTTATATAAAAAATTCACGATTTATCCGTATTTCACTTCTATACTAGCCATGATTATTTTTTACTCCCTGACTCCTATGCAAAAAATAAAATCCTTTAAAATTATGATTGCCCTGCTGTGTATTGCGCTGCTTGCTTTTTTAGCTTGGCACTATTTAAAACCAAAACAAGAACAACCCCAATACATCACAGAAAGCGTGACTCGTGGTGATTTAGAAAATACTGTTTTGGCAACAGGAACTTTGGATGCCACTAAGTTAATTAGTGTCGGTGCACAGGTGTCAGGTCAGGTACAAAAGATGTATGTGCAATTGGGCGATGAAGTCAAGCAAGGTCAACTGATTGCGCAAATTGATTCCACCACACAAGAAAATAGTCTTAAAACAGCGGAAGCCAATATTAAGAATTTAGAAGCACAACGCTTACAACAAGAAGCCAGCTTAAATGAAGCGCAACTGGCATATAAACGTCAACAGCAAATGTTTGCCCAAGATGCAACCTCAAAAGCAGAACTAGAATCTGCCGAAGCGGCATTTAAAACAGCTCAAGCACAAGTGAAAGCCATTGATGCGCAAATTGAGTCTGCAAAAGTGACCAAGTCCACTGCACAAACCAATATTGGCTATACCCGTATTGTGGCTCCGACCGATGGTACTGTGGTGGCGATTGTGACTGAAGAAGGTCAAACGGTGAACGCCAATCAAAGCACACCCACCATTGTTAAAATTGCCAAACTACAAAATATGACCATTAAAGCGCAGGTTAGTGAAGCCGACATCATGAAAGTTGAAAAAGGACAACAAGTCTATTTCACGACTTTGGGGGATGACAGCAAACGCTATGCCAGCTTACGCCAAATTGAACCTGCACCAGATTCAATTACTGATGACAGTTCGACCAGCACCAGTTCTTCCACGGCGATTTATTACAATGCCTTGTTTGATGTCCCCAATCATGATGGCAAACTGCGCATCGATATGACCGCACAAGTCTACATTGTGCTTGATTCTGCACAAAATGCACTCTTAGTTCCTTCCTCTGCCATTTTCAAACGTCCTGCAAATAACAAAGCCAAGACATCAGCAAAAGTACAAGAAAAACTCAATTCTGACAGCGCTCAGGCTCCTCAACTTGAACGTTTGAAGTTAAATGCCGCGCAACAGCAATTGGTGAAAGATGGCAAAGCCAGCTTAAGCGTGGTTCGCGTATTACAAGCGGATGGAACTGCACAACCGAAACAAGTCTTGATTGGGATAAATAACCGTGTCAGTGCGCAAGTTTTGGCAGGACTGAAAGAAGGTGATGAAGTGGTGATTGCGGATAGCTCAGAAACGACTGCTGCAACAGCCAATAGCAGCAATAAACGTCGTAATGGTCCACCAGTGGGAATGTAAGCATGACAAAAAAAGCCTTGCTTGAAGTCAGCAATTTGGTGCGAGAGTTCCCTGCTGGCGAAAGCACTGTTCAAATTCTCAAAGGCATTGATCTAACCATTTATGAAGGTGAGCTGGTTGCCATTGTTGGGCAATCGGGTTCGGGTAAA
Organism: Acinetobacter zhairuonensis; assembly: GCF_022601715.1. Classification (GTDB taxonomy): domain Bacteria; phylum Pseudomonadota; class Gammaproteobacteria; order Pseudomonadales; family Moraxellaceae; genus Acinetobacter. The sequence goes on along the minus strand of NZ_JAKVIM010000011.1, from coordinate 26,078 downwards.
TCCACCTTAATGAATATTTTGGGTTGTCTAGATCGTCCAACATCGGGCAGCTATCTGGTGAAAGGCAGAGAAACTGGACAGTTAGAACCTGATCAATTGGCAGAATTACGCCGCGAATATTTTGGCTTTATTTTCCAGCGCTATCATTTGCTCGGAGATTTAACCGCTGAAGGCAATGTCGAGGTTCCTGCGATTTATGCAGGCACCACACCCTATGCACGCAAGCAACGTGCCACTGCTCTACTCACTGAACTTGGACTGGGCAATAAAACTCAGAACCGCCCGAGCCAGCTCTCAGGTGGTCAGCAACAGCGGGTGTCGATTGCACGTGCCTTAATGAATGGCGGGGATGTAATTCTTGCCGATGAACCCACAGGGGCTTTGGACTCGCATAGTGGGGTCGAAGTGATGCGGATTCTACGCGAATTGAATGCCGCAGGACATACCATTATTTTGGTCACACATGATATGCAGGTGGCGAAAAATGCCAGCCGCATTATTGAAATCAGTGACGGGCAAATTATTGCCGATCGGGTCAATCAACCAGAACATGACACTGAACTGCACCATGATCCTGATGCTGAAACGGCGATTTCAGCGCAGCAAGAAAAAAATAAAAGTGTGTCTGCATGGCGTTCTCTGCTAGATCGCCTCGGTGAAGCCTTTCGTATGGCGATATTGTCCATGAATGCCCATCGTATGCGCACCTTTTTGACCATGCTCGGGATTATTATCGGAATTGCCTCAGTCGTGACTGTAGTCGCCTTGGGGAATGGTTCACAAAAGCAGATTCTCAGTAATATTAGTAGCTTGGGAACCAATACCATTACCGTGTTCCAAGGGCGTGGCTTTGGGGATAACTCCAAAACAGCGAATTTTAAAACCTTGGTGCCTAGTGATGCAGATGCACTCGCCACCCAACCCTATGTCAGTGCCGTCAGCCCAATGGTGAGTTCTTCCAAAACCATTCGTTATCAACAAAATGAAGCGAATGCCACGATTAACGGTGTGGGGAATGATTATTTCACGGTCAAAGGACTAACGTTTAAAAATGGTCAAACTTTTGATCAACGTAGTGTGCGTGACCGTACCCAAGATGTCGTGATTGATACCAACACGCAAAAACAGTTTTTTAGTGATGGTTCCAATCCGATTGGACAAGTGATCTTATTGGGCAGTGTGCCTGGACGCATTATTGGCATTGTTGAACCGCAAAACAGTGCCATGGGTTCCGATGATACGCTGAATGTGTATATGCCTTACACCACGGTCATGAGCCGTATGCTGGGGCAAAGCAATGTGCGCAATATCGTTGTGCAAATCAATGATCAGTATTCGACCAGCGCGGCTGAGAATGCGATTGTCAATTTGCTGACTCAACGTCATGGTCAGCAAGATGTGTTCACCATGAACAGTGACAGCATTCGTCAAACAATTGAAAAAACCACCAGTACCATGACCTTGTTGGTTTCTGCAATTGCGGTGATTTCCTTGGTAGTTGGCGGTATTGGGGTGATGAATATCATGTTGGTTTCAGTCACCGAACGAACTCAGGAGATTGGAGTTCGTATGGCTGTCGGTGCCCGTCAAAGTGACATTCTGCAACAATTCTTGATTGAAGCCATTTTAGTCTGCCTGATTGGTGGGGTCTTAGGCGTGCTGCTTTCCCTCGGTTTAGGTCAAATCATTCAGAAATTTGCGGGGGGCAATTTTGGCATCGCCTACTCCACCACTTCAATTATTGCAGCATTTGTCTGCTCGACATTAATCGGTGTCGTGTTTGGATTTTTACCTGCAAAGAATGCAGCCAAACTCGATCCTGTTGCAGCACTTGCCAGAGAATAAGGACAACTTATGCATTTTTCATTGACACGTCTGTGTACGGCAATGCTACTCGGTAGTACTTTGGTGGGTTGTGCCGCGGTGGTTAAAACCCCTTATCAAGCACCTGCAGTACAAACGCCTGCCCAGTTCCAATATGATCGTGCAACTGTACAACAACGCCAGCAAGCCATCTATGCTGACCAATGGTGGAGGTTGTTTGGCGATACTCAACTGAATCAACTGATTGATGCCGTACTGGCGAAAAATAGTGATTTAGCCGTGGCAGGCATGACCCTAAAACAAGCACGTTTACAGGCTGAATTAAGCGAAAATCAGCAGAAACCTCGCGTTAGCTCTACGGTTTCTGCAGGACATGAATTTGACCTGAATTCAGGTGAAGATAATTCTAGTGGCTTGTCGTTGGGTGCTGGACTCAGTTATGAGGTCGATTTATTTGGTAAATTGGCACGTCAAACCGAAGCAAAAAAATGGGAAGCACTGGCGACTGAACAAGATTTGCAAGCCACTGCGCAAAGCTTGATTAGCACCACGGCAAAACTGTATTGGCAATTGGCGTATTATAATGAAAGTCGAAGCACCGCACAGCAAAGCCTTGCCACTTCACAAAAACTGTATGATTTAGTCAAAGCACAATATCAGGCTGGCTCAGTTTCGGGTTTGGAACTGACCCAAGCTGAACAATCGGTACAAAGTCAGAAAGCCAGTCTCAGCCAAATTCAGCAAAGTCTAGTTGAAACGCGTACTGCGATTGCAGTCCTACTGCGTATGCCAGTACAACAACTAGATGTGCAAGAGCCACAACGTTTGCCGCAACTTACTTTACCAAGCATTGCCGCAGGTCTACCTGCGGACATCTTGTCTCGTCGTCCAGATTTAAAAGCAGCAGAATTACGCCTGCGTGAAAGTTTGGCAAGCAAAGATGCCACCACCGCAAGCTATTATCCTTCGATTAGTTTGACAAGTAATTTAGGCAGCAGTAGTACCTCTTTGACCCAACTTTTACGTAATCCTGCCCTAACCTTGGGTGCCAGTTTAAGCCTGCCTTTTTTGCAATATAACGACATGAAGAAGGATATTGCGATTAGCCAGTTAGATTATGAAAAAGCGATTGTGCAATATCGTCAAAGTCTGTATCAAGCCTTTGCCGATGTGGAAAATGCCTTGTCTTCACGCAGTGAATTGGATCAGCAAGTCAAGCTGCAACAGCGTAATTTAGAATTGGCGGAAAAAGCCGAACGCCTGACCGATGTCCGTTATCGTTATGGTGCCGTCGCCTTAAAAAATTTACTGGATCAGCAGGAAACTACACGTAGTGCACGTCTAACTTTGGTGAATACCAAACAGAGCCAATACAATGCTTATGTCACGCTGATGCAAGCTTTGGGTGGTAGTCCGATTCAGCAATTACCTGAATAAAACTGAAATTAAAGTCATAAAAAACGGCACTTCAAGTGCCGTTTTTCTTCATCACGCAGCGTGATCAGTCATCGCCCATCAAGTCAGGGCTCATACCTACGGTATTGAAGCCTGCATCAACGTACATGATTTCACCGGTAATACCATTTGCCCAAGGTGAGCAAAGGAACAATGCTGCATTACCGACATCTTCAATCGTCACATTACGTTTTAGCGGTGCAATTTTCTCATTCGCGTCTAACATTTTACGGAATGATTTAATGCCTGAAGCCGCCAAAGTACGGATTGGACCTGCTGAAATTGCGTTCACACGAATGCCATCTGCACCCAAGCTAGACGCCAAGTAACGTACGCCTGCTTCTAAAGATGCTTTCGCCATACCCATGACGTTGTAGTTCGGCATAACACGCTCTGAACCTTGGTAAGTCAACGTCAATAAACAACCTTGACGCGCCAACAACAACGGTTTTGCAGCACGAGCCATCGCAACAAAGCTGTATGCACTGATGTCATGTGCAATACGGAAGCCTTCACGATCCGTGACATCGGTAAAGTCGCCATCTAAAGTATGTGCAGGTGCAAAACCAATTGAATGCACAACACCGTCTAGACCATCCCAGTGTTTTGCTAATTCTACGAAAGCTTGGTCAATTTCTGCATCCACAGCAACATCACAAGGAAACACCAATGTTGAGCCAAATTGCGCAGCAAATTCATCAACACGTTTTTTGAGTTTCTCATTCGGATAAGTAAAGGCCAATTCCGCACCTTCACGATGCAATGCTTGAGCAATACCAAATGCAATCGACAACTTACTTGCAACACCCGCAATCAGAAAGCGTTTTCCCGCTAGTAGTCCTTGTGACATGTGACTCTCACTTAAAATAATTTAGATGAATAATGCCAACTCTGGCATCAGAACAAAATTGCAAAATGCGCCTTTTTTTCAGCAAATCACAGATTCATAACAAATCACCCTGCAAAAGCAGGGTGAAGTTGGATTGAACAGAATAAATGTCTTCAAACATCGATCAGTCATCACCTTGAATCAGGCTTAATAAACGCATGAATGAATAGTACATCCAGACTAAAGTCGCCAATAAGGCAATCGCAGAGAGCCACTCCATCGACTTCGGCGCATGTTGTGCGGCACTGCTTTCAATCAGATCGAAATCTAGAATCAGGTTTAACGAGGCAATCACCGCAACAAAAGCTGCGAAACCAATCCCTAACCAGTTACTTTCAAAAATATAAGGCACGCTTGAACCAAAAGCCAAACGCATCACCAATTGCACCACAAACACGATTGCAATCGCGATGGTGGCAGAGAGTACCACTGACTTAAATTTTTCTGTGGCACGTACAATCTGCAAACGATACAAGGTGAACATCACCAAGGTGGTGACAAAAGTTGCCAATAATGCCTGTAAGGGTACGCCTGGGAATTTCAGTTGGAAAATGACTGAAACGCCACCCAAAAAAGCCCCTTCAAATAGGGCATACGGAATGGCTAGCGTTTTCGCCGTATTCGGTTTAAAGGTGGTAATCAGTGCCAGAATAAGTCCGCCAATAGCACCAACTATCGCGGCACTATAAGCCATGGAAATATTTAAGGTGATAAAACTGTAGAAAAAAATACCCAGCCCCACGACCGCAGCAATAACTGTCAGTAATACCGATTTTTGAATAGCACCTTGAACGGTCATCGGCTGGCTATAGTCGGCATATACCTCGACACGATTGAGTATGGGATTATTACTTTGCATGATTCAACCCTTTGTTATAATTTAAATCGAATAAAAACATAAATTTGTACTTTGCTTTAAATCAAATTAAAACTGTACGCCCTCTTCTTTTATGTTGAAAATATAACCGATTAAGTTAAATACGGAAATAAAAAATGGGGCAATACACCCCATTTTCAGCCAATTCCGTTTTAGTCTTTATTCATAATAAAGAAGTATTCACGGTAATATTTCAATTCCGCAATTGAATCGCGAATGTCATCCATTGCCAAATGCGAGGCATTTTTCTTTAAGCCACTCATGATTTCTGGACGCCAGCGTTTCGCCAACTCTTTTACTGAAGACACATCTAAATTGCGATAGTGGAAATATTGTTCCAGTTCAGGCATCAAACGATGTAAGAAACGACGATCCTGACAAATCGAGTTACCACACATCGGTGAACTCTTTGGATTGACCCATTTTTTCAGAAATTCAATGGTTTGCTGCTCGGCATCTTTCGCCTTCAATTTACTGCGGCGCACACGTTCAATCAGACCCGACTGACCATGTTGACGCGTGTTCCACTCATCCATTGCATTTAAGATTAAATCAGATTGATGCACGGCCAATACAGGACCTTCCGCCAAAATATTTAAATGATCATCTGTAACAATCGTTGCAATTTCAATAATTTGATCGTTATCGGTATCTAGACCTGTCATTTCAAGGTCAATCCAGATGAGGCGAGTATCAGGCGTGCTGCTCATAAATGTGCAATCTTATTGGCTGTAAAAACAATTATAGTAGCAAATTAATCCCCTCAATGCTGTAACTCATGCCCTGCTTCATGCTATTTTTGCCATCTTAAATTCGTGGTTTTTTAGGATATGAATGGCTTTAATTCGTAAACGTCGCTTAACTGAACAACAGCAGCGTCGTATTCAGAAACAGCAAAAAACACGTCAAGAAGACATTGACACCTCAAATGATCTGGAAGGCTTGGTGGTGCAACACTATGGTCGCCAACTTGAGGTTCAAGCCTTGTCGGTTCCTGACACGCATCCTGAAAAGCCAATTGTCCAAGATGGGGAGCCTGAACCGTTTTGGAAACCGATTGAATTGGGTAGTATTTGGCGTTGCCATACCCGTACCAACCTTGAACTATTGGTTACGGGAGATCGGGTGAAATGGCAAGCCGATCCAAATACGGGTTTAGGTATTATTACCGCCATCCATCCACGTCGCTCACTGCTGACGCGACCTGACCGTTATCATAAAGTCAAACCAGTTGCGGCGAATATCAGCCTGATTGTGATTGTGTTTTCACCTTTACCAGAACCTGCACCGACCTTGATTGACCGCTATTTGGTGGCTTGTGCCGATGCCGATATTCCAGCACTGTTGGTGCTGAATAAAACTGATTTACTTAAAGAAAATGACCCGATTTTGGATATGCTGAAAGAATATCAAGATTTGGGTTATGAAGTGATGCAGTGCCAGTCGCTGGGGGATGCAGATGTGAGCGCCTTAGCGCAACGCCTCGAAGGTGAAACGGTTGCCTTTGTGGGACAATCGGGTGTTGGGAAAAGCTCGTTAATAAATGCGATTGTTCCCGATGCTGCGCAGAAAACCAACATCATTTCTGAAAACTCGGCACTGGGACAACATACCACGACGTCTACCCGTTTGATTGGATTTGGTCAGGGTGCATCACTGATTGACTCTCCAGGCATTCGTGAATTTGGCTTATGGCATCTGACCACTGAAAAAGTACAACAAGGTTTTCCTGAGATTCAAAATCAATTGGGCTACTGCCAGTTCCGGAACTGTACCCATAAACATGAAAAACAGTGTGCACTGCGGTTGGCTGCCAGCAATGGTGAAATTTTGCCTCGCCGTTTAGACAGTTTTTTACGTTTAATGGATGAAATTGCTGAAGCCCAGCAAAAAAATTAGACTTTCTGTCTGTCCTCCCCTTGAAGCGGTGATTTTGATCACCATATTTATGAGCTATACTCTAGGCAATTTTGAATTGTAATTAGGTGATTTGTGGAACGTTGGTTGGAATTTATGGGGAATCACCCCTTTTTATTTGGAACACTTGGGGCATTAGTGGTGTTGTTCTTCGTTCTTGAAGGACAGCGCAATGGTCGCAAAATCTCTCCACAATCTTTGGGTATTTTAGTGAAAGCAAAAAATGCCATGTTGATTGATTTACGTGATGCAAAAGACTTCCGTGAAGGTCACATCAGTGGCAGCCGTAACATTCCCTACAGCCAAATTGCAAGCCATGTCGAAGAGTTAAAAGCTGCGGAACGTCCATTGGTGTTTATTTGCAACCTTGGTCAAGTCGCAGGTTCAGCTTTGCAACAAGTCGGTCATGCCGATAGTTACCGTTTAGACGGCGGCATCAGCAACTGGAAAGCGCAAGGCTTACCTTTGGTAAAAGCCAAATAATTGCTTAAGGAGACTCTAATGACTGAAGTAACGATCTATTCTACAACTGTATGTCCTTACTGCGTTCGCGCAAAACAGCTTCTTGAGCGTAAAGGCGTTGAATACAAAGAAATTAACTTATCCAACGAAGCGCCTGAAGTTCGTGTAGAACTCATGCAACGTACCAACCACCGCACTGTTCCACAAATTTTTATTGGTGAACAATTTATTGGTGGGTTCGACCAGCTTTATGCTTTAGAGCGTGAGGGTAAACTCGACGGATTATTGGCTTAACCATAAAGCATAGTTCAAATTTATATTAAGGATTTAAGAATGAGCGAAGAACAACAAGTTCAACCACAATTGGCACTCGAACGTATTTATACTAAAGACATTTCTTTTGAAGTTCCTGGCGCACAAGTCTTCACGAAAGAATGGCAGCCAGAATTAAACATCAACCTTTCTTCTTCTGCGGAAAAAGTTGATCCAACGCATTTCGAAGTGTCTTTAAAAGTTGTTGTTCAAGCAAACAATGCTGGCGATACTGCATTTATCGTTGATGTGACTCAAGCAGGTATTTTCCTGATTGATGGTGTTGAAGAAGAACGTCTTCCTTACATCTTAGGCGCATACTGCCCGAACATTTTGTTCCCATTCTTACGTGAAGCGGTGAACGATATGGTTACTAAAGGCAGCTTCCCACAGTTGTTGTTAACGCCAATCAACTTTGATGCTGAGTTCGAAGCCAATATGCAACGCGCTCAATCTGCAATGGCTGAAGGTCAAGCTTAAATCCTCATCTTTCATGATGGATTAAAAAAGGCTGAATCATGGATTCAGCCTTTTTTATTGCAGCTCATTCATCATTCTAAAAGTTAAATTTACCCGAATATCCTGTACTTTTTCCGTTGGGGGTAATCGGTGCAGCCAATAGGTTTGCGTTTCATTTTTCATGACCAATAAACTGCCATGTGCCAGTAACAGCTCCACTTTTTCATTTGTTTGCTTATGCTTAAAGGCAAACTTGCGTTCCGCACCTAAACTCAAAGAAGCAATCGCTGCATGCTGTTTCAGCTCACGTTCGGCATCACTATGCCATGCCATCCCCTCTTCTCCCGAATGATATAAATTCAGTAAACAGGCATTAAAGGTCTCACCAGTTTTTGCTTCGACCAAAGCTTTGAGCGCCAATAGTTCAGGCGTCCATGGCAAAGCTTGTTTGGTGGTTTTGGAATAGGTATAGGAAAAAGCCTGATCGGCATACCATGCGACTTTACGCTTGGTCACAATGGTCTTGCCAAAAATCACCGCCAGATCATTTTGCCAAGCAATCGTTTCTAACAGCCGCTGTAAATAAGCATCTGCCTCAGCAGCATCCATAATTTGACCGTAATAATTCACGCACCCCTGATAAGGCAGTAAATTCTGGCTAGCATCAAATTCAACTGGAAATAAAGACATCTTAAGACTCTTCACCATCTGCATCGCTTTGCGCACTTTCCCAACCAATCATGGCAGTCTTGCGGGTAGTGCCCCAATGATAATTGCCCAATACGCCTGAAGCCTGAATCACCCGATGGCAGGGAATCAAAAATGCCACTGGATTATGCGCTACGGCAGTTCCCACCGCACGTGACGCTTTGGGTTGATCAATCTGCGCGGCTACATCAGCATAACTTGCTAGTTGCCCAGAAGGAATTTTAAGCAAACTTTCCCAGACCTTTAATTGAAAGGCTGAACCCTTTAAATGCAGTTTCACTTGCTCGATTGAGTTGGGCTGAGCAGTCAACAATGCCAAAGCCCGTAGCTGCATGACATCCTCTTGTTGCACATATTCGGCATTGGGAAATTTAGTGCGTAACTCTTGTAAGGCGGCATGATCATCTTGCTCAATAAAAGACAGCGCGCACACCCCTTTAGTTGTGGACGCCACCAAAACTCGACCAAATATCGTCTCGGTAAATTCATATTGGATCTTTAGTCCCGCACCGCCATGCTTATACTCTGCGGGAGTCATGCCCTCAATCTGAATAAATAAATCATGTAAGCGACTGCTGCTCGACAACCCTGTTTGCAAAGTGGTTTGTAATAAAGATGACGATTGCTTCGATCTTAAAATCGATTTGGCATGTTCTAGACTGATATATTGCAGAAATTTTTTCGGACTGGTGCCTGCCCATTCACTAAACAGGCGCTGGAAATGGGCTGGACTTAAATGAATCTGTGCAGCTACTTCATCCAAAGTCGGCTGATGCTGAAAATGCTGTTGGATATACTCAATGGCTTGAGCGATCCGTTGATAATGCTGCTGCGAAGACATGCCCATTGATCCGTCAAGATTTCTCTTATTAATGTAGCAACTCTGCACATATCTGGAAATCTGAATCATGCTCACTTACAGCAAAGACCTCATCCTTTAGCCATAAAAAAACTGTGCCGAAGTAGCACAGTTTTAGCAGCGAATGGACTCGCTGATGCTGAAACGCAATCAGTGATGCTTATAAGCCTTATGCCCTTGGTCACGTAACTCGCCAATTTTTTTACCTTGCTGTTTCGCTTCGTCGAGTTTGCCTGCTTGTGCAAGAGCTTTGGTTTTGTCAATTTCCACAATAATTTGGTCAAACAAAGCCGTTGAACTTGGTGCTTTTCCAGCCATATGTGCCGTCAACTTATACTGTTTCGCATGTACTGCCGCACCACGCATATTGTTCAGTGCACTCGTTGCAGCTTGTGGTGTTGAAGCTTGGTTAAAGGCTTTATAATTTTTCCCGAGGGTTTTCATGTCATCTTCTAAACCTACCGCCATGACGGTATTGCTCAATACCAAAGATGACAACATTACAACGGTGGCTAAAGTTCTTTTAATCATGATGATGTCCTATCAAAAACTGTGGCTATGGTTTATTTATCATTAGGCAAATCTACAGAATATTTCTGTAAACACTCCGCTTTATTTTACTGATGTAGCATACATAAAAAATGCAACGGATTCGTTGCATTTTCATAAAAAATTTCACAGGTTTATTTGGCTTTATGATGCTGTAAAGCATCGTGCATGGCTTCCACTAATTGTTGTGCGATCTCTTGTTTTGAGGCTTTTTCCAAATCACGTTTGTCCATGTCGTAGTGATTGGCAAAAAACACAGTCATGGCATTTTCATCCGAAGCAAAACCAATATCGGCACGAGAAACATCATTACAGGCAATCATATCCAGCTTTTTCGCCACCAACTTGCCAGCTGCATACTCTTCAACATTGCGTGTTTCTGCAGCGAATCCCACCATAAATGGACGCTTTTGCTGTTGGGCTATGGTCGCGACAATATCCGGATTTTTCACCAAAGCCACATTCAGTTCATCGCCCGATTTTTTAATTTTATGTTCTGCCACTTCAGCCACGCGGTAATCCGCCACTGCCGCGGTGGCAATGAAAATATCACAGCCTTCATCTAGCATTTGCATGCTGATATTCAACATTTGAATCGCAGAAGAGACATTGATACGACGTACACCATTGGGCGTATCCAAGCTCACTGGTCCCGCAATCAAGGTGACTTTTGCACCTGCTGCATAACATGCTGCCGCCAACGCAAAGCCCATTTTACCTGTGCTGTGATTGGAAATATAACGCACAGGGTCAATTGCTTCACGCGTTGGTCCTGCGGTAATCACCACATGTTTACTCGCCAATAAACCGAACTTTTCTGCAATCGCACGTTGCGCCTTATGGAAATACTCGGTGACTTGATATGCCAAATCTTCTGGCTCAGGCATACGCCCCAATCCTACATCACCACACGCCTGCGAGCCCGCTTCAGGCATAATCACATGTACGCCATCTTCAATCAGGGTGTTTAAATTCCGCTGGGTGGCTTTGGCTGCCCACATCTGCTGATTCATGGCAGGTGCAACCCACACTGGGGCTTTGGTCGCCAAATATAAGGTACTCAGCAAATCATCTGCCAAACCTGCGGCAAATTTGGCTAAAGTATCGCAGCTGGCTGGAGCAACCAATAATAAATCCGCCCAACGCGCCAATTCGATATGCCCCATACCAGCTTCAGCTTCAGGATCAAGTAATTCGGTATGCACTGGATTGCCCGACAAGGCTTGAAAAGTTAGCGGCGTAATAAATGCCTGCGCCCCATGGGTCATGACCACACGGACATTAAAGCCCTGATCTTTGAGTCGACGAACCAAAATGGCACTTTTATAGGCTGCAATACCGCCTGTAACAGCCAAAATGATGTTTTTATTTGGAATTACACTTAAATCAAAGCTCACAAACAGTATACCTTTCTGTTGCAGTGGCGCTCACAATAGCATTAAATAATGGCATTCCCAAGTGATTGACTGGGGCGTAACTTGATAATAAACACTAAAAAGTTAAACAAAAATGAATCTATCGATCAAACATTGGCCTGAACAAGAACGTCCTCGTGAACGCTTGTTACAACAAGGGGCAAACAGCCTGTCCGATGCCGAACTCTTGGCAATTTTTCTTCGTTCTGGCTCCAAACAACATTCAGCCGTTGAATTAGCCAGACTGCTGATTGGTCATTTTGGCGGACTAGCCCCCATTCTGAATGCTGAACTGGAACAACTCAGTCAGTTTCATGGTATTGGCGCCACCAAATACGCTCAACTGATGGCCGTCAAAGAACTGGGACGGCGCTATGTGTCACAGCAATTACAGCAGCAAAGCCTAGAAATTCAAAACTCTAGCCAACTGTTAGATTATCTGCGTTTTGAACTCTTGGGTGAAACACAGGAAGTGTTTGCGGTGTTATGCCTCGACAGCCAACTGCGCAAACTCAACTTTAAAAAGCTGTTCTTTGGTTCTCTGAATAGCTGTACGGTCTCTCTCAATCAATTGCTCCGCCATGTTTTGCAGCAACAAGCCAGCTCTATTGTGATTGCACATAATCATCCCTTGGGGTATGCCCTCCCTTCTGCTGCCGATATTGCCCTGACGCAACAAATTGCTCAGGCTTGTCAACTGGTTGAAATACAATTATTGGATCATTGCGTGATTGCCGCAACAGGCAGTTTTTCTTTTGCTGAACAGGGCTTGATCAAGTCCACCTAAAGCCCTTGAGCATATGTTGACAAAAGCAGAGCGACAGATGAAGATCGTCAGAAAATAAATGATGAATATCCCCACATGATTGTGCGAGAACAACCCGACGTCTTTAAAATTTTATTTTCATGGCGCGGCACCATCCTCCCGAAAGTCCTGCCACCTTTGGGTGTGGTCATGCTCATTTCCACCATCGTCGGTGGTCTATCCCATATGGGTTATTTTCATTTCCCAGAATTTCCCCTCGTTGCCTTCACCTTAATTGGGGTAGTACTTTCCATTTTTTTAGGCTTTAAGAATACCGCCTGTTATGACCGTTGGTGGGAAGCACGTAAGCTGTGGGGCATGTTAATTGCTAATGCGCGACATTTTGACCGTAACTGCCGTATCCTAACGCAGGCACGACGCGAACGGGTGATTCAGCATGTGATTGTGTTTGCCAATGTCTTGCGTGATCGTCTACGTCATCAAACTGAAAATCCAACCGAACTTACTGAAACTACAGGCTTAAGCCCACAAGCTTTGGCGCAACTGTATCAACAGGTCAATGCTCCGCAATACACGCTCAGTCTGATTCAATGGGAACTGATGCAAGCCTTAAAAGAAGGTGAAATCTCAGACATTATTTATGCACAAATGAATGAACATGTGGCGGAAATGAGTTTGGTGCAAACAGGCTGTGACCGAATTGCCACCACACCATTGCCTTTTGCTTATTCTGTATTGCTAAACCGTACCGTGTATTTTTTCTGTTTTATGTTGCCCTTTAGTTTGGGTGCAACTTTGGGCTTGGCTACACCGCTTTTAGTCGGGATATTGGCCTATACCTTTTTGGGCTTAGACGCCCTAAGTTCAGAAATTGAAGAGCCGTTTGGCACACAAAGTAATGATTTACCGCTAGATGCCATGGTACGCACCATTGAAATTGAATTGCTTGGCACCTTAGGTAAACCGACGCCGCCACCAATTCAAGCACAGGATAACAATCTCTTATAAAACCAACCATTCAAAATCAACGGTCCTCTTTTTAGAATAAGAAAGATGAGATTAAACAATTAGTTAAAAATAAAGATCAGGAGTCAGGCTGTGATTAAACTATTAGGGCGAACAGATTCCATCAATGTCAGAAAAGTCCTCTGGTTATGTGATGAGCTACATTTACCTTACCAACGTGAAGATTGGGGGCGTGGCTTTCGCTCCACGAAAGAACAGGAATTTATACAATTAAATCCAAATGCCACGATTCCTGTACTCATCGATGAGGAGCTGACTCTATGGCAATCTAATTCGATTCTTCGTTACTTGGCCAATGCTTATGGTGGTTCAGCACTTTATCCGACAGAGCCGAAAACACGTGCGCTTATTGATCAATGGATTGACTGGCAAGGGATTGAACTCAATAACAGTTGGGTATATGCCCTGATGCACATTATTCGCAACTCTCCTGAGCATCAAGATCAGAAGGACGTTGAAAAAAGTATTCAAGCATGGAATAGCATGATGCTGATTTTAGAAAACCAACTCGCAAACACTCAGGCGTATGTCACAGGTCAGCAGTTTTCATTGGCAGATATTCCGATTGGGCTTTCTGTACAGCGTTGGTATTTAACACCATTTCATAAACCTGAATGTCCAAATATAAAACGCTACTACGACCTTCTCAGTCAAAGAGAACCTTATTTAAAATGGGGCAATAATGGTCAAAACTAGGACAACATTTTTCCCTTGGTCATAAAAATATCGAGATTATTGAAACTGCTCCCAAATCCCCACTTGTTCTGCTTTCATGACAGGAACACGTCCTAGTTGAATCCACGGCATATTTTCACCATGAAAATCACTGCCCACAGACACTTTCAAACCATGTTCCGCAATCATCCGATCCACCATTTGACGCGTCGCAGGTGGATCAATTTGCGGTGGCAATTCCACAGCATCTCCACCAGATTGTGCAAACAGTTCAATTAAGTAACGCACATTGGTAGCAGACAAATCATAGCGGGTGGGATGAGCCAAAACCGCAAAGCCTCGGCTAGCGTGAATCGCCTGAATGGTTTCTTCCAGCCCCAAACCATCAAACTTGACATAGGCCTTCTTGCCTTCCTTGATATATTTATCAAAGGCTTGCTGCACACGGCTTACAATGCCCTTTTCTACCAAAGTTTTCGCAATATGTGTACGTGTAATTCTGTCCGCCTCACCATCAACTTTGCTCAGCACATCAGCATAAATATCCTGACCAATCAAAGGCGTGAGCAAACCACAAATCTGTACCGCTCGCTCAGCTCGGATCTTTTTTTGTTGCTCTAAGACTGCGAGTAACGGCTCAGACTGCTGCATATTTAACGCGACAATATGCACGCTATAGTTTTTCTTGGTGGCTGGACGTGACCATTGACTAGAAATCTCGACCCCAGCAATCAACTTCATGTCATAAGCTTGTGCCGTTTGTCCAGCCAAAGCTAATCCGTCCATGGTATCGTGATCGGTCAAAGCCAGCGTATGGATACCCTTTTCATGCGCGGCATGCACCAGTTGTTCTGGTGACAAAGTTCCATCAGAAATATTACTATGTGTATGTAAATCTACGCCAAGCATCACTTATACTAAGCCACTTTATTAAACAGATTCAGATACTCTAACATGAAAGCACTTTTAGACTTTGTGCCACTCATTATTTTCTTTTATTTATATAAGACGGTAGATCCAAAAGATACTCAGCACCCCCTCCTGCAATTGATTGGTTCCGCTGGCGGTGTCGACAATAATAATATCTTGGTGGCAACAACAGGCTTAATCCTTTCCATGCTGGTGGTTTATGGTGCCCTGTTTATCATGCAGAAATTCCGTCTAGATAAACAGCAGTGGATCGTGTTGTTTATGACGGTGATTTTTGGTGGTATCACCCTCATGCTGAGTGATGATTTCTATATTCGCCTCAAAGCCGCCATTTTAAATATGGTCTTTGCCAGTGCATTCCTGTTATCACCTTATTTTAGTAAGGATCGTACTCCTTTAATTAAACGCTTATTTGCTCCCATTTTTAATTTGGGCGAACAAGGCTGGAAAAGTCTCAATTATGCTTGGGCAGCCATGTTTGCAGTAATGTCTGGCTTACATGTCTTTTTCGCTTTCTTATTTATGAACGGAAAATATTGGGGTGAATTTACCGCTTTTGGTGACATGCTGGTGATGTTTTCATTTATCATTATCCAGTTTATTGTATTGCGTAAATACTTTAAGTCCTCTGAAGATTAATATTCGTTTAATGTACTGAGAATCATCATGCCATTATTTGTTGTGACCTGTACCGATCAAGACGGTACTGTAGAAAAACGCCTTGCGGTACGCCCTCAACATCTTGCACGTTTAGAACAATTAGATGCTGAAGGACGCCTAATCGTCGCAGGTGCGATGCCAAAAGATCCAAGTAATCCACAGGCAGGTTTTTACGGTAGTACCATTATTGTTGATTTCGATAGTCGTGAAGCACTCGACACTTGGTTGCAAGATGAACCTTTCTTAAAAGAAGGCGTCTATGCAAAAATCGAAGTTAAACCGTTTAACAAAGCGTTTCCTAAAGGATAAAATTCATGCGCGCTGTTGCTCCTAGTTTACTAGGTCTTTTTCTTTTATGTTCTACTGCTTGGGCGGTAGAACCTGCAACAACTCCAGCTCCTGCTGTAGCACCTGCTGCACCAGCGCCACATACACTTCCTGCCGATAAACCCCGCGTGATTCCTGCAGTCGCCACAGTCAATCCAAATGGCCAACCGCAAGAGACTCAACCCCTCACCGCTGAACAAATTGCCAAGAATAAAGCCTTACAAGATTTAAAAATTAAAGCCTTGGTCAAAGACCAATCCATGCGCTTACAACAATTGGAAAAAGCCAACTTAGAAGCACTGGCGCAAAATCAAGAATTGCAATTAAAGAACGATAATTTGGGTGTACAGGTGCAGGTACTGCAAAGTGAACGTAGTGCACAAATGTTTATTTACGGTGCAGTAACGCTTGCAGTCGGTGTGCTCTTAGGCTTCCTGATTGCCAGTTATGCACAGACCAAACGTCGTCGCCAATGGTAATTTTTCGCGCTTTCACATAAAGGTTAGAACTTTTGTCCCACGCAATACAGACCGCCGAACTCGATTGGCATCAGGTTGATGGCATCGAGGTGCCTGTTTCTCAACAATTTGGCGATGTCTATTTTTCCAAAGACAATGGTTTACTCGAGACCCGCCATGTGTTCCTGCATGGCAATGATCTCGCCACACGCTTAGCGAATTTAACTGACTACCAATATTTTTCGGTCGGTGAAACAGGCTTTGGCACAGGCCTAAATATTTTGGCACTCTGGCAAATGTGGCAACAATGTCGTCCTGACAACCACAGCCATCTACATGCCATTAGTGTGGAAAAGTTTCCACTGTGCAAACCCGATCTGATTCGTGCGCTAAATGCATGGCCTGAACTCAAGCCCTTAGCCGATCAACTGATTCAACAATATCCTTTGCCTCTTGCGGGTTGTCATCGTCTCAGTTTTCCTGAAGAGCGCTTTAGCCTTGACCTCTGGTTGGGCGATGCGCATGATGTTTTCCCTGCCATGGAAAAAATCCATCCTGTCAATGCTTGGTTTTTGGATGGCTTCGCCCCCTCCTGCAATCCAGATATGTGGCAAGAGCAGGTCTTGAATCATATCGTGCGACTCTCAGACTACGGGACCACTTTCGCCTCGTTTAGTGTCGCAGGCGTGTTAAAGCGTGGTCTGAAACAACATGGCATCCAGATTAATCGCCCGCGTGGTTTTGGGCATAAACGGGAAATGCTGAAAGCCTGTTGGCTAAAGCCAGAGCTGGATATCGACAGCGACACTACGATTCAACGATCAACTGATACACCTAAGCTTATCAACACCAAGCAACGTCAAATTGCCATTATTGGCGCTGGCATTGCAGGTTTAAGCTGTGCCTGGGCATTTGCACAACGTGGACATCAGGTCACCCTCTATGACCAGACAGCGCCACTGGCAGGTGGATCGGGTAATCCTCTGGCCTTACTCAATCCGAAACTGTGCCCGATTGAACAAAGCCATGAACACTTGATGACTTTGGCATGGCAACATGCCCTGCGGCATTATGCCCAGTTTCAGGCGTTTCGCCCAATTCAAGTCAATCAAATGGCGCTAAAAAATGCGGATGATTTGCTGGGCTTAGCCACTGAATATCCTCAGCACTTACTGAGTACTGCCTCGGCGCAGGACTGTACCATTGCCACCGAATTCCAAAGCTTAAAACTGTTACAAGCTGGCGTTGTCTCACCACATCTGTTGCGTGATCAGATTCTACAACATCCCCTCATTGAGTTTCAGCAAGCGTCTATCAAAAACGTCGTGACCAATGAATTGGTACAGGTCTTCGATGCGCAGGATCAGCATTTAGGCGATTTTGATCATGCAATTGTCTGCTGTGCGCGTCAAAGCCAAGCATTTTTTGAACAGTATCCTTTACTGAAACCCATTCGTGGTCAGGTCAGTTGGGTCAATAATCAAGCTCAAGCATTGCCAACAGATCAAGCCTATAGCTACGGTGGTTATTGTATGCAGCTGAATCCTGAGCAATTGATTTTGGGTGCATCCTTTTATCCAAATCGCGATGATTGTGATGTCCTTGCCGAAGACCATGTGCATAACTTCAATCTTATCCACAGTGTCTTTCCAAGTTATGCGCAAACCCTGCCTGACACTTCCACTTGGCAAGGTCGTGCTTCAGTTCGCGCGCAAACGATGGATTATTTTCCAGTCTTAGGTCGCTTAGACGATAGCACTGACATTTATAGCTTTGCAGGCTTAGGCTCTAAAGGTTTTTTATTCGCACCACTCTGTAGTGAAATTTTGGCTGCCAAGATTCTTTCAGAAGCTTGTCCTGTGCCAAGCAATTTATTGAAAAAACTGGATATTCAGCGTTTTATCAAAAAGCCAAAACCGAAGAAACCTTATTTTAAGGCAAATGCATCTGTACAAGCCCAATAATGCAGTTCTGTGGATTGAATTGTTTTTAATGTTTTCTTCTTTTACTCAAGATCTAAAAAAAGCGCCAGAAGGCGCTTTTTTTGATTAGGTTCCTTGTTCTAAAGGTAACCCTGCATCACGTGCAGCACGTGTACCACCCATGAGTATGACGTATTCACGAGAATTATCAAAACCGTCTAGAAGTTCAGCCGCGCGTGGCGCCTTACTTCCGCCACCACATAAGAGGTAAATAGTCTGATCCGCGGTCACCTGAGTCAAACAATCTGCTGACAAGCCTGTAATTGGCTGATTTTTGGCTCCTTTAAGATGAGCCTCAGCATAAGCACTTGCGTCACGGACATCCCAGATAATGGCGTCTTCTGGGAACTCAAATGTCGTAATTTCTTGTTTACGGATCATTGCGCACTCCTTTGATGTAAACAACACTTGGCAAATGAAGAAAACATCCCTAGCATCTCAGATATTCTTTCCATTTGTAAAGGTCTATTCTATGCCATCTTTCGATATTGTTTCAGAATTAGAGATTTTTGAAGTAAATCATGCAGTTCAGAACACGCAAAAAGAAATTGCGACACGTTTTGACTTTCGCGGACAAGATGTTTCAATTGAACTCAATGAAAAATCAAAAGAAATTAAAATTAGCACGGAAAGCGATTTCCAATGCGAACAAGTCTATAGCATGCTGGAAAATCATTTTTATAAGCGTAAAGTCGATGTACAAGCTTTAGATCCGCAAAAAGCAACCGCTTCGGGTAAAAACGTGGTTCAGGTGATTAAACTGAAAGATGGTCTTGACTCTGATACTGCGAAAAAAATTAATAAAGCCATTAAAGAAAGTGGCATTAAGGTGCAATCATCTATTCAAGGTGACAAAATCCGTGTGACCGATAAAAAGCGCGATACATTACAACAAGTAATGAATTTCTTACGTGAACAACAATTCGGCATTCCATTGCAATTTAATAACTTTAAAGATTAATGTGAAGTCGTACCCAGCATCTAGAGGCATGTGATGACCCAAAGCAATCGTTTATCCAAACTGGTAAAAGCCACATCGAAATTTCCCAAAGGGATTCGAAGTACCCTTTGGAGTAAAGCTTTTGGTCGGATCGTGCCGATGGTGGGTACCGCCAATATTCGCTATCTTGAAGTCGATCAAGACCATGTGGTGGTGCGTATTGAAAATCAACGCAACATGCAAAACCATATTAAGGGCGTGCATGCAGCGGCAATGGCGTTATTGGCTGAAACAGCAACTGGATTTTTAACGGGTTTACATGTTCCAGATAATCGCATTTTGCTGATTAAAACCTTACATGTAGATTATTTAAAAGTTGCACAAGGTGGACTTACCGCGACTGCAAGTTTAAGCCCAGAACAGCAAAAATTGATTGCTGAACAGGAAAAAGGCGAATTACTGATTCCTGTGACCGTGATTGATGATGCTGGTAATGAACCGATTCAATGCCAAATGTTATGGGCTTGGCTACCAAAACGTAAATCCGACCAATAAGCAACTAATAAAAAAACCAGCGAATGCTGGTTTTTTTATTACATGTTATGTTGACTGGGCTTCAAGAAAGCGCTGTCTCACCTCTTCAGGAATCTGACGCTTATTGCCTTTCACATCTACGGCAACAAAGGTGAAAACCCCTTCCGTCACACGTTTCGCTTCACGCGAGCTATCATGACTGTCCCACACTTCAATCTGCATTTGAATTGAAGTATTGCCGACTTTTAAAATTTTGGTATAACAACTAATCACATCCCCAACTTTTACTGGCACCAGAAAAGTCATTTGATTAATTGAAATCGTTGCACAACGCCCCTTACTAAAGCGTTCTGCGTGGATTGCTCCAGCCAAGTCCATTTGTGACACAATCCAGCCACCAAAAACATCACCACTCCAGTTTGTATCCGCTGGCATCGCAATGGTTTGCAGAGACAACGTCCCTTCTGGTTTTACATGAATATCTGACACGTTTACTCCAAGCCTATTGTGCTATGACTAGGCATTAGACATTTAAATGTTGATCCAGCCACTGTTGCAGTTCACTCGATCTAAGCGCACCGCTTATTCTAGCAATTTCATTGGTTTTATTCATCAACACCAGCGTTGGAATACTGCGCACATGAAAAGCGCTGCTTAAACGTGGGGACTCTTCAGTATTAATCTTGGCAAAAATCACTCGAGGGTTCTGTTTTGCCACGGCTGCGAAATGAGGAGCCATCATTTTACATGGCCCACACCACTCTGCCCATAAATCAATCAAAATAGGTAAATCACTGTTGGTCACGAACTGACTAAAATTTTGTTCATTCAAATCAATCGGAGCAAGTGGAATTAGTGGCTGATGGCACTGACCACAGCTAGGCTGTGCCTCAATTTTCTCTTCGGGAACGCGGTTCTTCGCCAGACACGCAGGGCATACAATAATCATGAGCTGACTCCAATATGTTGATGTAAGAATTCTAATTGGGTCGAAATGGCTTTTTCAAACCATGGATGATGATAAATATCAAAATGTTTCATCTCCCATTCATAATACTGCACATATGGTGCGATGTTTGTGGCTGCTTCACGGCTCGAAGCAATCGGCATTAAACTGTCCTCCTTGGCTGCAATAAACAGCACAGGAATATTGATCTTACGTACTTCCAGTATAGGACGATAACGGATCAATTTAAAAAAGACGCGTGCAGGAATGTCACCACTCCAAAAATAGTCTGGATGCACAATCGACAAATAACCCGAATAACTATCTGCCGTCGGAAGAAAACTCAAATCACTCATACTTACAACGGGCAAAGTCTTAGCAGCCATTCCGACTTTAGCCCCCATATAATCTTGACTGGAAATTTTCAGCGCTTTAGACAATTGCTGAATGGGATAAAGTTTCGCCAGCTCAGTTCCATCGACCATCGGGACTTGCACCATCACCGCTTGAATATTGTGGAGTTCACTGGCGAGGCTGAGTACATGACCGCCACTCAGTCCTGTTCCCCAGAGAATAATCCGACGTGAATCAATCGATTTCCGCTGCTGGACATGCTCAATCATAGTTCGCCAGTCTTCTAATTGCGCACTGATCGACACCAATTCACGTGGACGTCCTGTACTCCCGCCCCAATAGCGATAGTCAAACAACACCACTGCATAACCCGCCTGAGCAAATTGTTTCGCATATTGCACTAATTTGAACTGTCGTAATCCCGCTAATCCATGCGCCATCAGAATGACTGCAGGCTTATGCTCCGTTTTCGGTCGATAAAAATCTGCTGCAAGGACTTCTTGACCACTTTTGACATACAAAGGTTCGACCGTGTAAGCGTGCATACGCGCTCCAGTACGTTATTTTATGATTGTAATCGTTTATAAAAATTTCAACAGATTCAACTGTAGAATCAGCTTAATGCTATCATAAAGCATATATTGTTTAATTGGATGATGGAGTGACACAATGAGCGAAAATGTAGGCTTCGCAGGTCAAATTGGCCCTGAACATGTTGAACAAGTTGTCGAAAAAGGATTTAAATCTATTATCAACAACCGTCCTGATATGGAAGGTGGTCCTGAGCAACCAACCAGCGCCCAAATTGAAGAAGCAGCTCGCACAGCAGGGCTTGATTATGTCTATCAACCTGTAGTGGCTGGTCAAATTACTGAGCTCGATGTACGCACTTTTGCCAATCATTTTAATGAACTGCCAAAGCCTGTTTTAATGTTCTGCCGTACAGGTAACCGTTCGAATAATCTATATCAACTGGCAAAACAAATGGATTTGCTGGATGATTAAGCAGTTCTTTGCTACATGCATTTTGTGTAGCACCTTGCTGAATAGCACAGCTCTTTTTGCTCAGAAGGCTCAAACACCGCAAGCACTGAGCGAAAACCTGACCGTATCTGGTCAGCTTGATGATAAAACCTTTCGACTCCTGTTAAAACAAGGGTTTAAGTCGGTGATTGTCAATCGACCCGATCAGGAAATGGGAAATAATATTTCCGTCAGTCAGTTGCGGAATATTGCAGAGCAATCCCATGTGAGCGTCATTTACCAACCAATCGATAACGGTAAAATTACACAAACAGATATCATTGAATTTTCAAAGTACTATAACGAACTTCCTAAACCCATTTTAATGATTTGTAAAAGCGGTCATCGCTCCAGCGAATTATTTAATGAAGCACGTAAGCAAGGTTTATTGCATGAATAAAATGATCGCTGTGGTAATTTGTACTTTACTCTTATCTGCTTGTAGCTCGATGAATGTTCGTCCCACTGTTGGGGTGAGTGTCGGTACAGCAATTTAATTGATTCACAATACAGTAGATGTCACGTTAGTAGCATCTACTGATTTTACATAAGAGCTACATTAGCACTCTCTTCAAAATTGCAATCCTCTCCAAAAATCTCTATGTTCATCCTAATGTAGGATAAATAGTCGATAAGACCACCATGTACGACATAATTATTATTGGTGCAGGCACAGCTGGTCAGGCTGCGTATAAAGAAGCAATCAAACATACCTCAAATATACTCATTATTAACCATGGACCGTGGGATACCACTTGCGCACGTGTTGGGTGTATGCCGAGTAAAGTCCTAATTTCAGCCGCAAACCAATTGCATGATGCAGAATCTTTAGAAAAAGTAGGTATATCTGCTCACTTAGAAATAGATGCTACTCAAGTACTGTCGCATGTCAGAAAACTAAGAGATAAATTCACAACCGCAACCTTAAAAGAAGTCAACAGTTGGGAAGATCGCCACAAAATATCGGGGCAAGCTTATTTTATTGATGCTTCCACGATTGCAGTGAATCACAAGCGCTATCAAGCCCGAAGCTTTATTCTTGCAGTCGGTTCGACACCAAGTTTTGATCCTCAATGGAAACAGGAATTAGGAAATAAACTCATTACTTCAGATGAATTTTTTGACTTGGATCAATTACCTCAATCTGTCGCAGTGGTCGGTAGTGGTGTCATTGCTCTTGAGCTTGCGCAAGCATTACATCGCTTAAAAGTGAAAACCACGATTTTTGCGCGTAGTCGAAAAGTCGGAACATTAACTAGCCCTGTATTACAAAAATTGGCACAAGACCTCTTAAGCCAAGAAATTGAATTTAAGTTCGAAGTCTTACCCACACAAATACAAAATACTGATGTTGGTGTAAAAATTAACTTTCAAGAAAATGATGAAGATCAAAGTCTCATAGTCGACTATGTTATGGTCGCAACGGGGCGTCGCACTTTATTAGACAGCTTAAAGTTAGAAAATATAGATTCCCAATTCAGTGAACTAAAAAATTTACCTGTTCATCCTAAAACTAAACAACTGGGAGAATATCCTATCTTTATTGTTGGTGATGCACACACTACAACTCCCATTCAGCATGAAGCAGCGCATGAAGGACGCAGAGCTGTTTTGAATTGCTTAAACCTAGAACAGAAACAGAATATTCGTAATTTACCCCCTATCGGAATTGTCTTCTGTGAACCTGAAATGGCAATCGTAGGTCAAAGCTACAAACAACTTAAAAGTCAGAATGTTTCCTTTGTAACAGGTTATGTTTCTTATGAACGTCAAGGTCGTGCGCAGGTTTTAGGTAAAAATTATGGAGCTCTAGAAGTCTATGTTCATGCAGAGACTCGTAAAGTATTAGGGGCAGAATTACTCATAACTTCTGCCGAGCATATCGCACATTTACTCTGCTGGATGATTTCTGAAGACTGTACACTTGATCAACTACTTGAAAAGCCATTTTATCATCCGACTTTAGAAGAAGGTCTACGAACTGCATTAAAGCATGCTCGGCGTCAATTAAATGCTATTCAATAGTCTTATCCTCATCTTGCTTTAACAGTAGAGTCACGCGTTGCGTATGTGTAATTAAATGCACAATCCAACGCTGTGCAGCCAATAACTCTAATGTTTGCGCTGCTGTAAATTGATGATTCACGGATGCATTCATAATTTTTTGACGTAGAAAGGTTTGCTGTTCCGTACTTAACTGTTCCAGTTGAACGGATTCGTCAACCAAATCTGCTGGAAATTTAGGGAAAGGCTCAATTTGTAAATAGCTAATTTGCTTTTCTAAATGATTGGCAAAATCTAGTGGTAATTCTTGTAAAATTTGCTGCTTTTTCAATAGATCGACTTGTGTCACTTCATTCAAATCATTCCTTAATACTCTGATATAGACCAACAAACGCAGTAATAAAATCAAATGTTGTTGATCATTTGTAGATTGTGGAACCGTCATATGCTCTAGATAAGATTCAACTTTTTTTAAAGTACTGTCTAATTCACTGGTATTAATCATCGGAGCGACAATTTCTCCCCGTATAAACTTCACAAATAAATGATAAATATCAGCAGTCGATTGCATCAGTACACGTTCAGTTGCCGCTATTGCTAATGCAGGCACACTATAAAGTGAATCATCTAAATATCGAGTTAAAGAAGCTTCCTTTTCTGGTAGTAGCTTAACCAATAGCTGTTCAAATTTTCCAATAAAAGGCATGAAAATTAACGCACCTAGCAAACTAAAACAGGTATGAAAAGCGGCTACTATCAATACAGGATCAATTGAATGTATATAGTTCAGATGTTGAAAAGCCCACAAAAAGGTAGGTAATAAAAATAAGAAAGCAAATATAGCAGTCACGACATTGAAAATAACATGTACAGCAGCAGTACGTTTTGCACTCGTCGTTGCACTAATCGCCGCTAAAATAGCAGTTACAACCGTTCCAATATTTTGCCCAATTACCAAAGTTAGAGTCTGTTCCAGATTAATTGCTTGACTGGCTAAGGCTGCTAAAGTTGCAGTGATTGCAGCACTAGAAGATTGTAGGAGAATTGTCATCACCACGCCGATGAGCACTAATAGTAAGCTTCCAAGCAAGGTATCACCAGACCACTGGCTTAAATCAACAGAAGCGGCAACACCCTCCATAGCTTGTTGCAAAACATCAATACCAAAAAATAATAAACCAAATCCTGCAATGGTCATCCCAAATAAAGCAAGTCGATCCCTAGCTAATAATTTGAAGATCGCACCCAAAGCAATCAAAGGCAACGCGAGTTTGGAGATTGAAATTTTTAAACCCAATAATGCGACCATCCAACCTGTACTGGTTGTTCCAATATTCGCTCCAATAATCACACCAATTGCATTACTAAAAGTCAATACCCCTGCACTAACGAAACCGATAGTGGCTAAAGTAGTCGCAGTCGATGACTGTACAACCATCGTCAAGGTCATACCAGAGAACATCGCTTTTAATGGAGAATCAGTAAATCGGATTAACCATTGTCTTAAAGCTTCGCCAGCGAGTGCCTTAAGGCTATCTGTCATCAGATTCATACCCAATAAAAATAAGCCAATTCCACCAAATAGTTGTAATAGGGTATTCAGCACCATCAACCTCTTCTTATATTTTCATTTATTTAAGGTTTAGCATAAAACGAGAGTGAAGCGTGGGGATTTTTTGATAGGCAATAAAAAACACCCCCTTCTTAGTAGAAGGGGGTGTTTTTAG
>NZ_JAKVIM010000010.1 GCF_022601715.1 Acinetobacter zhairuonensis | reverse complement strand
GTTCTGACATTAGATTTAGGTTTAATGATGTGTGGTTGGATATTATAAAAGCAGGATTAGAAGTGCAAATTGAGAATGAGGAATTCTTGACCTTGTACAAGGCATATGGCATATTCCTGCTATAGTGGGCGAAGTTATAGTAATTCACTAAATATTGAAAAGCTCATCCAACAGATGGGCTTTTTATTTTGTACATCAAGATTCAGCTAAATAGAATTCAGTTATGTAAATTTGTAAATTTCCTGCTAATATTGAAAATGGGGAAATATATAAATGAAACTTTAAAATGCATACAATTTATCCATATAAAATTTCGATGTTTGATAAAATCAATGGAAAAGCAGGATACCCGAATTTAGGATCACTAGATGGTGGTAAAATTGATGCCTTCGATTTTATTAAAAATTGGATTGAAGATGTACAAAAATTGGCAATTGTTAGTCATAAAGATAAAAAAAATTCTATTCAGTTTAAGGGGTTTAAATTTGACCTGAAAAATAGAAGAATTTATGGTTGGATTTGCAGTGGGGATTATGGGATAGCAAATACTATTTTAAATGCCCATGATGGCTCACATGCTTATGATAAAACTGAGAATCATGTGGAGATGATTCCTCATTTCGTATATTTATTTATTCCGAAAAACTCACCAAAAGGTTTGGTTTTACTACATAGCGTGCGAAATTCTGGGGTTAAAACGATTTTTACAGAGATGATTAATGCTCAGTGTGAAAAAAAGATCCCAAATCGAAGATTTCAGGTCAACCCTGCACCATACAAAAAAGCATTGCAATTATGGCGTAGTGCTGTTGCCAAAGAAATCAAAGCTGTTCCTAAAAGTATTGCATCAGATATTGCCGATAAAGTTAAGAAAATTACCCCAAATGCTGAAACAATTGTAACTATCAAGCCCCCGATCAGTGGTAGTTTTGGAAAGTGGTCTGATTTCGATAAAGATGGCACCCCTCAATCTGAGTTATTAGAAGTGCTTGAAAAAGATTATGAAAATATTACTGCGACTTTTCAAGCTAATGGAAAAAAAAGAAAAATACGTATGGGGGCAAATGTAACAAATGATATTTGTATCATTGAAGCCCCTGATGATCTAAAATTACAGGGTGGGAATCCTCAGTTAGCTAGCATTCTAAAATGGTGTGAAGATATTCAATCTGACTTTAAGTGACCTGTCAGTTTTTTTATAATTTAAGGGGGGGAAATGAGTAAAAAAATTGATGTATTATCTATTATTGAAGGACATTTGTTTTCCTTGCGAAATTCAGATGGTTCATTTAACTTTTTTGATTTTTTAACTTTTTTTATTCTTCCCCTTACGCTTAGCACATTATCGGTTTTCTTTATTTCTAAAGTCTCAAATGATACAATTTCATTGTTGGTGAATTTTGGATCAATCTTTACAGCACTTTTATTATCAGTCTTAGTATTAATCTTTGATCAAGAAAATAAAATTGATGAACATTACGAAAAATATCTAATTTTCAAGGAAGAGCTAGATAAAAATCCAGACTTAAGTAAATCTCCTGCATATTCCTATATTTTTAATAAAAATCTTGACGAAAATTATGAAACCAAAAAGACTCTTTTAAAAGAGTTATATTTTAATATTAGTTTCTCTATAGTTGTATCACTATTTTTGGTTTTAATGTGTTTAGCGTATTCAAACTTAGGTGATTATTTAATAGTTACGAATGTTTGCGTGTTAATGAAAGTTGTTGTATTTTTTATTGTTTTAGCAGTCACGACTCTTTTTTTAAATATTTTAATGATAGTTAAGAGAATGCATGTGATGTTGACCACGTAGTTAAAACAATATAAACCACCTTATGGTGGTTTTTTTATTGGGCGTAATTTATGAATGAAAAAGACTACTTCTGGATAACTAAAAAGCGCCCACCGAAAACAAAGCCACGATCTAAACCATTGCCTAAGGCAAAACAGAAATATTTAGAAGCTGAAGAAGACTTTCAGCAGGCTTTAGAAGTCTTAGAAATCAAGTATGAGAAAAAATTTCACTTCAAATCTACCAAGAATTGGTGTTTTGATTTTCACCTCATTGAGCATCGAATCTTAGTTGAAATATCTGGTGGTCCCTGGTCAGGTGGACGCCGTGGAAAATTAGCGAATAAGGCATGGAGTTTAGATCGATATGATCATGCCGTTGAAATGGGTTTTACGATTGTACGTTTAGAGTCTTGCCCACGTTACAAGCTTGATGAAAGTGGACCACTACAAATCGATGCGATTCATGCGAGCCAGTGGCTTAAAAATTTAAAGAGGCATTTGTTTAATGGACCAGATCAGACCATTCCCGCCGACGGATCTGATTGATCAGGCGGAGGAAGAAGACGCTATTCGCTTAGCGCCCGCCGTGGAATTAAAAGACTGGGTGATTCAAAACTTCTTAACGCTTGGTGGTGAACTTCATAATCCAGATCATGACCATATTGCTGAGCTGATTCACGATGACGAAACATTCTTAGCATTTGCTTGGGCTTCATCAGCATGTATGGCAAAGAAACGCATGGTATTAGGTCAGTGTGAAAAGGTGATGTTCAATCAAGGTGGCTGGAAGAAAGCACGACAGGAACAACAGATGCGTGACTGGTTTGGTTATGTGCCAGTTTATCTCATTACAATTGATGCAAGCTTTTGCGAAAACTCAAATGATCGTGACTTCTGTGCTTTGATCGAGCATGAGCTTTATCACATTGGTGTTGAGCGTGATGAAGATGGCGACATTATGTATAGCGACCATACAGGACTGCCGAAGCATCACTTGGCCGCTCATGATGTAGAAGAGTTTGTTGGTGTGGTCAAACGCTGGGGAGCAAGCGAGAACGTGAAAAGGCTTGTTGAGGTCGCTAAGCAAGCGCCGTTTGTATCAGAGAAGAATATTGCTGCGTGTTGTGGGACCTGCTTGATCGGGTAGTTTAAATTTTTTTGCCCACTTACCTTGATGTACCTTGATGGATGGTGAGTTATGGCAAGACTAAAAAAAGCTGAAAAAGTCTTTATTGTACGGTCACTTGCACAATTTATGACACCCACTCAAGTTGTGGGGGAGATCAAGGAAAAATTCAACATTGATGTATCACCTCAGCAGGTGGAGACTTACGACCCAACTAAAGTGGCTGGTGCGGATTTATCACAAGAATTTGTTGATCTGTTTAATGTGGCGCGCAAGATTTATATCGAGCAGCCGATCTATAACATTGAAGGTGCCAATGACATTGTTCAGTTAAAAATTCTCAGTGATCTTTTAATGAAGAAAAAAAACAATACGCGAGATGCAATCAAACTCTCAGATCAGATCCAAAAAATCATCAAAGGGTTTTACGAAAAGAAGATAGAAATCACTGGCGCTGATGGTGGGCCACTACAAACTACGACCGTTCAAGCAACCCAAGAGCAAGTAAATGAAGCTGTGAGGAAAGCCCAAGAGGAATACTAAATGGATCTACAAACACAGGTAGAGAAAAAGCTGTGTGAGGATGAGCATTTATATTTCACACGAAGATTCTTTAAGCCTCGAATGGGTTTCAAGTTCATGGTGAATTGGCACCACCAATACGTTGCATGGCTCATCGATGAGGTAATCAAGGGCAATATTGCCAACTTGGTGATTAACGTTCCTCCTGGTGCAGGTAAAACTGAATTAACGACAAACTTGATACCACGAGGGCTTGCGCTTAATGCTCGTTCTCGCTTCCTGTATTTGTCTTTCTCACAGTCCTTGGTCGAAGGGGTATCTGATACAGCACGTGACATTGTGAAGTCTAAAGACTTCCAAGCGATGTGGAATCTACAGGTATCGAATAGCACTGACTCAAAGAAAGAATGGAAGATTACTGTAGATGATTATGATGTAGGGCATATCTACGTTGCTTCCATGGGTGGTCAGGTTACTGGTCGCCGTGCAGGTACCTTAGCTGAACAAGGCTTTACGGGTTGTATCATCATCGATGATCCACTTAAGCCTGAGGATGCCTTTAGTAAGATCAAACGAGATTCTGCAAACCGTAAAATTCTAAATACGGTGAACTCACGTAAAGCCAAGTCTGACACACCAATCATTATGATCATGCAAAGACTACACGTTGAAGATCCAACGAACTTTGTGATGACTGGCAATTTGCCTGGAGACTGGGAACAGGTTTCTATACCTGCATTGATTGATGAAGCTTACATAGAGACATTGCCCGATCATATTCAGCGCTTAGTACCTCGGGATGTGGAGCAAGATGAAAAAGGACGTCAAAGTTACTGGCCTCAGAAAGAGACTCTAAGATCTTTACTGCAGCTTGAAAAAGGTGGACAAGATAAAGAGGGTGCTACGGTATCCCGCTATACTTTCAGTAGCCAGTATATGCAAAATCCGAAGAAACTGGGTGGTGACTTAATCAAGGCTGAGTGGTTTGGATCTTATAAGTACTTACCGCCATTACAGTGGCGTGCGATCTATGTTGATACAGCCCAGAAGATCAAAGAGCACAACGACTTTACCGTGTTTCTTTTGGTTGGACTGGGCAACGATGGGAAGCTGTATTTGATTGACTTGCTTCGTGGCAAATGGGAAGCGCCAGAAATGAATAGGCAAGCCAAAGCTTTCATTGATAAGCATAAGGACTATACCTATGAGACTAGACCTATACGCTGGATGAAGGTCGAGGATAAAGCGCATGGTACTCAGTTGATTCAAAACCTTGGTACTTATGCTGGTGTGCCAGTCATTCCAGTACAGCGAAGCACAGACAAGCTGACACGCTTTATGGATATTCAGGTGCCACTCGAAAATGACTTTGAAAATAGACCAGATGATCGCTTTGTATTACTGCCAACCAATGCGCCGTGGATTGCGGCATTTATTGAAGAGTGTGAATCCTTCAATGCAGCGATGACACAAGATCACGATGACCAAGTAGATACGCTGATCGATGCAGTTGAAGAAGCAACAGTGATGCAGAACTATCAAGAACCAATGACAGGTTAAGTTATGGCAAAGAAAGACAAAAAGAAAGAATCGAATGGCCCCCAATCTGTTGGGGGTCATTTGTATTCGCAGCAAGCTGAAATGGCATTTCTAAACTTTCTGACACGCATGCCTGATCTGGATGAGGTGTTAAGAAAAGCGGGTGTACCACGTCATCGATTATCAGTACTTATGTACGATGAAGAGATCTATCAGTGTATTGAGAAGCGCCAGGATAAGCTTGAATCTGCTCCATTTCGGTTAGAACCATCGGAAGGATTAGCTGCTCAAATCATTAGTAGTGAGCTTAAGAAGTGGTGGTCTGAGCTGGTGTTAGGCACACAAGATGCACGTTGGTATGGCTATTCGGTCCTTGAGGCTGTTTATTCCAAACCAGAAAATCCATCGTTATTCATTGAAGGCCCCAACATCACCACATTCATTGGCTGGCAATGGGTAGGTAAAAAGCCAATGCAGTGGTTTGAGCCTAAGAATGATGGGCGATTGATGTTATTGCAAAACTATAATGATCAGCGCCGTGACATTGATTGCAATCAACAGTTCAAGCATTTCTTGACTCAATGTAAACCAAGTTTTGAAAACCCTTATGGCGAAGCTTTATTTAGCCGACTCTACTGGTTGTGGTTCTTTAAAAATGGAACCACAAAGTATTGGGCGAAGTTCGTAGAGCGCTTTGGTAATCCAATATTAAAGGGCAAGTCTAAGAATGTGCCGGCTATGCTCAAAGCATTATTAAATGCACATGCGAGTTCGGTACTTTCACTTAATCCTGATGAAGACGTTGATATTGTTTCGGCATCATCAAATGGTAATGGTGGATCAACAGCATTTGAGAGTTTTGACAAGAAAATTGAGCGAAGCATTCAAAAGCTTGTGCTTGGCCAAACCTTAACGAGTGGTACAGATGGAGCAGGATCAAGAGCTTTGGGTGAGGTTCACTTAGAGGTTCAGAACAATAAAGTTGATGCTGATATTCGGATGATTACCTCGACTATCCAAGCCATGATTGATGCGATTTGTGCATTGAATAACTGGGAGCGTCACATCATCGTCATTGGGGATGAGAAATCCTTAAATGCCTCTAAGGCTGATCGTGATGTGAAGCTGAAGAATGCGGGTGCAAATCTGACGAATCAGTACTTTCTGAGAGAGTATGGCTTACAGGATGGCGATGTTGCGGATGCACCTCAAAACGCCGTGCCGTCACAGTTTAAGGCCTTACCACAAAGAGCCTTTAGCTTTGCAGCCAGTACCAAGAAACTTTCACCAGAGCAGCAAGAAGTTGAAGAACTTACAGATGGTCAGCGATCAATTGATTTACTGGAGCAGAAGCAAGTGAATGAGCTGATTCAGTCCAGTGAGACGCCTGAGGATTTAGCATTCAATCTTATGCGGCTGATGCCAGGTGCAAGTGAAAGCCAATTTACGGCCAATCTAGAAATGGCATTGTATGCAGCTGATGTGCTGGGGTACGTCATGGCAAGTGGGGATAAATGAACCGCGTTACTTTTGGTACATAAGTCATTAGAATCATTACCACTTTATAAGAAAATAAACTTGGGGTGGTAATGATTGATCTTACAAAGTTAATAGAACTTTATATTAGCCGTAAGGATAAGTTTGCTAAATCAGAAGATAGGGCCAAGCGTAGATTGGAATACTTTACTGAGATTTCTGAAATTGAATCTAATAAGGATATGTCTTCCGACGAAAAAAGAGCAAGAAAGAATTCAGCAGCTCAAAAGTTAACAGGCAATGGTTTAGCATCTTACGACTTAGTTGATTATTATTTTAGACATCCTAATTTTATAAACTTTGAAGTTATTGCACCCATTGTAGGATTTTGGGATCAAGTTCTTATTAAGACGACTGATGAAAGTGGAAGAATTACTAAATTAGATCTAAATATGAAAACTTACTCCAAAGAAGTTTTCATGGCGCTCTTTTCGTTGGTTTTCTTTGCCTTCATTTTCCTAGCATGCATGTCTTTGGGAAGTTGGTTTATTAACTATATGGCTTCGAACTTTTATATAAGTAAGAGTGTAATAGGTATTGGTTACCTCATTTTAATCTCACCAATATTTTGCTTTTGGTTGCTCTTATTTTATTGGTTTTTAAACCTGACTGACTTGAAACGGTTAGTGAAGTAATCAGGTAAATCAGCAGCTTATAAGCTGCTTTTTTTATGGGTGATGATATGCAACCTGTTACGTTCTTAGAGGCTCTGCATTTCGCTCAGTCTCGTAAAATCGTATTGCCTGATGAGTTCTACTCAATGGATCTCAACACACGGCAATTGGCGACTACAGTGAGTTTTTTGTCTGGTATTGAGCAGGTTGAGACCGTCATTAAATCGCTGAATAAAACCTTGGCTGAAGGCGGAACATTCAACGACTTCCAGAAGTTGGTTGAAGAAAACGAGATTGTGCTGAGCAAGTATTATCTCAAGAATGTATTCCGCACCAATATCCAGACGGCTTATGGCCACGGACGTTGGCAACAGCAGCAAAAGAATAAGGCAAAACGACCTTATTTGATGTACTCAGCGATTGATGACACGCGGGTGCGTCCGAGTCATTTGGCATTGAATCGAATCATCAGACACATCGATGATCCTTTTTGGTTGCTGTATTACCCGCCGTGGGGATTCATGTGCCGATGTACAGTGATTGCATTGACTGAGAAAGAAGCTCAAAAGCTTGGCATTACTTCTGATGAAGACTTGCCTCAAGTCGCTGCAGATATGGGATGGTCTACCAGTCCTTTGACCTATGGTGAGATGCAGGACGTAGTAGATCAGAAGATTACTGACTCCATTCTCGATAAGGAATATCTGCTCGAGCAGAAACAAGCAATTCAGGCCGAATGGACTGCAAGTAAGAAATTGATGAGCCTGTTATCTCCAATGAATGATTCCAGTCGGGATCTATTCAACACGATTGCAGACACAGTGGTACCACTTGATCCGACACTTAGACCAAGTGCGATCAAGACGCTGGTGGATTATGTGCAGGGGAATGATGCCGCATTAACAGCTTATGTTCAGAAGCCTACTATCTCATTGGCAGAGGAGGTGCTTAAGCGTTGGGTAACGGATGATATGGCCAAGATTCAGTCTATATCAGCAAATACCTTAGATGTTGTCACAGGATCCACAACACTGGCAAATGCGGCTTCGCTTGAAGTGGGCAAAGTTATCACCTTGGATTCGCCGTTACTGCTTACAGTAGCACAATCAAATATTGTGATTCAGATCGAGAATGCTAAAGGCTTAGGCATTGATCTTGAAAAGCTCAATGCAGGGCAAGGTGTGCTGTTTGAAATGGGGTTGTCGTTTGAAGTGATTTCAGTGGAAATGGTGGAAGGTAAGATGGTTTATGCATTGAGAGTATTTATGAATTAATATTAATTTCATTGTAAATTATCTTTAATTTTAATTGTGTGGCTTAGTTTATGGATCAGAGTGTTTCAGCGCTTTTAATTGCAGCCCTTACGTCATTATTTACGTTACTAGGGGTTTATGTTGCAAATAGACATAATTCTAAAGAAAATACTAAACGACTAGAGTTTGATTTGGACATAAAAGAAAAGGAGAGGCTTCATACTCTTAAAAAAGATATTTTGTTCACCGCTAATGATGAGTTCATTAAAATTAATAAGGCAATAGGTGGATTAGCAAATCCCTTAACCATATCGATAGAGGATAATGATGCATATAATACATTTTTAATAGCAATGAATAGGGTGGTTTTGGTTGGTAATAAGGAAATTACACTTTTAGTAAGTGAGTTGATAGACTTTTATACATATTTGTATTTAGAAATAAAGGAAATGTCAGATGAAATTGTTGAAATCGATAATAATATAAAGATAAAACAGCATTTTTCTGATAAACATACTGCCGAAATAGATAGGATCCTTAGCTTAATGCAGTTAAATTATGAATCTGATGAGGTAAGTGTAAAAAGATATGAAAAACATCAAATCACATTAAAAAAACAAATGGAACGTAGAGCAGAGATATTTTCAGATATTAATAATTTACATGCCTCTAAAGTTGAAAAATCGAAAGAAATATTATTGAAAATGGGTGAATATTTCCCAAAAATTTCTAGACTATCTAAAAAATTCAGTGTTTCAGCTAGAAAAGAAATGATAGGCGGTGAGGATTATTTGGATTCTGAGTTAATTGATAGCGCTACAATTAAATTTGTAGAGTATTACAAGGATTTAATAGAAAAAAATACTGCATAGATATTTCAATATTTTAAATTCTAGACTTAACAAGCCGCTCCATTTGGGGCGGTTTTTTTATGGAGCATGAAAATGCCAGAACAAAATGAAGAACGCTTGAAGTACTTGTTCAATGCATCAGCCATTGAGGTGCCTAAAGCAGAAGAAGGGCAAAAGCGGAAATTTAATGGTACTGCTTACGCTGGTGGGCGAGTCGATGGTCATTGGTACTGGGGGCGTTCAGGAGTTGTGTTCGACCTTGATGGTATTGAGATTGATCGACCTACAGCATTGCTTGAAGAACACTTTAGTTCAAGTCGAATCGGCGTGGTACGAGAAGTCGATACCAATGGAAAAATCAATGTATCGGGAGACTTCCTAACCAATACCAAGGCACAAGAAATCGTACAGGATTCTGACGATGGGTTTCCATTTCAGATGTCCATGATGATTGATCCAGGTTCTATCGAAGAGGTAGCTCAAGGTAAACAAGTTGTAGTGAATGGTCAGACTTTCGAAGGCCCAGTCACAGTATTCCGACAAAACCGTATTCGTGAGTTCACGATCTGTTCTACAGGTGCTGACCGCAATACATCAATCAAAGCCTTCTCAGGCAAAGCTAATCCAAACCCAACCAAAGAGGAAACGGACGTGACCGAACTCGAACAGGCGAAAGCCGCACAGAAAAAAGCAGAAGATGATCGTGATGCCGCGCAGAATGAGCTGAAAAAGTTCAAAGCGGATAAGCGTGAAGAAGACATTAAGTTGCTTGAAACGTCTTTGAATAAGCAATTCAGTGCTGATGAAAAGAAATCGTATACCGATATGGATGATGCTTCATTTGCTTTCATGTCACAACAATTAAAACAGTTCTCAGGTCAGCAACCTGCCCCAGCACCTGCAGGTCAGCAACAACAAACCAATACAGTTC
Source organism: Acinetobacter zhairuonensis (assembly GCF_022601715.1). Taxonomy (GTDB): domain Bacteria; phylum Pseudomonadota; class Gammaproteobacteria; order Pseudomonadales; family Moraxellaceae; genus Acinetobacter. Next base: position 130,555 of record NZ_JAKVIM010000010.1, on the reverse strand, counting down.
CAGCTCACTTACAGCACTTGTTTAGCCATCAAGCTACTGGTGGTCAGGGTGGTCAGCCGGGGCAAGGTGGTAACTGCAATGAACAGCATCGTTTCACATCTGGTGCACAAGCATTCGCATCACAAAACAAAGGGGCTTAATTCATGAGCGGAAAGACATATTTAGGGAGCGTGACCCGCGAAACACGACCATTCATTCTGGATGTTGAAAAGTTGCGCCGTGCTAATGCAAAGATTACCGCTGCCAAGGCTTATAAGGCTGGTGATTTGCTGACTTTGTCGGATGCAAATGTGGTTGATCTCGCTGCAGATGAAAAAACTTGGCAAGTGATCTGTGGTCGTGATGTGACAGCTGTCGAAGCTACACAAATGGCGGCTGATGGTGTAGAGCTTCCGATCTACTTCGGCGGTGTTTTTAGCGTTGAGGCTATTCGTCTCTCTGGTGAATATCTTGTAACCGCTAAGTACGATGCTGCACGTGCGAAGGCAACCCTAAACAACATTGAACTTTCAAAAGTATAAGGACTTTAAAACATGCCTCAGTCATTTACAGTTAATGGCGCACCACTTGAGCTACTTGATGTTGGTGAGCTTGCGTTAATTCATACGAATTACAAGCCAATGGATACTTGGCTTTTAGATAAGTTCTTCCCGAATCGCCCATCATTCGATCGCGATGAAGTGCCATTAGCAGAAATCAATACAGTGCATGATTTGGCGCCACTGGTTTCACCACATCAACCTGGTAAGCCTTTTGATACTAAACGTGCTGCTAAAGTGGAATTCGTACAGCCAGCTTATTACAAGCCTAAAAATATGGTGAGTCCTGCAACAGCATTTGATGAAGCCCTAATGGAGCGTTTGCGTACTGCGGGTATCATCTCTACAGGTAGTCAGCAATTGTCTGATCAAGAAAAGATGATGATTGCACAGATCGCTGTAATGAAACGAAACCATGATGCAATTGATAACTCGGTTTTGTTAATGGCCACTCAGCTTTTGCTTAACGGTAAGTGTGTTCTTCAATCAGATGATTATGAATACAACTTAGTTGATTATGAGCGCGATGCGTCACTCACATTTACACCGTTAACTCCTTGGAACCAAGCAGGTGCTAAGCCTGTAACGGATATTGAAACAATTGAAAAACTCCTGCTGGATGCTAATGGTGGTAGTTCAAAAGCTTACTTGATGTCTGGAAAGGTTTGGATCGCATTATCAGCCGATGAAGAGTTCAAAGAACGTTTTGTTAAGCCTTATGCAGGTATCGCTGTACCATACAAGCCAAGCTTGAATGTTCAAGAGGGGGCATCATTCAAAGGTTACTTGGATGAAAAAGAGTTATGGGTATACGATGCTACATACCGCCTATCATCTGGTGTACAACGCTTTATTCCTGATGACTATTTTGGGGCGATTTCAGATCTCAATGGTTCTATTGCTCAGTGCAAAATCAAGAACATGTTAGCGAATGGTGCTGTTCAGAAGTACTTTGACCGCCAATGGTATAACGAAGATCCAAGTGGGATTTTCTTAATGACAGAATCTGCTCCACTTGCCGCGCCATCAAACAAAAATGGCGTATGTGGTGGTACTGGATTTATTGTTTAAGGAGGCTTAGATGCCAAAGTACATTGCAAAGCAATCCATCGGGCAGTTTATGCCGGGTGATGAAATCAAGGGCTTGAATGATGACCGCATTCAGGCCCTTTTAGCATCTGGGGCTATTGAAGAATATCAAGCGCCCAAGGAGCCTAAGGCTGATGGTACCGCAGCTCAGTTAGCAAGTCTTACGGCAGAAGTCGCAGAGCTGAAAGCGAATGAAGAAATTCTAATTGCTGGTAAAACCCAAGCTGATGCAGAAGTCGCAGAGCTGAAAGCTAAGGTTGAAGCTTTGGAAAAATCGCTAAATGCTTCAGAAGCTGCTTTGAAAAAGGCTACTGCCGAGGCCAAGAAGGCAGCAACGCCAACTGAAAAATAAGTAGGTGATCCATGTATGCAACCCGTGAAGAACTTACCAAGCGATTTGGAGATGAAATCGAGCAACTGGAAAGTATGCATCCTTCGTCAGGCACTGCAGTGCAAGATGCTATACAAGACGCAAGTGAAGAAATTGACAGCTACCTTGCTGCCAAATACACACTGCCACTACCAAGCACCCCGAACAATTTAAAACGATTAGCGTGTGATATTGCACGCTACCGCTTGTACTTTCAGCAGCCTACCGAAGAAGTTCGGAAGCGCTATGAAGATGCCAAAGAGTTCTTGAAGGGTGTGCGGGATGGAAAAAATGTCTTGGCCATTCTCGATAATCAAAACCAAGTTACTGAAGAGAAGCCTGTAAATGCACCAGCAACGATGCCGATCGGCAGCACATATCGTGGCGGTGTATTTGGTGATGCAACTTTAGACATGATGCCTAGCATCAAGTGAGGTGCTTATGGCTGGTATTGGCATCACCATTCAGGCAGATGGCGAATCTTTAATTGTACAAGCGCTGGAGCGATTCTCAGGGCTTGATCTAACTAAGCAGCAATTGTTTGAGGCGATAGGTTCTACAGTCTTAAACAACATTCGACGCCGTTGGATGGTGGGTGAAGGCTTAGAAGGCAAGTGGCGTATTTCTGGTCGTGTAGCTCGCCAAGGCGGGACAACTCTTCGAGATACATCACGTTTGATGAACTCCATTACTCACAACGTTCTTCCAAATGGTGTCGAGATTGGAACTGACGTGGAGTATGCAGCTATTCATCATTTCGGTGGCGAGATCCATCATGAAGCCCGGATGAGAAGAACCTACTTCCGACAAGGTCGTGATGGTACCGTTGGGAATCGATTTGTACGTCAATCTAGATCCAACTTCATGCAGGAAACCATGGGCAAGCCATACAAGGTGAACATGCCTCGCCGTCCTTTCTTGGGTCTCACGGAATCCGATGAAAACGAGGTGATGGATATTATTGTGGAGCATTTAAGCCATGAGTGATGCACAAAACTTCTTTGCTGTTCGTACTGAAATAGCGGAAAAGCTCAGTGAAATTGCTGACTTTAAGATGATTTATACACCTGCCAATTCAGCAAAAATCACCGAAATCACACAGGTAACTCCAAACGCTCAGGTGTATTACCGCCGTGTACGTAAAGTCGATGATGCGGGACGATCATCGACCAATATGCTTGCCAAGCAATGGGAAGTAACTATTGTTGAGCGGCATGCTGCATCACAGTTGAGTAATGGTGCTGAAGCGCTGGACCGAGCAGGGATATTGACGCAAAAGGTTCTGGAACTTCTGTGCGGTTGGAAACCAGATTCAAGTGTAAGGCCACTGGATTTAGTCGCCATAGAGGAAGACTACTCGACCACCTGTGTGTATATCACTTTGGTGTTTGAATCAAAAACATTTGTATAGGACAACCTATGGACAAGCAATATAAAGCCCGACAACCCGTCGGGCGTTTTCGTACTGGGGATATTGTTGGAGGCTTAACTGCTGCACAGATCCAAGACTTACTGCAGCGTGGAGTGATTGAAGAAGTGAAAGGAACTTCAGAGACCAAGTTTGCAGCAACAACTAAAACAGCAAAAGAGGTAAAAGCTGATGGCGAATAAACCCAATTTAATTTCCCTACAAGGGGAATTGTTTTTAGCAAAGATGATTAATGGTCAGCCTGCTGCATTATTACCTGTGGGGAATATGCCAGAACTTCAACTCCAAATCAGTTCAGAATCTACAGATCATTATGAATCTAAAACAGGTATGCGTGCCAAAGATGCTGTACTGCGTAAACAAACGGGTGTTTCGATCAGTGGTACGCTTGAAGAAGTAACCAAAGAAAACCTAGCAATGGTTATGAGTGGTAAGTCTATTCAAGTTGCTGCTTCAACGATTACGGATCAGGCGATTGGTGCGGTTAAAGCTGGTGAAATGATTGATCTAGGCATTCGCAATCTAACAGGTGTTTCATTTAAAGGTCCTGCAGATGCGGCAATCACAGCTGATAAGTACACTCTGGATGAAGTATTTGGAACTGTAATTTTCAATGAAGAAATTACTGATGTGAAATGGTCTGGTGCTGCTGGAGCAATCACACGAACGACAATCGCAGATAACGTTGGTGGTGAATACCGTTTCTTCTTTAAAGGGGTTGATACTTATCAGGGAGATAAGGTTGCTGTAACGCTATGGCGTCTTGAGCTTTCACCGGATACGGAGTTTGACTTAATTCATGAAGACTTCGCTAGCTATAACATTGAAGGTGAGTGTCTAGCTGATATTACCAAGGCAAATGATGCAGAGCTGAGTATCTTCGGCCACATTGATCGTTTCTCAGTGACCGCTTAACGTTTTACAGGCACAAAGATTACCAGGCGCATCAGCGTCTTTTTTGTGCCTGTTTTTTAGGATTCCATCATGAATTATTTCTTTATTGCTGCAAACCGTAGCTTGAGCCTAGAAGTTGATGATGTTTCACTTGAGGTTCGGCAAATTACGATGAGTCAGTTTGACTTATGGGTAGGTGCAGCCGATCCCATTAAAAATATGCTGGGAAATGTGAGTGATTATTCAGATGAAATTCTCAATAAATTGATGCAAAAGCATTTGATTGAATGTGTTGTGATGCTTCAGTTGATTACTGATCTGGATCATCAAGCTATCTTAAATACGGCACATGATCAGGAAGTATTTATTCAACTACTGGAAAAAGCTCTGAAAGCTAATCAGCCTTATTTCGTTGATAAAGAGCCAAAATCAAAACGCCGTAAGAAGCGAACTGAAACAAACGATCAGGGTTCAACTTGGTTTGATTCATTTCAGTTGCTGGTATCGAATGGCCATAGCCATGAAAGCATCATGAATATGACCTATGGAGCATTTAAGCTTTATAGAGAAGCAGTAGTGAAAAGTGAAAAGCAGAATATTGCCACTCAATCTAATATTATTCGTATGGCCCATCATGCAGCAGCGAAGCAATTTAAAAGTTTTGTTGATGAATTAAAAGAATAAAAATAGACTAGGTCGCAGAATAAAGGGGGATTCATGAAAAAACTTATAATTTTAGCTTTAACTGTTATTTCGACCACTGTTTTTGCAGCTGAGCGTACGACAAATAACTTTAGAACCAATTCAGGTGATTTGGTTTCTGTTGGTCAAACTGAAGCTGCGCTTATTGAGAAAATGGGCAAGCCTAAACCAAAACATTATGTACTTGATGATGGCCAGTTTTACTGTGCTGCCACTGAATATGTGTATCGTGTTGATATGCAGGTATATAAAGTAATGTTATGCCGTGGAAAGATTGTCAAAATTGAATGGTGGAATGCTTAAGGGTGGGGTATGAAGCGGAGATATTTATTAGGCCTAGCTTTTCTATCAGTCCTACAAGGTGCTACTGCTGCTGAGATTTATACATGTAATTTGGGTGGCGAGACTGTATATCAAGGAAAGCCTTGTGCTGGAAGCAAAGAGCTGAGGGATAAGGTCAATAATGCCAAAGCTCAAGAGTCTTCAAGGCAACAAGCCTATGAGCGCCAGAAAGCAGAATGGGCTGCAAGAGTTGAACCTAGAATTGGAATGTCTGCTCAACAAGCAGAAAAGTCTACTTGGGGGTATCCAGACAAGGTTAACAAAACCACAAATGTTTACGGTGTGAGTGAGCAGTGGGTTTACCGAATGTATAGGGGGCAAAGCCGCTATTTGTACTTTACCAATGGCATATTAACTTCGATGCAAGATTAAAGTTCCCATCTAAACTTTTGTTGTTATGCTCTATTTCTATAAAAATAAACTATTTAAGGGGGATTTATGTATTTAATTGAGCAACTGGTTTTGCCAATTATTGTTATAATTGTTGCGGTGATTGGTCGACTTATGAAGAGAGATAAGCCGCTAAGATCAAAATATTATATTATTGTTTTTGTGGTCTATTTATTTCTTTTTGGGGTGAATGATTTTGTGCCAACTGAAGACAAAATTTCCGTATTGTCGTTGACTGCTTTGATTTTGATTTGTAGTTATTTTCTAGAAAAGAAAATAATGGAAGCAGAAATTACTTAACTAGATATATCCAACTCCAACATTATTTAGCCTGAGTTTGGAATTAGAATTTTAAAAATATTCCAGTGTTGGTAATAATATTGTCAGTAATTCGGAACTCACAATGATTTAATTCTCACATGTCTAACAACCGACTCAAACGAGTCGGTTTTTTATTGCCTGTAATTTGAGGTTTCTATGTCTGGAAAAAATTTAACTTTTAAGCTGGTAATGGATGCAGACAACAAGGGGCTTGTTAGCAGTGCAAAGCAATCTGAAAAAACCATCAATGAGGTTTTTAAATCTATCAAGGATGGTAATGCTAAATTTGTAGCAGATAGCAAAATTACAGCTGAGGCTATAAAAAATACTGTTCCGTCAGAGGTAGAGAAAAAAGTAGGGCAGTTGGTAAGTGAGTTGCATGGTGCTAGTCAAGCATTAGTATCCTTGGGGGGTGATGCAAATGTAAGTGCAGAGAACCTAAAACAACTAGGTGATTACGGGGAAAAGGCACTGCAGGGATTAAAGGATGATCTGCAAAATGCTAAGTTGCATTTAAATCTACTATCCGCCACCAAAGCTACACCTGAAGATATTGCTAAGGCACAGCAAGAAGTTAAAGAACTGGAAATTGGTGTAAAACAGGTCACTATTGCTTTCAATGGTCTGCAAGGTCAAACCAAGCCTGTTTTAGATTCTATTGAACAGAGTGCCAAGGCTGTACAAGACGCTATTGTTGAAATTGTACCATCTGAGACACAGCAGCGAGTAGGCCGCTTAGTAACTGAACTGAACACTGCCGCTAAGTCATTAGATTCAATGGGTGGAGAGGCTCAACTAAGCGCTGAGAATCTTAGACAGTTCGGGGATTACGGATCAGCAGCTTTAGAAACCCTTCAGGAAGACCTTAAGCAAGCCAAATTACACCTAAACTATCTTGCCGCTACAAATGCTACACCTGCTGACATAGGGAATGCACAACGAGAGGTTAAAGAACTTGAGACTGGCGTCAAACAAGTAAAGCTTGCATTTGAGGCCTATAAAAGTTCTGCAGATACTGCAACAGCTGCTACCGCTAAAGCATCTGAGCAAATCGCAAATATTATTCCAGAAAATGCGAGTAAATTGGCTGATGCGCTAACTCAATCGCTAAATAGTGCTACCAAGATGATTGGCGAAGCAGGAGATGGTGCCAAGAAAACAGCCAATAATTTTACAGAACTAGGAGCTAAATCGGAAAAAGCTCTTAGCATGCTTAAAACTGATTTGGCAAATGCTAAACAAAAACTACAAGAGTTTGCTAATTCCAAGGCTACGCCTGGGGACATCGAAATTGCTCAACGTCAAGTAGATCAACTTGAAAAAGAAGTGCAGCAAGCTGAGCAGGCGTTTAATGAATTTCAAACAGAAGTTGGTAAAGCAAATACCCAACTTGAAGAGACCGGTTCAGCAGCACAAACAGCACAGAAAGGCATCGGAGCCTTAAAGAGTGGGTACACGGCTCTTATTGGTGTTATGGGTGGTATCGGTATTGGCTTGGGTTTACATGAGCTAGCTCAAGCCGCTGATACTTATACCAACCTCTCAGCACGAATCAATATTGCTACCCGTGAGGGTGGAAATTTTAATCAGGCAATGGCTGGTGTTCACCAAGTTGCCTTGATGACCAATTCTAGTCTTGAGGCTACAGGCAGTTTATTCACTCGTATCAATACCATCAGTAAAGATATGGGAATGTCTCAGCAGCAAGCTCTTGATTTAACCAAATCTGTAACACAGGCGATTCAAATTGGAGGTGGTTCTGCCCAAGCAAGTGAGGCAGCAGTACAGCAATTCATTCAAGCTATGCAGGGCGGTGTGCTCCGTGGAGAAGAGTTTAACTCCATCATGGAGAATGGCTACGGACTTGCAGAGGCATTGGCAAAGGGTTTGGGGGTTACTACTGGTGAACTCCGTAAGATGGCTGAGAATGGTGAGCTTTCTTCAGAGCGAGTCATCAAGGCGATTCAATCTCAAGCTGATGCAATTCAAGAGACTTACAATCAGTTTCCAACAACGATTTCAAATGCACTGCAAAAGATTGCAACTTCTTGGCGGATATTGATTGGTGAGATGGATCAGGCAAGCGGTTCATCAGCTGGCGCCGCTAATGCTTTATCAGCTATTGCAGACAATCTTGGCATTATCAAAGTCTTTTTTGACGATGTTGGAGAAGGTTTTAACTGGTTTGGTAATAAGCTGGCTGAATTAGATCCTTCTACAATTGAATCAATCAAAACCACTTTGGCTGAGACCTATGAAACTGTTAAGAATCTCGTAGCAAGCTTTGCTGGAATTGCTGAAACTGGTTGGAGTGCATTCACATCAGTCTTGGATGCTGTTTCTCCATTATTCAGTGCATTGCTTAGTGGACAAGATGATGTAAGTGGATTAACAACTCTGTTTAATGTCTTTCGGGTTGCGCTAGGCGTAGTTTCAGATGCGGCAACTGGATTAAATATTGGACTAAAACTGCTGTTATCAGGACTGCAATTCCTATCTGGAGGCTTATCTGCGCTTCAATCAAAAGCTTTGAGCTTTCTTGGGTTTGATGCTCTAGCCAAACAAGCTCAGGATGCTTCAGATCGTTTGTTTGCTCAGGCTGAAAAGAATGCAGCGGAAGCTAAAAGACTGGCTTTGGAAACCAAGTCTGCTGCTATTTCCGCTATAGAAGATATGCGCAAGACAGAAGCAGAGAAAAATGCTGAGCGTGTTGCAGATAATAAGAAAACTCTAAATGACTTGAAAGCCCAAGAGGAAAAACATAAAGCTGATTACAAAACTATTAGTGATGAACGTCTTCGCTTGGAGCAGCAATTATTTGATGCTCGTAAATCTGGTAACCAAGCATCTATTGATCTAGCCACCAAAGGCTTAGCTGAACTTGATGCCAAGGAAAAGGCATATCAAGCTGAAAGTCAGAAAATCACTGATGCAAAGATTGAGTCTGCGCAAGCAATTGCTACAGCAATGATTCAATCAGCTGATTCTGCAGGTATGGCTCAGCTTAAGGTACTGAATGCCGAACTTGCTACACAGGGTTTAAAAGCCGAGTTTGATAGTACTGGTAAGGTCATTGTTAGTGCCATGGCCATCAGCGTTGAATCTGTTGCCTCCTTAGAGGGAAAGTTGGCAGCAGGACGTAAAGCTGCAGATGCATTAGGATTGGATTTAGACATTGTTTTGAATCGAGTTTCTGAAGGATTCTCAACAAAACAAGCTTCACTGGATAATTTTGCAAATAGCCTTGAGCTGATGGGACTTAAAGGCAAAGAAGCAGGTGAAGCGACCTATTTAGCATGGGTAAAATGGCTAGAAACAGCGAAGAACCCTGCTGAGGTAGATGCAGCCAAAGCCAAGCTTTTGGAGTTTGAAAAACAAGGTGTTTTCTCAACCAAGCAAGTTGAACTTGGCGTTGAGGCCATTCGCCGTGTCACTCAGCAATTACCTGATGATCTAGATCCAGTTGAGCAAGCATTCGAACGTTTGGGTATTAAAACCAAGGAACAGCTTAAGCTTGCTGCTCAGTCAGCATTAGCTGATTTCAACACGATCCAGTCAAGTGGTAAAGCTACTGCAGAGCAATTGAAAAAGGCCTATGAGCGAACCATGCAAGCAGCAGTCGCTTCATGTGATCAGGTAACTATTTCAGCTGCTAAGGCCAAAGCTGCTCAATCTGGCCTGAATGTTGAAGTTGATGAGACTGGTAACGTGGTGGTTCAGACCTATGAAGAAATGAATAGGGCTGTAGATCGTCATGCTCAGCATGTTTCAGGTAATGCTGTAAATGCTTATCGAGAAATGGGTAGAGCGATTCGTGAAGAAGCCAAAAGCTCAATCGAAGCCTGGAACGAGATGATGGATGCCAGATCCAAAGCCGCTAAGGAGAATAAGACTCAACGTGTAGGTGCTGATTTCACGACTTACAATGTTATGGATATCCAATCCAAGCTATCTGGTATGGGATATGACGAAGCCGAGGCTGCCAAGATTGCCAAGAACATTCTTAATCAAGGTTTGGAAATTGATAAGAATCTGGCAAGGGATGCACGTGCACGTGGTGATGAATACACCGCTAAGGCATTTGAGAAGTTGTTGAACAATGGTCAAACCTCTGCATTCGGTACCCAAAAAGTGAATGAGTTGCTTGCGCGTTATATGGCAGGTCAAGGATCCGCAAAGTCTGGAACCAAGAGTACATCAGTAAATGCTTTGGCTCCTGAAGTGAATGTGGCGGTACCGACAGCTACTGTAGAGCAGCCATCTGCCAAGACAGTCACTTACAACCTGTCACTCGGTGGAAAAACGGTGGAAGTCTCAGGTGATGAGTCATCCCAAGTCGATATGAATGCATTTATGAGCGAACTTGAACGACTCAAAAAAGGTATGTAACACATGAAACTTACACGCAAATCAACAAACGAAACCGTCCCATTAGAGGACGGTTTTTTATGGTCGGATGAATTTGATTGGAAGCCGATCGAACAGACGCAAGAACGTTCAGTTGATGGCACGCTGATTATTCAGGAAGGCAAAAAGAAGTCAGGGCGTCCTATTACTTTACTGCCTGCAGCTGATGGCATGGGCTGGGTTAAGCGATCGATGTTATCCACTTTAAAAGACTGGTCTGCACTTCAAGGCGAAAAATTCACACTGAAATTTGAATATGCCAGTGATCAGCGCGAATTTAACGTCATTTTTAACCATGCTGAGAATGCGATTGAAGCCAAACCGGTTAAGGGGATTCCCGCTGCTTCGGAGAATGAATTTTACAGTGTCACATTGCGATTTACGGAGTTAAGCGATGCCAATTGAGACGAATAACCTTGTTTTATACAAGTCTGAACGCTTAACCGATACTGATGATGGTGGTGGTAAATATTCAGGGCAAGTCATTGTTGATGGGCAGAGTAACAACTTATTCAACGATGTCTCTGAAATGGACCGCACCATGGGGCGCGTGTCGATGCGGAAGATCTTTCCCGCCGTGACAACTGATGATACTGATGCTTTGATGGGGGCTACGGTATTTATCTCTGAAAACCCTAAAGATCCAAATGTGTCCGCACTCTTATTCAGTACAGAAAGCTGGACAGATGAGCGTCTTGCTGCGCAGAACCGCGTTGAAAACTATTTAGCGAAAGGTGGGCAAGCTGTAGGTATTCCTCTGGACACCTTATGGCAAGGCATGAAAGTCATTCAAGTGGCCATGTTCAAGCAAGAGATCGAAGCGAATGTTGGGGATACGATTGTTCTGGTTTCCAATGAGGGGCTTTCAAATCAGCAAGAGCAGTATGTGCGAATCACTAAAGTGGAAACCCGTACTGCAATTTTGATAGTAAATAACCAATCATTTGAATACAAAGTAGCGACGTACGATATTAATGATCCTTTGGAACGTGATTTTGTCGGTTTGTCAGCATCCCAGTGGTACAACGGTAATAAATCGACAACGATTATTCGGGATACATTGGTGGCTGATACTGGTAAGTACTATGCCAGTGTTGATGTGACTGAGGATGCCAATGTTGGGCAATATACAATTCAAGCTGCCAGCATTTTTTCACAGTTGGTACCATCGGCACAGATCGAGACACCGCTGGTTGATTTAAATGCCTCGAGTGAGAGTGTGGCTCTTGTATCAGGTAATGCAGGTACTATCACTGCAGCCTATGCTGTTACCGTAGGTACCTCACAGAACTTGTATATCGGTTCAAGTGTGATGCCATCCAGTTTGGTATTCACCTTATTTGGCAATGCGATTACAGATCAGGGCGGTTTATTGAAGAAGTCAGATGGCACTCAGGTGGGTACCATTGATTATCAGCGTGGTTTGATTCAATGGACTGCATCAGCAGGCACTGGCTCAGCCAACCTCAGTATTACGTTCAAGCCGGCTGCTGCTCCAACTCAACCATTTCATTCTTATGCCGTGCCAGTGACACAGACCAATCAGTCGACGAACTGGACTGGTGTTTTAGTCCCAATTCCTGCACCTGGTTCTTTAACAGTGTCTTATATGTCACAAGGCAAGTTCTATACATTGAAAGACAATGGCTATGGGCAGTTAAAAGGATCAAGTGATGCTTATGGTGCTGGTACGATCAATTACAGCACAGGCTCATGGCTGCTTACGGCAGGTGCACTACCAGATGTAGATACCCCAATCTTGTTGCTTTGGGGTTCACCAATGACGACTTTTGAGCGCGCAAATTTAGCTGTATTGCCAGCTGCTATTGAATTTGAATTGGATGAGCAAGGAATTGCAGCAAGCAGCGTCACTGTTTCATGGTTGCTTGATGGGGTGAGCAAAACAGCAATTTCGAATGCACAAGGTCATTTCACTGGTGATGCCACAGGTACCATCAATTATGCAGCAGGCACTGGACGTATAGTTCCAAATAAGCTGCCGCAGAAAGCCACAGTATTCACGATTAATTACAGCTACGGTACAGCATTGGCACAAGTGGTATCTGATGTACCACCTTCAAATGGACAACTGAGTTTTAGTATCGGTACAGGTGCCGCGATTCAACCAAATAGTGTTGAGCTATCCATACCTGTCGTTAATCGAGATCCTATCTCAGGATTGAATCAGTACAGAAACTTATCTGGGACAGTCGTCCTAACAGATATCCCGGTAAATGCAAGTACGGGAAATCTAGTTGATCGTTTTGGGAATATTCAAGGCACGATTACCTATGCTACAGGTGCTGTTCAGATCACTCCAGTACTGAATCAAACGGTTTACAACACTTTCTATCTTTCTGTTAATTATGTCGCGGGGTAAGTATGTCGTTTTATCCACAAGCATCTAGAATATCTAGCTCGACTGTACAGCTGACAGCAATTGGCAATACCAATATCTCTGTGAAATACCGAGACACATCTGGTATCAATGCAGGTGTTCAGCAAGTTGTCGCAGATACGCTTAAATTTGATTTAACCAATGGTTTTGATGAGGAAATTCTTGCTGGCTCGGTCCGCTTTCAATTAGGGAGTGATACCTTTATTGATCGGACCAGTACTTTGTATCGCAACATTGATCCCGCAACAGGAAGTGGCACCGCATCTGGATCTGTGCAATATGGTACGGGTATCGTTGAACTGAATAGCTGGACACCTAATTCGGATAATGCATTGGTGTTGCAGTCCTTAACTACAACTACAGACTTACCACCCATCAACCATCTTAGTTTTAGAACGCCGACTATACCTATTCGTCCTGGCTCTTTAACAGTGGTGGTGTCCTTACTCAATGGTGGACAGTTAACCTTAACAGCAAATGAGCAAGGTATCATCGAGACGAGCCAAGCCCACGGGAAGATCAATTACGATACGGGTTTTGTGGATCTCTATTTTTACACCAAGACGGAAATAACTGCAGTCAATCGCGCAGAAATTGAAGCAAATGCATGGTATGACGTAGCACTCGAGTATTCTGAAGAAGGTAAGACTTATATCGATACACCTCAATGGGTCGTAGCCAATACCGTTCGATATAACGCGATTGCTTATACCTATATTCCATTGGATTCCGACATTCTGGGGTTATCAGCCACACGTTTGCCGCTGGATGGTCGTGTACCAGTGTTCCGTATTGGTGATATCGGCATCATTAGTGCTACAAAGCTGCAAGAGCTTCCAAGCCATATAGCAGGGCAAACTTACAATTTAAATGATCAGCGTATTTCATGGTGTGAGCTTGAAGACAGCAATGGTGTGAAGGTGCCTTATGATCTTTATACTGTAGATTATGACTATGGTCGTGTAACCTTGGGTGGTGACTTTGCTATTGGTACTCTAGTCGCACCATTGATTGCAAAATACCGCTATCAAGATATGGGTCTAATCAATGACGTGCAGATCAATGGCCAGGTGACTTTTACAAAGCCATTAACACATAACTATGCTGCTGAAGATTCTATTGTGGGATCGGCACTGGTAATTGGGGATATGCAAGCGCGCTACACCAAGAAGTATGCACAGACAACTTGGAGTAGTACTTGGGCTGATGTGCCAAGTGGGGCGGCAATATCTGCAAACTACAATGATGCTTTATACCCGATTGTAGTCACGAATAATGGTGCAATTCAGGAACGCTGGGCGCTGGTCTTTACTGACACTACAAATTTCAGAATTATCGGGGAGTATTCAGGTCAGATTGGAACAGGTAGCGTAAATGCGGACTGTGCTCCCCTCAATCCAGTGACTAATGCCCCTTATTTCATTGTGAAGAAAGAAGGCTGGGGTAGTGGTTGGGTTTCAGGTAATGTCCTGCGGTTTAATACAATTGCAGCGAACTTCCCGATTTGGTGTATCCGCACAGTAAAACAATCAGAACCGACTGTGATGTCGGATCAGTTTCAGATTATGTATCGCGGTGACATTGACCGCGTGATTTAAATTTCATTCAGATATGGCCGCTTTTTTAGCGGTCTTTTTATTGAGTAAAGAATTATGGCAACAGATGTCGATGTTCAGTATTTCAGTCATTTAAATGGCTTGACCCTTGGAAATAACTGGGGTGACTTGATCCGTTTACTTGATAAGGCTTTAGTGGCAGGCATTGAGTTAACGCAAATCACCAGTGCTTCGATTGATGAACAAGGTGATATTCATTTGACACTTTATGCTGCACATAACTGCATGCTATTTCAGATTATAGAATTATCCGACTTTGCTGATGTTAGCGTTGACGGGGTCTCACGACACATTAATGGCAAATACCGCATCAAAGGAGTTCCAGTAAATAATCAGCTAATTTTAAAAGGGATCATTCGTACTGTTGATAATCCGCCAATAGTTAACATTTCAAGTCTTGGTTCTGCAAAGTTGGCTTCACTTGGCTATGACAGAGTTTTCCGTGATACCAATGATGTTAAGCGTGTCTACCGTGCAAAAGATCCATCTGCAGCACATCCATTTATTAGGGTGGATGAGAGTCTGACTAGCCCTGATGGGACAAGTGGGGTTTACACTTCGACCTATGCTAAATCTGCTATGGTCGGTTTAATCGAAAATATGACACATATTGATGATTACACTGATACCTCCAAGGTACAACTGCCCCTATCCGGAGCTAATGTAGCTCTTAATTTTGATATAACGGGTACTGGTACAGGGGTAACACGTGGTTGGTCTAAATGGTACTGGACTAGGTCTAACTCAGTAAATAATGCTGCACTAGAAACCGCAGCGCAAGCGGCTGGAAATAGAGCCTTCACCCTTATCGGTGACAGAGACGCTTTTTATTTCATAAGACCGTCTGACACTTCAACAACCCTAAAAATGCTTTCTGGTTGCGGGTTGTTTGATGCTGCTCATAAGAACGATGTGGTTCCAAACTGGTTCTTAATGACTACGTTGTACAGGGCGGCTGCAAGTGCGACTGTGGCTTTAAGCTCAACCGTACCTCATGGTGGGTTACCTTTTGCTCTTGGTGCAGCTATGAGTAGATGCTTTTTACCTCGGTTTGATGAAGCTACTCGTATATCTGACCACGTTTATGCCACTCCACAGATGCCAGACTTTCGTAGTGGCAACAGTAATTTATACTCACCCAATAATCTAGCTGCACTGCAAATACCTTTGGTAGATCAGCAGAACTATTTGCGTGGCACTTTGAAACACGTCTATTACAATGGTAAGAACTATGGTGCACTCGCACAGGCAACTCCAATCCTGTCAGACACTTCAATGTACGTAGCGGATGGGATATACATCAATGACTCCGGAACTATTGGTAGTCCTATATTTTATCTTGGAGAGATTGAATGAAGCCTTGTGCTCGAAAAGCTGGACCATCATCAAATTTACTTCAAAATATTAATACTGGCCCTGTGATTGCGAAAGTTGCAGGGTCAGTTAAAAAGCTGGGTCAGCAATATAAAGATGCAACTTTAGTACTGTACAACAAAGCCAATCTACAGCCAATTGCTATATGCAAGCCCGACCAAAATGGCAATTATCAGTTTTTAGGGTTAAATACCAATTTAAAAACTTTTATTGTGGCATTTGATCAAAAGCAGCAATTTAATGCAGTCATTCAAGATATGGTGGTACCAAAATGAGTGTAATTCCATCTTTATTTGCTGGACTTGCGCAGTTGCAAGCCCTAGCCAATTACATAGATCAAGGTAGCAATAATGCTACCTTAGTTTTTTATGATGATTCAAAGCCCTCAAGCACCTTAATTGATTCATATGAATCAGCAAGGTTGGTTTCGCTGTCATTGCCGAAACCATGCTTACGTGCTGTCAATGTAAACAGTATCTCACTTGAGCCTACTGAGGCTGGTACCGTCATTAAAACAGGCACCGCTATATGGGCACGTTTAATCAATGGCAATGGTGATACGGTCGCAGATTTCTCAGTGGGCGCAGATATCACGTTGAATTCAGCTGACATGGTGCTTGGCGGAACGGTTAGCATCAGTGCGATAACATTCACTCCAACGACATAATGAGGTGGCCATGTGTCAGATTACATCCCACCATCTGGTGACAATGTTGTTTTAAATTTTAAGGATCTGGCTACTGGCAGCACTGAATTAAACTTTGGTGCTGAGTCGGGTGAGATTTTTGCAACAATCAATGCAGCTATCCGTACCGATTTTGTTGCAGATATCCAGGCGACATACACAGGCACTAACCGTATTGATGCTGTGGTTAATACTGCATTCACAGCGAATATTCAGGCGGTTTATGCGGACAATATTGCAGTTGTTCATGCCGTGATCGATACCAGTTTTACAAGCCTAATCCCAGCTTTGTTTGATATCAATTTTATCCTTGGGGTGAATGGATATCATGGGTTTGGTCAGCAGCAGGCAGCAACAAGACTAACAGCTACTGAACCATTGTGGTCAAAATCAATCTCTAAGGCGCATCACAGCGCCTTTATTTTTGAGCAAGGTTTGACACACTCTAATGCAGTATCTGTTGGATATGATGCCAGTCTGGTACTCAGTCAAAGTATTCAGCAAGTCTTCCAACAAGGCAAATCCTTGCCGCGTAACTGGTCCATGGTGTGGCAAGAAAATCAGAGAATCAGAATTTCGACACATCTGGATTGGGGTGAGAGTGCGAAACTACGGATTCAGTCCACACTTCTTTATGAAGAAATGATTCGTAGGCGTAAGCAGATCACGTTCAGTCATGAGGTGGCAAGGCAGTTTGAGAAACGCTATCACTTTGAATGGGACAAAGGTCTTGAGCTGATGACATTCGACTCAATCGAGTGGGATAACGCTAAACCTATCCACTATCGAAAACATTCCATTCAACCGTGGCCAGAACCTCAAGTTCCACAATATGTGGGGAGTGGTGATCTAGATTTTAACTGCTTGTGTATTGATGTTGATCCACACAACGTCATTTTAAATTTCGGTGCAGATGACTGTATACCCGCAATAGCTCCAAAACCATGGTGGTATATCGTGAATGAAATTAGCGTAACGCGCTTTGATAATGGGCTGAACATGAATGTGCTAAGCGGGAACTACCGTACCGATCGGCAGAGTTGGTGTTGGTCCTATAGCTTGGTGATTCCTGCCTCAGAATTGTCAAAGCTTGATCCAATTGCAGGGCAACCTGTAATCTTGAAAATTGTAGTGAATGGCTTTGAGCATTTGATGCTGCTGGAGAACCGCACACGATCACGGCAGTTTGCTCAAGAAACTTATACATTGACGGGCCGTAGTCCATCAGCTTTGTTGGATTCACCATCTTCACCGCCTCGGGCGTTCCTTCAGGAGAATGAGCGTACGTCTGTACAACTGGTTCAAGCTGAGATTGATCGATCAGCTTATCCTGATCTTGGTTTGAATTGGCAATTGATCGATGCATTAGGCTGGATTGTTCCAACGGAGAGCTTCAGTTACTCAGGATTGACGCCAATCAAAGCCATTCAAGAAATCGCATCTGCAGGTGGAGGTTTGGTATATAGCGAGGCAGATAGTCAGGCGATTACGATCAAGCCGCTGTATAAGAAAACCTTCTGGGATTCGATGAGTACTAATGACTATGACATTTTGTTGCCTGAGTCGATCATCACCGACCAATCTACAGATTATGAAATCTATCCAAACTATAACGGTATCAGCCTAACCAATGACAAGACAGGCGCTACAGGGCTGGTGAAACGTACAGGCACTAGTGGGGATGTGTTGGTCGAGACGGTCAACAATAAGCTGTTCACCTCCGCATCGGTGATGGGGGCTTATAGCAAGACCGCGTTGGCTAAAGCGGGAATGGTAGAGATGCATACATTTACCATGCCTTTAACCCAAGAAATTGGTCAATGCAAACCTGCAGATGTCCTGGCATTTAATGCAGAGTGGTGGGGAATTGTAGATTCAGTGAGCTACTCATTCACCTATACCAAAGTCACACAAACCGTAACTGTGGAGCGTGTCAATTATGAGTAATGCATATAAACGTCTGCTGGACCTTATTCCAAAAGAGTCTGAGTTTGTAGGCACGGTTCAGAATGCTGAGCATCCAAACTATAAGGTATTGGTCATCGATGGCTCTGGTTTAGTGGCCTGTACTGCTGCCACGGTATTTCAAATGGGTAGCAGGGTATTTGTTCGGGGACAATTGATTGTAAGGAGTGCACCTGCAGGTGAAGTCATGAATATTGAAGTTTAAGTGAGAAGAAGTGAGTGCCGCGTTAAGCGGTTTTTTTTATGTCAAAAATTTGGGGAAATATATGGAGCCAGTCTCTACAAGTGGTATTGCTGCTTTTTTAAAATTCTATGGCGCTGCAGTAATCATCACGCTTGCCATTACACTAGTTGCAACAGTGGTCATTATGATGCGCTTGCCACGTTCGCCTCAAGAGTGGGCGGTTGGCTTGATTTGTACGGTTATCTCAAGCCTTACGGGTGGTGCTTTCATTATCGTGAAATGGGGGTTGCATGAATGGGTGACAGATATTTGGGGAATGATTGCCTTGGGTGGATTCTTCTTTGTGTGTGGATTACCTGGATGGGCTATTGTGCGGTGGACTTTCAACTTCATAAACAGGCAGGAAGGGAAGACCATTATTGAAGTGGTGAAAGAGCTTAAGCAAACAAAAGACGATTTAAGCAATTAAAGATAATCAAATCAATGCCGCCTTCGGGCGGTTTTTTATTGCCTATAGGAAAGTGAAATGAATATTGAACAGTTTTTAAATGAATTGATCCAGCGAGAAGGTGGCTACGTTAATGATCCAACCGATCGCGGAGGTGCGACCAAATACGGCATTACTGAAGCAGTTGCCCGAGCAAATGGTTACAAAGGTCACATGCGAGATTTACCTCTCGATACAGCCAAAGCTATTTATAAAAAACAATACTGGACATCACCACGCTTTGATCAAGTGAACACCATCAACTCTAAAGTTGCTGAAGAGCTGCTTGATACTGGTGTGAATTGCGGTGTTGTCTTTGCAAAGCCATTGCTGCAGCGAGCACTTAATCTTCTCAATAACCAAGGCAAGGAAGGTTGGTCTGATTTGGCTGTGGATGGCATCTACGGACCTGCAACTTTATCAGCCTTAAAAACTTACTTGACCAAGCGGGAGAAAGATGGTGAAACCGCCTTATTACGAGTTCTAAATATATTGCAGGGTAATCGCTACATTGAAATTGCTGAGCGTAACCCCTCGCAAGAGAAGTACTTCTTTGGTTGGGTTTTGAATCGGGTAGTTGTGTGAAGAAAGCCCTCAAGTGAGGGCAATTTCGTATAATCGCCATTATGTTAAATGGATGATTGTCGGATAGAAAATTCAAGGTGATCGCTTTTATGGCATGATAAAAAGATAAAGTGAGATTAAAAGAAGAATGACGACTCTATGAAAAAAATAATCATAACCGTGTTCCTAAGTTCACTCTTTTTAACCGCCTGCGAGCAGCAAAAAAATACCGAAGCTGAATTTAAACGCCCAATGGGACCCAATCGATTACCTTATAGAGTTGGCAATTTGGGCGGTAAAGCCGTACTTTTGGGAGAGGATGCAATTTTTCTGGAATATGAGGACTCTCCAGTCTTAAAGCCGGAGCATCGGTATAAAGGCTATAAAGACCCTCCTCGGGATTTTAATTCGGTGATTACTGGATTTGGTGTGGATATGAAATATCCAACGGGTATGCCATTAGTGAAATATCGAGATGCACCCCAGGAGGCATATCGGCAATATAAAGTGGATATAAAATCCCCCTATCATCAATGGGTTCATATCGGAGTCGATGCTGGGATTCGCTATCACCCAAATTTAACAGCTGCGTTTATCAATTACACATTGGATAATAAAATTAAAAGTAAAACACATATGGAGAATGTCCATTACATTAATGTTTATATCCCTGCCCATCAAAATGAATTTGGTTTGGATAAATATGGCCCACATCCAGAATGGATTAGTCATTATGGTCTGGATAAAACGGACGATATGTACATACAGAAAGACAATCAAGGGAAAGTTGTTACATTGATTCATTGTAATAATTTTGTGATCCACCGCTTGCTGGCTGCGCAATGTCAGATGCGTTGGAATTTGGAACCCTTTATGAAGGTGCGATTGACTGCAAACTTTGCCAGAGTCCATTTAAAAGATTGGCAATTAATTCGAAAAAATTCTGAAAAACTCATCGAGAGCTACGCTGTCGATCCAAAAACCTTAAAACGTATTGCCGAATGAATCTGTGCGGAGTACAAGCCAATATGCAGTGCCCCATTGTTTTGCTGATGGAGTTAAATTTTCCTAAAATTAACATAATGCACGTTATGCGAAATACTGAAAGTATTCTTTTTAGCTTCAATATGTTAGTCGAAGCCGTTCTAGTGCTTAGCGCGCTAGAACGGATTTTTAGTGATTTTTCACGTTCCACGTATAAATTACAATGGTTCAAGCTTGAAATAGTTAAGTTGATCTGAATTATATCGTCTAGACCAAAAGTAAAATACACATCAAAAATACTTCAAAATTCAGTTCACTGTTCCTAAAACTGGTATCAACTTCGGACCAGCCATTCGGGCTTTACTGATAATTTCCACCAATTCATCATAAGTTAGTTCAAATTTATCCTCACTATCAAAAACATATACCATATTCTTGCCTTCATGTTCAGGTGGAGTAGGTGGTACAAAGCGTTTCGGGATAAGGAGTTGAGTAATTTGTTCGTCAGTTAATTTAAATAAGTGCATGTTTTATCCTACTCTTGGTAAGTCAGACCATTTGGTTAAATACGATGGTGATCTAAGGTTTTGATTCATGTGCCATGAGGCTTCTTGATTGTTAGCAATGCCTAGCGTGACGAGATTCTTCCCAAACCGTTCACTGATGGCTTCGATGGCATCTGAAAGCCTTTCGCGCTCTTGCTTGTGCGAATAGTCCGTGAATAGATCGGGCACAAACTTGGATTTACCCGTGATTTCGAGCAGCACAATTCCCGCCTTTTTATACTTAAAACCCTTCTTAAATATCTGATCGATACCTTTCATCGCAGCTTTGGTGATGAGCAGTAGATCATCAGTATGCTCATGCATCTGAACCACGATGTATGGGGCGTAGCGCTCAGTCTTATCAAAGCGACTGGTTTGGATATAAACACCGATCATCTTGCAGATTGAGCCATCTTCCCGCATACGCTTCACTGCTCTGGCCACATAAAGCCGAACCGAAGCTTTGATGTCATCCATTTCATACACTGGGTTGCCATATGAACGACTGCTGATGATTTGCTTCTTCGCTACAGCATCATCACTCAGGTCAATACAAGAAAGGCCCTGTAGCTCAAGCACCGTCTTTTCCATCACGATACTGAACTGCTTTTTAATTTCTTTAGGATTGGCATTAATCAGATCTAGAACAGATTGCACACCCATGGCATTGAGCTTTTTACAGTTCTGTCTGCCTACGCCCCAAACTTCCGATACATCCACTTGTGAGAGTAGCGTTTCTGTAGAGCATGGGTCCATATGGGCCAGATTACACACCCCATTGAAGAACTTGTTCTTTTTGGCGAGATGATTGGCAATCTTGGCTTCAGTTTTAGAACGACCGATCCCAATGCAGCAGGGTAATCCTAACCAACGCCAAGCTTTAGCTCTCATGTCTTGAGCATATTCAGTTAGGTCAAATAGATGCTCATAAGCTGTGAGCTTCAGAAAGCATTCATCAATGGAATAGACCTCTTGGTCTCCTGGTGCAACATAGTCCCCAAGCAGCTCCATAAAGCGCCTAGACATTTCGCCATATAAGGAGAAATTACTGGATAGCACCTGAATGTTATGCTGTTTGATCAGATCCTGAATTTGGAATACAGGAACACCCATCTTGATGCCTAAGTCTTTTGCTTCCTGGCTTCTTGCCACGGCACAGCCGTCATTGTTGCTGAGTACAATGGTCGGGCGATCATTTAATGCTGGATTAAACACACGCTCACACGAGACGTAGCAATTATTCACGTCGACTAACGCGAATATTTCATTTTCACTTTGCATTGTTATTCTTCTTATTATGAGCGGTGATAAATGCGCTTTAAATTGAAAGTCACAACACCCCAAACCGAAATCGTCTGATTGTCATCGGGGATGATGTGATTGTAATTAGGATTTTCAGCTTTTAACCAGAGTTCTGGAAGTGGATAATCTTCATCGCCAAAGATCTCTTTGATTTCAGACTTGGACATCTTATTAGTGATCATCAGCCGCTTAATGGTCGAGGCGCTATTATCAATCAGGGCAACCACGATGTCGTAATGTTTAGCTTCAATACTGCGATCGACAATGATTGGATCGTTGATCTCAAAACCAGCATCAAGCATGGATTCACTGTCTACATAAGCAATAAAAGTAGAAATAGGGTTGTGAATCAGGAACTCATTCAGATCGAGCGATTTGTCTTGCTCATCCTTGGTGCTGAAGGCTGGACCTGCAGGGATTCGTTCCAGCGAAACAGGTATTGATACTTTTGATTTAGGTAGGACTGCAGTAAGCCCTAATTTCTCAACAAGTTCATTTTGAGCAGCGATTTGTTCAAGCACAGTATTGATGGTAGGGCTTGGTTTCCCCTCTGGACCCATGAGCTCTTGTAAAGATGACCATGCGTCGTCAGAGAAGTAGATAGGCAACTTCTTAGACATGAGATACTCCTACGCTACGAGGCGTGTTTGGAAGTAGAATTTGTCTAAATAGGATATTACTAACAGCGTTTAAAATTCAAATATAAAAAGTTGTGGATAAACAAGGATGCGTCAGAATAAGACGTTTTGTTTCTGCTCATCGCGTGGAAATGTGACGAATTCATCGGGCATTTGAAAGAAATATTCATGCGCGTGTTCATGGTCTGCGGTTAGCCAGTCTTTTCTGTACAGCTCTGGAATAACGATGATGGATCGCTTCTCATCCTTCGGTGCATGGAATTGCTTCATAAAAGGGTGATGGTCAGAGTTGATAGTTAACATTGAAAAGGAACGTACATTATTGCCATTAATCACCGCATCATCATAGATCCCTGCAACAGTGAAAGGTTGATCATCTGCACGCTTAATGGTGTACCAGTGTGGTTTACCATTGATGTATTTCGGTTCGTAGAACTCTTGCACAGGCACAAGACAAAACTTGCTGTACTTCCATGCATGTCGAAAGCTTGGCTTATCTGCTACAGACTCTGTACGAGCATTATAAGTATGACTGCTGAACTTCAATTCTTTCGCCCAGCTTGGTAGCAAGCCGAACTTTGCGATATCAAGTTCCAAGTGATCTGAACCATTCAAGATGATCGGGGCATGGTAAGAAGGGAACACATGATCCTTAAGCTCAAGATCAAACTGACTGGTATCGACACCTAAAAGTGTCAAATTTCTTTTACTTGGGAATAGGTAATTTGAGCACATACGTAAGTCTTTAACTCAAAACATTACTTTGAATTATATACCTGCTTACATGCTCAAGTTGAGTGAAATACTTTAAAACGAATTTGAAATCTACTCTTATTTATGCAATCAAATGACCGTTAATAGTTAAATGCTTATTCACGCTATAAAGTCTATCGTAGTATCTTTTTGTTATGTTTTTCTATTAATATATCACTTAGTTTATTGAAAAATAGAGAGAAGTTATGACGCGATTGCTTTTAGCTGTATCTGCGGTTCTTTTGGTTTCAGGTAATGTTTCCGCTAAAGGCAATGCAACGAGTGATGTAGCAATTAAAGAACGGATTATTAAAGAATCTATTGAGAATTATTCAGGAAATTGCCCATGCCCATACAACACTGCGCGTAATGGCAGTCGTTGTGGTAAGCGCAGTGCTTATTCAAGAGCGGGTGGTTATGAAACCATCTGTTATCCTGAAGATGTAACAAAAGAGATGATCCGAGATTATAAAAATAGAAATAAATAAGATGACTGACGAAAAGGAGTGATGATGCTGATGGTAAGAGAGAGTGTTATTCATCACTTTTCAATTAACCGAATAATATGTTTTGGTTAAATTAACGTGGTTGTATATAGAAAAATAACAATCAAATCTCAAAACAGTTTTGGGTTTGTAGTTGCTGCAAAAAGACTAATTAAGTAGTTATGACCGCCCTAAGGGCGGCTTTTTATAGCACCAATTTCAAATGTGCGTTCAATATAGAAGTAGAGCCTATACTTCATCATCTCACCCATCCTTTAAGGTACTTATACATAGTAGAAAAAATGTAGACTGATTTGTAGACTGTTGAACTATAAATGTAGACTACTATATATAGTTAGTGCGAAGTGTTGCCAAGATGCAAAGCATTCAAATACAGCTACTTATAGCAATTTACAGCGAAATACACTCATTGCAAAGTAACATTCTCAGAACTGGCGCTTCTAATTTATCCATATTGAAAAATATAGCCTCTACCTAGAGGCTATATTTTTAACTGTTTTCATTCAAATATTTCGATGTTCTATTTTTTTACTGCTACATAGATCAAGAAAATCTATAGATAACAGGCACTAGATACCTAAAATCAATTAAACCTTAAGAAAAGTAGGTGTATAGTAAATGGACTAGCTAATTTTGAGCGACAATCATTATGCCAATTAAATTTGTAATGCGTTTTGCAGCGATTTTATTTTCAGTATTAATCTTGGCGGCAATAGTAATTCAATTCTTCTTCAATCCGCACTACACCGTGATCTTTTGGATCTTCGCTGTACCTTTTATTTTGGGCATACCAATTATTTCTTCTGTGATATTGGCAAAAAATGAAGAATTAGACATACATTCGGTCAATTAAAGTTGGCATATTAAATAAACTCTAAATATAGAGAGGCTCATCATTTGATGGGCTTTTTTATTGATACTTAGCTAGCCATGAAAGGTCCAAGGTCGGTTTCATTCTTTCGCTCAAATCATTTTAAGGCAGAGATTTTACATTTATTTAAACTGCCATGCTACGAATTGATCGTAGTTGAACGAATATACTGTGCCAATAAGTGTTCCAAGCAAGTTGCAGCTAATTTTCAAAGTAAAGGGAGTAAATTCGGACTTTTTTCAAATTTAAAGTCGGGAAAGGTTCTTCATTTTGGAAACTTTGACTATCATAGAGCGCAAATTGGAGAGTAAGCATGAAAAAAGTTTATTTGTTGGCTGTCATGGCAGCATTGGTAGGATGTTCTGAAAAGAAACCATTGACGCCTGAAGAACAATGGCATGGATACTGTACCAGTATGGGTAATGCTGCACGTTCTATTATGCTAGATCGTCAAAGTGCAATTGAAAAAGTGCAAGCTGTTGAGCATGCCAACAAGATTGAAGATGAATTTACCAAAAAGTTCATTTTAGACATTATTGATCAAGTTTATGCGCTGCCAGAAGAGCAAATCAAAAAAGATAAAGATGCTGCTCGTGATCAAATTAAAGCGCAAATTACAGACAAGTGTTTAGCCACACCACATGATAAGTTGCCAGAGTATAAACAATTCTAATTGTTTTACTTTTCTTTTAGTGCAGTCTTATTTTAGTGTAAGAGTAAATCTAAAGCCTTGTGGATAAATTACACAAGGCTTTTTTTAATATGCAAAATTGGTCTTAAAGAGTCTATGAACTAAGACAAGGGTATTATTAGAAATTAATTAAAATAATAAATAGCCTAAGCAATATTAAAATTTAATGGGTGCTCAGTCCTGTATCGAATAACCATAACTTTTAAACAATAATTGAGGTCAAATAATAACAATCAAAAGAGGGGCTATGCATATTGGTGTATATATGAACAACTCGATTTATTCGTAGAACATGGCGCAAGGTGTAATGTGATTAAAGGTAGTCATTAGGTTTTGAGTCTAGGGGAGGCGGATTGAAATTCAACCCCCAATTGATACAGACGCAAAGTTTTATGCTGTTAAAATCATTTTTTGCTAATGCAGAACATATCTAGCTGCATCAAGATGAAATTCAAATCAAATCCAAAGGCTTCAAAGCCGCTGTTCAAGCGTATTTGAGACAAATGACAGTCCACTAAGGTGGTATGTCTTTTTTGAAGATAATCAGGCAATATCAAAGCTGCCTTTTTAATACCTGATTCACTTAAAATGTTATTCAAGTAATTGCAAAGCATGTCGAATTATTTTTACGTTCATTTGAACGGCATCATTTCGCTATAAAATAATGAGCATCACGAAGAAACACTTTACTTGCATTAACTTTTGACTGGATTTTTAGTAGAATTTTGCTGTCCATATTATCTGTGAAGCTTTGCTAAAGCTGGAATTCATAGATAATTTTTTAAAAAAGAGGAATAAACCGTGCTAGAAGCTTACCGCCAACACGTTGAAGAACGTGCCGCACTCGGGGTCCCACCGAAGCCACTTGATGATGCTCAAACAGCTGCATTAGTTGAACTATTAAAAAACCCACCAGCTGGTGAAGAAGCTTTCTTAGTTGATTTACTAGAAAACCGTGTTCCAGCGGGTGTTGACCAAGCTGCGTATGTTAAAGCTGCTTTCTTAGCTGCTTTGGCAAAAGGTGAAGCGACTTCTCCATTAGTTTCTAAAGAACGTGCGGTTTACTTACTAGGCACTATGCTTGGTGGTTATAACGTAGCACCTCTAGTTGAGCTTTTAGACAATGCTGAATTGGCTGGCTTAGCTGCTGAAGCGTTAAAGAAAACTCTTCTTGTATTTGATGCATTCCATGACGTTGCTGACAAAGCGAAAGCGGGTAACGAAAATGCGAAAGCAGTTCTTCAATCTTGGGCTGATGCTGAATGGTTCACTAGCCGTAAAGATGTTCCTGAAGAAATCAAACTTACTGTATTCAAAGTAACTGGCGAAACCAATACTGATGACTTGTCTCCAGCTCAAGACGCTTGGAGCCGTCCAGATATCCCATTACACGCGAATGCGATGTTGAAAAACGTACGTGATGGCATCAACCCAGAAGTTCCTGGTGAAGTTGGTCCACTTAACCAAATTAAAGAACTCATTGCGAAAGGCAACCAAGTTGCTTACGTGGGTGACGTTGTTGGTACTGGTTCTTCTCGTAAGTCTGCGACTAACTCTGTGCTTTGGTTCTTCGGTGACGAAATCGCGCACATTCCAAACAAAAAAGACGGTGGTTTCTGCTTAGGTTCTAAAATCGCTCCGATTTTCTTCAACACTATGGAAGACGCTGGTGCGTTACCTGTAGAGATTGACGTTGCGAACATGAACATGGGCGATGAAATCGTTCTTAAGATTGATCACGCTGCTGCTAAAGTAACTGCGTTCAAAAACGGCGAACAAATTGCTGAATCTGAACTTAAAACTCCAGTTCTTCTAGACGAAGTACGTGCTGGTGGTCGTATCAACTTAATCGTTGGTCGTGGTTTGACAACTAAAGCGCGTGAAGCTTTAGGTCTTGCACCATCTACTTTATTCCGTACTCCAGTACAACCTGCTGCAACTGGCAAAGGCTTCACTTTAGCTCAGAAAATGGTTGGTCGTGCATGTGGTCTTCCAGAAGGTCAAGGCGTAATTCCTGGTACTTACTGTGAACCTAAGATGACGACTGTGGGTTCTCAAGATACAACTGGTCCTATGACTCGTGACGAGTTAAAAGACTTAGCTTGCTTGGGCTTCTCTGCTGACCTAGTTATGCAGTCTTTCTGTCACACTGCTGCTTATCCAAAGCCAGTTGACGTACAAATGCAACACACGCTTCCTGACTTCATCATGAACCGTGGCGGTGTTTCTTTACGTCCAGGCGACGGTATTATCCACTCTTGGTTAAACCGTATGCTTCTTCCAGATACAGTAGGTACTGGTGGTGACTCGCATACTCGTTTCCCAATTGGTATTTCATTCCCAGCGGGTTCTGGTCTTGTAGCGTTCGCTGCAGCAACTGGTGTTATGCCACTTGACATGCCAGAGTCAGTTCTTGTGAAGTTCAAAGGTAAAATGCAGCCTGGTATCACTTTACGTGATCTTGTACATGCGATTCCTTACTATGCAATCAAGGAAGGCGATCTTACTGTTGAGAAAAAAGGTAAGAAAAACATCTTCTCTGGTCGTATCTTAGAAATCGACTTGTCAGAAATGGAAACTGATTTGACAGTTGAACAAGCATTCGAACTTTCTGATGCTTCTGCTGAACGTTCTGCTGCTGGTTGTGCAATCACGCTTTCTGAAGAGAAAGTTGCTGAGTACCTACGTTCAAACATCACAATGCTTAAGTGGATGATTTCACAAGGCTATGGTGATGCACGTACTATGGCTCGCCGTGTTGAAAACATGGAAAACTGGTTGGCTAACCCATCACTTCTTAAAGCTGATGCTGATGCTGAATACACGAAAGTGTATGAAATCGACCTTGCTGACATCAAAGAACCTATCCTTTGCTGCCCGAATGATCCAGATGATGCAAAACTTCTTTCTGACGTTCAAGGCGACAAAATTGATGAAGTGTTCATCGGTTCTTGTATGACGAACATTGGTCACTTCCGCGCAGCCGGTCAGTTACTTGATAAAGTACCAAGCGGTTCATTGTCTACTCGTTTATGGTTGGCTCCACCAACACGTATGGACGAGCACCAATTGATGGAAGAAGGCTTCTATAACATTTATGGTAAAGCTGGTGCACGTACTGAAATGCCTGGTTGTTCATTGTGTATGGGTAACCAAGCACGTGTAGCACCAAACACGACTGTAGTGTCTACTTCTACTCGTAACTTCCCTAACCGTTTAGGTCAAGGTTCTAACGTTTACTTAGCTTCTGCTGAGCTTGCGTCTGTAGCTGCGGTTCTTGGTAAGTTACCAACTCCTGAAGAATACCAACAATATGCTGCGCAAATTGACAGCATGTCTTCAGATATCTACAAGTATTTGAACTTCGACCGTATTGGTGAATATACAGATGCTGCTGACAAAGTAGATACTAAGAAAATTGCTGCTGCTCAATTGACTTAATTGTTTGATAATTAAGTTTTAATGAGTTAAAAATAAGGGCTGAGTAATCAGCCCTTATTTTTTTATGAAAAATTATTACGAAGAAAAATTTGAAAGTTTATTTTTAAAATATGGCTCTGAAATTGCAAAAGAAAAAATTGTTCAAGACCTTTTGTATAAAAGTTCACAGCCTAAGACTGAGTCTTATAAAAATAAATTTGATATGTTTTGGCAGTCAAATTTTATTAAGCTACTTACAGTTGATGAGGTTAGGAAAGAGAATTATATTTTGGCTCTAAGTCAGTATATTCGATATACAATTACAGATAAAAATATTTGTATAAATTATCTAAAACTTGATATTCAGAGTTTTATTTTAGCGGTACGATATTCTGGCATTATTCTCAATTCTGAGCATGATTCATGGGGTATATTAAAGGAAATTTCACAAGAAATTGATTCTGAAGAATTATGCGGCTTTATTCAGACTGCCACACATTTACAACTACAATATAAACATAGATTAGCTGTTTATGAAGATATACAAAATAAGCTGAATATTGGTCAAATTACTGCTATGAGCTTCAGTAGTTTATATGCTTATGAATACTTAGTGCCCAATAAAGACTTTTTTCAATTGCCATATCAATTTGACCCGGAAGAAAAAAATTCAGCTGAAGTAGTGTGGAGGGCATTTGATGAGATTATTAAGACTTCAAGGAAAAATACAAAGAAATTAACAGAAAAATCTTTAGCGTTAGCTTTAAAATTTAAGATGCTTCCTTTCTTACTCGGTGAAGGAATGACGAGTGAGCTGAAACCCCAATATGATTTATTTAAAAAGTTAGTAGCAATTAAAGTTGAACTTATAAATTACAAAAGGAATGTATTAGAGTCTTTTAGTTTCGACTCTACTGTAAAATATATTTTAAAAAATGAATCATTATCATATTTAAATCAACGGAATGTAAAAGATACTTGGCTTGAAAAGCACTCACTTTTATTAAATTACTGGTTGATAGTGGGCAGTCAAAGATTATTTGATTCAGATTATATTTATAGAATTTTACCGACGGGTGATAATTTAGAAGCTAATGCAATTGCTTTATCGAAAGCTTTTGGTGTGAAAGAACAACTAAAACAAATTTATGGAATTTGTGAACTCAAGATAAATAAGGTGGAATTAGATTTATTTGATGTAATGAAAACAATTTCTTTATCACAAGCCCATTACTTAAAAGATCATATTCAAAAAATTGAGGAGTTTTTACCTCGATCAACTTCACATCTCGAAGCACTTTCTAAATTAATGATGTATGGTTTTATGATTGGAGAAAATCGTATGCCATTCACATTTGCTACAGAACAAGAAAAATCTAAAAGAATGTCTTCGTGGATTGTAGAAGGTAGTACTAATGAAAAAATTAAAAAAATGAATCACATCTTAAAATTTTGGACTTGTGATTTATATGATCTAAATGATCAGGCAACATATATGCAAAAGCCATTTTACAAAATAGATGATTTTATTTTTCAATTTCCATGGCTTACGGCATTCCAGAATTTAAATACAGCTATGATTAATTATGTACGTAAACTACATAAGAACCGTCTTGAGTTAAAAAGTGAAACTGATCAAATTGAGCTTAATTTAGCTGAAAAACTTGAAAAAATTGGTTTTCAAGTGTTTTGTCAGTATGTCCCTTCAGAGGGTAATTCGGGTGAAATAGATCTCATCGCTATGTATGAGAATCATGTGATTGTAGCAGAAGTGAAATCTACATATATAAGAAGTAGTATTCAAGAAATTTATGAATATAAAAATTTCGTTTTGAATAAAGCAAGTTATCAATTAGATAATAAAGTTGAATATATAAAAAGACACTTTCTAAGTAAGCATTTTGGAAACATTAATGATGTAATTATTCACTCTTGGATTATAGATACAACATTAGAGTTTGATCATGAATATTTTGGTGATCATTTAAAAGTATCTTTAGATGAAGTCATCATTACATCAAATTGTGAATCTGAATTTATGCAAAAACTTGTTGATGAGCAATTTGATATTGAAAAAGATGAAGTGAAAATTGATCCTATACAATTTTTAGAATCAATTGAAAAAAATACATTTTGGTCAAAGCAATTAGATAACTATGATCATTATATGGAAAAAATGCTGAGTAGACTTGCTTCTTGATTGAGGATTAGGATTGTTCTTGGTTAAGCTTTACAGCACTTTCTATAAATTGTTTAATCATTTACCTGATTGAATGTTTTAAAAGTTGATGTTAAACGATGACCAAACAATCCCGCTTTTTATGTATTGGTGGTTTCCTTAATGGAACTCAAGTCAAAGACCAAGGTGACAGTTTTGTTTGTGTCGAAAATGGCAAACAAGTCACTTATCGAAAAATGGAAATTTTTCATCAAGACTCTTGGGATCATGATTACTATGTTTGTGAAACAATCACAGACAAACAAGCTCGTAATTGGGTTTATGACATTAAACCTGATTAATGAATCTGATTGGTGTATATCCAATAAATAGAGTTGAGCTTAGTCTCTTGAAAACACGGACATTAAAAAAGCCCCTTAGCAAGGGCTTTTTTAAAACTAAAGGATCTTACCAATAGCCCAAGATCTTCCACCAAATTCCACCTAAGACTATAAAAATAATCATATTAATAATGCTCATGGCGAAGCCTGCTTTCCACCATTCACCAAGCGTTGTATAACCTGAGCCGTAAACAATAGGGGAAGTACCAGTCGCATAATGGGTTAGTGTCATCATAATGCTAGAGGCTGCTGCCATAATCAGTGCAAAGAACATTGGTGGTGCACCTAGTGCAATACCTGCAATGTAGAAAGCTGAAAACATCGCGGTAATATGTGCAGTAGTACTGGCAAAAATATAGTGAGCGTACATATAAGCGAATAATAAAAGCATGGATGCTGGAACCCACGTTAAGCCAAGCTGTCCAATGCTCGTTTGTAAAACACCTGAAAACCAAGCGATTAAGCCGAGCTTATTTAAAAAGGTTGCCATCATCACCAGTGCTGCAAACCAAGTTACAGTATCCCATGCACTTTTTTGAGTTAAGACATCATCCCAAGTTAAAACGCCAGTCAGTAATAAAAGAGATAAACCAATAAATGCAGTTGTGGTAGGATCTAAAGTCCACATATCCCCCAACAGCATTGCAGGAATGCCCGCCCAAAGTAACAGTAAAATTCCAAACACAGCCAGCATAATCATTTCGTGTAAGGTAATGGGTCCCATTTCCTTTAAACGCTCTTTGGCGAACTGCGCTGCATTGGGTGTTTTTTTAATTTCAGGCGGGTACATCAAGTAAAGTGCAATCGGCATTAAAGCCAATGCCACAATACCGGGTAAAACCATAGCCAATGCCCATGTCGTCCAACTCAGATGAATCTGGCTATTGGTGGCTTTTGCAACAAGCTCAACAACTAAAGGATTTGGTGCGGTAGCGGTAATAAACATCGCCGAAGTGATGGGGTTGGAGTGGTAATTCACCAAAGCCAAATATTTACCAATTTTTCCTTCTGTACCTTTTTCAGGGTCAGAGTCAAAACTCGTTGCAATAGAGCGCACAATCGGATGGATAATTCCACCACCACGTGCCGTGTTACTTGGGGTAACGGGTGCAAGAATCAGTTCAGATAAAGCGAGACTGTATCCAATACCAATGGTTCTTTTACCCCAAACCGCGATAAATAAATAGCCTAAGCGTGCACCTAATCCAGTCTTCTGTAAGCCTTTGGAAATCATGATAGATATACCTATCAACCAGATCAGGGGATTGGCAAAACCACTTAACGCATCTTTAATCGCATCACTTGGGTTATCGGCAGTAACACGAGTAATTGCAACTAAAGCAATCGCAATAATCGAAATAGCTCCAATTGGCATGGCTTTACCAATAATCGCAGAGATCACCCCGATAAACATGGCAAACAGAAGCCAAGCATTTGCAGAAACATCTTGTGGGACTGGGATAAAGAACCAAATAATAAGGGTAAGCGATACTGAAATTATAGTTGGTATGAGTTTGAACCCCATTGAAGCGTGCTCCAAAAGTATAGTTATTATGTGATTTAATAATGAACAGTGATTATATCGAAGTCTAGTGTGCTTAACATATTCTTAATAAAACATAGATTTTAATCTAACTGAGTAAATGGTCGACTTATTCATTCTTATGAGTAGTTATATACAGTGATTATGAAATTATGGTTTCAATCAGACAATAAAAAGCCCCATGGTTAGGGGCTAGTCGTATATGCATCTAAGGCACATACTGTAGAGGCTCATCTCATACTGAGCGTATTAAAACATACATTTGCATAAAATGCAGTAAAAGAGTTTTTTGATTATTCAATCAGCATTAAATCAGACGTAGTCGCAGATTTGAGCGGGCGTAGGGCAAATGTAGAACGTGTATGCCGAATTCCTTTAATTGAATACAACTTCTTTCTTAAAAAGCGTTCATAGTGTTCAGAGTTTTTCACTGCCACTTTGACCAGATAATCATAGTCTCCAGTCACCAAATGTGCTTCTATCACCTCAGGGATGTCCGCTAGGGTTTGGCTAAACTGCTCCAGAATTTCATCATCATGTCGTTCAAGGGTAATTTCAATAAAGAATAGCTCATTAATGCCAATCGCTTTAGGATTGATGTTGGCTGTGTAGCCATCAATAATTTTTAAAGTTTCTAAACGTTTGAGTCGCGTCCAGCAAGGTGATGAAGAAAGTCCGACTTCATCTGCCAATTGCGCAACGGTCAATCTGCCATTATGGCGCAGAGCAGATAAAATCTTCCGATCAATTTTATCGAGTATATATTCTGTACTGTTCAAAATTCATTCCATAGAAGAATCTTCTTTAAAATGAAAATATACTTCATTCTTATGCTGATTTTATGAAAATTAAGCTGAAATAAAGGAAACAATTGTGCAAGGTTATGATTACACTAAATATATAAGTTATCACCGAATGGGTTAAAGGTGATGATTGAGCCAATAGCATCTTTAGGGAAGGGTGACTTAACGATGCTATTGGTTCGTTCTATGACTTGGTGTGTATGACTTTGTATAATAATCAGTGAAATTGATCTAAAACTGATAAATGATTGATAAAAAGACTTAAAAATTTTATGGGTTATTTTATGTAAATTTTTGGGATTTCTATTCATTAATTTAAAGTTGCATTTTACTTATATCTTATTGATTTCATTCAATACATAATTCTGTAATTTATTGATTTAAAAGATGAATAGTCATCTTTTTTAGTGAAGTTATAGCTTTAATTACCTAATTTAGGGGATGTCAGCTACATGAAAGTCGTATTACAATCATGTGGTCTATTCGACTCGGGCGGAGTTATGAATATCTTAGAAACAATAACGGATTATAAAAAGTTAGCACCAGAACATCAAAACCAATATTTAGAACAACTTTTAGATTTTGACCGCATCATTTTTCCTGAAACTTGTAAGCAAGAACTTTTTGATTTTATGCATGATCCTGATGCGATATCAGTACAAGTTGTAGAATATTTTGATGGTGTGCGTTTAATTGGCTATAACAGTATTTCTATTTTGAAATTGAATATTCGAGATAAGAATATTTTTGTAGTGAATTCTCGTGGGTCATTCTTACCGAATTATCAACGTGGCAATAAAACTGTGAATTCAGTAATTAAAGTTGCTGTACAACACAGCATTAAACATCCATTGATCCCATTATGGTTTGTAGTGACCATGATGCAACCTAAAGCTTATGCCTTACTTGCTTCTTGTGCACAAAACTTTTATCCAAGAACAGATGTGGAAACCCCACAAGACTATCTGGATGTACTTAAATTAATTGCAGTACGCAAACCTGATGTACAAAAACGTCGTGAAGATATTTATGTTCATCCAAGAGTGATTCCTGAAACAACATTAGATGAGTCGATTCATATTCATGATCAGGCGAATCAGCATATCGATTTTTTTATGCAGCATACGCCAGATTACTTTGACGGTATGGGAATGATGTGTGTAAGTAAACTCAATACGAAAATGCTCACCGAAGCCGTGATATTAAATGCGATAGAACGCGCAGCGAGTTAATAGATGTGAGCATATTCTAATTATGCTCACATGTATTTTTTACCTGTGAACAATACTAAAATTTGCATATTCACTGATTTGTTCTGCCGTGAGGCTATCTAGTGCATCTAAAAATGCCACATTAAAACTACCCACAGTTTTTGCGGTTTGATATGCCAATTGACCTGCAATTGCAAAGTTCACATGTGCAGCCAGTGTCGCAAGCGTAGTAGAGGTAACTGCGCAATATGCGGCAATTAATGCCCCTAAAGCACAGCCTGTTGCAGTAACACGTGGTTGTAAATACGAACCACCATTCACTTGAATGACGCAATCAAGTTCTTTAGACAAAATAAAATCTGACTCACCTGAAATTGCAATACATTCTGCATGTTCTAGCAGTGACCACGCTTGGACATACACTTCAGCACTATCTAGGGTGCTGTCTACACCTTTACTTTCGACTTGATTACCCGCTAAAGCACTCATTTCCGATGCATTGCCACGAATGACTGTTGGACGGTACTGTAGGAGTTCATCAGTCATTTCACTACGCCATGCCAAAATAGCCCCATAGCCGACTGGATCAAGTACCCAAGGTACTGAAGCCTGCTGCGCAGTCAGGGCAGAAATTTGCATCGCCTGCATCTGTTCAGTGGTTGGAGTGCCTAAGTTAATGCTGAGTGCGCTACTAATGCGAGTAAAACTTTCTGCCTCAAATGGGTTATCGATCATAGCCGGTGAAGCACCTGACGCGAGTAAGACATTGGCAACATAATTTGCAGCAACGCTATTGGTGATACATTGAACCAGTGGCTGAGTCGCTCGCAGTTGCGTATGGGCTTCAATGATTTTCTGAAGTAAAGGGTCGGTTTGATCCACTGAGTCATCCTGAAGGTCAAATGTGGAAGAGTTTGATTGTGTAGACATATTGTTCACCATTCACCGTGTGAAATAGTGGTCCTGATGCTTACAGTGTCGACAGAATAAAGAAACATATTCTTCAGCATCATAGTCGACAGCTAAGTCGTTAGAACCACAATACATACAGCGTTTGACTGAATAGAAATTTAAACGCGGTTCAATTTTTTTCCATGAACGCCAAACAGGCTGGAAGAAGATTCGCTCATCATAACCAAGAAACTTAAAAAACAAGATTTCACTCATTTTGCTCAGTGGCATTCCAGGCAAACGAGGAAGGGTGGATGTTTCCCATTTTTCTGCCAGTGCGCGTTCACGATATTGTTGCAGAGTTTTCTTAAGCAGATTGGTATTGATAAAGTTGTCATTGCGCGGCTTAAGCGCTTTTTGTTTATACAGATATTCTAAGGCAGTCTGAATGAGGTAATAAATTTGCCCTACTGCTAAGGTATCCATTAAACGATAGCAAAAGGTTTGAAAGCTTTGATTGCCTGCAATTTGAATGCCCCATGATTTGCAATAAAACTGCATGAACTGCACGATTTCTTGATAGAGCACCAAGTACAACGTGTTTTTCACTTCCTCAGCATCTTTAAATGGAATCCCGAGTCGTAGATTCTCAAAAAACCAATTTCTTAGTTGCTGGGTAATACTAAACAAGCTCGGTTCAGTATATCCCTCTAAACGAACGTTGATATAATATTCATGTGCTTCCTCAGCAAAGTCTTTGGCTATTAAAACTTGGTCTCGTAGCAATTGTTTAAGCAAGGTACTTTGAAAGTAATAATTGGGAGTAATAGGGTGATATTTAATGGCTTCCCAATGAATAAATTCTTTGTGCGCTGAATATTCCTGAACCTGATTGTCCAGTATGCTCAATAAAAACAGTTTGTTTAAGAAGCTGAGTTGACTCAACTCTCGTTCTACCACGTCCTTACTTTTAGATTTACGCTGCTCTTGTAGACGCGTTTCTTGTAATAGTTTTTTGCGCTTGGCAGCACAACGCTCGCAATGACAGGTGTATTTATCATCTTGAAAGACACGGTGCGCACAATGACTGCATTCATGAAATTGAACATCTTGGTCATATTGTTCTGCTTCAACCCAATACATTGCTGCCTGACAAAGAGGACAGGTTGTGCTTTCATCTAGTTGTTTTTGCAGAATTTGAAGCAGCATAGTGGTGGTCGTCAATTAGAATACAGAGTTATCTTTGTGATTATACACCCTTTAGTTTCAGTGCCGTGCCCAACTGTTGTGCAATTCTGCAAAGCTTTGTACGGTTTTAAATTGGATAAAATAAAAAAGAGCTACGAGATGTAGCTCTAAGGAAATTAATTTTAAGTTTAACTTAGTATGCTGCTGGGCAAGGCAGGCTTTCATCCTCTTCACCAAGTTGTTTAGCAGTTAACAAGGCTCTGACTTTTTTTGACGGCAGTTTTTTGCTTCCTAATGCATCGTATTGATTTAAAATTGTACTTATCTCATGTGCTTGAGCTGGAATGCCTTCACAACTCATAAAGGCAGCGATCACCTTATGGTCAATACCTGCCTGATCTAGGGTTTGCATGATTTTAATATTCGCAGCACGAACCAGTTGTTCTTTGATGTTCATCTTACACCTCGTTTTTATTTTGCTGATTGTATAGTGCGCTTTGCACATATAACTACAAGCAAAAAACGTGCACAAATTCTAATCGGTTTGTCTATTTTAGTCGTAAAAATTAGAATTTCTTACAGATGAAAAATGAAATGTAAGTCTATTTAAGTGGTATTCATCAAATGCATTCTATGTTCTTTAGCATAAGAATCTGGTTTAGCTTTTGTTTTTCAACATCGGAAAGATAATCTTGATAAGAGGTGATTCGGCCTGATGCTTTGGCGGTATAAGTTACACCATAGATACGAGCACCTTGCAATATGACTTCGTATTGTCCTGTCTTTTGTTTGCCATTAAATTCATTAAAAAATAAATGCTGCTCAAATGGACGACCTTCTGCCATTTCTGAATTTACAGTTCTAATAAGACTTATGCGGACTGGTTTGAAATAGGGGTAGTACATCAATTGAAGGGTTTGAGAATTGTGAGACGGTGCGACTAAAACAAAATTATGCTGTGTGCCAGATTTTAGACATTCCTAAGACTGAATAGTTGGCGCGGCAATTGCAGTCGATGACAAAACTGAGAGTGCGATACTGTAAAACATATGTTGTATTTTCATCTTTAGCCGACATACTCATAGAGGAGGAACAAAAGCGTATAAATAAAATACATCTCCTAAAAATTATGCGCAAATATGATTGAAATGCAGAAAATAAACACCCATATTGAAATATAAATAAAAGCAAAGAAGCTGAGTGCTGCCGATGTAAACACTATGTGGCAGTTGAGGTATTCATGCTGAAAAGACAAATAGGAAATGATATGAACATTGCGGCAAATCCAGTGGTTGAAGCAGACCAGACAGTGTATTTAAAAGACTATCAAAAGCCCGTCTTTCTTGTAGATTCAATCAATTTGGATATTCAGGTGTATACAGATCACACCAATGTAGATGCCAAACTGGTCATGAAACGTCAGACTGAAGGTGATTTGGTATTATTGGGGCGTGATCTCGAACTTAAGTCTGTTCGGGTGAACGGTCAATTACTGGGTGAAAGTGACTATACATTAGATACTGAGCAATTAGTGATCCACAATGCACCAAATGAAGTTATTTTAGAAACTTCAGTGGTGATCCATCCTGAATCGAACACCATGTTGGAAGGTTTGTATCAAGCAGGGGATTTGTTTGTTACGCAAAATGAACCAGAAGGTTTCCGTAAAATTACCTTCTACCCAGACCGTCCCGATGTTTTGGCTGTGTTTACCACACGTGTTGAAGCCGATAAAAAATATCCTGTGCTTTTAGCCAATGGTAACTTGTTAGAAACAGGTGAAGTTGGCGATAACCGTCACTTTGCAATTTGGCAAGATCCGACCAAAAAGCCAAGCTATCTATTCGCTTGTGTGATCGGTGATTTAGCAGTTCTGAAGGATCGTTACACGACTTCTGAAGGTCGTGATGTTGCTTTAGAAATTTATGCAATTGAGAAAGACATTCCAAAATGCCATATCGCAATGGAAGCCTTAAAGCATTCTATGCGTTGGGATGAAGAGCATTATGGTCGCCCTTATGATCTAGATAACTATATGATTGTGGCGGTCAGCCAGTTCAATATGGGTGCTATGGAGAATAAAGGTTTAAATATCTTTAATACGTCTTGTGTGCTTGCAGATGAAGAATACACCACGGATGCGGCAATTATGCGCGTACAGTCGGTGATTGCGCATGAATATTTCCATAACTGGACAGGTAACCGTATTACCTGTCGTGACTGGTTCCAATTATGTTTGAAGGAAGGGTTGACCGTATTTCGTGATCAATCCTTCTCTGAAGATTTACAATCTGCCGCTGTACAGCGTATTGATGATGTAGCGGTATTAAAAGCCCATCAATTCCCAGAAGATTCAGGTCCGTTGTCACATCCACCACGTCCTGACCATTTTGTGGAGATTAATAACTTTTACACAGCTACGGTGTATGAGAAAGGTGCGGAAATTAACCGCATGATGTCGACGCTATTGGGTAAAGAAAAATTCCGTAAAGGGACTGATGAATACTTCCGTCGTCATGATGGGCAAGCCGTTACAGTGGAAGATTGGGTTGCAGCTTTGACCGCTGGTTCAGGCGTAGATTTATCTAACTTCCTGACGTGGTACAACCAACCTGGAACGCCAAAGCTCGAAGCGGAGGGTGAATATGATGCTACCGCACAAACCTATCGGTTGAGTTTTAAGCAAAGCTTGAAAGCACACGCCAAATATCCAAACTTAAAGGCTGTACCTATTCCTGTGGCATTGGCTTTGTTCAATGCCGAGACAGGTGAGCAATATAGCTTGCAATCGGAA
This sequence comes from Acinetobacter zhairuonensis, assembly GCF_022601715.1. Taxonomy (GTDB): domain Bacteria; phylum Pseudomonadota; class Gammaproteobacteria; order Pseudomonadales; family Moraxellaceae; genus Acinetobacter. The sequence goes on along the minus strand of NZ_JAKVIM010000010.1, from coordinate 90,100 downwards.
GTCCTGTTTGAAAATGGTGTCAAAGATGGCGTGTATCTGTTTGACCAAGATCAAGCCAGCATTGTATTTACAGGTGTGACTACGAAACCTGTGGTGTCATTGCTGCGTAATTTCTCTGCGCCTGTGAACTTGGACTTTAATTATTCTGATGAGGAATTGGCATTCTTAATTCAGTATGAAACCAACGGCTTTAACCAATGGCAGGCAACACAGACTTTATTGGAACGTGTGTTACTGAATGATCATGATGCCGCGACTTATGTACAAGCGATCAAAAATACTTTACCAGCTCTAGTGGAAAAAGATCCATTACTAGCTTCACGTCTATTTGATGTACCAAGTGAAGGTTATCTGGGCAGCCGTATTGATGAAAACTATAATCCTGCGCTCATCCAAGAAAAGCGTAATACATTACTGAATACGCTGGCACACGCTTTAGGTGACTTCTGTAAAGAAACTTACTTAGCGTTAGATCCTGATTTACAGAAAGAATTTTCTCAGGCGATGGGTGTGCGTGCCCTGAAAAATATCATGCTGATGATGTTGGCTCGTCAAGGCGATGCTGATGCCTTTAGTCTGGCTCATACACAATATATGACAACGGGGAATATGTCTGAGCGTTTAGGTGCGCTGCGTGTATTGGTGTGGAATGATGCGCCGCAGGCACAAGATATTTTAGATGATTTTTATGATCGTTTTAAAGATGAAGCCCTTTCTCTAGACCAATGGTTTACCGTACAAGCTTCTCATCCAGAGGCGACTGCAGAGAGTATTCAAATCTTGCTCAATCATCCTGATTATGATTTAGGGACTCCTAATCGTATTCGTGCAGTCAGTGGTGGATTAAGTAACAATCCTGTGAATACATGGGGTTTTGGGGTTCAGCATTTTGTCGAGTTGGCAAAGTATTTAGACGAGAAAAATCCAATTCTGGGTTCACGTTTATTACAAGTATTGTCGCGTTGGTATACCTTGGCTGAACCACAGCGCTCAAGTGTATTGGCATCTTTAGAAGCGTTAAAACCACAAGTGAAATCTAAGAATGTGGTAGAAACTTTAAATAGTATGCTGAGTATTTGATTAAAATATTGTAGATTTTAATCTAAATCAGGCTATTTCTCAGAAATGAGGAATAGCCTTTTTATTTTTGAATATAGGGGGGGAGTAAGTAATTAGGGTTAAAAATAGAGCGTATGAAATCCTAAAGTGATATTTAAATTGGGAATATTTATTGAAAAATGTATTGATTTGATGAATTTGTCACAAATATGATCAATTGAATAGAGCGACTCCACATTTTCTTCATAATTTATAAACTTTCTGTTACATTTCGCCAGATTTTTTAAAGAGTGATAAAAATGAATAAGTTATTGGTTGCTTCTATGATTTCTACAACGATGCTAATGACAGGCTGTGCAAGTATTATTAAGGGTTCAACTCAAACACTCACTTTTACGAGTGTTCCAGAATCTGCGAAAATTGAAATTAAAAACAGTGCAGGGCAAAGTATTCATGTCGGGCAAACGCCAACGACTGTAACCCTTAAAAAAGGGGCAGGTTATTTTAAACCAGCAGAGTACCAAATCACTTTTAGTAAGGATGGATTCGCAGCTAAAACAGTTGTTGTTAAAGGTACAATCAGTGGTTGGTATTTTGGTAATATTATTTTTGGTGGTCTAATTGGCTTGTTGGCTGTCGATCCTGCAACAGGCGCGATGTATAGCTTTAAACCTGAAGATATCAATGCAGTGCTAGAAGCAACTGCAGAAAAAATGCCAACCACTGATAAAACGTTAGCGGTGGTGTTTACAGATCAAGTTCCACAAGATGTGATGGCGCGTGCAATTCAAATCAATAAATAATTTATTTGTGCTTTTGAGCGCGTTTAACGTAGAAACGTATTCACTAAAAAAAATCCCTCATGCATGAGGGATTTTATACTTTAGACCTTTACAATTAGGACAGGTATTGGCGATTGAGTCAGCACAGCTTGTGCGACACTGCCTAACATCATCTTTTTGAAGCCTGTACGACCATGTGAACCCATAATAATCAGGTCAGCACTTACCTCATCTGCAATTTGAATAATGCCATCTGCTGCTGATACACCACGAATCACCTTGGTATCAACATCAATTTCATCACGAATAAAAGATTGCTTAATGTCCGCTAAGCGTTTTTGTGCATTTGCTTCTGCCTGCATAAAATAATCGGTGATGGCAGGAGCGACCTTATAAAAGTCCACACCGACAAAAGGGTCAACAGCAACCACACACATTACAGTCACACGGCAATTTAATAATTTTGCTAAAGAAAGCGCTTGTTCAACAGCAGTGTATGAAATTGGTGATTCATCGACAGGTACTAAAATATGTTGATAAGTCATGAATAAACACCTTCGATTATAAATATAAAGTTTGGCTTGAAACGAATGAATAAATTATTAGGTCATAGACCTGAAGAAGCACCTACAACATTGCAGGTGCTTAGATCACTTTTTACTCTTTAACAATCAATACAGGTAATTGTGTACCACGGAGTACATCTTGTGCAAAACTGCCCAGTAAGAATTTTTGGAAGCCTTTACGACCATGTGAGCCCATCACAATCAGGTCTGATTTTTTCTCTTCTGCGGTTGTAACTACACCTTCGGCAGAAACTTGACCTTTAATAATTTGAGTAGTTGGTTCTACACCTTCAGCTTGAGCAATCACAAGCGCTTCTTTTAATGCTTTTTCAGCATTGGCATAAGCTTGTACAAAATATTCTTTCATAATTGCAGAAGAGTAATAGAAGTCGACTTCTGTAAACGGATCTTCTGCAACAAGGCTGATTAGTGTTAATTCGCTACCAAAAGCTTTCGCAATAATGGCGGCTTGTTTCACTGCTGAAAATGAAATTTCTGAGCCGTCTACTGGAACTAAAATATGTTGGTAAGACATCGGATTTACTCCTGTTGTTTATCATTATTGCTTCTTATTAATTGATAGCACATTGTCTGCTTATGATCAATTTATATAATGCAAAAAACAACGTAAATTCATAAAATTAATTGCTATTTTATAGTTTTGTTCAATTGAACATCGAATGAAAACCCGAGAGAAATTCTTGGATTTTCATACTGTATTTTTTTCTCAGATGATTAAAAGAATTTTTTTATAAATGATCGCATTCCTCTGAGAAAAAGTATCTTAAACTTGACATGATTGAGGATGATCTTGGAGTTTATATTCTTTCCGATAAAACAAAGAATTGATGGAAATTGGAATGATGAAGAAGATTGTATGTATGGCTTTGTGTTGTGTCATGCTGTTTTTAGCGGCATGCCAAAATGCGCAGAAGAGTACTAAAGTGATCGCGAAAAGCTTTAATACGGCAACGCAAGCTCAGCAAAAATTATTAGATCGTCATGCGCCTGCCAACGTCCTCATTCATTCCAATATCCGCTATATGAATCATCCCAAACTGGGGTTTGATCTGTATCAACCTGAAAACATTGCAGAACTAGGTTTGCGTCCTGCCATTATCTGGATTCATGGGGGTGGATGGGTTTCAGGCTCAAAGGAACATGCACGTGGCTATTTTAAGTTACTAGCAGCACAAGGGTTTAACGTGGTCTCAGTGGAGTATCAATTTGCACCAGAGTTGATTTATCCCAATCAGTTACTGCAAATTAATCAAGCGCTTAAGTTTATTAATAAACATGCTGAGGATTATCAAATTGATGCGAATCAACTTTATATGGCGGGGGATTCGGCAGGCGCTAATTTAGCCAGTCATTACGCCGCTTTACTTACAAATCCTCAATTTGCACAAGAGTTTGATTTTGTACCGAGGATACAGCCGCAACAGTTGAAGGGACTGATTTTACATTGTGGTATTTACGATATGGCATCTTTTGTAGCTACTGCACCTGAAGAGCGAAAAATTATTGAATGGGGGATTTATAGCTTAGTGCAAGCATATACAGGTGAACGCAAAAGTGATATGTCATTCTTAAATGAGATTTCACCCATACAGCATCTGACAGCTCAATATCCAGCAGTTTTTATTAGCGGTGGAAACAAAGACTTTTTAACAGAAACTCAATCTGTGCCATTCGTTGTAGCTTTAAAGAATAAGCAGATTCCTGTGACTGAGGTTTTCTATCCCGATAGTAAGGAGCCGTTAATTCATGAATATCAGTTTTTAATGAAATTAAAAGCCAGTCAGCAAACTTTTGACCAAACGATTGAGTTTATTCGGCATTACAGTGCATTGACAGGTGAATAAATGAAAATTCATATATTTACTGGATTGGTACTGTTAAGCTTCGCATAGAATTTTTGCAGGATGAAATCAAACATGAATCCACTACTCTTGGCTTATGCAATGCTGGCTTTGGCGATTATTTCTGAAGTAACAGGTTCAGCATTTTTAGTGAAATCGGACGGTTTTACGAAATTAGGGCCAAGCTTATTGGTTGTGCTTTTTTATGTGATTTCGTTCTATTTATTGTCTCAAGTGATTAAAACCATTCCTTTAGGAATCGCTTATGCGATTTGGGGTGGGGTTGGCATTATTTTAACTGCATTGGTCGGTTTCTTTGTCTTTAAACAAGTTTTGGATTTACCTGCTTTAATCGGTATTGCCATGATTGTCGGCGGTGTTATTGTGATGAATGTTTTCTCTAATTCGATTGGACATTAAGGTGAGATATCCCAAATAAAAAAAGCATGCAGAGCGCATGCTTTTGTATTGAATTATATTTATTTTTTAATGCGTAATTTCATAATAAATGAAACAGCAAAACCAAAGAGCAGTCCCCAGAAAGCTGAACCGATACCAAAAAATTGCACTCCAGAGGCACTGAATAAGAAGGTCATTAATGCAGCTTCACGATCTGAAATGTCATGAAAAGCCAGTGCAATGTTATGGCTAATCGTACCGAATAAGGCAATGCCAGCTAAAGCCACAATGAATATGTGCGGGAATGACATTAAAAGGCTGGTCAGAGTAGCGGCAAATAAGCCCATCAACACATAGAAGAAACCACAACTGATCCCTGCAATGTAGCGTTTACTTGGATCAGGATGAACTTGATCATCTAAACTAACAGCAGCACTAATCGCAGCAATATTCACGCTATAACAGCCAAAAGGTGCGAGAAGCGTTTGAATGAGTCCTGTACCACCAATCAATTGATTCACATGCGGTTGATAGCCATAACTTTTAATCATGGCAATGCCCGGTAAATACTGTGAAGCCATGTTGATGACAAATAAAGGCAAGGCTAAGCCCAAAATGGCAGACCACGTAAAATCAGGTGTCATCCACACAGGTTGAGCCATACTCCAAGTCACCGTAGGTGTTTGGAAGTCTAAAAATACGGGGCAGAGTGCCACAGCCGCAATTACGGTTAATACAATGCTATAACGTGGTGTAAGCTTTTTGGCAATAATATACACTGCTAATAAAGACAGAATAAATCCCCAATCCGTTTTAAGGCTAGCGAATAGTTCAATCCCAAACTTTAATAGCACGCCTGCGAGCATGGCACTGGTTAGGCTTTGCGGAATGAGAGTGAGGACTCTTTCAAAAATTCCAAGATAACCTAAAACTGCGGTAATCAAACCACAGATTAAAAATGCACCAATGGCTTCGTTTAAGCTATAGCCACTACCCGTCGCGATAATCAAAGCGAGACCTGCAGTTGACCACGAGGTAGAAACGGGGTATTTCAACTTCCAAGACAACAACATGCCCGCTAGACCAATACCGAGTCCTAATGCCCAAAACCATGAGGTAATTTGCTCAGTATTTGCACCTAGTATTTGGGCAGCTTGAATCACCAGTACTGCGGAAACACTGATGCCAATTAAGAAGGTGATGAAACCTGCGAAGACTGCGGGAATAGAAAAATCTTGAATGAGTTTTTGCATGTATCCGTACTTATTCTATTTGACCAAAGGGTTAAGCTTAGGTTTAGCATCATACGCTTAACCCCAATCGTGGAGAAGTGAAGATCTGAAATATAAATGATATTTCACGTTTTTACAGTTTTCGTTGAATTTTATTCAGCTATAGCGTGGAAAATGCCAGTTTCATGCCAAATGCTAAAAATGCAAAACCTACGACTGCGACAGCTACAGCCGTCAGTCGATATCGCTGATTAAAATAGGCAGCAAAACGAACCCCAGAGAAAATCAGAACACTTAAATACAGCATGCTAATGATTTGTAGAATAACAGACATCAAGGTAAAACTGATGGCTGGATAGGCATAAGCAGGGTCTACAAACTGCACAAAGAAGGAAAGATAAAATAAAATAGCTTTGGGATTCAGAATACTAATGGTCAAAGCCGTACGATAAGGCTGTGCATCCTTATAAGTGACAGTAACACCCGAATTTTCAAGCTGTTGTGCTGTTGCTCCTCGCCAAGTACGGATACTGGCTAGAATCAGTCGGCTACCCAAATAGGATAAATAGACTGCACCGACCACTTTTAAAATGGTGAACAACCACGGAAAGCTGTGTAATAGGGAGGCTGCACCAAAAATAGTGCACAGGATCAAAATTAGATCACCAGTGAAAACACCTAAAGCTGCAAGATAACCTACACGTGTACCAAAGCGTGAGGCAATAGACATAACATATAATGAATTTGGACCAGGAAGAATGACGATTAAAATCGTTCCAATAATATAGGTACTGAGATCCGTAATGCCAAACACAATCTACTCGTTATAAAAAAGCCCATTTTGTTATTCTAACAAAATGGGCTTGAGATTTGCGCAGTAATGGTGCGTAAATTTAAGCTTGAATTTCAGCATCTAAGCCGAAAGATTGACGTAATAAAGTGTTGAGTTGTTCACGTGCTTTAATAAAGCCGTCAATACCGCCTTGTAACAACTGGAATGCCATTAAGTCATGTTCTAAACGATCTTTAAATGTGTTTTTATCAATTACCATTGCAGGTTCTGAACTGATAGTGACTTGGCTTGGATCAAGTTGAAGCTGAACTTCTCGTGTATCTAGCTCTAATTCAGCCAATAAACTTGGAGATACTGTTAATAAATCACAACCTGCTAAACCAAGCACTTGATCAATACTGCGGAAGCTTGCACCCATAATCTCAGTTTTAATCTGGTGCTGCTTATAGTATTGATAAATTTGTTTTACAGAAACAACGCCTGGATCTTTATCAATTGGATAGCTTTCGACATTCTCTGCTTTTTTGTACCAGTCTAGAATGCGACCTACAAAGGGTGAAATTAAGGTAACTTTGGCATCGGCACATGCCTGTGCTTGATGTAAACCAAACAAGAGGGTGAGGTTGCAATGAATGCCTTCTGCTTCTAATGCTTGGGCGGCTTGAATGCCTTCCCAAGTCGAAGCAATCTTAATTAGGATTCGGTTTTGATCGATACCATAAGCTTTATAAAGTGCTAACAGCTCTTTGGCTTTTGCAATCGTGGCTTCGGTGTCATAAGACAAAGATGCATCAACTTCAGTTGAGACGCGCCCTTCAATCAGTTTTAAGATTTCTACACCGAATTTGACGGTTAATATATCAATTGTACGTTCAATCAATGCGTCACAAGTATAGCCTTCTTGTTTGGCTTGTTCATATGCCGCTTCAATCAACTCTTTATTTTCAGGTTGGTTAGCAGCAGCTGTGATTAAAGAAGGATTGGTTGTTGCATCCAGCGGACGAAATTTTTCAATTGCAGCTAAATCACTGCTATCCGCAACGATGGTTGTCATGTTTTTTAATTGGTTTAACGCACTTTGTGTCATTGAAATCTATTTCTTAAAAGTTGTACCCGTGATTTAGTTATACCACAATCTTTGTACAGCCCAAGCGCAATCAAGGGTTCAGGGTGATTTAATTCGTCATTTTTTTACTGTTTCGAATATGATCAATCAAAAAATGAGCAGCAGCACCCAGCTGACTTTCACGACTCCAGACCAAATCGACATAATATTCAAATTTCGGTGAGAAATCTTGGAAGTTGAGGATTTTTAATTGCTGCTGTAGTGATGGGTTTTCATTCAGCATTTCATAAGGCAGCACGCCCCAACCTAAGTTTTGCAAAATCATGGCACATGCCGAGTGGTGATTATCGGTACGCCAATAACTTTTGGAAAAGAGTAATTCAGGTTTGATACTGCGATCTCGACTTGCCACTACAATTTGGCGACTCTGCAAGACTTGTTCATAACTGATTTTATCGTACTGGGCGAGCGCATATTGTTTTGATGCCACCGCAATCAGCACTTCGCGTTTCAATTCGACAAATTGCTCACCACTTTGCAAGTGTTCGCGTTCGAACATCAGCGCTAACTGTGCTGACTGATTAAGTAGCATTTGCTGAGCATCTTCCTGTGGGGCAGAAAAGATGTTGATTTGTAACTCTGGGAAGCGTTGTTCGAGCAGCAGAATATAATCCGTCCAATCGGTATGCAGTAACTCAGAAACCACCACAATATTCAAACTGGATTCTAGACCTTGTGCTAGGGCATAGGCATGCTGTTTCCATTGATTCATTTCAATCAGAAGTTGTTGGGTTTTCTCGTACAAAGTCAGGGCTTGCGCAGTAGGAACAGGTTCTCGACCTTGGCGAGTAAATAGGGTTAAGTCCAGATCAATTTCAAGATTGGCAATTGACATGCTGATCGCAGAGGGGACTTTACTCAATTTACGCGCGGCTGCAGAAAATGATCCCGTTTCCATCACGGTTTGAAAAATAATCAGTTGATCTTGGTTAATATTCATTGGTCTGTTTTTTGCTTATGCTAATAAAAAAGTTTCTAGTATGATCTTTCAATATAACTGAAAGAATCTAACTCGATTAATCAGTATTATAAAAATAAAATAGCAGCTATCTAAGACAAAGAGTAGTTTCAAATGTTGATTTCCAAGAGAAGGATTGTTCATGCGTTGAGTTATGAGATCATCCTGTTGGTCATCATTGCGATCGCATTAAGTTTTATTTTTAATATGCCTATGGAAGTCACGGGGAGCCTTGGAATTGCCATGGCAGTCACCTCCGTGATTTGGAATATGGTGTTTAATCACTTTTTTGAAAAGTTTGAACGCCGTCGTAAACTCAAGCGTACTGTTCCAGTGCGTATTATGCATGCCATTGGCTTTGAAGGTGGTTTGATGTTAGTTACCATTCCTATGGTTGCTTATGCCATGCAAATGACCATCTGGCAGGCAATTTTATTAGACTTCAGTTTGACCATGTGTATTTTGGTGTATACCTTTATTTTCCAATGGTGCTATGACCATATTGAACTTCGCTTAGGGTATTCTCCAATGCATCAGTCTTAAAATTTAAAAAGCCACATTGTGTGGCTTTTTTTATGTGTAGATGTGACTCGTTTTGAGTCGGACTCATCACAAAATAAAAATAAAGAATGATGTAAATGGTCTAAAAACTGCAAAAGGATTGAAGAATCGCGAATCGGGCGTAAGTTGGCTTTAACCGTTATGCAATATCATGTCTAAGGTATTAGTAGTTTTTACGATGATCTGCCATATAATCCTTAAAAGAAAGATTGAAGCTCAAGTGGTATCTCACTTCAATTTTTGAAATAACACTGTCCTAATAATAACAAGCAGAGTACGCAGATGGATTGGACATACCAAGTACAACATTATGGTTATATTGCTGTCCTAATCGGTTCATTCTTTGAAGGGGAAACCATCCTCATGCTTGGTGCTTATGCAGTGCATCAACATGTGCTTAATTTTTGGCTGTTAATTGTTTCAGCTATGATTGGTGGTTTTATGGGTGATCAGTTTTATTACCAAATCGGTAAACGATATGGTTATGATTTTATTGACCAGCGCCCAAAATTAAAACTTAGATTTCAAAAAGCCAGTGTATTAATTGAAAACTATCCGACCTTAAGTATTTTGTTGATGCGTTTTGCTTGGGGATTGCGAACCGTGATTCCTATGATTATTGGCATTAAGCAATATCCTACCTTGCGTTATATGGTCATCAATCTATTGGCGTGTTTTATTTGGGCATTCGTTGTAGTGAGTGTGGGTTTGCAAGTTTCGCATTGGTTGCATCAGTTCTGGCAGGGGTTCATCCATGATAATGAATCCTCTGAATTGATTGTCGGTGCAGTGGTAATTTGTATTTTGTCTGGGCGGTTTTTATTGCCTATCATTTCCAAGCCTAGAAGTAAAAAATAAGGCTCTATTTTCTTAAAGACTTTAATTTTCAAAATAGTTCATGAGTCTTAAAATAAAAAAGCACCTCCGTAGAAGTGCTTTTATAGCGAGTTTAAGTCAATTATTTTTCAACAATTGCCGTTACGCCTTGTCCACCTGCAGCACAAATCGAGATCAGTACACGACCTGAACCTTTTTGGTGAATCAATTTTGCAGCTGTTGCTAAAATACGACCGCCAGTTGCAGCAAATGGATGACCTGCAGCTAAAGATGAACCTTTAACATTCAGTTTGCTGCGATCGATAGTACCCAGTGGAGCAGTTAAACCTAAACGTTCTTTACAGAATTGTGGATCTTCCCAAGCTTTTAAGGTTGAAAGGACTTGTGAGGCAAAGGCCTCATGAATTTCGTAATAGTCGAAATCTTGCAGGGTAATGCCCGCACGTTCCAGCATACGTGGAACTGCATAAGCAGGTGCCATCAACAAGCCTTCTTTTGGTCCATTTTTGCCAATGAAGTCTACAGCAGCTGTTTCTGTGAAGCTTAAATATGCCAACACTTCATGACCATTGGCTTTTGCCCATTCTTCAGATGCAAGTAACACACAAGAAGCACCATCGGTTAGCGGAGTCGAGTTACCCGCAGTCATGGTACGTGCGTCACCTTTACCAAATACAGGTTTTAGTTTTGCCAGTTTCTCTACAGAAGAGTCCGCACGTAGGTTGTTATCACGATTTAAACCCAAGAATGGCGTGATCAAGTCATCAAAGAAACCTTCTTCATAAGCTTGCGCCATTTTTTGATGTGAAGACGCAGCAAGTTCATCTTGTGCTTCACGAGAAATACCCCATTCTAATGCTGTAATCGCTTGATGATCACCCATAGAAAGACCGGTGCGTGGTTCACCGTTTTTCGGGGCATCCATCAAATCTTTAAGGTTAATTTTGGTTAAGGCTTTAAGACGATCTTTGGCTGTTTTGGCAATATTGAGTTCAAGCAGTACTTTACGTAAACCATCACCCAAAGCAATTGGAGCATCTGAAGTGGTGTCTACACCACCTGCAATACCAACTTCAATTTGTCCTAAGGCAATTTTGTTTGCCACTTGGAAGGCTGCTTGTAAACCAGTACCACAGGCTTGTTGCAAATCATAAGCTGGAGTTTCAGGTGCTAAAGCTGTCTCTAACACACATTCACGAGTCATATTGAAGTCACGGCTATGTTTTAACACTGCACCCGCAACAACTTCACCTAAACGTTGACCTTGAAGGTTGTAACGTTCAACAAGACCATTTAATGCTGCGGTAAACATATCCGTGTTTGATGCAGTGAAATAAGCACCATTAGAACGAGCGAATGGAATACGGTTACCACCAATAATTGCAACGCGGCGAGTAGTGTTTTGACTCATAATTTTTTCCTGTTGAACAGAAGTTAGAGTTGTAGATTCAGTTTTAGTGGTACTGGGTGCTGCTTTTTTGCGAGGCGAAGAAGTTACACGTGTACGAGTTGTTTTAGTCGTTGGAGTAGCAGACGTAGAAGCTGTGTCAGTTGTTTTGCGTGTACGAGTACGCGCTTTTGATGTATTTGACACAGATTCAGTCACAGAATGTTCGACTGCTGGATTTTCTTGAGTTGTTTTGCTCATCAGGCTTTTCCAAGCATGTTACAGTATTCTTGAGGTGTACATTAACACAATACAGCATAGCTCGAATTGACTACAATGACATTGCAGAATACATTCAGGTCAAGTCATCACTGGTTTAACTCAAGTATGATTCAACGGAAACTGATGGGTCTATTGAAATCTATGTCTTTGGCATGATATTGAAGTTAAACAGTAGTTTAAAAGCCATCAAATAAATTTAATTCGTTTTGAGAGATAATAAACATGACTGACCAATACCAAGCATTCGCAAAATCTCCAATTGGTAAATTTGTCATTAAAAATTTAGGTTTACCAGCCCCGACTTTTTTAGATCGTTTTGAGTCTGCAACGCCAGTCATTAAGGGGGCGGTATTGCTTGGAGCTGCACCAGCAAGCACCTTGTCTGGGGCGATCTCTCAAATTTTAGCCAATATTCATGCCAATAGTTACGCAGGCAACAATGCAGAATTACAACAGGTTGCTGCGACTAAAGGTTTAAAACTCAATGCATTTAATGCTGGTGATCGTGAGTCAAAATTTAAAGCGGTGGTTTTTGATGCTTCGGGAATCCAAAACTCTGAACAGCTAAAAGAACTGTATAACTTCTTTAACCCGATTGCGCGTCAAATTTTGGCTTCAGGGCGTGTGATTGTGATTGGAACGACGCCAGAAACAACTAAAACAGTAAAGCAAGCCATTGCACAACGTGCTTTAGAAGGCTTTGTTAAATCTGTGGGTAAAGAATTTAAAAAAGGCATTGCTGCGCAATTGGTCTATGTGGATGAAGGCGCAGAAGCCAATTTAGAGTCGACTTTACGTTTTGCTTTATCACCGCGTTCAGCCTATGTTTCAGGTCAAGTCATTCGCGTTTCCAAAGCAGATGTGGTCGATGTGGATTGGGTCAAACCTTTAGCTGGTAAAACTGCCGTGGTGACGGGTGCGAGTCGCGGGATTGGAGAAGCGATTGCGCATGTACTTTCACGTGATGGCGCGCATGTGATTTGTTTAGACGTTCCGCAGCAACAAGCCGATTTAGATCGTGTTGCAGGGGAAGTAGGTGGTTCTACTTTAGCCATTGATATTACGGCTGAAGATGCAGGTCAAAAAATTAAAGCCGCTGCCGCAGCACAAGGTGGTGTCGATATTATTGTGCACAATGCAGGGATTACCCGTGACAAAACTTTGGCGAACATGAAGCCAGAACTTTGGGACTTGGTGATTAACATTAACTTGTCTGCGATTGAACGAGTAAATGATTATTTACTTGAACATGACGGTCTAAATGCCAATGGTCGTATCATTTGTGTCTCTTCAATTTCGGGTATTGCAGGTAACTTGGGACAAACCAATTATGCTGCGTCTAAAGCAGGCGTGATTGGGGTGGTGAAATTTACTGCACCAATTTTGAAAAATGGTATAACTATTAATGCAGTAGCGCCTGGATTCATTGAAACGCAAATGACAGCCGCAATTCCATTCGCCATTCGTGAAGCGGGTCGCCGTATGAACTCGATGAGCCAAGGTGGTTTACCTGTAGATGTTGCAGAAACAATCGCTTTATTTGCTTCAACTGCATCGACGGGCTTGAATGGTAATGTTGTTCGCGTGTGTGGACAAAGTTTATTGGGTGCTTAAACACACTGCTTTGTATAAGATGAGTGAAGTAATCATAAGGGTGAGCTATTCACCCTTATGGATACACTGCTAAATAGAGCAAAAATTTAAAAGTTAGATTTATAATTAAAAGGTTCAGCATGAATACGCGCCATTTTTCTCAACTTCCTAAACCTTATTTGGCATATCCAAAAATAGTGCAGGGACTCATTTTCAAAAAGCCCAAAAGCGAAAAAGTCCTGCCGCAAGTTGAATATATGGTGGATTCATTTAAAGTTGATCCAAAACATTTAAAAGCCTATAACGAGGTTTGTGGTTTTAAAAATAATGGCTATATTCCATCCATTTATTTGGCGGTGTTATCGCAAAGTTTGCAAATGCATATGATGACGCAAGAGGCGTTTCCATTTGCAATTTTAGGTTTGGTGCATATTCGTAATCAGGTTTCTCAAACTCGTAAGATTGGTGTTAATGAAAGCCTGAGTCTGTCTTGTCAGTTTGGTGAAATGAAACCACATGACAAAGGTGTTCAGTTTGATTTTATTACCACTGCTAAAGTAGGAAATGAAGTGGTGATGCAAGGGGTAACTACCTACTTGGCACGTCAAAAAATAGATGCAAAATCCAGCACGAAAGCAAAAGAAGAAAGCACACCGAATTATGCCGTGCAACAGGAATGGATCGTGTCTGAAAATATCGGTCGCCGATATGCATTAACGTCAGGTGATTTTAATTTAATCCATCTTCATGCCATTACCGCTAAAGCATTTGGTTTTAAACAAGCGATAGCGCATGGTATGTGGAGCAAAGCCAAAGCATTAGCCAATCTAAGTTTGCCAGACAATTATGAAGCGGATGTTTGGTTTAAATTGCCGATGTATTTACCTTCAACAGTAGAATTTCTTACGGCTCAAACGGGAAATGACATTGATTTCTTAATTCAAAATAACAAAAATAAAAAACCGCATGTGACGGGGCATATTACTGCACGCTAATCAGATCAAAACGATGCCCAAATGATGATTTGGGCTTTTCTGTATTTATGATGATTAAAATTAAAAAAGACATGGATGTGAGATGAAAGAACTTAAAGCTTATTTATTGGCAAGCACAGATCAATACCAAGGTCATGTAGATCCGAACTTTATTGACCTTGCGAAACAGTTTAGCCGTATGCAACATGCCCGAATGGATCAAGGTGGTGCGGCTTTGTGTGTCTACTTTCAAGGGCAAAAAGTCGTTGATATTTGCATAGGAAAGAAGTCGGAAACTCAGTATTGGAATAATAATACCTTATCGGTCTGTTATTCGACAGGTAAAGGTGTACTGGCAACCTTAGCCCATATTTTAGTGAGTCAAGGGCTGCTCGAGTATGACAAGCCTGTGGCGGAATACTGGCCTGAATTTGCGCAAAATGGTAAGTCTGAAATCACTTTGGCACATATCTTGAGTCATCAAAGTGGCTTATTCGATATTCGCAATGTTATTCAGGATGCCTCTGAAATGTCAGACTGGTATGGCATGTTGGATCGAATTGCACAAGCGAAACCACGGTTTGGTATCAGTGAGGATGCAGCCTATCAACCTTTAACCTTTGGCTGGTTAGTTGGTGGGGTTTTAGAGAAAGCCACGGGACGAACTTTGTCGAGTCTGATGCAACAGTATTTGCTTCAACCACTTGAAATAGAAAAAGCTTATTTTGGTGTGCCAGCACAGCATTTGGAAAGTGTTGCGCGGCCAATTCCAAAAGTAATTCAGGACAAATCTAATCAGGTAAAACCTAAAAAACAAAACAAGAAAATGTCTTTGTTGGATAGAGCTATGCAATGGTCAGGTCAAAATCAGCAAGACTTTCAGGATGCCATGATTCCGAAAGGGATGAAAAACTTTAGTTTCTTTAGTGACAAAGGCTTACAAGCGGTGATTCCTGCTGCCAATGGGGTCTTTTCTGCAGAGAGTTTGGCCAAGATTTATGCCATGCTGGCACAAAAGGGAGAATGGCAACAGCAACAGCTGATTCGTCCAGACGTCTTTCAGCGAATGAGCCAGATTCAATATCATCATCGTGATCGGATTATGCCACTCCCGATGCATTGGCGCTTGGGCTACCACCGTATTCTCACATTAGGAAAACAGGCTCCAACAGGATTTGGACATATCGGATTTAATGGCTCTGGTGCTTGGTGTGATCCCGAGCGTCAATTGAGTTTTGCCTATACGCATAACTTTTCGACCGCATCGATCACTGGGGACTACCGCTTATGGGGCTTAACGCAGGAAACATTACGTTGTGCTGATGCTGTGTTGAAAGGACGTAAGGGTTGGTTTTAAGTGATATATATCTCATTATTTAAGTGAAATTGTGGTAAATTGTGCTCGTTTTAAAAGTCATAGAACGGGTCGATGAATAAACCGATTTTGATTCCTTTAATTGCAACCAGTCTTTTGATGGGTTGCCAAAAGGAACAGCATTCACAAACTCAACAAAATCAAGTTGAATTGACCGACATAGCTACCCAAGCACAAGCGATGCAATGGGTTGGACATTATCAAGGCACAACACCTTGTATGTCTCGATGTGAAGATTGTCCTGGTATGGCAGTCGATTTGGTGCTTCATCCCAATATGACTTATGAATTAAAACGCGAGAGTTTAAGTACAGAGAGTGGAATAGAAACTTTTACAGGACAACTACGTTTTATTGATTATGCACAAACCAAAATTGAATTGATGAATGTAAAACAACGCAATTTAATTCAACTGGATGTAAATCATTTGGTGTTGGAAATTCTAGAAGATCGAACAGCAGAACATTATCAAGCATACCCAGATTTTACTTTGGATTGGACTGATCCGAAGGCTTGAGCATCTACAACGTGTTTAATTTCCCCAATCATCCATTCCCTACAAGATTGTTCATTCACTCTTGAGCAAAAAAACAGTATGCTTAGACCTGTAAAAAGGAGCATACATGTATCAAGTACTTGCGCGTAAATACCGTCCTCGTAATTTTAATGAATTAGTGGGTCAAAACCATGTGTCACGTGCACTGAGTAGTGCCTTAGAACGCGGGCGTTTACACCATGCTTATTTATTTACGGGTACACGTGGTGTAGGTAAGACCACCATTGCGCGCATTCTGGCCAAATGCTTGAACTGTGAAACTGGCGTAACGGCTACGCCGTGTGAAGTATGTGCAACGTGTAAGGCGGTGAATGAAGGTCGCTTTATCGATTTAATTGAAATTGATGCTGCTTCACGCACCAAAGTTGAAGATACGCGTGAACTGTTAGATAACGTACCTTATGCGCCGACTCAGGGACGTTACAAAGTGTACCTGATCGATGAAGTACACATGCTGTCAACTCACTCCTTTAATGCCTTGCTCAAAACATTAGAAGAACCGCCTGAGCATGTGAAGTTTTTATTTGCGACTACAGATCCGCAAAAATTACCAATTACCGTGATTTCGCGCTGTTTGCAATTTACTTTGCGTCCTTTGGCAGTCGATGAAATTACTGAGCATCTCACCAAAATTTTAGAAAAAGAACAGATTCCTGCGCAGCAAGATGCAATATGGCAAATTGCAGAATCTGCGCAAGGCTCACTACGTGATGCATTGTCTTTAACGGATCAAGCAATTGCCTATGGTCAAGGTGCCATTCAACATCAAGATGTCAAAGAGATGTTGGGCTTGATTGATCGCACCATCATTTATGATTTGCTGATGGCGATTCATCAAAATCAAAAGGCGCGCGTCAGCCAATTATTACTGCAATTTAGACAGCAGGCTTTAGATGTCTCACTGGTTTTAGATCAGTTGATTTCGACTTTGCATGAATTGGCATTGCTGCAATATTTACCAGATTTAAGCCTGAAATATAGTGCGGAAATTAATCAAAAGATTTCCCATCTGTCAAAGCTAATTGCCGATCAAGATTTACAGTTGTATTACCAGATTGCCTGCAAAGGTCGTGCAGATTTACAACTTGCTGTGACTCAAGAGCAAGGTTTTGAAATGTGTGTGCTGCGTTTGTTGGCATTCAGACCCTTACAGCCGAATGAAGTCTTGGTTTCAACTCCTGCTACAGAAATTCAAACAGCGCCTGTGTTGGCGACTGAACAAGCCATACCCCATATCAATGCTGTGGTTGAAGCTCCGCAAGATCAAATCCAATCAATCATGGAAGTTAAACCATCTGTTGAAAACCTTGTTATTCAGGAAAATCGACAGGAAGAATCGGGATTAGCTGAATCTCTTGCACAGGTTGAAGATACTGCCAATCTCAACAGTAACACAGATCAAATCGTGTTTGATCCTGCAAGTGAAGATGCGTTGTTTGATTTGGATGAGGAAGAAGATTCAACACCAGTGGATTCATCAGAATCCAGCAGTGATGATTTCTTGTTTGAAGAAATTGCTCCTATTGAAGATCATGCAAAAGTAGAAATATCTGGTGAAGACTCTATCTCGACTGAAGTACTTTCTAATGAGCCAAGCCCGACCAATTTAGAAGTCGAGCAAGATTCTCTTTTTAGTTTATCTGCTGAAGATGTTGAACCTCAGCAAACCGTTCAAACTCCAATTGAACAGCCACAAGTTGAAATTGAGTCCCAACCAGTACAAGTGTCGTCAGACGCTCCAATATCAAACTTGATGCCGCAAGATATTTTACGAGTGCAAGAACAAGTTTTGGAAGGGGAATGGACTTTAGGCAAGTGGGAATTCTGGTTTAGACAAAGTGAATTATCGCCAGCTGTACAAGAATTGGCACAACATGGGGTAATGACAGGTCATATTGATGCAGAATCTGTTTTCCATATTCCAGAGCAATATCAGCAGCTCTTAGGTCAATCCCAACATTCTTTGGAACAAGCCCTGAAAAAACAGTGGCCGAATACTCAGTTTAAAATTGAATATGGTGTAGTTACTGAGACTACACCGTATATTTTACAGCATCAACGTAAAGAACAAGCGCATGGTCGAGCAGTTGAACTATTACAAGCAGAACCTGTTGTACGCGACTTAATGCAAGGTTTCGATGCTGAATTACAGAATATTCAATTGAAATAAGCTTCAGACAAATTTAGGTTCAGGCTCAACTTGCATATAAGCTTGTAGTGCCTGACGCATGTGAGTCGGGATCGGGGTACTTTTACGCTGTTCCCGATCAACAAATACGTGAATAAATTGTCCTTGTGCAGCAGCCGTATCTTGATTGACTTTAAAAATTGCCAAGTCGTATTCCAATGAACTATTTCCGATGCGTTTAATTGCAACGCCGACTTCAATTATTTCGGGATAACTTAGTTCTTGTAAAAACTGGCAAGATGAACTCACGACCAAGCCAATAATAGGCGAATGATGGATATCAAAATGGGTTTTTTGAATCAGTAGAGCATTGGCTGCAGTATCAAAAAAACTGTAGTAATTGACATTATTCACGTGCCCATAAATATCATTATCCGACCAACGTGTTTGGATCGGGAAAATAAAAGGGTAATTTTCTCGAAGTTTTGCTTGAAGTTTCATTTGCATGCAGTTCCTTTGCCGAAAGTCTAGTTAGTTATAAATCGCTTGATAAATGTGTTCAGCATCTCGTAGCGTAAGATCACGTGGATTGTTTTGTAACAGTCGAGTTTGTAGCATGGCATCCTGTGCCAGTTGTGAAATGGCATTTTCTGGAACATCTAGGGCATTGAGTTTTAGGGGTAGCCCACTTCGATCTAAATGATTTTGCATATGGTCGATAAACAAATCACATAAACCATCGGTACATCCCGTGCTGTAAGGGTCCATCCATGTCATCAATTCTGCATATAAATGTTTGGCATTTGGCGCATTGAATTTCAAGACTTCGGTTAAGACCAAGGCATTGCTATGTCCATGTGAAATATGGAAATGCCCCCCCAAAGGATAAGCCAGTGCGTGAACCGCACCGACAGGTGCATTGGCAAAAGCTTGTCCCGCAAACATGGAACCATTCAGCATATTTTGGCGCGCTTCTAGATTAGAACCATCTTCCAGCACCAGTTTGATGTTTTGATTTAAAAGTCGTAATGCCTGTTTAGCTAACATATCGGCATATAAATTCTTCTTTAACTTTGATGTATACGCTTCTATGGCATGTACCATCGCGTCAATTCCAGTTGCCGCAGTGATATGTGCGGGCAGATTTTGAGTAAAGGTGGCATCCAAAATGGCAACGTCCGCATAAAGCACGGGCGAAACAATGCCCATTTTTGTAGTTTTACCTGTAGTGACAATTGAAATTGGCGTAACTTCGGAGCCAGTACCTGCTGTAGTTGGAATCAAGATTAAAGGCAGTCGAGGAGACTTAGCATTATTGATACCGTAAAGCTCAGATAAACTTTGTTGCTGCTCAGGATGTGCCAGAACGGCAATTAGTTTGGCAACATCCAAAGAACTGCCACCGCCAAAACCAATCACCGTATCAATCTTTTCTTGTTTGGCGAATTTAACGGCAGCATTCACAATTTGTTCAGGTGGATCTGCAATCACATCGGCATAAGTCACATAGGGCAAATGAAGATGTTCTAAAATTTCTAATATAGGTAGATGTAATTGCTGTTGTAGCATACCGTTATCAGTAACCAATAGTACTTTTTTACATCGCTGTTCAGTCAAAATTGTACAGAGTTCCTGAATTGAGCCTAGCCCTGAAATAATTCGGGCAACTGTTTGAAACTGAAAGTCATACATGGGCAATTCCTTCTCGCTTTATCATTATTTACACGTTTTTGTTATACAGTTTTAGTGGGATTCATCCTGCAAATAACTTAACATAAGCTCCTGCAAAATAAACGATCTATTGAGGTGCTTATGTCATCGCAAACGCCCTATAAGGTGTTATGTGTCTGTCTTGGAAATATCTGCCGCTCACCAACTGCAGAAGTTGTGCTTAGACATTATTGTGATGCGCATCAACTCAATATCATGGTCGATTCAGCAGGGACCAGTAATTATCATCCGAATAAAGCACCCGATTTAAGAAGCCAGAAACATGCCAAAAAGCGTGGCTACGATTTGTCCGCTTTACGTGCGCGTCAGCTTAATTTGCAAGACTTTGCTGAATTTGACCTAATTCTGGCGATGGATTATGAAAATTTAGAAGATATTCAATCTCTAATGGATCAAGCTCAATCAGTTTTGGGACAACACATGCTTCGAGCAAAGATTGCCCTGATGAGTCAGCATGATCAAAAATTTCTTCAACAAGCTGTGCCAGACCCTTATTATGGTGGCGATGATGGATTTGAGCGGGTACTTGATCAATGTGAATCAAGTAGTTTGGCTTGGGTTCAGGTACTTCAACAACAGCTGAAAGGCTAGTTCGGGTTTAAGCATGCATATTCAGAATAACGTTCAACTTCAGCCATTTAATACGCTTAATTTGGGTTCAGTCGCATCTCATTATGTGAAAGTCGAAAATGAAAGCATGTTGTTGGATGCTTTATCTTATGCCGAACAACAGCAACTCAATATTTTAATTCTGTCGGGGGGGAGCAACATGCTTTTACCTGAACAGATTCATGCGCTCGTAATTCATATGGATATTCAGGGTATAGAAACCTTGAATGAAGATGACGCGAGCAAAACAATTTCTGTTGGTGCTGGGCAAGGTTGGCATGATTTTGTACTCTGGACCACAGAACAGCATTTATATGGGTTGCAAAATTTAGCCTTGATTCCAGGTTTGGTGGGGGCATCTCCAGTCCAGAATATTGGGGCTTATGGAGTAGAAGTTGGCGAATTTATTCGATCAGTACGCGTGTATGATCGAAAATTAAAACAGTTCACTGAGATTACTGCTCAAGATTGTCATTTTGCCTATCGACACAGTATTTTTAAAGATGAACCTGAGCGTTATGTCATTAGTCAAGTGATCTTTCAGCTTTTAAAACATGCGGATTTAAAATTAAATTATGGTGATTTAAAGCAAGCGGTTGGTGAAAATCTCACCGCTAAAAACTTGCAAAATCAAGTGATTCAAATACGCCAAAGTAAGCTGCCTGATCCTAAAGAGTTTCCAAACGTAGGGAGTTTTTTTAAAAATCCTGTGATTTCTCAACAAAGCTTTGACCAAATAACTACGAAATTCCCTCAATTACCCCATTATCCTCAAGCCAATGGACAGATTAAAATTGCTGCAGGTTGGCTCATTGATCAGGCGGGTTGGAAAGGCAAACGTTTAGGCATGGTGGGTATGTTTGCCAAACAGGCTTTGGTGCTGGTGAACTACGAACAGGCAACGTTGACTGATGTACAAGCAACTTACCGCGCGGTTCAGCAGGACGTATTGGCTAAATTTAATATTGCCTTAGAACCTGAGCCTGTTTTATTTAATACAGTCGGTTTAATTCAATCACATACGGAATAATTGATGGCTAAAAAACATTGGATGGTTCGTTTAGTACAAATTGCAGCTTTGCTTTTTGTGCTTTTGGGCTGCCTAGTGATTTTTATTTACTCGCCATTTTATTCAAAATTGGTGGTCAAGACTTTAAACACCTTCGTTCCTGTGGAAGTGAATGAAGTGGCTGCACAAAGCCAAAAAAAGGCAGCGCTGAGTGTGGCGGAGAATTTAGAACCGGGTTCTAATTTGTGGATTGCACGTCAAGCTTATCTCAAGTTGATGGAGCAGGAAATTCAGCAAAACAATTCTGAAAATTTGCCGCAAATTCAGGCACGCTATACAGCCTTGCAAGAGTTAATTAATAAAGAGCAGCAAGAGCAAGCTCAGGAAGAAGAACGTCCTCAAGTCCCACTTTTGGCAGATCCAGAGCAGGCCTCTTCTGAACCTGAAGATCCTACTCAGAATGTGAAAGAACTTTTGGAGTTGGACAGTAAAGAAAATAAAGCCTTAATGGAAAAGTATCTAGAATTTTTGCAAACACATGAGGTCGAGCCTGTTGTTGAAAATGCTGATCCGAAGCAAATAGAAAAAGACATTGCTCAAATTAAAGAGCAAAATGAAACGCCAAAAGAAGTGATATCACAACCTTATGCGATAGTGGTTTTAGGTGGTGGCTTAACCTTAGACAAGAATAGAAAAGATATTGTAGTGAATAACTATACAAAATTAAGACTGGAGAAAACTTTAGAAGTAGAGAAGCAATATAAATTACCCATTGTACTCAGTGGTGTAGAAGCACCTTATATGCAGAGTTGGTTAAAAGAACGTGGTGTAGATGCCAAACTATTGGAAAATAGGAGTATGAATACCTGTGAAAATTCACGGTTTAGCTCGCTATTATTACAAAAGAAAGGGGGAGCACCGACAGTAATTCTGATTACTGACCAGTACCATATGCCAAGAACACGTCGCTTATTTGCCTTAAATGGCATAGAGACCGTACCGATTGAGGCACCCATGCCAACACAATTAACGGCTTGGCAGCCGAGCCAACAAAACTATGATCATAGCCGTCGTGCAAATTATGAAATGTTGGCGACCATTCGCGACATGTTATTTGGCTCAAGCGATTGCCGCGAGGTACCCTAATGCCTGAAATTCCTTTTTTAAATCCTAATATCTTAAAACAATTGGATTTGCCGGTACCAAGTCGAGAGACGACTCCGCAAGTTTTAAATCCATTAAATTTGAATCATGCATTCGCTCCTTCAGTTGAATTGCAAGCTTACCGTAAGTTGTATGGCTTGCATTTACTGAACTGCGAGCACTGGCAAGGCTTTGTGCAAATGCCGTTGTTTAAACTGCATGTCCAAGTTTTCCAGCCGAAAGCCAATGCAGAGGGTGAATTAAAAATAAAAGGGACGGTGTTTCTCTTACATGGCTATTTAGAACACAGTGGGATCTATCAACCAATTATTCGTGAATTGCTGGAGCAAGGTTTCAGTGTGCTCACTTATGATTTGCCAGGTCATGGTTTGAGTGATGGCTCACCTGCCAGTATTCAAGATTTTGATCACTATCAGAGCGTACTGCATGCGGTGTATCAGTATGTGAAAAACGCCTCACAGCTTCCGAAACCTTGGCTAGGCATCGGACAGAGTACAGGTGGTGCAATCTGGATGCATCATTTACTAGAATTTGCAGAGCGACGTGAAAATCCTTATGTCGAGCGGGTGTTGTTGCTGTCTCCATTGATTCGTCCTGCGAAAACCGCTTGGTGGCATAATTCTGTAGGCTTAGGCATCATCCGTCGGATTAAACGTCAAGTGCCTCGCCATTTCCGTCGCAATAACCATAATCCCGAATTTTTGCGCTTTGTGCGTTTAAAAGACCCTTTGCAACCGCGCATGATGGGCATGGATTGGATTTTGGCGATGTCAAAATGGATGCAGCAAATGGAAGAGCGACCACCTTGTCGTATTCCAGTGTGGTTGGCTCAAGGCGCTTTGGATCAGACTGTAGACTGGCGTTATAACATTGAATTTATTCGGCAAAAGTTCCGCTTACAGACGTTGCTGATGTTGGAAGAGGGTTCTCATCAACTCATTAATGAGCGTGCAGATATTCGTGCGGCATTGACGGGGTTAATTCCAGCGTTTCTTCATGCGCATAGTTCAGGTGAGTATTACTAAGCTTCTTTAGTTTTATAATTGATTCGAAAAAAACTGGGCTGAGATTTCAGCCCAGTCTTATTATGTTTAGAAATATTCCATTTTCGCCATATTCCACATACGGAAATAAAAATTTTCTTCATCTTTATTTTCGCAATTAAGTAGTTCGCCGTCTTTTAACCAAAAATGCAGTTGTGCATAGTTTTTAATTTCACGATCATTCAAGCGCTGCGCTAAATGGTGAGCTTTGATATCTGACGGATGGCGTAAGCCTGCCGCAGCAATCATTTCAGATAAGGCATGCATGGTATTTTTGTGGAAGTGAAATACCCGTTCTGCTTTGGAAGATACATGTAGGGCTTTTTGGCGGTCTTGATCTTGGGTTGCTACACCCACAGGGCACTGATTGGTATGGCAGCTTTGTGCTTGAATACAGCCTATCGCAAACATAAAACCACGTGCAGAATTGACCCAATCCGCACCAATGGCCATGGTGCTGGCAATATCAAAAGCACTGATAATTTTACCACTGGCACCAATCTTGATTTGTTTTCGCAGTCCTGCACCCACTAAGGTATTGTGTACAAAGAGTACACCTTCACGTAGCGGTGTGCCCATATTGTTAATTAATTCAATCGGTGCAGCGCCAGTTCCACCTTCAGAGCCATCAACGACAATAAAATCAGGTAAGATTTGGGTATGCAGCATCGCTTTTACAATGCCCATAAATTGCCATGGCTGACCAATACAGAGTTTAAATCCGACAGGTTTTCCTCCTGAAAGTTCGCGCAATGTTTGAATGAATTGCAGCATTTCAATCGGGGTATTAAACGCGGAATGTTTGGAGGGAGAAATGCAATCTCGATCACGAGGAATACCACGGATTTGTGCAATTTCTGCTGAAATCTTATCTTTCGGTAAAATCCCGCCATGTCCAGGTTTGGCACCTTGCGAAAGTTTAATCTCAATCATTTTAATTTGCGGGAGCACGGCTTGCTGCGCGAATTTGATCGGATCAAAAGTTCCATCTTCAGTACGGCAGCCAAAATATCCACTGCCAATTTCCCAAACAATATCACCGCCATATTCCAGATGATAAGGGCTAAGACTGCCCTCACCAGTATCATGATAAAAGTTGCCTAATTGAGCGCCTTTGTTCAATGCGCGGATGGCATTGGCACTGAGACTGCCAAAACTCATGGCAGAAATATTCATAATCGATGCATTATAGGGTTGAGTGCATTGTGAACTGCCAATCTGAATCCGAAAGGTCGAAGGATCCGCAGGTGGGCAAGGCTGGATAGAATGGGTCATAAACCGATAGTCTTGTTGATAGACGTCGATGATCGAACCAAAAGGTTTGTCCGAGTTTTCATTCTTCGAACGTTGGTATACCAAGCTGCGCTGCATACGAGAAAATGGCAGGGCATCATCGTCTGATTCAATAAAATACTGACGAATTTCAGGTCTAACCTCTTCAAATAAAAAACGAAAATGTCCCATAATAGGATAGTTTTTTAAGATGGCATGTTGATTTTGTAATAAATCATATAGACCGAGTAGGCTCAAAAGGGTAGTGATGAGCCATAAGGAATTCAGTACCGTATCTGAAATAAAATAATAGATATAGTGCGGTGCATAATTTAGCCTGAACCAAGTAATGCTCAGGGCAATAAATATGCAGGTGAACCAAACAGAATGTCGCGAAAAAAAAGTATTTAATAATTTATGGCGAATGGATTGTGCAGGATTCGGCATTGTTGTAATTCATCCTTGTACCTGATGGATATCTGTTTCCACAATGCCAATATTGAGATAAGAGTACAAGTTATAATTTGTGTGAGAAGTCCATTAATAAATCATGAGATAAGTCGATAGGTTTACATAGGGATAATGTTTACTTTCATTTAATTTATGCGACAGTGCAGTTTTATTGTGTAAATATTCGGCTATAAGTGTATCTTAAGGATATAAGAAGCATAAATCAGGGAGAGCGCTTCAAATTACCCAAATATAGGGATATGAGTCATCTTGAAAACCTGCGTATATTTCAAAACAAGAGATGGGGTGTGACATGAATGATATTGAAACGGTTTTACCAGTACCTGTAATTATTCTTGAAGATGAACTAATTATACAAAAACGCCTTCAACGAGTTTTAACTGAACTGGGATATGAAAATGAGACTTTACATTTTGTCTCTAATTTAAAACAAGCATTCGAAAAAATGGAGGAAATCCCAATTTCACTGGCTTTAGTTGATTTGGGATTGCCAGATGGAAATGGGGTTGAGTTCATAGAAAAATTAAGAGAGCGCGATACAAGTGCTTTAATTTTGGTGATTTCCGCCTGGAGTACGCAAGCAAGCCTGTTTTCCGCCATCAAGGCGGGCGCAACAGGTTATGTGCTAAAAGAACGTGATGATTCGGAAGTCCTATTGGCCATACGCAGCATTTTGCGTGGTGGTGCGCCGATTGATCCTTTTATTGCTAGAGAGATTTTGGCACAAATTGCGGTGCAGGAAGATACTCAAGATAAAAATGAACATGACAATTTGCCATCCGATATGGAGGCTTTGACTAATCGTGAAAAGGAAATTCTAGACTTGGTTGCGCAGGGTTTGAGTAATCGAGAAATTTCGGAACAATTGTTTGTTTCACGTTATACCGTAGAAAGTCATATTAAACATATTTATAGAAAGTTGTCTGTTTCTAAACGGACCAAGGCAGTGAGTGCTGCCAGAACTTTAGGGATTATATGACCAAATTGATTCTGCGTTGTTTTTGTATGCTTGCCTTGGCTTGCATTCATATGCAGGTCTACGCAGTATCATATTTTTCAGTTAGTCCGCAATGTACAATACAAGTTCAACCCATCCAGTTTGTCAAAACCGACTCAATTAACCATGTTCCTAGAACAGGATGGAAGACGGTGGATTTGCCTGATAACTGGTCACAACATGAGCCTCATTATAATGGCGGGGTTTGGTATAGAATTTTGTGGAAACCAGATTGTTCATCTGGAACTTTAAACGAGTCCTTTGCCTTCTCTATCGACTATATAAATTCTGCGGGAGCAGTTTATTTCAATCGTAATGTGCTGTGGCGAGATAAGAATTTAGTTGAACCTTTGTCTAAAAGCTGGAATATACCTCGATACTGGGTGCTTACACCTACGAGTTTAAAAGCGGGTGAAAATGAATTTTTAATCTATGTCAGTGGTTATGCTTTTCAGAATGCAGGCTTGGGTTCAATTTCTTTTCAAAATGTACAAGCGGCGTATGACCTACAACAGCAACAGATTTGGAATCGACGGACTTTATTTGAAATTAATATCATTATTTCTTTAGTCCTCGGTTTATTGTGTTTCTCAATTTGGATTTTTAGACGTTCTGAAACGACTTTTGCTTGGTTCGCCCTAAGTTGTCTCCTTTGGGTTTTATTTATCTCCAATATTCTAGTAACAGAAACTAAGCCATTTACCAATAATATTCTTGCTGCTCAAGCCAATATTAGTTTTTTTATTCTGTATATGGTGTGCTTTTGTACCTATTTACTCCGATTCATTCGGGTTGAACTGCCTCGAATTGAACGAGTTATATGGGCAATCACGGCTATTGTATTAATTGTGATCTTTTTTACTCCAGTAAAATGGTTGACGGCTGTATTTCTTAATATTTTTATGATGTATGTGGCACTCTTTTTGTTGACCTACATTTATTTGGGCTATGTCACCTATCGAACCAGAAAAAGAGAATATATATTTTTACTGATGTGTCTGACAGGGATTTTATTCTGTGCGCTTTTTGATACGGTGCTGTTAGGTTCTGAATTACATAAGGATATTAAGCCGCTGTCACCATATACCTCACCGATTATTACGATATTCGTAGTGTTAATTTTGGGGGTAAAATTGGCACGTAATACGCGGCGTATAGAAAAATTTAATCAGCGCTTAGAAGAAAAAGTACAACAGGTGAGCCATGATTTATATTCCAGCATGAATGAGAAACATAAACTGGAACTTGAAAATGTGAGACTTCAGGAGCGGATTCATCTATCACATGATTTGCATGATGGTTTAGGTTCGTCCTTGGTTCGCTCTATGATTATTGTGGATCAAGCAGAGCAAAATATGTCGAATCAACAATTTTTGTCTATTTTGAAGTTGTTGAGGGATGATTTAAGGCAGATTATCGATAGCGGTTCGAGTTTAGAGTCACGCGTTCCAGAAAATCCAATTTTGTGGGTAGCGCCCGTACGGCATCGTTTTAGTCAACTGATGGATGAGATGGATATCGAATCCAAATGGTGCTTTCCTCAAAATTGGGGTTATGTACCAACAGCCCTGCAATGTTTAACATTGATTCGTGTGCTTGAGGAAAGTCTCACCAATGTCATTAAACATAGTCAGGCAAAACACGTGTATGTGTCCATGATGTTTCCCTATGAACGGCAACTGATTTTATCCATTGAAGATGATGGTGTAGGTTTTGATGTGAAGAGTAATTTTCAAAATGGGATGAGTATCGGTATTCGAAGCATGAAGATGCGTTTGGAGCGGGTCGGTGCAGAATTGCAAGTAACCTCTGAAAAAGGAAAAACGGTTGTTCAAGCATTGTTAGAAATTAAATGAATGACTAAAAACTAAGGGTATTAAAGCTAGCTTTAATACCCTTGATGTTAAACGTTATTCTTCTTCGGCTGGCGGAAGGAGCATCAGAATCGAATCATTCATCAGCTGCGCCAAATCCTCTAGAATTTCTTCGTGATCAAAACTTTGATCAAAAGGAAGAGCTTGGCCATCGGCAATCTGCTTTAATTGCGCTGTAAAATCTTCTGAAATACAGACTTGCTCACCATTTGCCCAGAATAGTAATTCAGAATCTTGCTCGGTGTAGAGTAGGCGGGAAGCAGGTTCGAGTAAAATTTCATAGCCTGTATCTAAAATTTCACGCAAATCATCCGCTTCAATTTCATCAGGTTCAGGAATGTTTTCTGGATATTTTGGCTCCGACATTAAACTCATGATGGCATCGTCAAGTTCCGTTGAGTTTTGTAATCTCTGGAGCAGTTCAGTTTTCAAATAATCTAATTCAGACTTGGTAATTTCACCAATCTGACCAGCTTTTTGTCTTTGAATATCAAGCATTGGATTTTTTAAGAAGCTGTTACCAGCAAATTTATCACTGACGCGATCCATCATGTCCGCCATATTTGGCATACGGAAACCAAAAGAGAAAGTCAGGCAGTCATCTTCTGCAACACCATAGTGTGAAAGACCTGGTGGCACATAAAGTAAATCACCTGGTGCAAGGACTTCATCAAAATCAACCTGCATTTCAGGCAGAAGTTTTAATGGTTGTCCAGAAACAAATTCGGTATTGCCATCACACATTTGACCGAGCTGCCAACGACGATGACCATAGCCTTGTACAAGGAATACATCGTAGAAATCAAAATGTTTACCGACTGATCCACCTTTTGGTGCATAAGAAACCATAATGTCATCGCGGCGCCATTGTGGAATAAAGGGGAACTTTTTCCATAATTCAGCCAAATCAAAAGAGTAGTGATCGACTGCTTGGACCAATAGCGTCCAAAGTTTTGGCATTTTTTGGAAATCCCCTTTAATTAAAGGGGAAGATTTCACAGACCACTGATTTGGATCTTTATCTTTTTGCTTAATCAAACGTGCCGTGACATGTTCTTCTAAAGCGAGCTCCATGACATCATTCGGTTCTAAGATATTTGCAATCTCAGGTAGCGCGTTACGTACAAGTAACGGTTTCTTTTGCCAGTATTCAGCAAGAAATTGTTCAGCGGTAATGCCGCCTAATACATCTAGAGGTTGAGACATAAAATACAGCCTAAATTAAGGAACTAAAATATTTAATTGACGGAGAATTTGGCAAAGCTGAATCATCGGCATGCCCATTAAAGTGGTTTGATCTTGACCAATCATCTGTTCGAATAAGCTGATACCCAAGCTTTCACATTTGAAGCTGCCTGCGCAATGTAGCGGTTGCTCAACGGCAACATAGCGTTCGATTTCAGCCATACTCAGTTTACGGAACTTGACTTTGTAGTGTTCGACCAGTGTTTGTTCAAAGCCGGTTGCGTGTTGTTGGACACTTAAGGCTGTACTGAAATAAACAATCTTGTCCGAGTTGGCTTGCAACTGGCGAATGGCTTTTTCAGTTGAAAGAGGTTTTCCAATAAAAATATCAGGCGCACCTTCACGCCATGCTACCTGATCGGAACCAATCACAATCGCGTCAGGGTGCTTTTGTGCAATGGTATTGGCTTTTTCAAAGGCTAAACGTCGAGCCAAATCATCGGCATGTAATTCACCGCGAGGAGATTCATCAATATCAGGCACAACACATTCATATTGGATTTTGAGGCGATCCATTAAGTCTTTGCGAGTCTGACTACTTGAAGCCAGAATGATTTGGGTATTCATCAGATGGCGTAATCCATTAATACATTCAGTGGAACATAAGAAAGAACGGCTTGATGGCAGGCGTGGATTTTAATCGGCGGCGCTTGTCCAGCCTGATATGCTTCAACCCAACGGGTCACACAAATACACCAGAAATCTCCAGGTTGTAGACCAGGAAAACCCGCTTCTGGTAAAGGTGTGATTAAGTCATTGCCCACTTTCTGTGAAAAATTAAGAAACTCAGAAGTCATTTGTGCACATACGGTGTGCTGCCCTAAATCAGTTGTCGCAGTATGACAAAACCCATTGCGGAAATAGCCAGTAATCGGGTCAAAGCAACAACTGGCTAGGGGTTCGCCAAATACGTTTAAGCGGTTAATTTGAGGATCAGGATGAAATGACATAACAGTGAATCAATTTGTGGCTTTTCAATATCATAATCAAAACTGACGCTTTCGGCAGCTTTTATACAAAAGAAGCTAACCTTTTTCTGCATAATCATTTAAAATCGTGCCGATTTTAAATATTCAGAGAGCTATACATGAATTTTCAGCGTATGACTGACCTTGATTTAGCAGGTAAGCGAGTACTAATTCGTGAAGACTTAAACGTACCTGTTAAAAACGGTGTGATTACCAGTGATGCACGTTTACGTGCGGCATTACCGACAATCAAAGCTGCTTTAGAAAAAGGTGCAGCAGTCATGGTGTATTCACACCTTGGTCGTCCTGTTGAAGGTGAGCCAAAAGCTGAACAATCTTTAGCTCCAGTTGCTGCTTATTTAACAGAAGCATTAGGTCAAGATGTACAGTTAGTGACTGACTACCTTAATGGTGTTGAAGTCCAAGCAGGTCAAGTGGTTCTTTTAGAAAACTGCCGTTTTAACCACGGTGAAAAGAAAAACAATCCTGAATTGGCACAAAAATATGCAGCTCTTTGCGATGTATTCGTGATGGATGCTTTTGGTACAGCGCACCGTGCAGAAGCGTCAACAGAAGGTGTTGCGCGTTTAGCACCTGTAGCAGCAGCAGGTCCACTTCTTGCAGCAGAACTTGATGCTTTAGGTCGTGCGTTGCAAACTCCTGAAAAGCCAATGGTAGCAATTGTTGCGGGTTCTAAGGTATCGACTAAACTAGATGTTTTAACTTCATTGTCAGATATCTGTGATCAATTGATCGTGGGTGGTGGTATTGCGAATACGTTCTTGGCTGCTGCGGGTTATAACGTGGGTAAATCATTATGCGAAAATGATTTAATCGACACTGCGAAAGCCATTGCTGCAAAAGTATCTGTTCCACTGCCAACTGATGTTGTGGTTGCTGATGCCAGCGAAATCAACTTTGACGACTTCTTAGGTTCATTGGCTGCTGCAAAAGCTGTAGTGAAAAAAGTTGAAGATGTTGCTGACAACGACATGATTTTGGATGTAGGTCCAGAAACAGCGCAAGCGTTTGCAGAAATCTTAAAAACTTCAAAAACAATCCTTTGGAATGGTCCTGTAGGCGTATTTGAAGTCGATCAATTTGGTGAAGGTACAAAAACGCTTTCTTTGGCAATTGCAGAATCTGAAGGTTTCTCTATTGCTGGTGGTGGAGATACTTTAGCTGCGATCGACAAATACGAAGTTGCTGATAAAATTGGTTATATCTCAACGGGTGGTGGTGCGTTCCTTGAATTTGTTGAAGGTAAAACACTTCCAGCTGTAGCCGTTCTTTTAGAGCGTGCTTAACAATATGATTCATCTCATGGGATGAAATAAAAGAAAAGGTTGGCTACGGTCAACCTTTTTTATTGCATTCATCTTTAGGTCATCAAATTGTCACATATCTGCAATAAAATCATGGGCATTAAATCACCTGTTGTAGGAATAATGTGATGAACCTTAAATTAACACTTGCTGCTTTATTAATCGTACCGTTGGCTTTAACTGCATGTGCAAAAAAAGATGAAGCACCTAAAACAGATGCAGCAGTTGAAGAAAAAGTAACTCCAGAACAGCAAGCTGCAATTGATTCATTAGACAAGCCAGTTATGGATGAAAAGAACACTGACATACCTGCTGAAATTGCCAATGTGGATGCAGATGCTGCGACTCCAGCGACAGAAGCTGAAGCTTCACAGGCTGCTGCACAATAATTTGTCGTAGTTTGTTTAAAAGTCCCTGCAAAAGCAGGGATTTTTTTTTAAATAGTGTGTTTAGTTGCTGAATTGAAAGTAATGACCATGTAGAATATGGCGCATTACCTGGGAGGACACTATGGCACTTATTTCTATGCGCCAGCTGTTGGACCACGCTGCAGAGCATGGCTACGGCGTACCAGCATTTAACGTAAACAACTTAGAACAAATGCGCGCAATTATGTTAGCTGCAGATGCAACTAACTCACCTGTAATCGTTCAGGCTTCAGCAGGCGCACGCAAATATGCAGGCGCTCCATTCTTACGCCATCTTATTTTGGCTGCAATTGAAGAATGGCCGCATATTCCAGTGGTGATGCACCAAGACCATGGTACAAGCCCAGACGTATGCCAACGTTCAATCCAGTTAGGCTTCTCATCAGTCATGATGGATGGTTCTTTGGGTGAAGATGGTAAAACACCAACGTCTTACGAATACAACGTAGACGTGACTCGTCGCACAGTTGCGATGGCACACGCGTGTGGCGTATCTGTTGAAGGTGAGATTGGTTGCTTAGGTAGCCTTGAAACTGGTATGGCGGGTGAAGAAGATGGTGTAGGCGCTGAAGGCGTTCTTGACCACTCGCAACTCCTAACTTCTGTTGAAGAAGCGCGTAGCTTTGTTGCAGATACTAATGTAGATGCTTTAGCAATTGCGGTAGGTACTTCACACGGTGCTTACAAGTTCACACGTCCACCTACAGGTGACATTTTGGCAATCGACCGCATTAAAGAAATTCATGCGGCACTACCAAATACGCATCTTGTAATGCACGGTTCAAGCTCTGTACCACAAGAATGGTTAGCTGTAATTAACCAATACGGCGGCGACATCAAAGAAACTTATGGTGTTCCTGTTGAGCAATTGGTTGAAGCAATCAAACATGGTGTGCGTAAAATCAACATCGATACTGACTTGCGTTTAGCCTCTACTGGTGCAATGCGTCGTATGATGGCAGAACAACCAAGCGAATTCGATCCACGTAAATTCTTTGCAAAAACTGTTGATGCAATGAAACAAATCTGTGTGGATCGTTACGAAGCATTTGGTACTGCGGGTCATGCCGATAAGATTCGTCCAATTTCTTTAGAGAAAATGGTAGAACGTTATAAATAATCGCTCCACAAATTATTTATAAATTAAAGCCTGCATAGTTTATGTGGGCTTTTTTATGTGACTGATCATAGAATGGGGAAGGTGTTGAATGGAACTGATCCTTGCGGCAGCCGTTTGCAGCGTATTGGTGTCGATTTTACTGAAAATCTGCAAAGCCAAAGGTTTAAATCCGATGCAGATGATTTGCTGGAATTACGCCATTGCCAGTCTGTTATGTTTCTATTGGTTCAAACCTGATTTAAGTCATATTTCCCCCAGCAATACACCATGGTGGCTTATACTCAGTTTGGGGGTGCTGTTACCGAGTGTATTCCTTTGTTTGTCTAAATCATTACAAAGTGCGGGCATTGTTAAAACTGAAGTTGCACAGCGTCTCTCGGTCGTATTGTCGCTGGGTGCTGCCTATTTCATTTTTAATGAGCATTTTGGTGCGCTCAAACTCATCGGGATTGGTTTAGGCATTGCAGCAGTTCTATGCATGATCTACTCACATCGTAGTAGTCATACCCAAACCAGTTTCAGTTCTTCAGGCATGCTGTATTTGACAAGTGTGTGGGTGGGTTATGCCTTGGTTGATATTCTGCTGAAATACACCACTGGTTTAGGCGTACAATTTGCTGTTGCACTGAACTTAATGTTTATTTGTGCCTTCGTATTTTCATTTATGTATATCGTGCTCACTACAAAGCAAATTGGATCTGCAACAACAATATTGTTTGGTTTAGTTCTAGGGTTGTTGAATTTTGCCAATATTGCATTGTATGTGAAAGCACATATGCTGCTGAAAGATACCCCTGCAATCGTATTTGCAGGGATGAATATTCTGGTGGTGTTGTTGGGCGTATTAAGTGGTCTGCTTTTCTTTAAAGAGAAGCTTAAGACGAGTACCAGCCTAGGCTTGGGTTTGGGGATTATGAGTGTGCTTTGTTTAGCTTATGCCATGACTGTTTCATAACTTTGCCTATCCATAAGATGGGATAGCGTAGTAAGTCTGTTTTGTCAGCAATCCCCATTAACAGTCCTGTATGTTGGCAATCTGGGCAGTGCGGCTGATGTAATGCAGATTGTGCATAGCTATGGAAGTAAATCTGTTGGCAGTGCTTACATTCAAATTTGATAGGTAGCTGTAGCAATATAGACATAACCGACCTCTGCTTAGACTGAGTTTAGATTTAAATAAGCAAAATTTAGACCTGAATATAAAAAGGGACAAATAAATTGTCCCTTATATTTTGAAATGAAAGCATTACAGCTTGGTGAAAATCTGTTCTTTGTTTAGGCGCGACTTTGGCAGCTTGGCATTGAAATCAGTTTCGCTGCGATAGCCTAGCGTTAACAGCACGGAAGGAACGAGCCCTTGTTCCACTAGCTCTAATTCCTCAGTTAATAAGTCTTCATTAAAGCCGCCAATTGGTGTGGCATCAATATTTTCAATGCCTGCTGCAAGTAAAATCTGACCTAAGGCAATAAAGGTTTGGTTTTCTGCCCAGCGCTGGATATCACCTTTTTCATTGCGGTAATAATCGACATAACCGGTACGACTGTCTTTTTGTCCTTGTTTCGCAGTGGCATCTTTAAAACGTCCACTTAAATCATCCTGATTTAATAAATTATCTAAATGCTGTTCTGTAATATCGACTTTTGTGCAAAACAAAATAGTATGCGATGAATCTAACACCTTTGGTGCATTGTAGGCGTATTTTCCAACCAAGGCTTTAGCAACGCGTTCTTTGGCTGCATCGTTATCGGCAATAAAAAAGTGCCATGGCTGGATGTTAATAGAAGAAGGAGTTAGACGTAAAATTTCCAGTAAGCGTTCAAACTGTTCTTGTGGAATTTTCTTGGAAGGATCGTAAGCCTTAGTGGTATAACGAGTTTTTGAAATATTCAAAAGATCCATGAAAATAACTCCGAGTTCAAGAAATGCTGTTTTTAGCGGAATATTCACATTAATCGTTTCATGGGGCAGATTCAAGCATCGTTCATATCTGTTCTATCAAAGCTTGTTCTATTATCAGATAAGAAGGAGCTAATGCGGGATTAAGTGTTGAATACGATCATAAGATCGAAAATCAATATTGGTCTTTCATTGCTAATAAGAGTTTACTGCATGTAAGCGATGCAGTTGAAATACCTTTAGCAATGAGCAATACAACCAATCATTTTAAGCAAAAATTGAAAACCCAGCAGCAAATTGGTCTCTGGGTGGGTTTGGCAGATGCTTATGCCACCGAAATCGTGGCAAATGCAGGTTATGACTGGTTGTTGATTGATGGCGAACATGCCCCGAGCGATTTAAGAACCACATTGCTTCAACTGCAAAGTATGTCTGCCTATCCTTCACAAGCAGTAGTGCGTCCGCCTATAGGTAGCGTGCAATTAATCAAGCAATTGTTAGATATTGGTGCGCAAACCTTATTAATTCCAATGGTTGAAACGGTAGAGCAGGCAACACTCATGGTGAAAGCGGTGCGTTATCCACCAGAGGGAATCCGTGGCGTAGGTGCTGCATTGGCGCGTGCAACGCGTTGGAACAGCATTCCCGACTATTATGCGCAAGCGCATAAGCAGATTTGCTTATTAATTCAAATTGAGTCAGTTCAAGGCTTAACAAATTTGGATGAAATACTGCAAATTGAAGGTATTGATGGGGTTTTTATTGGAGCTGTCGATTTATCAGCAACCATGGGCTATCAAGGCGATCCGAATCATCCAGAAGTGCAAAAAGCCGTGATTACAGCCATAAAGAAAATACGTGCAGCAGGAAAAGCAGCAGGTATTCTATCGACTACAGATGAAGTCACACAAAAGTATGTTGAGTTAGGAACCGAGTTTGTTGCCGTGGGCGTGGATACCAGCGTGTTAATGAATGGCTTAAGAAGCTTATTGTCTAAGTACAAGCAGGGAAGTAAAACCGTGCAGATTCAGGGTGGTTATTAATTCGGAACAGATGTTAAAAAGCATTAATGATGAAAAAATCTAAATATGGAAGTTTAGATATTTAATAGTCAAAGGTACTTAACTTCAATTTCAAATTGGGTTGTATCGGATCAATAACCAAGATTTGAGCTGAGTCTTCTTTCCAATCGCCCAAGACAATACGTTTTTTTCCATGTAGCTCATGAATGGCTGCGCGATGGGTGTGCCCATGAATCAAGATATCGACATCTACCAGTGCTTGCTCGACAGCATGCTGGTTCACATCCATTACTTCATAGCTTTTAAACTGCTGCGCAGCGTGACTTTTTTTACGGAAACCGTTGGCGAGCTTGGTGCGGAAACTTAAGGGGGTTTTACGCAAGAACCCAAGGATGAGTGGATTACGAATAATCTTTTTAAAGCGTTGATAGCCAACATCATCGGTACAAAGCGCATCCCCATGTTCTAGGCGGAACTTGTGTTGATTGATGTTTAGGACATAGTCATCAGGCAGTAAAATGCCATGAAATTGATCTAGAAATTTTTGACCTAAGGCAAAATCACGATTACCGACCTGAAAATAGACCTGATTTCCAGAATTGTGGAACTGTTGTAATGCAGAAACAATTTCATCGAGCCAAGGTGCAGTGTAGTCATCGCCAATCCAGGCATTAAACCAATCACCTAAAATATAGAGCTGAGTGTGCTGGTGTTGATATTCATTCAGCAATGCGAAAAACCCTCGAACAAGTCGAGGGTGATCGGGTGACAAATGTAAATCTGATATAAACAGATAGGTCACGCTTGTATCCTTTTTTAATCTCCCTAAATCCCTCTTTTAAAAGAGGGACTTTCCTCCCTTTGTAAAGAGAGGCTAGGAGGGATTATTACTCAGAAATGATTTTTGCAGATTCAATGACAACATTTTCTAAAGGAACGTCAGCGTGGTAACCACGGTTACCAGTACGAACGCCTTTAATTGCTTCTACAACATCCATACCTTCAGATACTTTACCAAATACTGCATAGCCCCAACCTTGTGCTGTTTTACCAGTGTGGTTAAGGAAAGAGTTGTTTTTCACGTTAATGAAGAATTGTGCAGATGCAGAGTGTGGAGCTTGAGTACGCGCCATTGCGATGGTACCCACATCGTTGCTTAAACCGTTGTCTGCTTCGTTCTCAATTGAGTCACGAGTTGCTTTTTCTTTGAAGTTTTCATCCATGCCGCCGCCTTGGATCATGAAGCCATCAATCACGCGGTGGAAAATTACGCCATCATAGAAACCGTCACGAACATATTCTAAAAAGTTAGCAACTGTTTTAGGTGCTTTTTCAGCGTTAAGCTCAAGAACAATACGACCTTTATTGGTGTTTAATTCGACTTGAGGAAAACTCATTGTGTAATCTCCTTAACATGGACATAAAAGCCATGGGTTTTTGGTTGAGAGAAGCATAAGCAAACTGTAAACTACAAGGCAAGTAAAAACGTACATTTCTTTGTTAAAAATACTGAAATTGCGTTTAAAATATCCTGTTTTTTATTTTTAGAAGTGATCTATCTACTATGAAGCCAAATGATGTTGTTGCATCTCTGCCGAATAACCCGACACCAAGTAATCATGCCTCTGTCGATGCTGCGCAGCAAGAACAACAGCCTGGCTTGGATTTTGTACGACAAGTCATTACGGATGATTTAGCATCAGGACGTACGCAAACGGTAGTAACGCGTTTCCCGCCAGAGCCGAATGGTTATTTACATATTGGCCATGTCAAAGCAATTTGCTTGAATTTTGGTGTTGCAGAAGAATTTGATGGTTATTGTAATCTGCGTTTTGACGATACCAACCCAGATGCCGAAGAGCAAGAATATGTAGATGGTATTGCTAACGATGTGAAATGGTTAGGCTTTAACTGGAAAGATGAACCACGTTATGCATCAGGCTATTTCGACCAATTGTATGCATGGGCAGTACAGTTGATTGAACAAGGTGATGCTTATGTCGATTTGCAGTCACCAGAAGAAATTAAATTAAACCGTGGTAACTTTGTTGAACCGGGGAAAAACTCACCTTACCGTGATGCCACTGTTGCTGAAAACCTAGAACGCTTTGAAAAAATGCGTAATGGTGAAACCAAAGAAGGCGAAGCGGTGTTGCGTGCCAAAATTGACATGGCGTCTCCAAATGTACACATGCGTGATCCAATTCTTTACCGTGTTTTACATTCTGAACACCATCAAACAGGTGACAAGTGGAAAATGTATCCAATGTATGACTATGCTCATCCATTGTCTGATGCAATTGAAGGCATTACGCACTCATTATGTACTTTGGAATTCCAAGATCACCGTCCATTCTATGATTGGGTGATTGAGAAAGTTCATTCGGTAGCTGTTCCGCGTCAGTACGAATCTAGTCGTTTAAATATTGACTACACCATTACTTCAAAACGTAAATTACGTAAATTGGTTGAAGGTGGTTTTGTCAATGGATGGGATGACCCACGTATGCCAACGGTTGTAGGTATGCGCCGTCGTGGTTTTACACCTGAAGGTTTGCGCGATTTCTGTAAGCGTGTGGGCGTGTCTAAGACTGATGGTATTGTTGATGTCGCAATGCTTGAGTTCTGTATCCGTCAATCGCTTGAAAATGCGGCTGGTCGTGGTATGGCTGTCTTGAATCCACTGAAAGTGACTTTAACTAACTTACCAGAAGCATTGGACTTGGTGCATGCGCGTCATCCAAACGTAGATATGGGTGAGCGTGTTATTCCGTTAACGTCTGAAATCTATATTGACCGTAAAGATTTTGAAGAAATCCCGCCAAAAGGCTTCAAGCGTTTAGTACCAGAAGGTGAAGTGCGTTTACGTCATGCTTATGTGATCAAGTGTGATGAAATCATTAAGGATGAAAACGGTGAAGTGGTTGAGCTGAAATGTTCGATCGATCCAGAAACTTTAGGTAAAAACCCTGAAGGTCGTAAAGTGAAAGGCGTGATTCATTGGGTGTCTGCAAGTAAAGGTATTCCTGCGGAAGTGCGTATCTATGACCGTTTATTTACTGAAGCTGCACCTGATGCAACCGATGATTTCTTAGCGAATTTAAATCCAGACTCTTTGCAGGTTGTGCAAGCCGTGATTGAACCGGCTTTGGCGCAAGCAGAACCTGAACAACGTTTCCAATTTGAACGTGAAGGTTATTTTGTGGCAGATCGTTATGATCATACGACAGAGAAACCTGTGTTTAACCGTATTTTAGATTTAAAAGACAGTTTTAAACCAGGCAAATAAAAACCTGATTTGAAATATAAAAGCCCCTGAACGCTAAGTTGAGGGGCTTTTTTAATCTCTACTGTTTCTTGAAAAAAATATTTAAAAATGCGATCGAATATTATGGAGGGTTAGAAATCAGCAAAATAGAAATCTATAGTGCACTAACTTAACGATTTTTATGTTCCTGATCTTTGAAGAACAAATAGGTTTGTCTCTGCATTTTAGCCTTATCGCGTAATTTCTTTTTGATATACAGGGCGAGTGCAAAGCAGGTGGTGGTAATGGTGAGCAACATTCCATTCATATAACTCATAATTGAGCTGACATAGCCAATGGTAGTTAAGCGGTTCATCATGCGTACTACTTGTGGGCTACTTTCTATGCCTGTAATTGCCCAAGTACACAGATGTTCACAATTGTTAATAATCAAATGATAGTTGTTTTCTTTCATGCGTGAACGCATACGGCGTACGACTTTAGGTCCAGAATATTTGGGATGTTGATATTCAACCACATCAATTTTTTTGCCATGGCAGAATTCATTTAGCGTCGTGATCTCTATCGGTCTTTTTTTAAAGAGGTGGGCAAAGCCTGAATAATGGATCACACGACCACGCCCGATATATATCCCATGATGAGAGTAGGCGAAGTGTTTTACAACTAGATGTGCTCCAACCGGAAATCGTTTTTTCTGAAGTGGCATTGCTATGCTAAAGGAATAAAACTACAGGCCTATAGTAGCATGTAGTATTCGCAAAATTATGGAGATAGACGAGTAGTTGCGTGCGAATGCTACAAAAAGCAATAAAATAGGAGATAAGTGATTAACGTATAGTAATTCACATGGATAGAAGATTAAGGCGAGTGCTACAACTGATCTTTATACTGATAGGTAGCCTAATGTCCGTGCATTTATTGGCTCAAGTCACAAGCTATACACGGCAGTATCATGATCTGAAGTACACCGTAGTCGAGGTTTATGATTTAACCAAGCTTCGTTTATTGCTAAACAAGCAAGGGAATCAAGCAGCTCTGAATTATTTCAGCCAAATCCCGCCTCAATTAAAAGCTTGTGAGCAGATGGCATTTGCAATGAATGCGGGTATGTTTCACTACACTTACCATCCTGTAGGCTTATATATTGAAAAGAGAAAAAAGCTATTTCCATTGAATCGACATCGTGGTTGGGGAAATTTCTATTTACAACCGAATGGGGTATTGGTTTGGAATGCTAAACAGGCAGTCATTTTAAGCACTTCTCAATATGCGAAACGCAAATTCAAAGCGGATTATGCAACTCAGTCTGGACCAATGTTAGTGTCCAATCGGAAAATAAATCCCATTTTCATGGCAGAAAGTAGATCACAAAAAATACGTAACGCCGTGGGAATAAAAGATCAGGTGCTATTTTTTGTCATTACTGAGCAAGCGGTAAACTTTTATACCTTGGCAAGTTTTATGCAGGCGGATTTAGGCGTAGAACAGGCTTTATATTTGGATGGCTCGATTTCTGCTGTTTATCTGGCGGAGCAGGCTATAAATACTCAGAGTAGTCCTTTTGGACCGATGCTGGCGTATATAGAAGATCAGAGTTGTGATTAAGAACAAAAATGATGGACAATAAAAAAGCACTGGTCATCCCAATGCTTCTTAAAGTCGAAATCTGCATCACTGTAATGGTGAGCGGGTGATTTCGTTCAGCTCTTTGCGGCTGTAACCTCGAGAGGCTAAAACACGTTTAATACCAATAATGACATCGTCATCTGTGGCTTGAGCAAGAGCCTTTAACAGTTGTTCATCTGTTTTGCATGAGCAATCGTTCTCGACACACGCGATTTGATTTTTATGCTCATTCAACTGCTGCGGTGCAGCAAACAATTTTTGCCAAAAACTCATAGAGCCTTCATTCATGAATAACATAGAACGAAATATAGCCAATTCTGTGAATAATGCAAGACATCATGAGTGATAAAAGCAGCAGTTAAACACGCAAAATTTCAATCATAAAGGGCTAAATTAACGGATTTATGACAAGGATGAAATTGAGGTGAAATTAAATGCTTTATTTTAAATAAAAATCCTCAAGTTATTGTTTTAAATAGCTTGAGGATAAATTTCAAACGATTAAATAAATCTTACAATTTTTCCAGTAACACACCAGATTCAACATGATGGGTATATGGGAATTGATCGAACAAGGCAAAACGAGTGACTTTATGGGTTTGCGTAAGCAGCTTCAAATTATCATGTAAGGTATCTGGATTACATGAAATATAGATGATGCGTTCAAAGCGTTGTAATAGTTTCAGTGTTTCATCATCAATACCCGCACGTGGTGGGTCGACAAATACGGTATCAAAATCATAACTGCTGATTTCAATCTGTGCTTCTTGTAAGCGTCTAAATTCTCGTTCGCCATTATAGGCTTGAGTAAACTCTTCTGCTGAAAGTCGAGCCACTTGAATATTATCAATATGATTTTGTTCGATATTCCATTGCGCTGCATAGACAGAAGATTTCGCTAATTCTGTCGCCAATACGCGATTGAAACGCGTAGATAGTGGCAAGGTAAAGTTACCATTGCCGCAATAAAGTTCTAATAAGTCTTTAGAAGATTGCTCAGCTGCATCACATGCCCATTCCAGCATCTTTTGGCAGACTTGAGCATTTGGCTGGGTAAAGCTGCTTTCAATTTGTTTATATTGATATTTGCGCTCAAAAACTTGGAGTTCTTCAACCACAAATTCATCAGACAGCACAACTTTTTGACCACGGCTACGACCAATAATTTTAATTTTGAGTTTTTCAGCCAGGTGTTTAGCTAATGTTTGCCATTGTTCGTCAAGTGGGCAGCGATAAATCAGTGAAACCAGCACTTCACCTTTTAG
Organism: Acinetobacter zhairuonensis; assembly: GCF_022601715.1. Taxonomy (GTDB): domain Bacteria; phylum Pseudomonadota; class Gammaproteobacteria; order Pseudomonadales; family Moraxellaceae; genus Acinetobacter. Next base: position 47,297 of record NZ_JAKVIM010000010.1, on the reverse strand, counting down.
CGTTGCTAAGAAATGCACTTCAAATAAGCGTTTCGATAAAGCTTCGTCACTTTTCAGTTCGGCCAAGAGTACAGGCATGAGTTGATTAATGCTGGCATCAGCAATAGGGAACTCATCAATACGAATCACTTGTTTTTGTTGTTGTTCATTGCGTTCGAACATGGCATAGAACATATCGTCATCAGTATGCCAAATACGAAATTCTGCACGCATACGAAAATGTTGTTCTGGTGATGCGAACACCGCAAGAGATGGGGGATTGAATTCGGCAAATTGCGCAGAAATACGTTCAACTTTGGCATCAAGTTGTTGCTGATAAGATGAAGTCATATGCAGTCAAAAATTATATAACGTAGAAAACAGGGATGGTAACAAAGTTTACTGAAGAAGACTAAACGAATTCAGCAACTCTGTATGAAAATCTAAAGAACTGGCTAACAGTTAGAAGAATCCAGAGAAAATATGCTTCTCTTAAATAAAAAGAAACCAAGCCATTAGACCAGTAATGGCTTGGTAAGGGAAATATATGCCCCTAACAGGATGCTTTAAACCTTAGTTCAAGGTCATTAAGCTGGCATTACCACCTGCAGCAGCAGTGTTAATACTGATTGCACGTTCAATCACAAGACGCTCAACAGGAATTTCTTGTTCAGCAGGCTGTAAGTGAGTAATACCGACAATCGCGCCTGGACGCTGTGCGATAGTATTCTGCAATTCAAGTACTTGAGTTGTTGTACCGTGGTGCAGAATCGCATCAAAATCACCAGTCGCAATGCTTTGGATCACTTTGAATTGCTCAGCAACGACTTTAGGCATAGTCGACATGTGTTTCAATGCAAATACATTGTCAGCAAGTACAGCTGCTTTACTACCTACAGCAAAAATTGCATTCAATTGAACCAATTGGTCTTGTTCTTGCTCTGCAAGAGACAATACGCAGTGACGTGCAACAATTGTATATTGGTTGCTTTCACCTGTAGGACCATTTAATTCATACACTTGACCAGAAGCAAGCGCAGGAACTTGAGGCAATTTCACTTGTGGGAACTGTTTTTTCACCCAAGCGCTGAACTGTTCGTACACTTCATTTTTTGGAGCAGCTTGTAATACTTTACCTGTCGCAAATGGCGTGCTTAATTGTTTTGCACTGCATTCTTGCATTAAACGGTAAAGGTATAACGGACCACCCGCTTTAGGACCAGTACCAGACAAGCCTTCACCACCGAAAGGTTGTACGCCAACAACAGCACCAACGATGTTGCGGTTGATATACAAGTTACCGACTTCAGATGTGCTAATGACAGTGTTGATAGTGTCATCAATACGTGTATGTAGACCCATAGTTAAGCCGTAGCCTTTAGCGTTGATTTGATCCACTACAGCTTTCACATTACCTTGTGGGTAACGAATTACGTGTAATACAGGACCAAACACTTCACGTTCAAGGTCGTTTAAGTTTGGCAATTCAATCAACGTTGGTGGAATGAATGTACCTTGAGTCAAGCTCGCATCAGCAGAGTCATTGTGCATGAATTGGTGAACCGCATAACCTTTACCGCGCATTTTTTGAATGTGGTTTTGGATGTTGGTTTGTGCTTCCAAATCAATTACAGGACCAATGTCAGTTTTTAACAATGCAGGATTACCGACATTGAGCTGTTGCATCGCGCCTTTCAACATGCGAATTACGCTTTCAGCATTGTCTTCTTGTACACAAAGGATACGAAGAGCAGAACAACGTTGACCAGCACTGTCATAAGCCGAGTTCACAACATCTAGAATAACTTGTTCAGTTAATGCAGATGAATCGACGATCATGGCATTTTGACCACCAGTTTCCGCAATTAACGGAATCGGTTGACCATTGGTGCCTAAGCGTTTAGCTACAGTTTTCTGAAGAATTTTCGCAACTTCAGTAGAACCCGTGAACATGATGCCTTGAATACGTGGGTCAGCACTTAATTGCGCGCCAACAGTTTCACCACGACCAGGAATTAACTGTACAACAGCTTCTGGTACACCAGCTTCCCAAAGCATTTGAATCGCTAAAGATGCAATAAGTGGCGTTTGTTCAGCTGGTTTTGCAATAACCGTGTTACCCGCAACAAGCGCAGCAGAAATCTGACCACTGAAGATTGCCAATGGGAAGTTCCATGGGCTAATACACAATACTGTACCTAAAGACTCAATTTGAGCATTAGTCGCTAAGTTTGCGCATTGTGCAGCGTAGTAACGTAAGAAATCTACAGCTTCACGGACTTCAGCAATCGCATTGGCATACGTTTTACCACTTTCACGGCATAACAACACCATCAACTCTTGGATACGGCTTTCCATAATGTCGGCAGCACGGTTTAAACATGCAGCACGTTCATTTTTCGGTGTATTTACCCAAGCTGCTTGTGCATTTGCAGCATTTGTTAATGCTAGGTTTACGTGTTCAGCGGAAGCTTCTTTAACAGAACCAACTTTGTCGCTATGTACAGCAGGGTTGATTACAGCAACTTCAGCTGCAGCAGTAATTTCAGCTAAACCAGGACCCATTGATTCAGCAGCCCATTGTTGCGACATCAGGCTTTGAACTTTTTTGTCCAAACTTAATAATTCGCTATCATTCGCTAAATCTACGCCAGAAGAATTTTGACGTAATGCGCCATATAAATTCTGTGGTAATGGAATAGCAGGGTGTTTTAAACCAACCGCTTTTTCTTGTTTCGCAGAAGTTAAGATTGATTCACGCGGGTTTTCGATCAGGTCTTGAATCTTCAAGCTCTTGTCCGCAATACGGTTTACAAATGATGTGTTTGCACCATTTTCAAGTAAACGACGGACTAAGTATGCCAATAAAGTTTCATGCGTACCTACTGGTGCATAAATACGGCAAGGGATATCCAATTTATTTTCAGATTTTGGACCAACCACTTGTTCGTATAAAGGTTCACCCATGCCGTGTAAGCATTGGAATTCGTATTGACCAACGTAATATTTCGCAGGATCTGCCAATTCGTAAATTGTCGCTACAGTTTGAGCATTATGTGTCGCAAACTGAGGGTAAATTTGCTCTGGTGCAGCCAATAATTTTCGTGCACATGCGATATAAGACAAGTCTGTATGTACTTTACGAGTAAATACAGGGTAGTCCGTCATACCTTCAATTTGTGCTTTCTTGATTTCGCTATCCCAGTATGCACCTTTCACCAAACGGATCATCAGACGCTTGTTACTGCGTTTCGCGAGATCAACAATATAATCTACAACGTAGAAACAACGTTTTTGGTACGCTTGAATAACAAAGCCGATACCTTTCCAATCAGCCAATTCAGGCTCAAAGCAAAGACGCTCTAAAAGCTCTAGAGAAAGTTCTAAACGCTCAGATTCTTCAGCATCGATGTTTAAACCAATGTTATAGCCTTTTGCCAAACGCGCTAATTCAAGAACTTTGGTATAAAGTTCGTTGTGTACACGTTCAGTTTGAGAACGTTGGTAACGCGGGTGTAACGCAGAAAGCTTGATAGAGATACCAGGACCGCTATAAACGTCTTTATCTTTAGATGCTTGACCAATCGCATGAATCGCATTGGTGTAATCATCATAATAACGTTCAGCATCGTGATCGGTTAACGCTGCTTCACCTAACATATCGTATGAATAACGGAAACCTTTATCTTCAAGACGTTCAGCATTGCTTAACGCTTCTTTAATGGTTTCACCAGTAACGAACTGTTCACCCATCATACGCATTGCAACGTCAACGGCTTTACGGATGATGCCACGACCACTACGAGCAATTAAGCCAGTAAGCATACTAGACAGGCTAGCTTGCTTAGGTGTATCCATGAGCATACCTGTTAACATTAAGCCCCACGCAGCGGCATTAACGAACATCAGGTTGCTTTGGCCAACGTGGTCTTTCCAGTTACCTTGGTTAATTTTGTCACGGATGAGTAAATCACGTGTGGCAGTATCAGGAATACGTAATAACGCTTCAGCAAGGCACATGAGCGCAATACCTTCTTGAGAAGATAAAGAGAATTCTTGTAATAGGCCTTGTACGATACCTGCTTTACCTGCAGAACTTTTACGCTCACGTAAAGTATGTGCAAGGTTAAATGCTAGATCTTGAATACGTGTATTCAATTCATCTGAAATTTTGCTATGCTCAAGTAGATTTTCAACACATTCTGATTCGGCACGGCGCCAAGCGGTGTTGATCTCTGTTTCGTAAGCGGTCTTTTCTTTGAAAAGTGTAATATAGTCTTGATGAGGTTTGTTTTCATCAATAGAGGAGATGATCGTATTCATGCCAACTTCCTGTGACTGAAAAGATTGAGTTAAGCAAATTGCCGTATATAATTAATCATCACAGAAATAAACCCGAATAACTCACTATACTTTCCCTTATTTTTAGAGATTAATTCAGATGTCTAGCCAAATTTTATCGCTTGATCGAACGGATATTAAAATTTTAGATATTCTGCAGAACGATGGACGAATATCGAATATTAAATTGGCTGAAGAGGTGAATCTATCTCCTACGGCTGTGCTTGCAAGGGTACAGAAGCTAAGCAAAGATGGATTTATTCTTGGTTACGAAGCCAAATTGAATGCAGCGATGCTGAATTCAAATTTTGTGGTCTTTGTAGAGATTTTACTCGATAAAACGACGCCAAATGTATTAGATGAGTTCTGCGAAGCGGTTATGCAGTATCCAGAAATTGTCGAATGTCATATGACCAGTGGTGGTTTTGATTTTGTTGTGAAGATTCGCTGCGCCAACATGGAAGAGTTTCGTAAAATTTCGGGGCAGGTACTGTGGCAGTTACCAGGTATTAAAGAAACCCGAAGCTATCCGGTGATGGAAGTCATCAAAGAAAGCGCTAAGCTCAATCTAAAAATTAAGAAGAGCAGATAAGAATAAAGGGGCATAAGCCCCTTTATTCATTTGCTGTATTGAAGATCAATTATTTGTTCTTCATTTCAGCCATTTCACTCTTGTAGAAAGCATCAGCTTTTTCAAAACGCTCTACTACATCTTTCTCTGGTTCTTTGCCAAGTAAGCTCACCACGATAATGCTGATGAATGACAAGATGAAGCCAGGGATGATTTCGTACACACCAGTGTGGCCCAAGAGGTTTTTCCATGCGATTACAGTTACTGCACCGACAAGAATACCTACGATTGCACCGTTGAGTGTCATACGCTTCCAGAACAAAGATAAGATAATCAATGGGCCAAATGCAGCACCAAAACCAGCCCAAGCATATGCAACTAAGCCTAATACTTTACTGTCTGGGTTTTGAGCAATCGTAATTGCAAGAATAGCAATAGACACAACCATCAAACGACCGATCCAAACCAACTCGTTTTGAGATGCATTTTTACGGATGAATGATTTATACAAATCTTCAGTAAGCGTGCTTGAACATACCAAAAGCTGGCAGCTTAAAGTACTCATGACCGCTGAAAGAATTGCAGCAAGAATGATACCTGCTACCCATGGGTTAAATAAGATCTTATTTAATTCCATGAAAATAGTTTCAGGGTTTTGAGTTACAGCAGCTGCAAATTCTGGATGTTGCTGGAAGTAAGCAATACCGACAAAGCCCGTAGCAACCGCACCGCCAAGACATAAAATCATCCAAGCCATACCGATGCGGCGTGCAGCAGGGATAGTTCTTACCGAATCAGCCGCCATGAAGCGAACTAAAATGTGTGGTTGACCAAAATAGCCTAAGCCCCATGCCATTGACGATAAAATAGCAACAGTACTTAAACCTTCCAGCATACTCGCTGCTTGTGGGCGAGCGGCTTCAAGCAAAACACCAAATTGTTGACTATGATCATCAATTGCAAGGTAAGCAATTACTGGCATTAACAATAAGGCAAAAATCATTAAGCCTGCTTGGAATGTGTCAGTCCAACTTACTGCAAGGAAGCCACCAATACATACATAAGAAATTGTTGCGAGAGCACCAATCCAAAGAGCTGTAGAGTAGTCCCATCCGAACAAGCTTTCGAATAAACGAGCGCCAGCAACCATGCCTGATGCACAGTAGATAGCAAAGAAGATCAGAATAACGAATGCTGAAATAATTCGTAAAATACGTTTTTTATCGCCAAAACGACCAGTGAAATAATCTGGTAATGTAAGTGCGTTATTTTGGAATTCAGTATGAACGCGTAAACGTCCTGCAACTAAAAGCCAGTTTAACCACGCGCCGATAATTAGACCAATGGCAATCCATGCTTCAGAGAGACCAGAGAGATAAATTGCTCCTGGTAAACCCATTAGCAACCAGCCACTCATATCAGATGCACCTGCTGAAAGAGCAGTTACAACGCTTCCAAGACTACGTCCACCCAAAATGTAGTCAGAGAAATCTGAAGTTGCCTTATAGGCATATAGGCCAATACCGACCATTGCGATAATGTAAAAAATAAAGGTGATTAATGTAGGGTTCACTTGACTCATATGCCCATCCTTTGTCCTAAAACCATCTATCCATTTGTCCGAGATGATTTTTTGAGCTGCAATAGCGAGGAGCTGATTCAAACATAAAAGCAAAATTACTTACTGTTACATTTCTAGGGTGTTTGTAGTCATCTTGTGTAGCGAAATGTAATTTTGTTTACAAAACTAAAAATGACAAAAGAATCTAGTCAGTTTAAGTGATGTGCTTAGTTTGTTTGAATATTTCCATTTATAATGTGAACTTTCTATAAATATGAATAAAAAACATCCATTTTTATAGATGATTTTGAAATCCTAAAACCATATTTACATAACTTAACAATTAGAAGTCTAGTTAAATATAAATAAATTCATATATTTCAGTTTGATATGGTTGGGTGGTCTCCTGATCAAAATATTGTTTTGAAAGTCAGTCCAAAATTCACCGTGTTTTATGGATATTAAAGTGCTTATAAGTATTGCTGGATTATTACTCTAAATCTGGCTACCAAAGTCTCAATTCTCCTTTTTTATTGTATTGATGGATCAAGAATATCTCGGAGTGTTGAATATTCTTTCTTAATTATGCGCGTAATTGAAGTAAGTGCTATATACATTTTATGTAAATGACTAAAGTTAGAATAAAAGTTGAGGACACGGATGTTACATAGTGCTAATTACAAGAATCTTTCTGAAAGGTAGATTTCAACAGATGCATAAGTAGATAGGTTTGTTCTAATTACATTATATAATGTAGCTTTAATTCTTTAGGAAAGCGTGCTGATGCTAAATAAGCTTAAAAATGTATTTAAAAGTTCGAAAGCGAAAGAGGAAGAAACTTATTTACAAGAGCATGCAATTCAGTTTGATCCAGAGCAGGGCTATATTGTAGATGGCGTAATCTTAAATCAGGAATTGTCAGCGCGCTTAGAGTATTATTCCAATCGACGCTTAACAAAGTTTGATGATCTGCAAGCACTTTACTATGCCTCCATGCTCATCAATGAAAAAGTAGATTTGGAAATCGCTCAACAGAAATTCGTTGCTCGTTTAGAAAATACAGAAGAAAAGCTTATACAGTTTAAGCGAATTGTGCAAAAGCTGAATGACTACTACCGCAACTTTATTCGTGAGAAATAATTTTTTAACTATATATAGCAATTTATAGAAGGATTATCTGCCTTAGATCGGTAGTAGGGTAAAAGACTTTCCCATATTCATGGTTGAGCAACTGTATAAAAATTTTATTGGCTTTTAGCCTCATGATAAGATTGTAACTAAGTGACTTATCTCTAAAAGCGATCTACATGTTCCAACAAGAAATTGCTCAACTTAATCTGTCTAAATTAAAAGTAGGTGACAAACGCTGGATCGGACAATTACAAGGTTCAGCAGCTGCACTATTATTTAATGAAATCTCAAAACAACATAAACAACTCTTTATACTTGTTGCTCGCAATAGTCAGCATTTAGCTCAATTGGAAAGTGAGCTTGAGTTCTATGGGGTAAAGCCGACTATTTTTCCAGATTGGGAAATTTTGCCTTATGATCGCTTATCTCCTCATCAAGATATTGTCTCAGAGCGATTAGCTATTTTATCCAATATGCCGCAGCAAGGTGTCTTGCTGGTTTCAGCTTCTACGTTGGCACAACGTGTTGCACCAACTTCATGGGTGTTGGGTGAACATTTCGATATTCAGGTCGGACAAAAATTTGATATTGAGAAGCAAAAGCTCCGACTCATTCAAGCAGGCTATCATTTAGTTGATACGGTTTATGATCATGGAGAGTTTGCTGTCCGCGGCAGTATTATGGATATTTTTGCTTCAGGACAAAATGCACCAATACGAATTGATCTTTTTGATGATGAAATTGAAAGCCTAAAATTCTTTGATCCTGAAACTCAGCGCACGACCCAAAACCTAGAGCAATTTAGTGTACTGCCTGCGAAAGAGTTTCCATTAAAAGAAGCACGCTCATTATTCAGAGATCGATATGCAGAAAGCTTTCCAACTGCAAATCCGAAAAAGAATCCAATTTATCAAGATGTATTAGAAGGGATTGCTTCGCCAGGAATTGAATTCTATCTGCCGTTATTTTTTGATAAAGCACTGATGCAGAATCAAAGTACCTTAATGGCGTACTTACCACAGAATGGCATTGTCATTACAGATAATGGTCTAGATGAAGGATTGGCACACTTCTGGAAGGAAGTAATTCGTCGTTACGAAGATCGTCGACATAATGTAGATCATCCCATTTTACCACCAGACGAGTTATTTCTGGCGCCAAACCTCGTATTGGAACAGCTTAATAAATTTGCGCGCATCATTGCCTCTTCAGAAACAGTCGAAGATCGTGCAGGCGCAATTAATTTAGATACCGAAATACCACCGCGTTTGGCAGTTGACCCAAAACAGGAAAAACCATTTCATGCGGTTAAGCAGTATTTGGATGCAGTCAATCATCCAGTATTGTTGGTTGCTGAAAGTGCAGGTCGACGTGAAACCTTAAAAGATGCTTTACGCCCATTTTTAGGGGATATTCCAAATGTAGAAAGCTTTGCGGATTTTCAGCAGTCTTTACAGGCAATTGCCATTACCAATGCACCACTGGATCGTGGCTTAGTCATACGTGGTCAACTGAGTGTCATTTCTGAAAATCAGCTGTATGAACATCGTGTAGTACAGCGACGTCGTAAGCGTCAGCAAGAAGTTTCAGAAGAATTTCTGATTAAGAGTTTGACTGAACTGAGTATTGGTGCGCCAGTAGTACATATTGATTACGGTGTAGGGCGATATGCCGGCTTAATTACCCTTAGTATTGATGACCAAGAGCATGAGTTCTTGCAACTGGATTATGCAGATGCCGCCAAAGTTTATGTACCCGTGACAAATCTGCATTTGATTAGCAGATACAGTGGTGGTGATCCTGATCTCGCGCCATTACATAAACTTGGTACGGATGCTTGGAATAAAGCCAAACGTAAGGTTTTAGAGCAAATACATGATGTCGCTGCAGAATTATTGCACATACAAGCACGACGCCAATCTAAACCGGGTATTAGTTTTGAATTAGACCACAGCTTGTATATGCAGTTCGTAAGTGGTTTTGCTTATGAAGAAACGCTTGATCAAGCCAATGCGATTGAAGCCACTTTGCATGATATGCAATTGGCGAAACCAATGGATCGCCTAGTTTGTGGTGATGTGGGCTTTGGTAAAACCGAAGTGGCAATGCGTGCAGCCTTTGTTGCAGTACAAAATAACAAGCAAGTCGCAGTCTTGGTTCCAACCACATTATTGGCTCAACAACACTATGAATCATTCAAAGACCGTTTTGCTGATTGGCCAGTCCGAATCGAAGTATTGTCTCGCTTTGGTTCAAGTAAAACTCATCTTAAAACCCTAGAAGATTTGGCTGATGGTAAAGTCGATATAGTGGTCGGGACGCATAAGATTCTGCAAGAAAACGTGCAATTTAAAAACCTAGGTTTGATGATTGTGGATGAGGAGCATCGTTTTGGGGTGCGAGATAAAGAACGTATTAAAGCGATGCGCGCAGATGTCGATATGCTGACACTGACTGCAACACCAATTCCGCGAACCCTGAATATGGCGTTTAGTGGGATGCGTGATCTTTCTATTATCGCTACGCCACCAGCGCGTCGTTTGGCTGTGAAAACCTTTGTTCAAGAACATACTTCAGAGTCGATCAAAGAGGCGATACTGCGTGAGTTATTACGTGGTGGGCAAGTTTACTTCCTGCATAATGAAGTGGAATCTATTGAACGCGCCGCTGAGAGTTTGCGTGAGCTGGTTCCTGAGGCGCGTGTTGCTGTTGCACATGGACAAATGCGTGAGCGTGAACTAGAGCAAGTCATGCAGCAGTTCTATCATAAAGAATATAATGTTTTAGTTTGCTCGACCATTATTGAAACGGGGATTGATGTCCCGAATGCCAATACCATTCTAATTGAACGTGCCGATAAACTTGGTTTAGCGCAGCTTCATCAATTGCGTGGGCGTGTCGGACGCTCTCATCATCAAGCGTATGCGTATTTATTAGTGCCTTCACTGAAAGGTTTGAAAGGTGATGCAGAAAAACGTCTAGATGCAATTCAGCGGGCTGCAACTTTAGGTGCGGGTTTCATGTTGGCGACCGAAGATTTAGAAATTCGGGGAGCTGGTGAATTGTTGGGTGAACAGCAAAGTGGCTCCATGCAAGCGATTGGTTATAGCTTATATATGGAAATGCTAGAAAAGGCGACCAAGGCCATTCAAAAAGGTAAAACACCTAATTTTGATGCGCCATTGTCATTAACGGCTGAAATCAACTTGCATATGCCAGCATTAATTCCCGATGAATATTTGGGAGATGTACATCAGCGTCTTATGTTCTATAAACGTATTAGTAATACAGATACCCAAGAAAAATTGGACAATATCCGCATGGAATTGATTGATCGATTTGGTATTCCTCCACAGCCAGTGAAGCAGCTATTTGCGGTACATCAGTTGCGACTTAAAGCAGAGCTGTTAGGTATTACTAAAATTGATATTAATACTAATGGTGGTCATATCGAATTCTCACAAGATACACCTGTCCAAGCCATGAGCATCATCAATATGATGCAAAAGCATCCAACCTTTTTCCGTATGGAAGGAGGGCAGCGGTTGAAAGTCATGGTAATGCTGGATGATTTTCAAAAAAGAATACAATTTATCAATGATTTACTGGAAAGTTTGATTAAAGAGTTGAATTAGGTCGGTAAAGTTACTTCTTTGGCTTGACTTTCTAAAAGTTAGATTGGAATGAGAGCCAAAGAAGCAATTGATTTATTTAGAAAAATTATTAAAGTGCTAAATGTGATCGAGTTCAAATCAAATAGTATTTTATTTGTAATGAAACACCTTTTAGAGAATACTCAGCTCTAGTTTGATGTGATAGTATTAACCATCATTCTAATTTTGCATCATTTATAAAGATATGTTTAGTTTGCATCCACAACTTGCTCAAGATACGTTTTTTGTAGGCGATTTTCCGCTTTCTACATGTCGTTTAATGAATGATATGCAGTTTCCTTGGCTCATTCTTATTCCGCGTGTTCCAGGTGTGACTGAATTATATGAATTAAGTCAGGCGGATCAGGAACAGTTTTTGCGTGAATCAAGTTGGTTGTCTAGCCAGCTGGCGCGTGTATTCCGTGCCGATAAAATGAATGTTGCTGCTCTAGGTAATATGGTACCTCAGTTACATTTTCATCACGTAGTGCGTTACCAAAACGATGTGGCATGGCCTAAACCAGTTTGGGGCACACCAGCAGTTCCATATACCAATGAAGTTCTTGCGCATATGCGTCAGACATTAATGCTTGCTCTACGTGGTCAAGGGGATATGCCTTTTGACTGGCGCATGGATTAATCCTAGCAAATCATTTGTTTATGGATGAATTGTGATTAGATTCTGGTTCTGGAGTAGGTAGTGCTATCATTAAGCAATTGGATAGATAGGGACCCTAAGCATTTTGAATATCTTCATCGGATGATGGGTTATGCAATGCTATCTCTACTTTTAGTTGTTTATCACTACACATCACCAGAAACCAAATATCAGATTTATGTCCCAATTTTATTCGGATGTGTGGCATTAATTTTGCCAAAGCTCTCGAGTTGGTTGGAGTTTAAGTTTGGCTATCACGCGAAGCGGAATACATTATTTGCAATTGATGTGATTGTCATTGCGGTAATGCTATCTGCCGTTCATTTAAGTCTGGTACTAACTTTTACTGCAATATTTGCAGTGATTTTTTCTTCTATTAATACCAAAGTCTCTTTTTTCTCAGCCATGCTAACTTGCGTGTTTGGGGTTGCAGTTTTTTATTTCAGCAATATTTTCATTTTTGGTTTTGGTGAATATTTTGAACATACCTCAACAGAGCTGACGGTACTTTCATTTTTGTGCTTAATTACCTATTTTGGTGTAGGTATTATTTATCAAAGCCGTCGAATCCGTTATATCCACTCCAAGCGCGAATATTACTATAACCAGATGAACCGCTATATGGAGTTTGCCAACCAACTGAGTCGTTATGCGCCTTTGCAGCTTTGGCAGTCAATCATGAAGGGTGAGTCGGAAGCCAAAATTGAATATAAACGTAAAAAAATGACGGTTTTTTTTTCCGATATTCAAGGTTTTACTGAGCTTTCTGAAACACTAATTCCAGACGATCTCGCTTATTTACTGAATGACTATTTAAGTCATATGACCGAAATTGCCAAGCAATATGAAGGCACGGTTGATAAGTTTATGGGCGATGCCATACTGATTTTCTTTGGTGATCCAAACACGCAGGGTGTCGAGCAGGATGCAAAAACCTGTGTGGAAATGGCAATGGTGATGCGTCAACAAATGAAATTGTTACGTGAACGTTGGATTAAAATGGGTTATCCGCCATTGCATATTCGTATGGGAATTAGTACAGGTTATTGCCACGTTGGAAATTATGGTGCGGCGCATCGAATGGCATATACCATTGTAGGTCGTGATGCTAATTTGGCTGCACGCTTGCAAAGTGCCGCAGCGGTAGATGAAATTTTAATTTCTGATGATACGTATAATTTAATTAAAAGTGATTATCTATGCGCTCCAAAATCTCCAATTTACCTTAAAGGGATTCAGGGACCTGTAAGAACTTGGCAGGTGATGGAAAAATACACTTCTCAGAAAACGGATTATCAACGCTGGTTCGACTATGAATATAAAGGTTTTCATCTATTGTTGAATCTGGATGAAGTGCAGAACTTTGAATACCCAGAACTGATTACAGTATTAGACAAGATGATTAAGCGAATCCAAACTCAACAGAAATTAACCAACTCGCAAGGTATTGTAAAACTTAAACTAGAAGATGAAGTTATTCAGCCAGTTGAAAATACACATACGCATTAAAGTTGAAAATACTTATAAGCTGTTGTTTACAGTTCAGTAGATTTCAGTTGTAAAAAAACCACGCATTGCGTGGTTTTTTATTATTTCAGCTTAGTGGTTTTCTGAAGCATGGTTGATGGTGTATTTCGGAATCTCGATTTCAAGATCTTCATCTACAATTTCAACTTGGCATGAAAGGCGTGAGTCAGGTTCTAGACCCCAAGCACGATCTAATAAATCTGCTTCAACATCATTCATTTCTTCAAGGCTATCAAAACCTTTACGTACAATCACGTGACAAGTCGTACATGCACATGACATATCGCATGCATGTTCGATTTTGATATGGTTTTTCAACAAGCTTTCACATAAGTTTGCATTTTTCTCAACTTCAAACTCAGCACCTTCTGGGCAGAATTGCGCATGTGGAAGTACTTTAATACGTGGCATAATCTTTACCTTAATTAGTTTGAGTTTGACCAATCTTCGAGTTTGGTGCCTTTTAATGCGGCATCAATATGTTGGTTCATACGTAATGCAGCAAAATTATCACTGTGAATTTTAAGCTGTTCTATAGCTTGTTCTATGGCTTTGAGATCATCACCTTGCAACTGAGCTTCAAGATGAGCTTTAGCTGTATTAAGTTGATCCAGCTGATCAGTGCTAAGAAGGCGAGTATCAACTTTCAAGGCTTGAACCAAAGCTTCTAGTTCACGTTGTGCTTCTACTTTGGTTTCTTGTAGATGTCGAAGATTTTTATCTTCTTCGGCAAATTTAAAACCATCAAGTAAAAGTCGTTCGGTATCTGACTCAGATAAACCATAAGATGGTTTGATATCAATTTGAGCATGCACACCAGAAGTCGTTTCTTTGGCAGATACAGTCAATAAGCCATCAGCATCAACTTGGAATGTGACTTCAATGCGTGCCTGACCAGCCGTCATTGGTGGAATGCCATGTAGGACGAAACGACCCAAGCTACGACAATGTTCAACCAAATCACGTTCACCTTGAACCACATGAATCAACATGGCTGTCTGACCATCTTGATAGGTGGTGAATTCTTGGCGGCGTGCAACAGGGATAGCGGTATTACGAGAAATCAGGCGTTCAACCAACCCGCCCATGGTTTCAAGACCAAGAGAAAGTGGAGTCACATCCAGTAGTAATGAACCATCTTTGGAGTTGCCAATCAGTTGGTTTGCGGTAATTGATGCACCAATTGCAACAACTTCATCAGGGTTGATTGTGCACAAAGGCTCTTGGTTAAATACAGATTGAACTGCATTTTTCACAGCATAAGAGCGCGTTGAACCGCCAACCAACACCACATTTTGAATATCATCGAGTTCTAATTTTGCATCTCGCATCACACGTTTACAAACGCTGATGGTTTTATCGAGTGCTACTTGAATGATGGATTCAAAAGTAGGGCGATCCAACTGAATTGATTGATCTAGTAGCTTAAGTTCTACTTCAGTCTGGTCTGATAAAGCTTCTTTTGCCTTACGTGCAGCCACAATAAAGTGTGCGTATTCGGCATCATCTAGATGTTCGATGTTGAGTTGTTTTTTTGCCCACTTCACGATGAGTCGATCAAGGTCATCACCACCAAGAGCAGTATGACCACCTGTGGCTAAAACTTCGAATACACCTTGTGAGAAACGAAGAATAGAAACGTCAAAAGTACCGCCACCTAGATCGTAAATCACATAGTTACGGTCTGTCTCTAAATTAGTCTCTTGGTCTAAACCATAAGCCACGGCTGCTGCTGTTGGTTCATTCAGTAAGCGAAGCACATTTAAACCAGCCAGTTGTGCAGCATCACGTGTCGCCTGGCGTTGAGCTTCATCAAAATATGCTGGTACCGTAATGACTGCGCCATTCACTGGATTTTTTAGACTTTCTTCAGCGCGATCTTTGAGTTGTTTTAAAATTTCTGCAGAGATTTCTACAGGAGTTTTGCGACCTTGAGCTGTTTCAAATGCAGGCATTTGATGATCTTCACCCACAAGTGTGTAGGGGTGTTGGAATTTAATGTCAGCTTTAGAGCGTCCCATGAATCGTTTTACAGAAACAATCGTATTTTTAGGATCAGCTGTAATAAATGGTTTTGCATCATCACCATAATGGGTCTGATTGCTGGTGTAATGAACGATAGAAGGAAGTAACACTTGACCTTGTTCATCGTTAAGAACTTTGGCTTTCCCTGAAAGCACAGTTGCGACTAAAGAGTGGGTTGTGCCTAAGTCAATCCCAATCGCAATACGGTGTTCATGAGGTGCACTTGATTGCCCCGGTTCTGCAATTTGCAAAAGTGCCATGCGTTACATCCTTTGAGCAGCAAAATTTAAAAAATTAGAAATCATCATCAAGATCGAAGCTATCATCATCCAAGAAACGATCTTCAGCCTTATCAATATCGAGCATGACTTTTTGGAAGAAACGTAGCTTTCTTACGGTGTCGCGGGCTTCTGACCAATCTTCATCGGCATAATCTATCTTGAACTCACGAACTAATCCATCAATCCATTGCGACACTTCTTTTTTGAGTGAAACTAGATCATCTGTTGAAGTGGCATCATCGAGTTGTTCGCGTATTTCGAGTGCAGATTGTAGAAACTCAAAATCACTAATTGATTGGTCTAAATGGTGATCTTGCTTTTTGAGTGCCAATAAGTATCCAGCACGACTATCCACATGTGATAAAACCTTAAATGCTTGATTAATTTCACTGGATTTAATCAGAGCTTGATCTTTATCTTCGGCTTTATCAGGGTGATATTGTTGCTGCAATTTTAAAAATTCACTTTTTAAACTTGCTAAATCAATATCGAGCGCTACTGGAAGGTTAAACAACTCAAAATGATTCATGGAAGATGGGATCCGCAATTATTTCATGTAAATATATAGAATTAAAACAGTGTAAAGACACTGTTTTAATAGATGCAGGCAATAGAGAGATTAGACGGTGAAAGATTCACCACAACCACATTCGCCTTTTTTGTTCGGGTTGTTAAACTCGAAGCCTTCGTTTAAACCATTTTTAACATAGTCCATTTCCATACCATCGAGATAGACTAAGCTTTTCGGGTCAACAAAGACTTTAACACCGAACTGTTCAAACATTTGGTCATGTGTATCAACTTCATCAACGAATTCGAGAACGTATGCCAAACCTGAACAGCCAGAAGTTTTCACGCCAACGCGAATACCTTCACCCTTACCGCGATTCATTAAGTAATTGCTGATATGAGTTGCAGCATTTTCAGTTAAATTGATCATGAAAACTCCGTTATTCTTTCACTATTATTGAAACAATTAAGCTTTAGTTTGCTTGTTGCGATAGTCTTCAACAGCAGCTTTAATTGCATCTTCTGCAAGTACAGAGCAGTGAACTTTTACAGGTGGAAGTGCAAGTTCAGTTGCAATATCAATATTTTTAATGGCTTGAGCTTGATCTAGAGTTTTACCCTTTAACCATTCAGTCACTAAAGAACTTGATGCAATTGCAGAACCGCAACCATAAGTCTTGAAGCGAGCTTCTTCAATTACACCTTCGTCGTTGACTTGGATTTGCAGGCGCATTACATCGCCACAAGCTGGCGCGCCAACCATACCAGTACCAACATTTTCAGCGTTTTTATCTAAAACACCTACATTACGAGGGTTTTCGTAATGATCGATTACTTTTTCACTATATGCCATGATGCTTCTCCAAACCTCGGGGTCAGCGTTAATATTAATATGGGGTTAAATTCGGTTTTATCAATGAGATCACTGGTCATGATCTCATTGAAAGAAAAGAATTAGTGTTCAGCCCATTCGACTGTAGAAAGGTCGATACCTTCTTTATACATATCCCAAAGCGGAGAAAGTTCACGTAACTTATCAACAGCAGCTCGGGTCACGCTTAACACATGATCAATATCTTCTTCAGTGGTGTATTTACCAAAGCTGAAACGGATTGAACTGTGTGCCAATTCGTCAGAAAGACCTAATGCACGAAGTACATAAGATGGTTCTAAAGTTGCAGATGTACATGCAGAACCTGAAGAAACAGCTGCATCTTTAAGTGACATCATTAATGATTCACCTTCAACAAAGTTGAAGCTAACATTCAGGTAGTTTGCAACGTTTTGAGTAGGGTGACCGTTAAGGAATACCTGCTCAAGATCTTGTAAACCGTTCCAAAGTTTGTCACGTAGTCCACGTAAGCGAGTTTGTTCAGCAGTCAAGTTTTTGCCTGCAAGTTCGAATGCCTCGCCCATACCCACAATTTGATGCGTTGGTAAAGTGCCAGAACGCATACCACGCTCATGACCACCACCGTGCATTTGTGCTTTTAAGCGAACACGTGGGCTACGACGTACAAACAATGCGCCGATCCCTTTAGGACCATAGATTTTGTGAGCAGAGAAGCTCATTAAGTCTACTTTTAAAGTGGAAAGGTCAATTTCAACTTTACCAGCAGCTTGCGCAGCATCTACATGGAAGAAAATTTTGTTTGCACGAGTAATTTCGCCAATCGCAGCAACATCAGTTACTGTGCCAATTTCATTGTTTACCATCATAAGGGAAACAAGGATGGTGTCTGGACGAATTGCAGCTTGAACCATTTCAGGAGTAATTAAACCTGTTTGAGGTAATGGTTCAAGGTAAGTAATTTCAAAACCTTCAGACTCTAATTCGCGGCAAGTATCTAAAATTGCTTTGTGTTCGATTTTACTGGTGATGATATGCTTGCCTTTAGAAGCATAAAATTGAGCTACACCTTTTAATGCTAGGTTGTCAGACTCAGTTGCACCAGAAGTCCACACGATTTCACGCGGGTCAGCTTTAATTAAATTCGCTACTTGTTCGCGTGCGTATTCAACTTTCTCTTCAGCTTGCCAACCATATGCATGTGAGCGTGAAGCTGGGTTACCAAAAGTACCGTCGAAAGTTAAACATTCCATCATGCGCTCTGCAACTTGAGGGTCTACAGGAGTGGTTGCTGCATAATCAAGATAAATCGGACGTTTCATTTCAAATACTACCTGTAACCGATAAAAGGGCTGAATCAAATGATGCTGTGTTTTGACGAATGGCAACGGTTTGTACGTTGTCTCGAGCTACAAGGTCAGCAAGTGTGATTTTAGCGAGATAATCGGAGATGTGGTGAGAGAGTTCTTGCCATAAATCATGTGTGAGACACATTGCACCATTTTGACAGTTGCCTTTATGGTCACAACGCGTTGCATCTACAGTTTCATTTACAGCTTCAATAATTTCTAACACAGTGATGTCTTCAGCATTGCGCGCAAGGTGATAACCACCATTCGCCCCGCGAACACTAGAAACTAGACCATGACGTTTTAGCTTGGCAAAAAGCTGCTCAAGATACGCAACGGAAATAGTTTGGCGAGCTGCAATTTCGGCTAGTGTGATCGTTTGTTCAGTAGGCTGCAAAGCTAGATCAAGTAGAGCAGTCACCGCGTAGCGACCGCGAGTTGTTAAGCGCATGATTCGATACACATGTTTAGACTAGATGTGTTGATTCTATGAATCCTGACTAAAATAGTCAAGTTTTTTTGAGACCATTTATTTTGTTTTAATTAATAATAAAAATAGGGGTTTATGAAAGCCAAATATTATACACGAATAAAGCAACAAGGAGTAGCGTGGTTACAAAAAAGGCAGTATTCATGCGTTTTTGCTTTTGTTCTAGGCGGCGGATGCGATTTTTATATTGTTTTACTTCAACTTGAAGAGAATTAATTTTAGAACGTTGTTGGTCAATTTTCTCTAAAAGTGGTGCTACACGTTTATTTGAGGAGGTGACATTCTGCTCATCATCAACAGGTTGTAAGAACCATTGCTTCCAGTCAGCAAGCACTTTCGGTGCGCTAAATAGTAATACCAAATCACGGAATTCATCTTTTAGTACAATATCTCCGTCTATGCGCATGGTTTTAATACTACGTCGATTTGCAAAGATGAAAATTTTGACTAAATCCATGAGTGTGGTTCTAACGTCAAGATCTACGGGTTTTTCAGGAGCTTTGGTATCAAATAGAATACCATGCTCATTGAACTGCACATAAAAGTCGAAATAAGGTACATAGCTATTAATTTTAATCGCAATTTTTTGTTCAATAAATTTTTTGGCTTGTAATGCAACAACTGGATCGCGTTTAACAATGAAAGTAAAAATCGTTTCTAAAACAATCATGGATGTTGTCAGCAACAAATGTGGTTGATTTTGTCTTTGTTGCGAATCGCTCATAAAACCTAATCCTTTCGGGTAAACAAACTGTCCTATCTCATTGTATGTGTTTGAGGACTGAAATAAATTGCGTATTAAACCTGCTTTGTAGAACAGTTTTGCAAATCGATCAAGTATTAAGTTTGCTATTATGAGTTTATTTATACGGTTGTTGTGTGAATGGGACAGAAAATAAGCTGGAGTAGCTCAAATGAATAAAACGGCAAAAACAGAGAATAATGATGATGAAGTTTCAGTAATGGATGAGGCTCAAAGGGAGCGTATCCGTCATAGATCAAAATCGGGGCTAGATTTTAGGAAATACACCAAGCAAATTTGGCTGGCTGGTTTGGGTGCCTTTTCGCGTGCTGAAGAAGAGGGTAATAAACTTTTTGACTCTTTGGTTAAAGTCGGTGAAGAGTTAGAATCGAAAACATCAGAAATTGCTGACCAAACGGTCGAAAAAGTTTCAGAAAAAGCCAAAGAGTCTGTAGTCGATACCAAAGACAAGGTGGAGAAGCTGATAGACCACAGTGTGCATCATTCTTTAAATCGTATTGGTCTGGTTACAGCAAAAGATATTCAACATTTGGAAAGCTTGATTTTACAATTACATAGTAAGGTGGATGCTTTGATTATAGAAAATGAACAACTGAAAGCAAAAATTGATAAAAAATGACAGTTTTCGGAACTTTGCTATTTTTTCCGAGTTAATTTGCGATTAAATTTGTAGAAAAGCTCAAGAGGAGTATTGCGTTCTCCCCTAAAGCATTGCTATAAAGGCGTTATGGTAATTTAAACTATATCCTTGAACCTTAAATAAACGATATTAGAGGACTTCATCTTCATGAATAAATCAGAATTAATTGATGCAATTGCAGAAAAAGGGGGATTGTCTAAGACTGACGCAGGTAAAGCCTTAGACGCGACAATTGCTTCAATCACTGAAGCGCTTAAATCTGGTGATACGGTTACACTTGTTGGCTTCGGTACTTTCAATGTGAAAGAGCGTGCTGCTCGTACTGGTCGTAACCCACAAACTGGTGCGACTCTTGAAATTAAAGCAAGCAAAGTTCCTAGCTTTAAAGCAGGTAAAGGTTTAAAAGATTCTGTAGCTTAATCTTTTAATGATTTACCAAACGCGCCTTTTCGGCGCGTTTTTTATTAATAATGCTGATTTGATGTCTATACGCATTCATTCATATCAGCTTTTCGGGTAAAATGCGGCACAAATAAAATATTGGAATACTTATGGAATCTTTTCGTAAAGTTATTAAGGGCTGGTTGGGCAAAGTTTTGCTCATTTTGTTTTTGATCCCTTTAGCACTTGTAGGTATTGAAGGATATTTTAGTAGTGGTAAATCAAAAGATGCTGCCAAGACAGTAAACGGGCAAGAAATCAGCAATAAAGAACTGGATAATGCGACCAAATCTTATAGCCAGCAATATTTATCTTATGTGAATGGTGATGAAACGTTATTGAATCAATCGTTCATTAAGGACAAGGCTTTAGAGTCGCTGATTGCACGTAACTTACTATTACAACAAGCAGAAAAGTTGGGTGTTTCATTGAGCGATGCTCAAATTGAGCAAATGATTGCACAACAACCGAGCTTGCAA
The DNA here is from genome assembly GCF_022601715.1 of Acinetobacter zhairuonensis. Classification (GTDB taxonomy): domain Bacteria; phylum Pseudomonadota; class Gammaproteobacteria; order Pseudomonadales; family Moraxellaceae; genus Acinetobacter. The sequence goes on along the minus strand of NZ_JAKVIM010000010.1, from coordinate 26,048 downwards.
GAAAATGGTAAATTTTCTGAAGCGCTTTATGCGAATTATTTAAAATCAGTAGGTTTAACCAGCCAGGCTTTAATTGAAAACTTGCGTCAAGATCATGCACTAAAAATGATGACATCAACATTGATGGATTATGCATTGGTAAGTAAGGTTGATATTCAACAAATTGCGAACCTACAGACGGAACAACGTACAATTCATTTAGCAAGTATCAAGCTTGATGATTATAAGAAAGGTATTCAGGTAAGCCAGCAAGAAATTACGGACTACTATAACAAGCACAAAAATGAATTTAGACAAGTTGCCAGTGTAGATGTTGATTTTGTGGTACTTAGCCCATCGAATCTTCCTGCTGCGAATGTGCAGATTTCAGATGCTGAATTACAACAGGCTTATGCTAAGTTTGTAGAAGCTGAAAAAGCAAAAGTTCAACCTCAGGTTAAACATATTTTAATTGCTGTGGATTCACGTACAGATGCTGAAGCTAAGAAATTGGCTGATGATGTGTCGGCAAAAATTAAAGCAGGTATGAGCTTTGCTGAAGCGGCACAGAAATATTCAGATGATACTGCTTCTAAAGGTAATGGTGGTGTTATTGCAGCCTATGATAAAGGTTTCTTTGGTAATGCATTCGACTCAGCTGTAGCGGCGTTAAAATCGGGTCAGATTTCTGCACCAGTAAAAACGCAATATGGTTATCACATCATTTCAGCAGAAGCGCCAGCAGTTAAATTGCCTGCTTTTGAAGTTGAAAAGCCGCGTCTCATTGCTGAGGTACAAAAAGCAAAATCTGCGAATGCATTCTCTGATGCTGTGAACAACTTGAATGAAATGGTTGTTGGTAGTGATGCATTGGATACTGTGGCACAAGAAGTGAAAGGTGTTCAGGTTCAATCAATTAAAGGTCTAACTTTAGGCATGCAGCACCCTGTTTTAAGTGAGGCAAATGTTAAAGCTAAACTGTTTAATGAGGATGTGAAAAATGGTGATCGTAATGCTTCAAGCAACATCCAATTGGCAAATGGTGATGTGGTGTGGGTAAAAGTACGTGATTACCATGCTGCAGGCGAGCAATCTTTAGCAGAAGCCAATACACGTGTTAAAGCAAAAATTATTGAAGTAAAAGCTGCGGCGGCGGCTAAAGCCAAAATCCAAAAAACATTGGATGAGTTTAAGACGCAACCAGCTGCAACAGTCATGGCTAAAAATCAATTAAGTTTTGAAGATGCGGGTATATTTACACGCTCGCAAGGTTTAAAACGTCAGGTTGAGCGTGCGGCATTCAGTGTTCCAGCACCTAAAGCTGGTATGTGGTCTGTTACAACTGCGACTTTACCGAATGAATTTGTTGTGGTTGCAATTTCTAATGTAAATAAAACTGCTGCAAATGCGTTGACTCCTGAACAGTTGGCAGAGTTGTCTAAACTTTATCAACAACTTCGTGGTCAGCAAGAGCTTGATGACTATACTCAATACTTGAAGAGTCAAGCGAAGATTAAATAATTAACAGCAATAAAAAACCAGCCTAGGCTGGTTTTTTATTGCTTATAACATTACGGAATCATTCGGCACGTAGAATAATTTCATAGCCAGTGTATTTGCGGATGTTAATGACGCCTGTATCTAAGAGTAAGTATTGACCTTTAATGCCTTGTAACTTACCGCGTATGATAGGTGTTTTATCTAGATTATGTGACTTTATCTTTTCAGGGTAGTGTTCTACAGGATAAATAAACTCACGTGGCCGTTCATCTTCCAGTAACTCAACGGTTTCATTGAATTCAAGGTTTTGGCTAAATTCATCGCGAATAGTTTGAATTTTTGGTGCAAATTCTTGAATGAGTTGTTCGCGTACTTCTAGTAAGTCTAAAGGCTCTGCTTCGCCTTTGAGTAGTTTACGCCAATCAGTTTTATCGGCGACTTGAGTACCAAACATGATTTCTAATTGTCCTGAAAGTCGTCTAGAGCCGACCTTCATAATTGGCAGCGCTTGGGTTGCACCTTGGTCTAACCAGCGGGTAGGCATTTGACCTAGTCGAGTAATACCGACTTTTAAAGCGCTTGAATTGGCTAAATAAACAATATGTGGTTGAAAGCAAACCTCATGCGCGAAACTATCCTCACGACAAGTTCCAAGATGATAATGGCAAGTCTCAGGTTTCATGATGCACATGTCACAAGAAGCTTTGGTCTTAAAGCATTTAAAACAATGTCCTTGTGAATAAGACTTCGGTGTTTTACTGCCGCAAGATACACAGGAAATGTTACCTGTCCATTCAAGCTCTATTTCTTGACCTAAACTGAATGGGAGCTCAATTTCTGCGCGATCTAAGATAAATTTATATTCAACATTTGCCTTGCGAGTCTGTTGATCAGTTACACTAAGGTCCTTGAGACCTGCATGCATTTTATGACAAATGCCTTGTAGTTCCATGAAAAGCTCACTCAAATAATAAGGATGCAGTTATGGCTGAACAGAATGTCATCACTTCTATGCTAGACGATTTATCTCAGGAACAGCCTATTCAAACTGCATTGTGTATTGGTCAAAATTTAGAACAATATGACCAGAATCAATCAATTCGTTGGACTCATTTTAACGTAACTGAGTTTTTAAGTCTGCCTTTTACGCAACGTTATGATTTGGGTTTTGTATTATTGGATAATCCGGAAATGAAACAGTTGTCAGAGGTGATGAAGTCACAGTTCTTGGTCAAACTGCGAGATTTAATGGCCAAAAAACTGGTGGTGGTGACAGGTGAGCAGGATGAAAAGCTCATGCGTGCACTGGGTTTTACACAGCTAATTGAGAAAACAGAGCAGTGTGGTGGATTGGCGATCTGGCAATTCAATATTCTAAACTATAAGCATGTGCCAGATTGGTTTAACTCCAAATATTGGGCAAACCCAGAAAACTGGAACAAATTTCGCTGGTAATGATTTCATTCTAAGATGGTTAATTTTGAGTGTCTTGTAAGATCTAATTTTTATAAGGCACTTATTTATTTTGCATATGAGCATTTTCATCTTTTATAATAACGCGCTCATTTTTGACATTTGTCACTTATCTTCCTGATATTATGCCTTTACATACTGATTCCGCCCCATATCAGCCATTTTCTATTTTTCTAGAATTCTTGCCGACCAAACACGTACAGCCTGTGCCATCTCATATAGCAGGTTATCCTGTCATGATGACTATAGCTGATCGTGTACGTACTGATGATGATCCGGAGCCGTTAGCGATAGCTCAGAATTATGTTGCTGAAATTCCTAAAATTTTACATTTTTCGGGTAAAGGTCGGGATATCACAGATTTCAATTGTTTTATTCAAGCGGCTCAGAAGCAAGGATATTCGAATGTTTTGTTGCTGACAGGAGATAAGTTAAAGCAGCATCAAAATGGTCAAGGTATAAACACACCACGGACACGCTATTTAGAATCTGTGAATGCTGTAATGCAGTCGAAGAAGCTGGCACCAGAAATAAAAGTGGGTGTAGCACTTAACCCGTTTAAATATGCTCATGCTGAACATACTGCTCAATACTATAAATTAGATAAAAAAGTTCATGCAGGCGCGGATTATGTGATCATTCAGCTTGGATTTGATTTAGATGCTTTAAGGCATGCCAAACAGTATTTGGGTGATCATCATGCTGGTGTTGATCTGTATGCCTGTGTGATGCCCTTAACATTAGCACGTGCAGAATTTATGTATAAACATCAAGTGGCTGGCATTGTTTTAACACCACATTTACTTGAGCTGCTTAAGCAAGAACAAGAGTTTGATATTCTTGTTGCTGAGCAAAATGTTTATGCGCGCTGTGCCTTACAGATTTTAATTTGCCGTCATTGGGGTTTTGCTGGTGTGCATTTGTCAGCCTGCCATAATGTTGATGAGCAAAGAAAACTAGAAGAGGCTTTAGCACATTATAAAAATTACAGTCTTGAACAGTGTTTACAAGAATGGGCGTTATTAAATCGCTTGGAGTCCGGGGATGAGTTTAAGCCTACGGTCAATATATTTAAAAAAGCAGTGCCATCAGAACAAGTATTGAAGTTTAAAACGATGCAGTTGATGCATGATTCAATGTTTGATTCTAAAATTGCGCGGAATGTTGGAAGTAAAGTTTTTAATGCCAAGCTTTGGTCGGGTCGTTTCGCCAATAAATTGCTTCTAAAGTCAGAATACTTCTCTAAACATGGGGTAGTCGGTTGTGAGAGCTGTGGTCAGTGTCGCCTTGCAGATACCCTATATATTTGCCCAGAAACTTGTCCAAAAGGTTTGGCCAATGGTCCTTGTGGTGGAACAACTTTAGATCGGTGTGAGTTTGGTGATAGAGAATGTATTCATTCAGTCAAAGCGCGTTTAGCGGAGCAAACTCATCAAATTGATATTTTAAAAGATCGCTTGATTGATACCGTACCTATAGAATCGCGTGGTACTAGCTCTTGGGTGAATTGGTTTCAGCCTAAATAAAAAACACGCCGAAGCGTGTTTTTTGAACAAGGTTAGGATTAGAAGTTGTATTCCATACCTAAACCAAATGCAGTCATTGTATCATCTTCTTTAACCCAGTCGCGTTTCTGTTGAGCCACGAACGTGTACATACGTGCTTGCTTATTCATTTGGTAGTCTAGACCAAGACCGTATAAATCAATAGTGCGGTCATCTTTACTATCTGCTGTAGATACTGCAGTGTGGTATTCGCCTTTTAACGTCCAAGGAGTGTTGTTGAAATTGTAAGTTGCTGTAATACCCCAAGCTTGTTCTTCAAGAGATGCAGCTTCTTTTACTAAAGATTCAGCTTCTAATGTTGCAGCTGAAGGTGAGTCTGATAATTCAGCTTGTTGCCATAAGCCACCAAGTGTTAAACCAGAAAGTCCTAATGCTTTAAAATTATAAGAACCAGTTACACGAATAGCATCAGATTCTACGTCTTTCAAGCTGTAAGCCGCATAGTCACCTTGCACACCAAAGTTACCCGCAACAGCTAAAGCTAAGCCCATGTTTTTGTTTTCATAGCTAAGCGCAGTAGAAACTGAATCGCCAAACCCATCACGTTTTTCAGTTGTGTAATCTGAAGCGCTGTTTTCACCTTGTTGAGCCATTGCACTGAACTGCAAGCCACCCATTAATTTCTTATCAGTTTCAAAGCCAATCACGTTCTTAAGACGTTCTTCACCATACATGATTTTACCCATGTCTAGACGAGTGTGGTCATTGAAAATATCTTGGTATTTACCAGCAGCTGTTTTGAAATATGAGTCATAGTTACCAACTTTTAATGCACCCACACCTTCAGTTTTTAAGCCAAGAAAACGGTTACGTGCACTCCAGTCAGTATCAGAACCTGAACCATCAGTAGAAACAGCCCATTCAGCTTGGTAAATTGCAGAAAGTTTTTCTGTAAGTTTTTCCTCGCCTTTAACCCCTAAGCGTGAAGCATGAGAGCTTACTTCAGAAACGTCATTACCTTTGAAATCATAGTTGTCAACATTGTCGATAGATACGTTTAATTTACCGTACAAAGTTGGCGCTGCTTGTGCTGCGTTTAAGCTTAAAGTGGTTACTGCTGCAGCAAGAAGCAATTTTTTCATTGAGATTTCTCCAAAACACGATTTTTATGGCAAGTGCCTACAAACTCTTATTTTTAGCTCGCTTCTGTACAATTCGTTACATAGCTCACCAACTTGCTATGCAGTATCTGTAAACTTTGTGACAGCAAGGTGAAAAATAAATGACAGTTTGATGACGATACATGATTAGATAACTATTGGATTTATGATGTTTTACTTTATTATGTTGTGAAAAAATGGAGCCTTACGGCTCCATTTAATATTTGGATCAATCAATTATGCTTCTAAAGCAGCTTTAATCTTTTCGGCTTGCGCTTTAATTTTTTCTTGATCACCCATTTGCGCAGCATGTTTTCCAAGCTGATGCACATTGGTTGGAATAAGATGGAAGTGGACATGTGGAACAGTCTGTCCAGCAGGAGCACCACTTAACTGCATTAAAATAATGCCATCCACACCTAAGGCTTTTTCCATTGCACGAGCCACTTTTTGTGTCACTTGAATAGTATAAGCGGCTGCCTCAGCAGGAAGGTCAAGTAGGCTGATTGCGGGTGTTTTTGGAATGACTAAGGTGTGACCATCTGCTTGCGGCATGATATCCATAAATGCAAGAACCTGATCATCTTCATAGACCTTAATTGCTGGAAGTTCTCCGCGCAAAATTCTTGCAAAAATATTTTGATCGTCGTAAGCCATCATTATTCCTTTAAATGGTCTCCTTAAGATAAGGAGACTGAGTGATTATTTACAGTTCAACTCTTTCTGACGAGCTTTAATTTCATCAAGTCGTTGTTGTTCTTTGTCTGAAAACTTTGGCTTGGTTGTATAACAGTTGTCATTACCAAACTTTGCTTTTGCTTCAGGGTCTTTGAAACAGAAACCTTTTGATGCATAAATGACATCATGGTCGTTTTTCAGTTTTTGACACTCTTGTTCTGGTGTAGCAGCGAACGTTTGGGCACCAATAAAAGTTGATAGACCTGTAAGACAAGCAATAAGCAACTTACTCATAAGAGTTTCCTCATGGTTTGTAACAGTTTGTTTTAAACACCTTATTACAATATTGGGTTTAATTCGTCATCTTCAATGGCAATTTATTACTCTAGGGTAATTTTACTCCAAGACTCATATAATTTAACGGCGCTAGAAAAGTCACTATCGGATGGCGAAAGATCACTTGCGGCTTGAATGAGACTTTGGGTAAGTGCAATGACTGGTGCGGAAAGTTTAGCATCCCGCACTAAATCTAATGCAATACCTGTATCTTTCGCCAATAAAGGTAACGCAAAGGTCAGTGGAAAGCTACGATTTAATACGCGTTGAGGTAAAACCGTTTCTGTTACTCCACTTTTACCACTTGATGCATTGATACAATCCAGTGCTTCATCAAGATGGACCCCATGCGCTTTTAAGGTGGTAAAACCCTCTGCTACAGAACATAAGTTCACCGCCAGCAGCATATTGTTTACCGCTTTAACGGCAAATCCTGCTCCTGAATCGCCCACATGCTTGATCAGCTTGCCAACAGCCTGTAAGGCTGGAAGAGCTTTTTCAAATGCTTCTGTATTACCGCCAACCATCACGGTTAATGTTGCATTCTCTGCCCCAATGGTTTGCCCGCTCACAGGTGCATCTAAAAATGACACTTGTTGTACGCTTAAGGCTGCTGTCAAATTCTTTGCAGATTCAGGTACGCCACTGGTACAGTCAATCCAAATACTGCCAGCCTTTAGTTCTAGACCTGAAATTAATGCTTCAACGTCTTGACTGGTTGGTAGGCATGAGAAAATTACATCAGCTTGAACAGCATCCTGTAAAGATACTGCAAGTGTGCCGTATTCAGTTGCATGTTGTTCAGCTTTAGCGAAATTTCGGTTCCAAACAAATACGGTTTCAAAATGCTTAGGAAGATGAGCTGCCATTCGATAGCCCATCGCGCCTAAACCAATAAATGCAACTGAATGAATCATGGTTTTTCCTTTATATCTTTGTTGATCGTTGTTCTAGCCATGAGGTTAATTCGGGCCAAAATTGTTCAGCACTGGCTTTGCTTGACATTAAACCCAAATGTCCTCCAGGGATAAGAGTAAACGTGACATCCTGGCTGTTTGTCAATTTAGTTAATGGTTTTATTGCATCGGCTGTAACAAGTTGATCGCTTAGACCCGCGCCAATCAATAGAGAAGACGTGATTGAATTTAATTTGATTTGCTTATCTTCGAGTTGAATAATGCCATGTTTTAGTTCATTTTTAAGCCAAACTTTAAAAATCATGTCTTGGTTTATGCCACCGGGATAATCAATCATATTATTGAGAAAGTGGCTGATAGTTGCATTTTCACGGACAGTTTCTAGGTCATCTAAGTTACCCAGCAAAGTTTTGACGCTTGCATACCATCCTTTCGGGTCAAGAATTTTGAAACCGATTGAATTTAAGCGTCCTGGTGTATGGGTGTATTTTTTAAGAATTTTGTTTGAAAATAAGAGTCGATCTAAAGTTTGATTACGTTGAATGAGTTGATATGTGCTTTGATTCAACTTACCAATTACTCCAGAAGCATAGCTGTCAATCGGGCTACCTAAAACAATTAAGTTTTTTATAAAGTTGGGTTGTTTTAGGGCGCTATAAAGTAAGACAAAGATACCCGCCATGCTCCAACCATGCAGTGATATTTGTTCAGAACCCGCATGTTGACGAATCTTTTGAATGCAGTCAGGCAAGGCATAGTCAATAATGGTTAAAAAATGAATATGATGATCGCGAAAGCGAAAATGCTTCCATTCCACTAAATACACCTCAAAACCCTGATTTTGAAAATGTTTGACCAAAGAACGATAAGGGAACAAGTCATAGATCGCCATATTAATCGCAAATGGTGCGACTAGAACGAGAGGTTCAACAAAGTGCTTCGCTGGTGCTGGATAGTAACGGACTTTGGCATAATCGTTATACGCCACAATTTCATAGGGAGTGCTTTCAGAGAGAATCAGCGAATGTTGCTTAAAGAAACGGGTAGATAAGTTTTTTAGCTGCACTTTATGACGACTGATCTTTTGTTTTAGTTTTATGGTTATGGACATTTTATTGACCTACCTAAAGATTTGCTCGAAGTCTAAACGATAATTTTATATTTTACCTTGACCTGAAATACCGTAGGCGCTCAAAATGTTTGCAATTATTCACAAAGGCAGTTCTTTGAACTGAATCGTAGAAATGAGCCAACAAGACGACATTGAATATCAACCCGATACATTAGCGATTCGAACTGGTCATACGCGTAGTTTTGAAGGTGAGCATGGCGAACCTATCTTTTTAACTTCCTCATTTGTTTATGAAAATGCGGCTGAAGCAGCGGCAAAATTTTCTGGACAAGAACCAGGGAATATTTACTCGCGTTTTACCAATCCTACAGTATCCATGTTTGAGAAGCGTTTAGCAGCCCTAGAAGGAGCAGAGCGTGCAGTTGCGACCAGTTCTGGTATGGCAGCAATCATGGCTGTGGCAATGTCGTTTTTAAAAGCTGGCGATCATGTCATTTGTTCTCGTGCGGTATTTGGCTCAACGGTTTCATTGTTTGAAAAATATGTAGCTAAATTTGGCGTTGCAGTGGATTTTGTCGATCTCACTGATTTGGCTGCTTGGAAAAATGCAGTGAAACCTGAGACGAAATTATTATTTGTAGAGTCACCATCTAATCCTTTAGCAGAAGTTGCTGATATTCAGGCTCTCGCAGATATCGCACATGCGAATGGTGCTTTATTGGCGATAGATAACAGTTTCTGTACACCTGTGTTACAGCGACCAATTCAGTTTGGTGCTGATCTAATTGTTTATTCGGCAACTAAATATTTGGATGGGCAAGGTCGTGCCTTAGGTGGTGCGGTAGTGGGTAGCCATAAATTGCTTGAAGAAGTTTTTGGTTATGTGCGTACTACTGGTCCATCTATGAGCCCATTTAATGCGTGGGTATTCTTAAAAGGATTGGAAACCTTACGTTTACGCATGAAGGCGCATTCTGAAGGGGCACAAAAGTTAGCTGAATATCTAAAACAGCATGATAAAGTTGAAAAAGTCTATTATGCAGGCTTACCTGAACACGTAGGACATGAGCTTGCTGCTAAACAGCAAACAGGTTTTGGTGGTATTGTTTCTTTTGAGGTGAAAGGTGGGCGTGAAGGGGCTTGGAAAGTCATCGACAATACCCAATTTATTTCAATTACAGGTAACTTGGGTGATGTGAAGTCAACAATTACCCATCCAGCAACTACAACTCATGGTAAGCTTTCGCCTGAAGCAAAAGAAGCCGCGGGTATTCGTGAAGGCTTAATCCGCGTTTCAGTTGGATTAGAAGACATTGATGATATTATTCGCGATTTAAACCGCGGGTTAGAGCTGATTTAAGTTTTAGCGTTAATTTTAAAATATTGTTCGGAGAGTTTTATGAACATTAATATGCTGATGCAACAAGCACAACGCATGCAAAAAGACATGGAAAGCAATCTTAAAAAAGCCAAAGAAGAGCTTGCACTCACTGAAGTTCATGCAGAAGCGGGCGGCGGTTTGGTTAAAGTCACCATGACTTGCCGTAACGTAGTAAAGCGTATCGAGATCAATCCTGAATTGTTGCAAGACGATCCGGACATGATTGAAGACTTAATCGCTGCTGCAATGAATGATGCTGCACGTCAAGCTGAAGTCATTTCTGAAGAGCGCTTGAAGGGTGCAAGTTCAGGTATGGGCTTACCACCAGGTCTTGCAGGCATGTTCTAATCACACGTGGTGTCTTACCTCCCTTACTAGGGAGGTATTTTTATTTAGGAATTTCAGTGTTTAGTGATCGATTTGAACAGTTGGTTCAAGCTTTAAGAATTTTACCGAGTGTGGGTCCTAAGTCAGCACAACGTATGGCGCTGCATCTAATTATGAAGAATCGGGAAGGGGCAGTAGGTTTGGCACATGCCTTAACTGAAGCCACCAATCACATTCATGAATGTTGTGTCTGTCATTCTTTAACTGAAGATGAAGTTTGTGATATCTGTCTTTCTACCGAGCGAGATGAGCAGCTCTTATGTGTAGTTGAGTCACCAGCTGATGTGATGGCGATTGAACAGAGTGGAAGTTTCCGTGGTAAATATCATGTACTCGGTGGGCATTTGTCACCGCTTGATGGTATTGGACCTGATGAAATCGGGATTCCACATTTGGTGCAACGTTTAACGGATGGAAAGATTACTGAAGTCATACTTGCAACCAATGCGACTGTAGAAGGGCAAGCCACGGCACATTATTTAGTCGAAGCCTGTAAGCACTTACCCGTACATATGACCAGAATTGCTCAAGGTGTACCACAAGGTGGTGAGTTGGAATATGTCGATAGCCATACCCTTAGTCAAGCAGTACACAACCGTATGCGCATGAAATAAGTTTAGGCTTGTTTCATGTTGGTTTGAGCACGATATGGTTGATTTTATTTTAAGTAATATTTTAACAAACGGTATATTTTTTAAAAATTAATGATATAAAAAAAGTATAAATAAACAGGTAAATAGAGCTTATATACTAAAAAATAAGTAATTCTTAAGTCTAGATTGAAAATTTTTATAGATAATTGTTATATATCAGGTAAGATAGCTTTTTAGAGAATCTATTCCTAGACTCGGCAGTATGTTTCAGTTTATTCAGCATCAGACAGATTTAGACAACTTTTTGTCCATCATGGACCAAAACTCCATTTATGGGCTTGATACAGAGTTTATTAAAGTGGATACCCTATGGCCTAAATTAGGGGTATTCCAGATAAATGTTGCTGACCAAGTATATTTACTCGATGGAACCACCTTAGATTTAACGCAGTTCTGGAAAAAGATTTTTGCTGCTCAACTGAATGTCTTTCATGCTTGCGGTGAAGACATCGATCTGATTTATCATTATGCTCAAGATAAGTCGCTGAATAATGTATTTGATACTCAAGTTGGCATGTCATTTTTAGGACATGGCTTGCAGGTCAGTTATCAAAATGCACTTAAAAACATGTTGAACGTGGATATTGATAAAGATCAAACGCGTTCAGACTGGTTGGCGCGCCCCCTTTCGCCTGAACAATTGAATTATGCAGCCAATGATGTGTTGTATATTATGGCTTTGGCGGAAAAAATTAGATCTGAGCTGAATCAAAAACAATTATTAGATTTTGCGCAGGAAGACTGCCGCAATTTGACCTATGAAATTGGTCAAGAAACACCATTAGCGATGCTTTATCAAGATATTGGTAATTATCGACATTCACGCCGTCAATTAATGCAAATTCAGCAATTGGCAGTTTGGCGTGAGCAAATGGTGAAAGCGCAGAATCAGCCACGTAGCTTTATACTGAAAAACTCAAGCATGATTGATTTGGTTGAGAAAAATCCAAAAAACCATTTTCAGTTGAGCAGTATTAAGGATATTCGTCAGAATGTACTCCGTGAACACGGTAAAACCATTTTGGATTTGTTGAAGTTTTTACCTGCTCAGGACGAATGGCCATTGCGTTTAGCTCGTCCTATCCGTCATTCATCCAAAGAGATTGGTTATAAAGTTGATGCTGTTATTCAAAGTGTAGTCAATGAAACGACAGTGCCAAAAGAAGTCTTGCTGCGTAAAAAATGGCTGAATGCGCTGTATCAGCATATCATCTCAGGGAGCGATGAGCAGGATTTGCCGAATTACCTACTTGGCTGGCGCTACGAGCTTTTGACTAAGCCGCTTATTCAAGTTCTGCATGAAGATCAGCAATACTTATCGACACAAATGCAAGTTACGCAATAGTTGGACATATTTGTTTAAAGAATTGACACTTAGACAAATTGACGACTGCTGCGTTAATAATCACTACTGAATCAGATTATTTTTTGTTGTATGCTTGACGCTGTATTTTCTAAGTGAAGTAATGTTCTAAGCATGCATTGTTCTATCTATAAATCGAGCAAAAAAGATGAGATGTATCTCTATGTTGCTCGTCTTGCTGAAAATGATGCAGAAGCATCAAATCCATTAGAGGTTGTTCCTGAAGTATTACGTAATGCTTTTGGTCGCGCGACTTTTGTAATGCACATTGAATTAACTGAAATGCGTAAGTTAGCGCGTGCCAATGTATTGCATGTAATGGATTCGATTGAAACCAAAGGTTTCTTTATTCAAATGCCACCAGAAGGGTTGATTAACCCGAATGCAGTAGCCCCAGAAGGCTTACGTGGTGCTTAATCATTTTCAGGAGTTGTACTATGGATAATCTTTTTTCAATTTTAGACACAATTCCTGAAGATACGATTGCAGTCAGTGTGTATTTGCTTGGCAGCATCATTATTTTATGGTGCTGGTATACAATCGCGAAGCGTTTACCTAAACCATTCGGTGGTATTAGTTGGGTGTTTGTTTTTGCTGTCATGTTGACTCCAACGGTTTCTGAGGGAACAAATGCTTCAATTGCACCTGCCTTCTTTGGATTAATGTTTGGTATTTTGACCAAAGAGCATTCACTCATCTGGTTTAATTTATCTGCAATTTTATGTGTTCTTGGTTTGGGGTTGATCGTTGGATATTGCTGGTCTAAATACAGTGATAAACGCGAAATTTCTGTAATTAACAAGAAAAGTTCACCACTTTAAATAAAAAATAAGGTCATCTTATGTCTGTTGATACTCAACAATTTACTGGTACAAGTCAGTACATCGCAACTGACAGTTTAAAACTCGCAGTAAAAGCTGCACGTGCTTTACAAAAACCGCTTTTGGTTAAAGGTGAACCTGGAACAGGTAAAACTTTATTAGCAGAGCAAGTTGCGCAAAGCTTAGGTTTAAAACTGATCACATGGCACATCAAATCGACCACCAAAGCCCAGCAAGGTTTGTATGAGTATGATGCTGTTTCACGCCTACGTGATAGCCAGTTAGGTGATGACCGTGTCTACGACATTAAGAACTATATTAAACCAGGTAAGTTGTGGGAAGCATTTACCAGTGAAGAGCGCTGTGTATTGTTGATTGATGAAATTGACAAGGCAGATATTGAGTTTCCTAACGATTTATTGCACGAACTCGATAAAATGTCGTTCTTTGTTTATGAAACGGGTGAAACGATTACGGCAACACAACGCCCAATCGTGATCATTACCTCAAATAATGAAAAAGAGCTGCCAGATGCCTTCTTGCGTCGCTGTTTCTTCCATTATATTGAGTTCCCAGATGAAGCGACTATGCGTGAAATTATTGATGTGCATTTCCCGCAAGTTTCAACCGCGCTAGTCAATGAAGCACTTCAAGTGTTCTTTAAATTGCGTCAGGTGCCGGGTCTTAAAAAACCACCTTCTACTTCTGAATTGATTGATTGGCTCAGTTTATTGATGGCGGATGATATGCCTGATGATGTGTTGCGTAATCATGATAAATCTAAGGCCATTCCACCACTTTATGGAGCCTTAATCAAAAACGAGCAAGATGTCCAGTTACTTGAACGTTTAGCTTTTATGTCACGTCGCTAAAGGAGAAACACGCATGTTCGTGCGCTTGTTTTATACCTTACGCAAATATGGTGTGCCTGTCTCTACGCGAGAATTGATCGATCTGAATGAGGCGATTGCGTCAGGCTTGGTCTTTGCTGATCAGGAAGAGTTCTATCAGCTTGCCAAAACCATTATGGTCAAAGATGAACGCTTCTTTGATAAATTTGACCGTGGCATGAAAGACTATTTTGATGGCATTTCAACCTTCGATTTAGATGAGCTGTTAAACCAAGTTCAGCAATTACCGAAAGACTGGTTTGATTTGGAGCTTTTAGAGAAGCATCTTACTCCAGAACAACGAGAAGAACTGAAAAAAGCAGGTTCACTTGAAGAGCTGATGAAAATGTTGGAAGAGCGTTTACGCGAACAACATAAAAAGCATCAGGGTGGCAATCGTATGATTGGCACAGGCGGGACTTCGCCCTTCGGTGCCTATGGTGATCATCCTGAAGGTGTGCGTATTGGTGGTCCTGGACGAAAACGTTCCGCAGTCAAAGTCTGGGAACAGCGTAAATACCGCAATCTGGATGATGAGCAGATTCTGGGCACGCGTCAAATGCAAATGGCATTACGCCGTTTACGCAAGTTTGCTCGCCAAGGTGCAGCCGAAGAACTAGACATTGATGGCACCATTAAAGAAACTGCAAAACAAGGTATCTTGGATGTGCAGTTGGTGCCTGAACGTCGTAACCGCGTTAAAGTATTAATGTTGTTTGATGTGGGAGGTTCAATGGACTCTCATATTGCGCAATGTGAAAAATTATTCAGTGCCGCAAAAACAGAATTTAAAACGCTGGAATATTTCTATTTTCATAACTGTTTGTATGATTATGTCTGGAAGGACAATGTGCGTCGCTCAAACACGCGTATGAATACCTGGGATTTATTTCATACTTATGGACGTGACTATCGTGTCATTGTCGTAGGGGATGCCAGTATGGCACCTTATGAGCTGAATTCTGTCGGTGGCTCAGTGGAATATATGAATGATGAGTCTGGTCAGGTTTGGCTAAATCGCCTACGTCAGCATTTTGATAAAACGGCTTGGCTCAATCCTGAAGAAGAAAATTACTGGCATTACACGCAAACCATTGGTTCAATTCAGCAGATCTTTGATCAGCATATGTATCCAATGACTTTAAAAGGTGTAGAAGATTTAACAAAATATTTGGCACGTTAAGTTTATGGGTTTAACTCAGTGAATTTGTGCTTTTAAGAGTAAGTCATAATAAATGTAGAGAAGGGGGAGTAAGAGATGAATCACCAAATTAACGGGATTGATTTACCAAACACAGAAGGCTTTTTTGGACCCTATGGTGGTCAATATATTCCTCCTCACTTAAAAGAAGCTATGGATGAAATTAATCTGGCGTATGAAGAAATTCGTCATACGCCTGAATTTCAAAATGAACTGGCTGATTTGTTTGCAAGCTATGTCGGACGCCCAAGTCCTTTATTTCATGCCAAGCGTCTGTCTGAACAATTGGGTGGTGCGCAAATCTATTTAAAGCGTGAAGACCTAAATCATACTGGTGCGCATAAAATTAACCACTGTTTGGGTGAGGCTCTACTTGCCAAGTATATGGGTAAAAGCAAAGTCATCGCTGAAACTGGCGCAGGTCAACATGGTGTAGCGTTGGCAACTGCATGTGCATTGGTTGGTATTCCATGTGAAATTCATATGGGGCAGGTGGATATCGAAAAAGAACATCCAAATGTCGTCAAAATGAAAATTTTGGGTGCCAAACTGATTTCTGTCACGCGCGGTACTGCAACATTAAAAGACGCGGTGGATAGTGCTTTTGAAGAATATTTAAAAGATCCGAAGAACTATATTTATGCCATTGGTTCTGTAGTAGGTCCACATCCATTCCCGAAAATGGTACGAGACTTCCAAAGTATTATTGGCAATGAAATTAAAGTACAAACTCATGACCGTTTTGGTCAAAATCCTGATTATATCGTCGCTTGTGTAGGTGGTGGTTCTAATGCAATCGGCGCATTTACTGCATTCTTGAATGATGCAGGTGTGAAATTGGTGGGTGTCGAGCCTGCTGGTCATGGTCTAGATACGACAATGCATTCGGCAACCTTGACCTTGGGTAAGCCAAGTCAGATTCACGGTATGGCGTGCTATGTATTGGAAGATGAGCAAGGTGAACCATTGCCTGTTCATTCGATTGCATCAGGTCTGGATTATCCAGGCGTTGGGCCACAACACAGTTTCCTGAAGGATTTAGGTCGTGTTGAATATACAACGGCAACTGATCAAGAGTGTTTAGATGCATTCATGACCTTATCTCGTGTAGAAGGGATTGTTCCTGCATTAGAAAGCTCACATGCTGTGGCATGGGCATTACGTGAAGCACCAAAACTTGCAAAAGATGTGAAAATTGTGGTGAATTTGTCTGGTCGTGGTGACAAAGACTCAGACTATGTCGCAGACAAGTTAGGTCTGAACTAAGCTACAAAAGAAAAAGGTCAGCATATTGCTGACCTTTTTTATGCATTAATTTCTACTTACCCTGAAATATACTGCTGTAACTGATCAATTAAGGTTTTTTGATCTGCCATGGCTGCTTTTACTAAGTCGCCAATAGAAATTAAGCCAATTAAACGTTCATTCTCGACCACAGGCAAATGGCGTAGATGGCGAACAGTCATCAACTCTAAACAATCTTCAACACTGGTGCTAGTCGTGACGGTAAGTACGGTAGCCGTCATAATTTCACTGACATTGGTGGTAAATGATTTGCGTTCCATTAAAGCGACTTTACGTGTGTAATCTCGCTCGGAAACAATCCCCACCACACGATCATCTTCTGTGACCACTAATGCACCAATGCCTTTATCTGCCATAAGCGTAATTGCTTCAAATACGGTCGAATCTGGACGAATTGTGAAAATGGTCTGCGCTGATTTATCTTGAAGGACTTGTGCTACTTTGGTCATATTGTACATCTCTATTGTTGTTTATTGTTTGACTTTTAACTTAACTTGAAATCTGAAAAATGCAAATACCTGATCAGTCATAAATTGAATAAAATTGAAAAAATTAGGTGTTCAGAGTAAACACCTAATTGGATTTTCTTTAAGCAGGTTGCAACTGTACATCAGCAAAGAAAAAGTGACGCATTTGCTGTGTGGTTAACTTGAATTTTTGACTAGATGAATTGCAAAGTGCTGGAATAACTTTCAATCGTGTCAGGGTTGGCAAAAGAGACTTTTGAAAATCGGCAGGGGTGATTTTTCGAGGGGTGTAACTTGGCCAATGTAGTTTTGCATATTTATGTGCTTGTATACTGTTCATCCAGAAAGGAAAAACAAAATCATCTTGATCGGACATAATAGCCCAGCCTTGATCGTAAAGACCCCATAACACACCGCAGTACATCATGGATTTCAGTATGGTAATTTTAAAAAACAAGTCTTTTGCTATCGGTTGTAATTGACTAATTTGTTTCATATTGGGCAGACATTGTGAAGTCATGAGTTATTGTAAAAGCATCAGGTTAAATTTCAGTGTAAGCTTTGCGAAAAATCGTAAATAAATATGTTGATAAAATTTAAGCCAAAAAAAACGCCACCTAGGTGACGTTTTATTATGCTTGCATCGTGGCCATTTTCTGCCAGTATTGTGCTTTTAGCGAATCACGTTCTACACGGAATCCTTGAAAATAAAGTTCAGCCAAGAACATTGCAGCTTTACCATGGCCTGCACGTGCCACTTCTTCCAATTGTTGAACAGCTTCTACAAAGTTTTTTTGCGATTGAATTGTGTTTACTGCATTTGCATACACATGTTCTAACTCATGATGAGAAATTTGTTGAATCATAGATAACTCCTTATTGTAATTATGATTGCACAGCTCGACTTTTATAGTCTTGATACTAATTTAACTAAGTATTATTAAACTAATATTACAGATTGGATGAAAAGTCAAACAAGATATGGGGTGTATAGGTATTAATTCAAGTTACATGATTAAACAATAGTCAAAAAGTTTTTTTATTAATATGGATCTACAGGATACTGTAATTAAAAGGAGAATAATATGACAAATACAATAGATGGCTTCACTTTTGAATTACCGCTCAATGCTGAGAAAATCATTGAATTGGCACACTACCATAGACAACAACTTGATGAAGCTGTTTTTCACAATGAAATTCATTTAGGGGACTATTGTTTGGCACAACGTAAGCGTGTTTACGACTTTACACGTACACTTGAGCCACAACAGCGCATTGAGTTTTATAAAATGTATGATGGGGAATTGCGCCGTATTGCAGATGATGAAGATTTGCATCCCGCAGATGCTGAACACGGGGTGGGGGTGTTCGCGATTGTTTTGGCATTGGCTTTAATTGCATTTATTCTATATTTTGCAGTTGTTCGTAATATCACCAGTGGATAACACGTTATACCCATTTTTGACCATCTGAGGTTGAGAATGGGTAAATGACCTTGAGATTATACTTGAGTCAACCTACACTACCGGTTCATTAGAGGTAGTGTATGCAAAGCGCAAAACAAAAAGTTATTCAATTTTATAGTCATATCAAATTAGAGAATTTTTATTATTTCCTGGTTTTGCTTATCATTGCTGCAATTCTTTTTTTAGCAACTTTCGCACTTTTCCGTCCTGTGACGCCTGATCAATACCTACAAGTTAGTCAACTCGCACAGCAAGCCTATTATCCTTCCACGCAGGATATGGCGGCACAATTAATGCAGAAACAAAAGATGACTAGAGGTCATTATCTGAAATTAATGCGGGCGTATCATATTGAAAAGAATCAGGCAAAGGAGCTTCCTCCTTTGGCGGATGATATGATTCGCTAGTTTTGGAAGCTATTGGAGTTTTAATTCCATCTGAATTCTGATTTATGCGTAGATTGTCTTGTAAAATCTGATTCAACGCTGCTTTATCTAGCTCTTCACTAAAAATAATGATGGTCAGTCGATCTGGATGTAAATGTTTGCGAATAGCATTTTGTACCTGTGGCACAGTTAATTTGTTAAGTTCTTCACTATAACGATTTAAATAATCTTTAGGTAAATCATAAAATCCTATAGAACCCAGTTGAGCATTGATTGCCGCATTACTCCTGTAATTATTTGGAAAAGCCCTTAACATGCCGAGCTTGGTTTGTTGCAGTAGCTTTTCATCAATCGGGGAACGGATAAAATTGACCAAAGCTTGGTGTGCGATTTGAATGCTTTCCAGTAGATTTTTTTGCTCTGTAGAATAGCCTAAGCTAAATGGACCAGCTGTCTGCATAAAACTAAAACTACTATAAGCCCCATAAGTTAATCCGCGTTTCACACGGAGCTCTTGACTTAAAATTGAATTAAATCCCCCTGTGCCAAAAATACGGTTGGCAACTTGTAATGCCAAATAGTCAGGATCATCGCGCGTTGTTGCTATTTCTCCCATAATGATATGTGCTTGATTCGATTTATAAGGAATGTGGCGAACATTGAAATTTGAACGTAATACAGGAGTAGGCAAAGGGGGCACTTTTTCACCTTCTGGTAGATGTTCTGCTATTCTTTCAGCTAATTTAAGTGCTTCTTTTTCTTTTAATTGACCTGTAATCGCAATATTTAAATTTTGACGGATGAGGTATGTCTTACGAAATTCAACTAAGTTTTCAGCACTAATTCGTTTTATGCTGGTTTGCGTTCCAGTAATGGGTTCTGCATACGGATGTTTTCCATATAAAGTGCGATAAAACACGATGTTTTTCATTCTGCTGGGATTTTCTTTTAATTGTTTTTGTCCGACAGCGGTATTACTTAATACAAGATCGATACTCGAATTTTGAAAAGCAGAATGATTGAGTACTTCAAGTAGCATATCTAATGCAGGTTCGAGTTTTGCTGGATCAGATAAAGCTCTTAATTTGACAATAAACATATCTCGATGTGCTGAGGCACTGAACTTTGCACCTACACTCTCAAATGTTGAAACAATCTCCTGTGCTGAGTAGTTATCAGTGCCTTCATCTAGGAGTTGAGCAGCCATGTTAGACAGACCATAAAGATTGGTTCCGATGCTCTGATCACGTGCAGAACCTGCATTAAAGGTGAGTTGAATATCCACCATTGGGAGTGTAGGAGATTCGACAAAGAGTGATCGTACATGAAACCTATTATTTAATTCGTATACATGTGGGACAGTGAGTTTGGGATGTTCCTGAATATGCTGAAGGCTTTCTAAATGAATGATAGAGCTAAAATGTTCAGTTGAAGCAGTTGTTGTTTTTTCTATAAGTTCGGCATGGCTCGTTGGAATAAATACAAGTGTTGTGATGAGGCATAATTGAAATTTTTTCATAACCTTATCCATTTTATTTTTCTTGTTCAGGCAGTATGTACATGCTGCTACTATTGTCACGGTTAAAATATGTATTCGCTACGCGTTGAATATCTTCTGGTGTAACTGCT
Source organism: Acinetobacter zhairuonensis (assembly GCF_022601715.1). Taxonomy (GTDB): domain Bacteria; phylum Pseudomonadota; class Gammaproteobacteria; order Pseudomonadales; family Moraxellaceae; genus Acinetobacter. Next base: position 5,476 of record NZ_JAKVIM010000010.1, on the reverse strand, counting down.
GCATAATGTTGCGGGAGCTGATCAAGTATACGATGGCTTAAACCATTCACTTCCAAGGTTCCAATACTCCTAGCCTGTCCAGCAATATCGTCCTGACTATAAATTAAATCTGCAACATGGCGAGTGATAACTCGATTGATTTCATCTGAAGTGACAGGAGTATTTTTTAATTGCTCTATTTCGCTGAGTAATGCTTTTTCAATATCTTGCAGTGGCACACCATTCACGGGTAAAGCTGAAATGCTAAAAAGATTGTCTCCTCGGCTATAGGAATCATAGGAAACACTCACTGAAGTGGCAATTTTTTGCTTTCGTACTAAATTGTTGTGTAGACGAGAAGTGATACCGCTATCCAAAATATTTTTCATGATCACCAATGTATAGGCATCTTGGAGATTTGGTGCAGTCGCGAGAGAGTGAACATTCCATGCCAAATATAGATGAGGCACTTGAACGGGTAATCTAACTTCCAGTTGCCGATAACCTACGTGAGAAAATTCAAGTACATCATTTCTTTCTGGTGTCTGTTTTGCTGGAATCTTAGCGAAATATCGTTTTACGAGTTCAAGCGTAGTTTTTGTTTCTACATCACCCACAATCACTAAAATTGCATTATTGGGGGTGTACCAGTCTTGATACCATTTTTTCAAATGTTCTAGATCAAGAGCTTTTAAATTTTTCATGTAACCGATGACAGGTTGTCGATAATGGCTGGTTGGGTAAGCGACCCATTTAAAACGTTCAAATGCAAGCGCACGCGGATTATCATCAATTCTTTGAAGACGTTCTTCCATGACTACTTTTACTTCAGTATCAAAATCTTGTTGCCGCAATACTAAATTGCTCATGCGATCTGCTTCGAGTTCTAAAGCAAGTGCTAAAAAATCCTTTTGGTAAAGTTGATAATAGTTGGTGTAGTTGGTGAATGTGGCTGCGTTTACACTGCCACCATAGAGACGACTTAAACGTGTAAACTCATCATTAGGAACTTTTGATGTGCCCTTGAACATCATATGTTCCAGGACGTGAGAAATGCCAGATAGATTGCCTGATTCATCACGACTACCCACGGTATACCAGATTTGAGTCATCACCATCGGAGAACGACGATCTTCACGAATGATGACTTTTAGTCCGTTGTCTAGTTTTGCTTCTAAGGTCGTATGTGTGAGCTTTGGTTGTGGGTTGGCGTATGCAGACGTGCAAAATATTAGGCATGTGAAGCTGAATATACTGAGATGTATATTTAATAATCCTTGGCATTTATTCTTATTTTGTCCAAACACTTGAGCCACTCACAACTCTTGGTCTTAAAAATCATTTTCAAAAAAATCACCCATAAATGCAAGGTAAGGCTGTTGTTTTTTGTAGTCGATAGTCGTAATCAGGCAAGATAAAGAAAATCCTTATCTTTTATGTTAAAATCATTGTCTTTTAACACGCTGCTTTTCAAAGGATTCGGCATGCAACAACAATCTACTGGGCAAAATAAATTTTTGATTGATGCTGATATCGGGGATGATGACGTTACTTTACCAAGCTTACCTGCGGTAAATGTTCCGATTATCGAGACGCCGAAGGCTGAAGAAATCGTTGCTTCAGTTTCAGAAACCTCCGATGAGCAGACTGCTGAAAAGTCTAAAGGCGGCTTCTTTAGCCGTATGAAGGAAGGTTTAACCAAAACCCGTAAAAACTTTGCTGATGGGATGGTGAATATCCTGATCGGTGGCAAAGAAATCGATGACGAATTACTTGAAGAAGTTGAAGAACAACTTTTGGTGGCTGACATTGGAGTTGATGCGACTAAAGCGATTATCGCGAATTTAACTGAGCGTACTGCGCGTGGTGATTTGATTTATTCACATTCTTTGTATAAAGCTTTACAAGAAGAGTTGGTGGACATCTTGGCTCCGCGTGTTAAGCCATTGCATATTGACCCCAATAAAAGTCCATTTGTAATTTTGGTGGTTGGTGTTAACGGTGTTGGTAAAACGACAACCATTGGTAAACTTGCAAAGCGCTTACAGGGTGAAGGCAAAAAAGTAATGCTTGCTGCAGGTGATACATTCCGTGCTGCGGCAACAGAACAATTACAAATTTGGGGTGAACGCAATAATATCGCTGTTGTTGCTCAAGGGCATGGTGCGGATAGTGCTTCTGTAATCTTTGATGCTTTTGAAAGTGCTCGTGCAAAAGGTGTGGATGTGCTGATTGCCGACACAGCTGGACGTTTACATAACAAAAGTAACTTAATGCATGAGTTAACTAAAGTGAAGCGTGTCATGCAAAAAATTGATGCTACAGCACCACATGAAATTATGTTGGTAGTAGATGCAGGCACAGGGCAAAATGCGATCAACCAAGTCGAATTGTTTGATGAGGCTGTTGGTCTTACAGGGATTACGATTACGAAATTAGATGGAACTGCTAAAGGCGGCGTTCTGTTTAATATTGCAAGTCGTACCCATGTTCCAATTCGCTTCATTGGAGTTGGTGAGAAAATTGACGATTTACGTCCATTCTCTGCCAAATCATTTGTAGCAGCCTTGTTTGAAACTGAAAAGTAAAAAAGTAATATATTTCACATAAACTCCGCAAATTGCGGAGTTTATCTTTTTTGGTTTAATTATTTGATTTAAAAGAGAACAGTGGAGCTCAAATATATCGTTATTTCTGTTATTTAAAGCGATAGAATAAAATACTTAAAAAAAATATGTATATTTTGTTTTCTTGGGGGAATAATGGCGCTATTAGATAAACTTAGCCAAGTGCTAACAACTGAAATTACACCTGATCTAATTTTTAATAGAAAAAATGAAGTTGCCCTTAATGAAGTAAGTTATCTTGAGCAATTAAAACAACGCCAATCCATTCAAAAATTAGGAAAACGTACGAGCCATGATCCATCGTATTTAACTGAGTTAATTCACGCTGCTGTGTTGAGTTGTCCATCTGCATTGAGTTTACAGAGTACTCGTATTGTTGTTTTGTTTGCACAAGCACATACCGACTTTTGGAATCTGGTATATGAGATTCTTGAAAAGCAAATTCCAGAACAGTTTTTTCCAGTCACGGCAATGAAAATTAAGCAATCCCTAGGAGCGTATGGAACTGTTTTATTTTTTGAAGATCAAGAACAGATCAAAAACTTACAAAAGAATGTACCATTAGACTCGGCAGAAATGCCATTTTGGTCGCAACAGAGTTCGGGGATGGCTCAATATGCAGTTTGGGCGGCTTTAGCCGAAGTCGACTTAGGTGCGAACTTTAATTATTATAATCCCGTTATTGATTATAAGACTGCTCAGTTTCTTAAAGTAAGCACTGAATGGAAACTTCAAACCCAGCTTGTATTTGGTTCTGTTGAGCAGCATATAGAAAAGCGATCAGCTAATAAAAATCAAGTAGAGTTCATGGTCTTAAAATAAATTTGGAACTGGCTTGTCTTAGAGTATTGCTTGCAAGATTGATTAATAGCGAACGTTCTAAAATTAAAACAGACTGTCACAATGATAGGGCTTTCTATAGTTTACAAACTGCTTAAGATATAACAATGATAATTGAGATATAACTCTCTATTTAAACGAACAAAATGATGAGGAAAGGAAAATGGCATTCTTAGATCATATGAAAAAACGCCGTACAATATATGCAATTGGTAAAAATGTTAATCTTGATCAAGCTGAAGTTGAAAAGATAATTAAAGATGCTGTACGAGAAAGCCCATCAGCTTTTAATTCACAAACATCGAGAGTAGTTTCATTATTTGGTGAAGCGCACCATAACTTCTGGGAAATCGTGCGTGAAACATTACGTAAAATGGTTCCAGCGGAAGCATTTGAAAATACCAGTAAGAAATTAGACAGTTTTGCAGCGGGTTATGCGACAGTACTATTCTATGAAGATCAAGATGCCGTGAAATCATTGCAAGAGCAATTTGCTCTTTATGCAGATAATTTCCCTGTATGGTCTGAACATTCATCAGCTATTGCGCAATTTGCAGTGTGGACAGCTTTAGCAGAAAAGAGTATTGGCGCATCTTTACAGCATTATAATCCAGTCATTGATGCTGAAGTTGCAGTTACTTATTCAATTCCAGATCATTGGAAGCTACGTGCACAATTAGTAATAGGTTCAATAGAAGCACCGGCAGGAGAAAAAACCTATATGGATGATAATGTGCGTTTTAAAACATTTAACTAAGAATCTGTCCACTGTTGTCAATCAAGTGATGGCTGTGGACTAATGTTAAGAAGAAAGCCATTGGTGTTTATATGGCATATCGTTGAACCTTGTGTATCGACCAAATGACTATTCCAGTTGGTATAAAAAGCTTATAAAAATAAATCTGAAAAGGTGTTGTCTTTCAAAAATGGCATTGTCATAAAACTGTCATTTATAACTTGCATAGTGCAACTAAAATTTAACAATGAATGATGAGAAAGCAAAATGGCTTTACGTTTAACCTTTGCTGCAGCGGCATTGATGGTAAGTGGTTCAGTATTTTCAGCGGTAACAGTTACAGCACCAGAAGAAATCAAAATTCTAGCTGTAAATGATCAAGAGGTGAATACGGGTTTATTTCGTTCAGAAAACAATGCCTATAAGTTGGATGCAGGGAGTTCAAGTATAAGCCTTCGCTACATTCAATATTTCGAACATATGTCTGGTGAACATGACATTGTTAAATCAGGTGTACTTACGCTGAAAACACCAAATCTACAAGACAATCAAACTTATAAATTAGCTTTGGTCAATGCTCCAAAAACATTTGAAGAAGCTAAAAAATACGCGGAACAACCAACAGTAGCTCTTTATGATCAGAAACAGCAAGTACTTGTACAGCAGACGGGTGCAAATACAGAGCAGAAGCCTTGGTTGAGTCGCAGTATGTTCGGTGGTGCAGTCGACCTAACCCAAAAAAATGTTAAAGCACCAGTAAATCAACCACCAGCAGTCTATGCCAAGGCACAAACTACTGTTCAACTTGCTGAAGTTAGCACTCAAGCAAGTGCACTTGATAAACAATTAATTGAGTTGTGGAAAAAAGCAGATAAAGCTGAACGTCAAAAATTTATGAGTTGGGTTGCAGAGCAAGCTAATTAAAAGGTTCCTATAATGAAAAGCTCAGCAAATGAGAATCTGCTGAGCTTTTTCTATGTGGTAATGTGTAAAAAATACTCCTCAAAATGAAATTTGGTGCTATAAATATTCAATTGGATCAAATATTGATCGCTTGATGACATATTATATAATTATTTATAAAATATGCTTGCGCTCGAAATAAATCAGTATAGAATACGCAGCATACCGACGAGATAGACGGAAACGAACGAAGCGCGAAGTGCTGAGTTGTTGAGTTTATTAAGTCCAGCATCTAATACTGACGAAGTATTAGAAAGATCATTAAGAGATTATGAAGAACAACTTGTGTGGATTTTTACTGATTGATCGATCGAAAATATTTCATTGATTG
>NZ_JAKVIM010000034.1 GCF_022601715.1 Acinetobacter zhairuonensis | reverse complement strand
AAATTACACTGTGCGCCTGAAGGCTTAATCATGACATGATAACGATAGGTCTCCCCCTGCAATTGCATGGTTCTTAACGGTGGGGATTCGGCTTGAGTTGGGATTAGGCGCATCTTGTCATCCATACAGTTGCGATCGTCATAAGTTCTGATTGATATAGAAAAGAGACTTCAAACCATCATGATTAGCACTTCAACTGAAGGTATACACAGCTGGGCGTGCTTTCACAGCATCACAATTTTTGTTAGGTCTTAAAATCGGGGGGAAATCCTGACACGACTAAAGACTCGTGATCTCTTTATTTCCATGTTCATCATTCAGATGTCACTCAGCCCATTTTTCATGCAAGATGAATGAAATACACTCATTCCATTTGAGTGATACATATGATTATTGAGCTATCCAGCATTGGGCATTGCATTTAGAAACTTAGCAAACTTTGACTTGATTAAAACCACCCTAAAGAATGGTAATTTTAATGGTTTTACCCAGGTGAATCATCGGATTTGAATTGGTGAACATACATACGTTAGAAGTGTTTTAAGCAGATTTTTTAAATTATTATTCAGCATCTTATCTTTTTGTATAGTCAATAATTAGTGAGAAATGCATGATGATTTCTCAGTTGTAATATTTTAAATAAGAAAAAGGACTAAACCAGATTTTCCAGTTTAGCCCCCAAAAATGGATTATTCGCGACCTTTTGAAATCGCATCACCCACGAGGTTAGACATATCAAATGACTTACTGCCTTGCACTGGCGGATAGTCTTGCAAAGTCTTGATATGTGCCCCTACCAACTTGTTCATTGGGGACATCAACCAACTCACTTTTTGCATTAAATGTCCTTCTGAATCTTTATTGTCATAAGATTCCATTGGGTCCATACGCAAGTTAAATACCTTCGGCACCGTTAAAGGCACTACATTGGCATAGTAGTCTTCTTTGGTCGAGAAATGGAATTTCCACGGTCCCATACGCACTGCCGTGAGCTTGTTCTCATAGTAGTAGAACATGCTGTTACGCGCTGAATCTTCAGTTTGATTGGTCCAGTATGGAACGTTGTTCACACCGTCAATATACTGCTTTTTCTCCTTCATCACTTTATCCGCTACATTTGGCACACCTGCCGCTGTTGCAAGTGAAGTGAACATATCCATATGGGTCTGAATACCGTTTTTGATTTGATCTGGCTGAATCACACCCGGCCATTTCAACATGGAAACGACACGGACACCACCTTCATAGGTCGTCATTTTTTCGCCACGGAATGGTGTGGTTGCACCATGCGGCCATGAAGAATGTTCTGGACCATTATCCGTTGAGTACCAAATGATGGTATTTTCATCAAGACCATTGTCTTTTAAGAATTGCAGTACCAAGCCAATATCGTGGTCATGTTGCAACATCCCACTGCCATGATAATCTGCCTCAGAGGTATATTTCTCTGCCGCATAACGCCATTTATCATTCAAGCGTGTATACAAGTGCATACGGCTGGTGTTCATCCACACAAAGAATGGCTTACCATCTACTTTCGCCTGCTTCATGAAACGTTCGGCATTTGGGATAATTTCGCTGGCATCGAAATCTTTCATTCGCTCCTGCGTCAAAGGTCCCGTATCTTTACAAGTTTGTTTCCCCATCTTGCCAAAGCGCGGGTCATCAGTACTGTCACTTTTTGACGATGCAAAGCAATGCAGTACGCCTCGGGTACCAAATTGTTTTTCATAATCTTCGATATTGCCTGAGAATTTTTTACCAAAGGCTTGATAGTCACGCTGTTCTGCTTCTTCTTGCGTGTTCAAGTGATAGAGGTTGCCATAGAACTCATCGAAGCCATGTACGGTGGGTAAATGTTCGTTACGGTCACCCAAATGGTTTTTACCAAACTGACCTGTGGCATAGCCTGCACCTTTCAACACTTCAGCCAAACTTGGAGATTTTGCACTTAAGCCCAACGCATCCCCAGGTTGACCGACTGTGGTCATGCCCGAACGAATTGGATACTGCCCCGTAATGAAGGAAGCACGCCCCGCAGTCGAACTTGGCTGCGCATAGTGATCGACAAATCGAATCCCTTGTTTACCAATACTGTCAATGTTTGGCGTGGTATATCCCATAGTTCCCATACCGTAAGCACTCACGTTCTGCCAACCAATATCATCCCCCCAAATCACGAGAATGTTCGGTTGCTTTGCAAAGGTGGTCGCAGACAGTAACGCTCCCCCCACGAGGGCGAGTGAGCGCGCAATTAAACTTTTCCGCATATTGTTTTTCTCCTTGTTAGGATTTTTATAAAGCACATCGAGTTTTGTTATTACATTCAACGCAGCTTTTGCCCGCGTTGAGTTCTTCTTTTATAGTTTTGGAGCTTCAGAAATGACTTTCTAAACTCCTATTACAACAGTTGTTTTAATGTGCTTGTAAGCGTTTCGCAATCTCACTTTTGGAAGTGGTTGCGGTATGAAAAAATTTCTTTAAGCCCGA
>NZ_JAKVIM010000031.1 GCF_022601715.1 Acinetobacter zhairuonensis | reverse complement strand
TTATAAAAAAAATTAAAGCATCAATCCAAAAACCATATCCAAACATATAAACCTCAAATCTTTACCGGCATCTTATTGTTTGCCGTACCAAGTCCGATACTTTTCTAAATAATTATTAAACTCAACTATAAACAAATGAGCACTATCTTCATCATCTAAAAGCTTCTGTAAAACTTCTATACTTATAGAAACGTCTAACTTCCCTTCTAAATGCTGCTTCGCAACCTTTGCAGCTTCATCAAAAATTTGTTGTGATAACATTTTAAACCCTCAGTTCGCGCCCATTCGGGACGCTCTAATTTTACCGTTTGTATTCTAAAGGGAGCTTGTAATCAGGGAAAGAAGGTTTTAAGTCATATTTCATTAGTTCGCAGGCACTCCGCCTGCTCTATTAAGTTTGTTGTAAATCAGGTTTAATTTTCTTGGCACAAGCAAAACAAAGATGCATCTGATTAATTAAATATATTTGACTAGTAGCTATATCACAAATCTGGCAATGAATACGTCCTTGTAAATTAGTTTTGATGTTCATGTTTAAAAACCTATGACAAGATCTGCTAACATAAAAGCAGTATAAAAAATAAAAGATAAAATTAAAAAAGCACAAACAAAGCCAAATCCATTCATTAAATTAACCCTTCTTTTTTAGCTTGTTCAAATTTAGCTATTTGTTCAAGACTCGGTTGGTTTTGTTCCACTGGAGTAGTTTGTGGTTGTATCTGTGACGATTCTTGTTGTTGAGCAAAATAATTAAATGGTCTGTCACCATATTCTACAAGATCACGACAATCCTGTTGTGAAACATTGAGCTTAGTCCCCTGTTGTGTATAAGCATAATATTTTCCATTTTTCTTCATACAACCTGAAAACACAGGTTTTGCTGTAACTTCATAAGAAATACTTTGTTGTATAGACTCAGTTTCATATGGCTTTGATGGATCGTATGTAACTATAGATTCTCCATTCTCTCCAGTAGTAACCGAACCTTTATTTTTTGAAAGATTATTGAACCAATCAACACATTCTTTTTTCTCAACATTTACAGCTTTTCTGCAATCTCGGTCAGCTTGAAATGACTCGTTTGAAGCTACTGGAGAACCTGTAGCAGATGCGGAAGGTTTAGGTGATGTAGGCATTTGGGGTTTTAAAGCATCTTGTACATTAGAGCTTTGACCGAACATCATTTTTACAGCATCAGTAAAATATGAAAAAATTGGAATTTTAGTAAATCCAAAAACAATAAAGCCAAAGAAAATTAATATTAAAATTCCAACAATGACCCACTTTTTAGGAAATTTCTTTTTAATAGATTCGTGACTTGAAGCAGATTCATAGAGATCATAGATTGCTTGTTTATAGCCGATGACCTCATTAGAAATATACTTTTTCGGTTCACGTTGAGAATCAGCAGCAGCACTAGGATCAGAAAGCCACTTAGGGAAAACATAGACGGAACAGCAATCAAAGTTTTGTGGTGGTCGTTTTACAAAATAAAGTTTATCTACAATTTTGCGTAGAGATTTATTCAGGTTGTCAGGATCTTGAGTAATCAAGTACATATCTTTATCAGTATGACCGATCTTAGCAATATCTAAAATCATTTGATCACGTGATGGAACATTACCTACAAATCTGTAAGGCTCACGGTCTTGTACTTCATCATAGAAAATAATTGAACCTTTCGGAGTTGTTCTCCAGTCGTCAGGCGCAGGTAATACGAATTCAATTTTAAGACCTTTGATATCAGTATAAATTTGACGTACAGGCTTTAATTTATTCAGCTTCGCTGAATTTTCTTCATTATAAGTATCAACAAATTTATTGTATTCGACATAATCTACAAAGTAGCTTTCATATTGTTGTTCAGTACAAAGAAGATGAAATTCTTGTGTTAAATCTTCATCACCTGATTTTTCAAGCAATTCCTGATTTTCATTAAAAACCTTAAAGTTATTAACTACATGCTTATTATTTGTTTCTTGTAGTTCATTGATAGTCTTTACTGAAAAGTAAGATTTACCCTGACGCATTTTGCCAACAATTGCATATAAAGGCATTAGATAACCCTCATGACAGCTTTTTTAGAAGCCAAGTAAAATTTAACTGAGATATAAGAAAGAATGATTGAGATAAATGCGTCTATGCCAGCGAGATTGAAAGAATAGAAGAACTCGCCCAATTGACCCCATGAATCACGAATGTAAGCCATAGCTGTGTTAAAAAGCGTTAATAGAACAGCATAAGAGACAAGACCAAGACCTAAAGCTTTAAAGCCATTTTTAAAAAAAGATTTAGATGCGTAGTCAACGACTTTTACGAGTAAGGCAGAAAGACTACCCATTGTCAGACCCCCTACCGCCAATAATTCCAATACCGATAATGTGGGCTGTAAGAATTACCCAAGGCTTTAATTTAGATAACCAAAAGCAGAAAGTATCGTAAGAGTATGTGATTTGATTAGAGCCGCCAAAAGGTGAAGGAATTTCTAAAACAAGGTCTTGAGGACATTGACCAGAAGCCTGAATCATATTTGGATTAATTACGGGTATATCTTGATCTTGTGGAACAGTTTCGTCAGGAGGGTTAGGAATATCATCTTGTTTTGACCAATCGAACCAGTCAGATACTTTTTCAAAAAAGGTTTTGTCTTGTTCGAGTTGCTTGTTTTGGTTTTCTTTAAAGTCTTTATTGTCTTGTTTTTGAACTAAGAAGAAGTCACAAGCAGCGGGCCACCATTCACAAGCTTTTGGTAATGTAAATTCTTGACCAACAGATGGAGCAGAAGCAGAGTATTCATCAGGAACACCGTCACCGTCTGTATCTACATTGGGTTTTTCTGATGTATCACCTTTTGGGTCTGTTTCAGGTTCAGGGTTTGAAGCGTTTAATGCATCATTAGATTCTTTAGGTGCTGGCATTTCTTGAAGTGGGTTGTTTGGGTCATATGCTTCTTCAATCGCATCAGAAATAGGATTTTTATTTTCACCCTGACCCATAAGCTCATTACCTAGTTCAGTATCAGACATATATTTATAGTTAGGAACGGCATTTGGATCGAAATTTGGATTTAATGAGCGCTGAGGTGAAGCAGTACCAGTATTGTTATAGTTATTGTCATTAGCAGCATTTAAACCAAAAGTAAAAGTAATGTATCCACCAGTATTAGCAAACTTATCATATGGAAAAACTTTGGTTAATTTAGCGCGCCTAGGTGAACCTTGTGATTGAAAATATGAATTATATGTTTGTATGTATAAAGTAGAAAAAGCATTAATACCGTATGCCTGAATAGTAGTATTAAAATCAGTTAGTTTATAAATATAAGGCTCAGTAGGACAACCAGACGACTGTTCACATGGTATTTCTTTTTTAATAGTCTGAGAGCCTTTATCTATGATCCAACCAATTCCATTAAGCATCTGATCTACTGCAACAGTAGCAAGACTAAGCCAAAGCATTCCCTTGACAGTTTTACCAAGCGATGAAGGGTTTACAGGAACATCAACAATAAATTTTCCTGAATTAGCAGCTGCTGTTGTTATTCTTCGAGTCTGAAGACGAACGGTTTGTTTAGAAGAATCATAAAAATTTTCTACAATTTCCCATTTTTCAGCAGCACCAGCCCAAAGAAATGTAGGTGTCAAAGTAATTGTTATAGATAAAAGAAAAACAAAGAATTTTCTCATCTGCTTATCTCCGATACATCGCAAGACCAGTACAAATGAAGCAAAAGAGGACAAAGTAAGGGAATAAATAAGACATAAAAAAGGCGCTCCTTTGAAAAAAACTGGACTGCGCGCCCTCGCCAGTTTTTTTCTTGAGAGAGCGCCCTTTTGTTTAGAATGCTAAGCGAATGGCTTTGATGCCTTTTGCTACCATTGGGATCATGAGATTCGCAGAAGCTACAGTTGCAACAGCAGCGATCAGTAGACCGATGTAAGTTACAAACTGCTCAACAGAGACTTCAGGCATTGTGAGTTCAGCAAATGAAGAAACAGAAGCAGTACCTAAAATAGCCGTGATAACGATTTTTTGAGGTAAAGACATCTGAGGTTTTGCAGAAACAGCGTTTACAGCAGGTTTGTTTTCAAGTTCCATAACATTTCTCCTATGTGTTTATAAGAATGAAAACTTAATTTCCGTTATCCCCCATGCAACAAGCATCATGAACCAAAAGCCTAAGCCCATAGTTACTGCTTCTTGCATGGTTAACGGTGGGAGCATGTATTGTGGGACGTACTCAACCCATTTCAGGCATTGCTGAGTTTCTTCGTTGATTGATTCACAGAGCATTGCCATTTCTTATAATTCCTTAACCGTTACAGCTAGATTGATGAAACGGTAAAAACTGATAATGAAAATACGACCCACAAATCGGACACATCTTTTCGTTATTGCCCATTAGGTTTAACTGCCTGTACTTGTGGAAGAATGACGTTAGTTAAAACTTGCTTTTGACCACGACCTGTAGAAACATAATCAAGTTCTAATGTGACTTCGAAAGGAAATTTACGTCCCTGAAATTGGACAAGATTTCGTGAATCCTGCCATTTGAATTCAGCAACACCTTGACCGAATGCGTTACCAGTACTGGTATCCATTGGAATCAAGCCAAATAAAGTGACATAGTCATAATGACGTCCATCGTCAGCTTTCCAATCTGTAGCTTTAACACCAACCAAATTCACAACCATTTGTTGAGACATAATTACATCCTCATTGCAGTAACTAAGACATGATCTAACCGCTTGGGATAAGCCAACGGATCAGAACATGAGATAAGATTTAAAAGTTCTTCGGGTTCAAACACTTGTTTGAAAACATTGATATATTTGCCGTACTGTTTCTTGATGATTTCAATAGCAGCATGCGCATTGATTTGCGCAGCTTTCACCATAGTTTCGATACGTTTTGGCTGAACATGTTCAGCTAGGAATTGAAAACATGGATAGGCTGCAATGAAATATTCGGAAGGTGATAAAAGCATTGCGTAAGGCAAAATACGGTCACGTGACTTAAACTCAATTTCGGCACGTTGCCAGTTGTCATCTGGGTCGCCTTCTGCCCTGCCTTTCTCATAAAGTCGTAAATACATGCCCGATTCACGGGAACCAATATTTAATGTACGTCCACGTCCGTTTGGACGTTTCCAATTGCCTTTGTGCTCGACATTTGGTGCACGATTTCCATTTTGAAAACCGCCCATTCCATCCATCATGTTGCCCCAGTCAACATTAATACGTGTTCCGTCAAAATCATCATGAGCCAAGTCGATACGGGTTAATTTTCCGCGTGTAGCGACATTGGTTAAAAACGTGTGGAGTCGTTTTTCCCAACCTTCAGTAGCAAGTGAACAGCCACGACCTGAAAGCATGACGAGATAGGTATCACGTTGACCACCAACACAGACGAAACCGCATTTATCGCCAATTTCAAAGGAACTTTGGTACATATTCTTTTTGCCTTTATCGCAAAGGCTTAATTGAAGACCGAAAATGTGTTCAATGTGTTTTTCAATGGCTAATGCCATTTGCATATTTAAATCAGATTTACTGATTGCTAAGTCTTCTTCACGAGCTTTATGCAAATTTGCACCTAAAGTCATAGTGCTATCAGTGAAGTTAACCCAGTCAACTACACAGATTTCTTTATCAGCAGGTAAACGACATTGAACTTGTTTAGCACCACGCCCAGTCATGACCATGTGTACATGTGGAACTGGAAACGAACGATCAAACGGCAAAGGCAAATCTGCATCTTGCATACGGGAGTGCATGGATTCGAATTCCGTTACCCCCATCTTATTAATGGGGGTATCTAAAAATCCCATTCCCCACTGGCAAACTTGTGGTATTGATTGTTTTTTGTTCGATT
>NZ_JAKVIM010000029.1 GCF_022601715.1 Acinetobacter zhairuonensis | reverse complement strand
GATGCAGATAGATCAAGTATGCCAACTGTACCTGAATCAGCAGGAGACTTGCTTCAGCATCAACAGAATATCAATCAAGCCATTGAACAGGTGATGAAAGGAGAGAAGGTCAATATTTCTGAAGCGACAGGTGGACAACTTAAGTCACTTCAAGATGTTAGAGCTTATATTAAGTCTAATCATACTTCTAATAATACAACGATAAAAACAAGTATTAATACCACGACTAGAGCTGTACCTGATCTTCAATCTATAGTCAGTGCTGATTTAAAGACACGTATCAATGATAGTTATCATTTGGCTCAAGAGGTTGGTTTTACTCCTGATCAAGCAAGAGCATTGGTTGGGGAGATAGGACGAGAGAACGGATTTAATTTAAAGACCATGTTTGGCTTTCATACCGATCAAGCCAACTTTAAAAAGAATGGTGGTATCTTCAGTTGGCAAGGCAATCGAGCCATAGCTTTAGAAGCAAGAATGCAAGCTAAAGGTTTAGTGAATGCCGATGGTACGTTTAAACAAAACAATGCAGCGTTAAAAGAACAACTGTCTTTCTTACATGATGAGATACAAGCTAATCCAAAATGGAAAGCATCTTTTTTAGATAAGAAGAATATTTCCAATGAAGAAGCTAGAGCAGCATTAGGCGGTAAAGGGACAATCATTGGTTGGGCGAGAGGTCAGACTAAACTGAAAAGTGGTCAATCTTTTGATTGGCAAGCCCATGAAGCAAGAGCAAATCAATTCTCAGATATGGTCGATGGACAAGCTTTAGTTGCTCATACAGTCGATGACACAACAACTTCAGTACCAACAAAAGATTTATCGAACCTAGACAGTACAGTGCATCGTGTCGATTTAGACAGCTTTCCAAAGATAGATGAAGACTTTTTAGATCTAGCAACTATCAATACTTTTATGGAGTCGAGTAGTCGACCTAAAGCTGACCTAGAAGCTGATTTTAGTCTTTTAGAAAGTCCTGTACCTTCAACGCCACATCCTGAACGTCAAGCTCAGATGAAAGAACTTGATCAGCTATTCGAGGATCTCAGTAAACCTGATCAGTATGTCAGTGTTCCACATACCGCTAAACGTATTCAAGTGAAGGACACAGCAGGGGAGAGCAAAACCTTTCAACCTGACGAATCTATTGCTGTGGCATGGAAAGAAAATCAACGCTACCAAAAGGGTAAACCCCATCAAGAACTGACACGTAGCTATAAAGATCAGGATGGAAATACCGTTCAAGAGATGAAATATAAGGACGTGTACGTGAATAGAACGATAGATGCTACTGGTAAAACTAATTTCATTCACGTAGGGCGTTCAAATAAGTCTGATTTTGTGAACCATAAAGGCAATAAACAGCTCGAAACCGCCTTAAATCGTATTTTTGACCACAACAACTATGGCTACCTCTCTCAAATCCCAAAAGGGCATGAAATGATTGCCAAACTAGAAGCTGATCCGAACCTGGTTATTTCATCTAAAAAGACAGGTGAAGATCTAACAGCTCAACAGTGGAAAGACAAACTGATCCGTGAACAAGACAACATAACTATGCTCAGTAAAGCCATGCTGACCTTAGCGAAGTGTGCATTAAAACAAGCATCATAAGAATAAGAGAACGAATGAAAGATCAATGTAAACAAGCCGTAGAAGGTGTATTAGGACGTAAACTGACAGATAAAGAAGCTGATTTACTCGAACAACAATTTATTAAAGCAAGCCGTGAACTTCCTGCTGAAGACATCAAATTATGGAAGAGTATGTCTGACGCTGAACGTGCTGAAGCGATTGCAGATCGAGCAATAGAGAACTATACCCAACAGCATATTAAAGAAGTCACCAATTTGGTCAAAGATCTAGAACTCCGTGAGAACCTGGTACATGAACTGACTTCTCACCCTAAGCTGAATCCATTGGAATCATTAAACAGAAAGCTAGTTATGCATACCGATCAATCAGGCATTCAATCTGTAGAACACAATATTCAAGCGGTCGAAGTCAGATATATGGGAGCTTTAGCCGATGTATTTAGCAAAACTCAAAAAGGCTTAGGCTATCTACTCGATGGTCAGAAAGTAAAACTTCTAGTTAAAGAGATTTTTGGTAAGCCTTCAGGGGATACTGAAATAGCAGCTTTAGCCAAGTCAGTACAAGATACTTTAGAACAGCTTAGACTTCACTATAACCGTTATGGTGGAGATATTAAGAAGCTTGCTAATTATGGTCTTCCTCAATCCCATAGCCATTACAAGGTTATCTCTAAAGGGCAAGAGGAGTGGGTCAACTATACCTATCCGATGCTTGATCGCTCTAAGTACCGACATGAAGAAACAGGTGCTTTAATGAATGAAGCTGAAGTCAGAGAAGTCTTAAAAGCGGTCTATAACACCATAGCGAGTGAAGGACATTCGAAAGCTTCAGTACAGGCTCATCTTGTGCAATCAGAAACAGATCTACCTGTAGGCTTCAATATGCAAGAGCTTCACCAACATCATCGAGAGGTGCATTTTAAGGATGCGGACTCATGGGTGAAGTACCAAGAAGATTTTGGAGAGGTTAACTTTCATGACCTTCTCTCTAATCATGTAAGACGTATGAGTACAGAGATTGGTTTAATGCAGACCTTTGGCTCTAATCCTGAAAAGATGGTCAAGCAACTAGGACATGATCTACTCAATCAGATGATGCAAGATCCGAAGTATGTACAGCAACATCGTAAGATCAAAAAGCAAGCTAAGTTAGTTAATGCACACTATAACGAACTAGCAGGACAAGCTCTTCCAATTGACAGTAACTTAGCTCAAGTAGGCGGTATGCTTCGATCATGGACGGTAGCTAGTAAAATGGGTAGTGCTTTTATTACAGCATTTTCAGATCAGGCAACCATGAAATTAGCTGCTGAAATGAATGGTATGGCTTATTCAAAAGTCTTTGGTAAGCATCTAAAACAGTTCTTTGACCAAGAAAACAGAGACTTTGCGATTTCAATTGGTCTAGGTGTACGTGAGATGACCAATGCCCTTGTAAGGTTTGGAGATGATGATTTAGCTTCAGCTTCTACTAAACTTGCAAAAGCCAATACCAATACAAGAAAGATAGCCAATGCTGTGATTAAAGTGACAGGTTTAAACCATATTACAGCTTCAGCTAAAAGAGCCTTTGGTGTATCACTTATGCATCATATCTCACATCTCAACGCTAAAAAGAAATGGGTTGAACTTGGTGAGCAAGATAAGAAGATGCTAGAAGGTGGCGGTATTACAGAACAGGATTGGAATGCATTACAACTGGTGACTAGAAAAGAAGCGCCTACAGGTGAGAAGCTGATTACCAATAAAGACATCTTTAATATGGATGATGATGTCATTCTCAATTACTACAACTTCGACCGTTCTGAACACTCAGCTCAATCATTAGCTGATCATGCTTTTAAACTGAAAGAGCAGTTAGCCAATAAATATATCAACCATGTTTATACAGAGACGAATGCTGCGGTGCTTGAAGTCGGGGCGAGAGAACAGACCTTCATGGGACTAGGACATCAACGTGGAACAGTCTCTAATGAACTGACTCGATTTTTTTGGCAATTCAAACAGTTCCCATTAGCCATGATTACAAGACATTGGACTAGAGCTATGGCTCAAGGCAGCCCACAAGAAAAGTTTGTCTATTTAGCCAAGTTATTTGCTTATACAACTTTTATGGGAGCGATTGTTTCTCAGATCCAAAACCTAACCAATGGTAAAGATTTAGATGATCCAACAACCTTAGATTTCTATATGAAGTCCATAGTTAAAGGTGGTTCAGCTTCCTTCCTAGCAGATGCCATATCAGCTACTACAGATCCAACTGATCGTAGTATTAAAGACTTTGTGATACCAGCAGCCTTTAAAGATGTGCTTTCTATAGGAACCATGCTTTCAGGTGCAGGACAACACTACTTAGAAGAGCGTGATTCAAGTTATGGAGCTGAAGCGGTCAATGTGATTAAGAACAACACACCATTTCAGAACGTATGGTACACAAGACTTGTCTTCGACCGTTTAGTCGTAGCAGAACTTCAAGATATGTTTGATGAAGGCTACAGAGAACGTAAAGCAAGAAGACAGGAATCTAACTACGGTATTAGTTATTGGTGGAACTTGGACAATGAATCAGTGCGTATGCCTGACATTAATGTAAAAGACTGATACATTTATAAAAAATTTTCTACTATATAAGGTGTGTGATGTCAGATCCGATTACTTTAGCTGTTTTAGCAGGCGCAGCAGCAGGTGGAGCAGCAGGCAAATTTACGGAGATAGCTGTAGGATCGGGTAAATTGTGGATTGGAAAATATTTCAATAATCATCAACCCAAAGCTCAGGAAAAAGCTCAACAGAACGGATTAGACTTTTTAGTAGAATTGGGTACAAGAATAAAGGTTTTAGAAGATAGTCAGAAAGTAACTCAAGAAAAAATTTCAAAGATCCAGGAAGATCCTGATTTTTCAGCAGCCTTACAAAAAGCACTAATATCTTCAGCACAAACTGAGAACAAGGAAAAACATAAAATATTAGCTGAACTTCTAGCTCAACGGCTTACCGTTGAATCAGAAAGTTTATTAGCATTAACAACTAAAATGGCATTGGATGTAGTGTCATTTTTGACACCAAATCAATTAAACATTTTAGGTGTAGCAGGGCTATTGTATTTAGTCAGACCAAATAATATTCAAGATCAATTTCAATATGAAATATGGCTAAAAGATAATTTTAAACCTTTCTTAAATGTTGTAGTCAACAATATAGATTTAATGCACTTAGAATCTTTATCCTGCCTCAAACGTAATACTATGATGGGGAGAGCAATTGACGATATCCTTACTCTTAGAGACTTTAACATTGCTGTTAGCCCAAATTTTTATAAGAGCAAAACAGGTTTAGTATTACAGGATATTTGGTTTTCAAAAATGGAGAACATAGATCTAACATCTGTAGGTGCATTAATATCTAGCAATGTCATTAAATTAAAAACTAAAATGATTATAAACAACAGCTTATTTGATGTGTAAATTTTAAAAAAAGTACCCAACATGCTTTTCTATCCACAATAATTAATACAACTATAAATAAAACAATTAATATAATGATAATAATGAGCAAAATAGAAGAATATAAATCTGAGCTTATCCGTATTCAGGAGATAGCTATTCTAGACACTATTGATCTAGTTGAACGTGGTAACAGTGAAGATAAAGAAACCAAAATTGGGCGTGGAAATGCGGCATGGATTTATAAGTCTGCTAACCAAACTTTGGCTATCGCTGCACGTATAGAACAACTGATCGAAGCACGTAACAAGACACAAGCAATCATTACAACAGAAGATGAAGAAAAACAAAAAGAAGCTGAAGCTGAGAAGCTGTTGCTATCAGTTCGTAAAGAGCTGACTAAACGTAAAAAGGGTACTAAACAGGATGGCAAAGAAGGCAAGTAAAGCCAACTTTGTTGAGTTCTATTTAATTTGGGGTCAAGTCAATGGATGGCAGACTCCCGACTTCCATATAACAGTTTGTGAATGGCTTGAAGACTTTGGACATCTCGGTCTACTCATGCTTCCACGTGGACATGCTAAGTCCACCATATTAGATGTATATAACGCATACCGACTGTATAAGAATGCAGATGAATTAATCCTGCATCAAGGAGCGACCGATCCCGATGCTTATAAATGTAGTCGTGGAACTCAACAAGTATTAGAAAAACATCCCTTAACTTGGAACAAACAGAAAGCAAAGGGTGAAACACAGAAATGGTGGGTACAAGGCTCATCAGACGTTAAGCATGGTTCATTACATGCTAGAGGTATCTTATCCAACGTCACAGGCGCACGATCTACTTTTATTCAGAACGATGACGTAGAGACACCAACAACGACAGCGACGCCTGAATCTAGAGAAAAACTGAGATATAGATTATCTGAACAAGTCCATATCTTGGTGCCTGGTTCTCAACGTCTCTTTATCGGTACACCACATAGTTTTGACAGCTTGTACACTCAAATCCAAGAAGCAGGGGCAAACTGTTTAATCCTTCGTATGTTCCAACATGAAGCTCGATTTACTTCAGGTGAACTAGAAGTCTCAACCACCTTTAAACCTGAATACCTGTTTAGTGGTATTGGTACACAAGCCAAACTATTAAGTGAGTATGACGACTATAAAGTTGAGAAGAGAGAACATGATTATCTGATTAAACTGACAGTTAAACATGGCTTACTCGATGTCTATGCAGAAGCTCTATGGGCTGACAGGTTTACTTCTGAAGTTATGGAAGATCGTAGAAAGCAATGTAATACAGTCAATGAATGGGATTCACAGTATCAGCTTCATGCAAAACCAGTCGGTGAGATCAGACTAGATCCTGACAGACTCATACCTTATTCAGAAGAAGTGACTTGGCATCAAGCCAATGGTCATACAACTATGCTGTTAGGGGATAAAAGAATTGTCAGTGCTACGCTTAAACTTGATCCAAGTTCAGGTAAAACCAAGTCAGATGTATCAGCCGTTGCTTTAGTTCTTCAGGATGAGAACGGTAAACTTTATTGGCACAGATCAGTAGCCTTAACAGGTGAAATCGCTGTGACAGATGACAAGGGACAGATCATCGGTGGACAGTCTTATCAACTTGCAGACATTGTAGAAGAGTTCAAACTTCCTTTTATCATTGTAGAAACCAACGGAATAGGCGGTCACGTACCATCTATTCTTCGATCCGTGTTTAAGAAAAGAAATATCTACTGTGGTGTACGTGAGATCCACGAAACACAGAATAAGAATAAACGTATCTTAGGTACACTCGAAGCTCCGTTACTGAGTGGTTATCTATACGCCCACCAATCTGTTTTATCCCTGAATGGACAAGACAGTCCTCAAGTCAAAGAGATGCGTTTATTTGATCCATCCGTCACAAATAACAAGGATGACTATGTTGATAGTTTAGCTGGTGCAATAGCTAGTGAACCAATCAGGATCGGTACACATCATCACTATCCAACATACAACCATAACAATAACTGGCAAGCTGCTAATCAATATACAGATTTTAAGCTTGACTTTTAAAATACAACTATAGATAGATGTATTAAAACAACGATAAATATAATTATAAATAGGACTAAAAATTACAATGACCGTAGAGAGTCAAATACCGTACCAAAGCTATACAGCGAATGGTTCACAGACCAGTTTTGCTTTAGGTTTTTATGTTGAAGATAAGGGTAACTTCTTCGTAAAGAAGGACGATAGCGTTGTCAATGTCAACGACTATGTTTATGACAGTACCACTAACTCAATTCGCTTTAATACAGCTCCACCACAAGACTGTTTAGTTGAAATAGAACGAGTAACCAGTGTAGATCGTTCAACCACCTATGCCACGTTTAACAACAGCTTTAGACCTGAAGTTTTGAATTACGACATTGATCGTATTTGGAGAAAACTACAAGAACTCGCTTATACCGATTCTGTTTTATTCCTCAAACTTATTAAAGAAATCTCAGATCGAATTGCAGTAGATACAGCTCTTCAAGCACAAATAGACAGCCTAGATGATCAAGTCAGTTTAAACACAGCTAATGTCGAACAACTGATCAACAACCTATCACAAGAAATAGCAGATAGACTGCAAGCCGATACCATTCTAAAAGAGATGTTCCTATCCATCATTGATACAGCCATCAATGAAGGTACAGTCAATGCATTAGCTGTAATGCATGTTGATACTGTAGGTGACCTTGACCTAGTTCAAGCCTGGGAAGGTCGTACAGTTCATGTTCGTGATTTTGGAGAATATTCTTACAACTCAGAAACACAGGAATGGGAAGCTCATGCACTACCCATTAATTATTGGAAAAATAGGATTGATGGCTATCCAATAAATACGAGAATTATGCTGAATGATGGAACGATAGTGCAAAGTCTCGTCTCAAATAATACAACTGATCCTCATTCAGATATGACAGGATGGAGCAACTTTGAATTAGAAACAAAAAAAATTAATTATGGAAATTTTGCATTTGATGTACGCCAAATTGGAGTTGTAGCGGACATGGAGACAGATTGGACATCTACGATATTAGGTTTTTTAAGTAGTGTTCCTGAAAATTCCACAATCTATATCCCTAAAGGTGTGAAATGGAATGCAACACATGATTCAGGGTCTGTATACGCTGTGATGGCAAATAATTGTACCTTAATTGATGATTCTGGTTATGAAAGTAGATATACCTATTCAAATCAGGCGGAAAGATGGCAAGCATCTCAACAAATTTACTATAAAACTCAAGATTATGGCGC
Organism: Acinetobacter zhairuonensis; assembly: GCF_022601715.1. GTDB lineage: Bacteria > Pseudomonadota > Gammaproteobacteria > Pseudomonadales > Moraxellaceae > Acinetobacter. Next base: position 31,326 of record NZ_JAKVIM010000029.1, on the reverse strand, counting down.
AGCAGGGAGACGCAACGGTAATGGATTAAACGTAAGAAGTGATTACCATCCATACTATAATATTGAGAATGATGCTTTATGGGGAACTGCAGGTTGTCGTTCTTCTCTTGTATTTAGGTTCAACAATGCAGGAGCTAACCCTGATACAGCACAATTTGGGGCAGATTTAACAGATAGTAGCAAAGCATGTGTTGCTGTATCATCTTATGGACCTTACATCAATGGGACTAAGGCTCTGAGAATTGGTTTGCAGAGTTCAATTGCTCCACATAGTTTCACATTTAACTCAGACCTGGTACAAGACGTTTCTTATATTTTTGGTAAACGTTTAAAGCGCATTGCTCAAGGTACACCAGAAGATGATCCAACATGGCAATCCGCTACTCATTCAGTTCGTTGGACACAGCCTTTAGGACATACAGGCACGTTCTCACAACTTTGGTATAAAGGTTCTACACTTGAACATCGACAAGATTTAAATACTTCAGGTGATTTGATCTGGACTCCGAAGACAACAGGTAATGGAACTATGACCTATACCAATTTGAATGAATTAGGTGGTCATAAGAAAAGAGTGTTAACAGGAACAATCGGCTCTTCTCTCAGTATCATCTATTCCAATGGATATGTTTCAAATTATGGAGCTTCAGGTGGTCAAACGGTGACTTTACCGACTCCAACTAAAGGATTACATTTCGAGATTGGTATAGATACAGCTCAGAATGTCAGACTTGTTCCAGCTTCAGGTACTAAGTTTTTAGGTAAAACCGATGCTTATTACATGGAGTCTAGTACAGTAGCAAGTAAGTTAAAAATCACAGCATTAGATACCACAACTTGGGCTTGGGAACGTACAGGCACTTGGGTAGATCAGACTTAATCAATAATTATTAGAAGAATAAAAATGAATACAGGCGATATTTATCTCGCTTCGTTTCTCTTCTGCATTGGCTTTGTGATTCTCTTGGCAAAGTCTATAGCAACTTCAGATCAAGACAAATGGACGATCATACTGGCTAAAGCTGTACTCAATGGCTTTACCAGTTTGTTTGCTGGAGCCATTCTAATATGGGCTTCAGTACCCACTATTGCAGTTGTAGGTTTAGCTGCAATTCTAGGGACGTTAGGTTCAGAAGTTGTGATCAAATGGATTAAACGAAGCATCAACAACAACATCGACAATATAAAACTTCATAAAGAAAAAGAATAAAAATGTCATTCAAGCTCGGTAAAAAGAGCTTGTCTAATTTAGAGGGTGTTCATCCCGATCTAGTTAAAGTGGTTCATAGAGCCATAGAAATAACGACAGTCGATTTCACAGTGATCGAAGGATTACGTACACCTGAACGACAAGCTCAACTCTTAAAAGAAAAGAAAACAACTACCAAGAACAGTAGACATCTAACAGGACATGCCGTTGATTTGGCTGCTTGGGTCGATGGTACTGTCTCTTGGGATTGGAAACACTACTACAAAATTGCTGAAGCAGTTAAACAGGCTGCTCAAGAATTCGAAGTCTCAATTGAATGGGGTGGTGTGTGGGATCGAGAAATATCTCAATACGAATCAGCAGAAGAAGCAAGCAAAGACTATGTAAAGCGTAGAAAAGCAAAAGGTCAAAGTGTATTCTTGGATGCACCACATTTTCAATTAGCATGGGGTAAATATGGAAAAACAGACTTGTAATTTGTGCCTAAATTGAAAAAGAAATCAACCATTTTGAATGGCAAAAAAATAGACCAAATCCTAGAAAAACTTGTAAAAAGTGTAGAGAAGCTAATCGAAATAAAGAGAAGCAAAAAGCACAACACAGACTTTACATGAAAGAAAGACGCTTAAAAGAACCTGAAGTTTTACGTCAAAATTGGGAACGTAGTGTTTATGGAGTAGCTAAAGAGGACTTCAACTACTCTCATTGTGCAATATGTGGCTCTACAAAAAGGTTAAGTATAGATCACTGTCACACTACAGGGGATGTACGTGGATTACTTTGTAATAAATGTAACTTTGGAATAAGCTATTTCAGTGATGATGTTTCTCTATTGCAAAAGGCAATTGAGTATCTTTCAAGTCCCCCTAAACTAGACGTTTAAAGACGCTCCACATTGGCAATTGCTCTGGTCTAAATACCTTAAATAGTTAGAGGCAGACTATTCGATTAAAATATAAATTTACTTTTACACTCACTTCATGAGTTTTTAACTCTTTGACAATAAAATTTTTTTTAAGTTCTGCTACAAAAAATTAAATTTAAATTCTTTATGGCCTATGATATGGGCAAATTCTTATTGAGTAACAATTTTGAACTTTAGAAAAGATATTAATGGACTAAGGGCCATAGCTGTCATCGCTGTAGTGATATTTCATTTTTATCCATCATTATTAACAGGTGGGTTCGCAGGGGTTGATGTTTTCTTTGTCATATCAGGCTTCCTTATGACTGGAATAATATTCAAAGGACTAGAAGTTAACAATTTTTCAATCATTAAATTTTATATTGCTAGAGCCAATAGAATTATTCCACCATTATTTGCTTTATGTATAGCTTTACTAATTTTGGGATGGTTCTTTCTTGCTCCGTGGGATTATAAAACTGTAGGCCGAGATGTGGCCATGAGCATGCTGTTCATCAGTAACATTATGTTCAGTATGCGAAGTGGATACTTCGATACAGGTGATAACTTCTTATTACATACTTGGTCACTATCCGCTGAATGGCAATTTTACATCATATATCCTATTATATTATTGATATTTAGGAAGTTTTTAGACAACAAGGCTCTAAAGAAATTAATTTTATCATTTTTTGTAATTTCATTCCTAATTAGCATATATGCAACACAAATTTGGCCTGCTCAATCTTACTTTTTATTGCCGACAAGAGCTTGGGAGATGCTTTTAGGTGGTTTAGCATACTTATATCCTATAAAACTCGATGAAAGAAATATGCTAAAAAATGGAAGGAACTTAGAAATTCTAGGTCTTTCCTTAATTACTATTTCTTACTTATTCGTATCTGAACATAATCCTTGGCCTGGTTATTTAGCCTTCATACCTACAATTGGTGCATGGCTCATAATTCAAGCTCAGAGACAAAATAGCATAATAACAGGTAATCTTTTTTTCCAAAAAATAGGTCTATGGTCCTATTCAATTTATCTTTGGCATTGGCCTATAGCAGTTTCATTTAGCTATTATGGAATAAATGAGAACTATAAAATTTTTGGAATTTTTCTATCAATTGTCTTAGGATACTTGAGCTATATTTTTATAGAAAAACGAAAATTTAAATCAGTTTCTATTATAAAACCAATTTTGATTTACTCAATAATCACACTAATACCCGTATCTATAGGTGCTTATTTATTCAAAACCCAAGGGATGGTACAAAGACAAAACTTAACTGCTAACGGATTGATACATGGTGGTACAGGTAATAATTATTTAGTTCATGAAGGTGTTAATCTTTTAAATACCGACAAGGATTATGACTATTTATTACTTGGTGATAGTCACTCCAATCACTACACAAGAGGTATATACCACTACAAAACAAAAGTTAAAAACTCCTGGTATGCAACATGTTTATCCTTTCCTGATAGTATCAATGTAAGGACTGGTAACTATAAAGACTGGAAGGATAATTGTAAGAATAACTACAAATTAGGCCTAACGGAAAATAAGAAAATTATTATTGCACAATCATGGGAGAGACCTGAAAAGAATTCCTTAGAATGTACTACTAACAACTGTACTCTTACAGGAAACTATCACCAAGATTTGCAAAATCAATTAGATAAACTTCTTTCACTATATGGTAAGAACAAAGAAGTATATGTAATTGGTGCAGTACCAAAACCTAAAGATAATAATATTTCAATATGTTTGAGAACAGAACTTCTTACAGGAATTGATAATAATTGTGCGATTTCGTCACAGCCGATTGATGGGTTAAACACTGTTAATAAAATCTTGTCTGAAACAGTAGCGAAGCATAAAAATGCAAAATTTATTGATGTAAGAAATGCTATCTGCAAAGATAATATCTGCCGTTACTCAATAGATGGAAAATCAATATTCATGCCTGATGGTAGCCATCTTTCTGGGTATGGATCTGAGTTATTCTGGAAATATATCATTGATAATATAGAATAATTTAATTTAAAAGCCCTAATATGAAGTTAGGGCTTTTATTTTACTGCTGCATTACGAAAGAAAGGCTTTCTAGGCAACTTTGCTAGATAACTACTAGCTTCATTCCAATCAATAAAGCGTACTGCTAGATCCTGGTCTTTTACCCAACTATAACGTGTAGTTGCTTGCCCTGTTATTTCAGATACAGAGTGATAGTCAGATTCGTATTCAATGGACTCTACGTGTAGGTAAAGCCCATCTTTCATGATGTAGTAGATAATCAACTGTTCATCAAATCAGAAGTTTCACAAACATCTTTATGTAGTTGCTCTCCAACTGTATCAGGAATTATTGGATCAACTTTGGGGTAGTTCACTACAGAACTATTAATAACTGTGCCAGTCTTAGCTTTATATGAAATGGATCTTAAATCTTTAATAGTGTTATTAGTACAATCAAATTCTTTTAAAAGCATAGTGTAGTCACCTATACCAAGACCATCTTGCACAGTATCTTTAGTGATAATGCTTTTAACCCATGCCTGAATTCGAGTTGAACTCTCATTAGATTTATTAGAAAAATAATTTAAATTGAGTTCAAACTTTTGATCGACAGAATTTGCAGAATTCAACCAACCCATTTTTTTTACGGCTTCTACAACTGCTTCGTTTGATGATTCATAAGATTCTGTTGCTGTTGCATCTTTAGCCGCCTGATCAGCAGCATATTCAGCCATTTGAGCAGCTTCTTCGGCTGCACTCAACGGAGTTTCTTCAGTTGCATAAACTGTTGAGCAACATAGTGACACTGCAATTATAAGTTTTCTTTTCATGATATACCCTCTAAGTCACTGAATTATAACAGTCGTAAACCTCAAATCACATGCAGAAAGTAGCCGATTCGCCTTTTTTACGACATCACATGACGCAGTACGTTCGATACGAAGAATAACTAGCCCAACATAAAAGATAACGCCATATTTTGTATTTATAAGGTATAGCCTAACGGTACAATTCCAAATCCCATGAAAGCATATACAAAACCGTATCTATAGACTTAACTTTTAATTCCGATACAATATGTATCTATAATTCTAATATCTAACGGTACACAATGCCTAATCAAGTCGGCTATATTCGAGTCAGTTCAATTGAACAAAATACTGAACGTCAATTAGATGGAATCCACCTAGATAAAACTTTCACAGAGAAGGCAAGCGGTGGTAGTCGAGAACGTCCTCAACTCATTACTATGTTGGAATATCTACGTGATGGTGATACGGTGCATGTCCACAGTATTGACCGCTTGGCACGTAATACGAACGATCTTAACGACATTGTGAACAGTTTAAATGATCGTGGCATAACCATCATTTTTCATAAAGAAAACCTAACCTTCAGTCATGATGTTGCACAATCGGCAATGAATAAGCTCATGTTTCAAATGCTGGCTGCATTCGCTGAATTTGAACGATCTATGATTCGAGAACGTCAAAAGGAGGGAATTGCCAAAGCCAAAGCCAAGGGCTTATATAAGGGAAGAAAGCGTAAAGTAGATTATTTAGAAATACAAAAAGCCATGCAGGAAGATGGCTCAACTTTTAGAAGTGTGGCAAAACAATTCAGAGTTGGAATTGCTACAGTCCAAAGAGCATTAAAGTATTAAAATATATATGCCCATTTTCAACTGAAAAGAATGGAGGGCATATGAAAATAATATATCAAGCAATTCTCGCAGCATTAATTGCACTCTCAAGTGTGCATGCTCTAGCAGACTTATACAAAAAAACGCTACTTTACGTTGGAACAGGTCATTCTAATAATGGAGTCGTCACTACGAGTCAGAATCATCTTAATGATACAACTAAGATAATTGGTTATACGATTGATGATGCAAGTGCAGAACCTGACAGTAATTTTATTGAGGTTTTTACTGGAAATACCGCAGGTATTAATGCTGGTGTAGTTTCACCTGATACAAATCATGCTGGTGGCTCCACTGAAAGTATTGGCTATTTGTCCAAAAAACCAATCAGAGGTGGTAAAAAACTCTATGTAGGTGAAGGTACTTGTAATAATGGTGTTGTTACAATAAGTACAAAGCATTTAGGTTGTGCGACACATTTCATTGGCTATACATTACCTAAATAATAACTAACAACTCATTCAGCCAACTTCTGCCTATAAAGTTGGCTGATCCATAAGTAAATTGTATCTTCAAATATAAAAGTTATTGACCTAAGCTACTATTCTTTACATTGGTTTTCTAATCGTTCGATAAACCTTTGATTATTTATTTCTTGCTCATATTCATCTTGATCTTGAATTGTACGTTGCTCTTCAAATGATAGTTTTTCAAACTCTTGATATTTTAGTTCATCTTCTGCTTCTTTTTTTATTCTATTTTCTTCTTCTTCAATTAATCGTTTCTTACCAATCAGAATAGTTTCATGGAATTTCATTTCTAATTTTTCAAGAACAGATTTTAATACTTTCTTGTCATATAAATTAATTGGAGTACAACGATCATAATCAGAAATAGCAGAATCAGAATATTTTTCATTTTCTGTATTAAAATTGGAATTTCGTACAGGTATATAAAAATTACCATTAGTTTGAACTAAACCTTGTACATACCAATATAATTCGGAGAACTCCATTGGATTAATACCAAAGCTTTGCATTGTTATATGTAATATATCAACATCGACAGTAGCAAATCTATTTTCAATTTTCGCTAGACTTGATTTAGACATGCAAATTCTTTCTGCCATTTCATCCTGATTTAAACCTGATAATTTTCTAAGTTTAAATAAAAGGTAAGCATAGCAATATGATGGTGTAGAAACGATATAGGGCTGATCTTTTATTTCTTGCAGTTTTATTTTTTTCTCAATTTTTCTACGTTCATCTGAATTATTGTAAGCAAGATCATATTGTTCAACAAACAACTTCATCATTTCAACAGAAGGTTTCCTTCCGCAATTCATGACTACTCTTCCGCTGTCGTCAAGAACATTACCATTACTTTCATCAAATTTAGGCATAACCATCTCGCATTTTGATAACTATATGTAGCTATTTTAGCATGAAGCAGATAAATAAATCCGAAATAATATGAAAAAGATTCCGATTTCGGATTGTTTTTATCTATATATGATGTATATTGCATTTCAACAGCCCATTTGCTGAAGTCTCTAGCTAGGACGCAAACTCTACAACTCTATAAATGGAAAAATATGACAGACTTAACAAACCCAACAACTGAACAAATCACTAACGCGACACCAATCACTATAGCTCCACAGGCAGTAGATAGCTTTGCAGATGTCCGCGAAGAACTGACTGCGATTTTTACTGAAATTTGGTTCACTTCAGTAAAATGCATCTATATTTCAGAAGCCTATAGAACTGCATTTATCTTGTGGTTATTTCTTACCTATATGAAGGATGACTTACGCTATGCACCATTGCTTGTGATTGATGCACCTAATCGTGGTTGTGGTAAAAGTACACTTCAGCAATTTTTATCTGTGATGTGTGGACAGTTTCCCGAAGATCGTTATACCGATTTCACTAAGGCAGGGCTGAAACAACTTAATAATGATTTGGTTGTTTTTCTCGATGAAATTGATAGCGTCACAAAAACTGACATGCGTAATGTGACCAACTATTTAAATACAAGCTTTGAAGCAAGTGGGGCGCAAGCAATTAAAGCAGGTTCTATTACGTCTGCTTATGGCTTTCGTTGCATTGCTGGGATTAATGCCCTTGATAAATTAGCTCCAGCTACTCAAAGTCGTTGTATTCGCATCCCATTACAACGTACACCATCCAATTTGAAGCTTGAAAAACGCTTCGAAGAACTACCATTAGAGCATTTATATGGTGAAGCTGAAGCATTGAAAAGTACTATTGAAAAGTACAGTACTAAATTGCGGTACTATTTTGCCTACGTGGACTACCCTCAAAAGGCAGTACTTACCAATCGTGAAGGTGATGCATGGCGTAATATGTTTGATCTTGCTTCATTACTTGGTGAAGAATATGTAAAAAATTTAATGATTTGTACCAAAGATCATGGTTTTTACGATAATACTTTTGATTTCCCAGGAATGCAGTACTACTTGAATGTTCGACAGTACAAAGATCCAAGTGAACCAGAATTTTATGATGGGACAGATGCCGATACTACTGCTTACAGTACAAAAGACCTCTTGGCAGGGATCAAAGCAGTACTAAATATTTATTCTGAAAAATCAAAAATTGGGGTTCAAACGAAGGAGTTATTCCGTTTACTTTCGATCTTGAATATCAAGGATGCGCCTATTACACAACGTTCATTGGGTCGTCACCTGACTAATTTAGGTATTCAAAATGACAAAAACGTGGACAAAAGTAGTGGCTACCGTTTTGATCAAACATACGAAACACTCAGTACAAAATATCCAAAAGCGATTGATGATGAGCTTTGTACTGAATACATGGAACTACTACTGCCACATTTATAATTGTGCTGCCCTGGAGACTGATCACCTTCAGGGCGTTGTCTTTTAGTTCTATTTTGGAGCTTTCTTTATAACCTGCTGGTTATATTTTTTACTCAAAATTGCATCGTATGCTTCTTTACCTAACTTGCTTTTCGCGTGTTGCTTCAGCACTTCACGTAAATAATCAGCAAATGAGTCTGTTTCCCCTGCTTTTAATGCATTCTCATATACCGCTTCAATCGCAAGGAACTCTTCTACAAATAAAGGGAAGTTGATTGCCGTACCGTGTTTATTACGCTTACGCTTCTCTACAGTCGGATCAATATTATCTTCTACCCAAATCTTATTCGCCCCATTTTTAGCATGAGAACGCTCTATCACTTTGCCTTGAGTCTCTGATTCTTCTTGCTCCTCAGCATGTTTTTCTGCTTCGGTTTTAAGCAATGCTGCACGTTGCTCAGGGGTTAATTGATCCTTTGGTGCAACGGCTTCAGACGCCTTATCTTCACGTTTGCGAATTACATTAGCCATATCAAATTCCCTCTAGCAACCACATATAAAAATCATCTTTTGCTTTATTTGAAGCCATTTCTAATACAGATTGGCTTGCTGCTGCTGCTTCCTTGAATTGCACACGTTCATGCAATTTAGCGGACATAGCGGTGTAAGATGGGTATTCAGACTTTAAATAATCAATGGTTATTTCAGCATCTTTCGACTTAGCATTCGTACTTGCTCGGCTAATAAAGAAAAACTTCTTCAAGTTTGGATTTGCTTTAGCCTGGATCTCGTCCACGAATGTAGTTACTTGCGGAAGTACATCTAGGTCAAACTGACTGGTTTGGGTTGGAATATACAAACGATCAGCTACGAATAATGTAGATCTGAACTCTTTTGAGTCTTTACCAGCGACATCGACCACCACATTGTCATATTGTGCTGCTAATTTCGTGAGTTCAGCATCAAGTTCGCCTTGCAAATAAACACAATCAAAGTCTTTATTTTCACGGTACTTGTGCCATGTTAAAGCTGTTTTTTGGTCATCAGCATCAACGAGAACCACTGAGCCTTTAGTTGATAAGTAGTAAGCAAGATTTGTTGCAGTGGTGCTTTTCCCTACGCCACCTTTTCGATTTGCTATTACATAAATTGCCATTTATATAACTCTATTTATAGTCTGAAATATACAACTATAATAAGGTTTAACTATACAAGGATAAAGAATAATTTATGTTTAATTTGTAACAGGTTAGCTATATGATGTGGCTAAATTTTTAGGGCAATGTAATGAATAAATACTTAAAAGATCATTACCTGATATTTAGTCTTGGTTTCTTTTTCCTACTATTTTTATCAGGAACACTAATTTTCAATTCTTTTTGGTCAGGCGTACCATTCCCATCATTTGCTACGACTCATAATGTACGTAAAGACTATATATCTACATACATTGCATTGCTTAGTTTTTTAGGTACTTTATATGGAGCAGCATTAGTAATATATGCTTATGGCGGCTGGAAAGAACAATCTAATCATGAAACAAAAAAAGTTTTTTCAATCGAGTTACTAAAAATATTCTTACAGATACGTATAGATATTTTATATGTAAAAAAATATCGAAATTTTGAGCATGTTAATGGAACTTGGCATGATTCATACCTCAACAAAGAGTATGAAAAATATATATCTTGTATAAGAGAGAATATATTAGATGTAAGAAAAAACTGTGAATTGATTGGTGACAGAGATCTAACTGAAATATGTATAGACTTCTTAAGTGAGGCTCATTCGACTAATGCTAATATTTATAGTTTAAAATCAAATGATATTTTAACAAAAGAAATAGTAGATTACTATTACAACCATCTTGTTAGCCAGCTTGAAAAAATTGACTTGATAAATTCAAAATTAATCGAGAAACACATATATATTTAAATTTACTTTAATTAAATATAAAGTCTATTTAATTCATTTATATATTTCTAAGGAATATTATGAACATAATTGATGACAAAAAACTAAGTCTCTTTTTTAAGTTAATTATTAGCTATGCCTTACTACTCAATTTGGCTTTTTTGTTCTATGTATTCAATACTGATCCTGCTTCAGATCAAACTGCTAAGGGGGCTGTCCTCACAAATTTATTAGTTTGGACTGCTACCCTTTTTACACCAGTAGCAGCATTCTTTTTTTATGATAGTTGGAAAGAGCAGAAGAACTATGAATTTAAAAAAGAGATTTTGATTAAACTAAATGACCTAGCAGCAAGTGAATATATTAAAATTTTAAAGAAATCTAGAAGTGCGGATAGATTAAAAAAAATTAAAGATGAAATTATAATACTTAGCGACTTCAATAAAGTTTTAGAATCAATGAATAATGATATATTCAATGAAATGTATGCTTTAGCTAAAATCCATCAAAAACTAACAGGGAAATCAGTGATAATTGATTTAAAGGAAAAATTTGATTTAAATAGTTTTGAAATAGTCAACATATTATCTAAACTAGAAATTCAGTATAATTTATATTATAAGAAACTAAATCTAGAATCCTCCATTAACAACCAATACAGATCATACAAAAAAGGTGAAAAAGATGTAGTCACGATAGAGATAAATGAAATAAATTATTTAATAAGTAAAAAATTTGAGTTTTATAGAACAGATTTAAATGGAATTGATCATTATTATGAAATTACTTACGATGAAGCTGTAAATAGATTTACTGATTCTTATAATTTACTTCTAGATAAAATAGTATCTGAAATTAAACTTTAACTTTATTCAATAAAAAACCCTACATCAATTAAGGAGTAGGGTTGGTTAGTCATTTTTTAAAAGATCTTCATTGAAAATACATTTCAAGATATATATAATTCCTGCGAAATTCTTTATAAAACCAATTACGAACATGAAAAAACTTATTTCTATACTGCTATTATCTTTAGCTTCAACCGTATCATTTGCAGATTGTAGAGTTGTTATGTTTGCAAATGATAATGAGCTAACTAATATGTTTGAAGAAAGAAATACCAACCTAGATGATGAAGAATATAATCATTTATGTACTCAACTTAAAAAAAATAGAGCTGGCATTTATTTTGATTATGTAACTCAAGTATCACCACATCAAACAACAACCTATGTTAGTTTAAGACTATTTGATATTACTGATGATAATGAAAGTGGAAAAGGTCGTAGTTTGATAACATTTGATAAGACTTCATTGATTGCATATAGTGATGACAAAGACAGAGATGATGATCAAGCTTTATATGAATTATCTATGGAAGCCATGTCATCTTTAGCACAAGACCAAGAAATGCTTGATATAATGTTTAGCCAGCTAAATAAGCTGAGACCTGTCAAAAAAGATAAAAACTACTGGTAATAGTTATATAACTCGAATTAGATGTTTTTCAGCTTAAGGCATATTTGTAATATATCTTATGGTATATGTAATTCCTACGAAACTCTTTATAAGACCAATACGAACATGAAAAAACTTATTTCCACAATGCTATTAGCTTTAGCTTCAACTGCATCATTTGCTAACTGCGAAATTGATTTTTTTACAGATAGCGACTTAAATACTATGATTACAGATAAAGCATTCATTATAGATGAAGAATATTATAATAGTTTATGCACTCAACTTCAAAAAAACAAAGCTGGTATTTATTTTGATTATACAAATTATGTTTCACCACAACATACAACAACATACGTTAGTTTGAGATTATACGATATTAATAAATCTCGTGGTTTGATTACTTTAGATAAATATTCAACCATGTCTTATAATGATAAAAAAGACAGAGATGATAATAATGACTTATATGAAACATCTATGATTACTTTGTCACTTTTAGCAACTAATCAAGAAATATTAGATAAAATGTTTAGCCAGCTTAATCAGATGAGATCTGATAAAATTAAATAATATTTACTGATAATAGATACCCTTCACACCGATCAGTTTTAGCACTACAAGCTTTAATAACGTAGTGCTATGCTTTGCATCAAGTCGGACTTCAACGAGCTGTAATGTCATTAGAAACGCAATGAGAGCGTATAGAGATAGTAGTAAAGGTATCATTAGTAATTCCCAAAATGGTCATTTATATCTTGCATGTTTTCTGAATATGAGCCGTATAAGTCATCAATATCTGCTTCAAAGTCATCATCAATAAACTTTAGGAAGTTAAAAGCCATTTCAGCATCAGCATTGATCAAGCTGATTAGCCCTTTCTTATAGTCCTGTTTAATCTCTTGTAAGTGGTATAGCAATTCATTGTCATCTTCAGCTTCTTCAACTGAACGACCATTATATAAACCTGTTTGTAATATCTTTGCTTTGACCAATTTGTTATATGCAGTTTTAGTTAATTTCATTCCTGTTCCAAGTTAATAAAAAGGGAAGCTCATAACTTCCCCATCGGTTAGTTTTTAGTTTGTATTCTTATGCTTGATCAGCAGCTAATGGCTTCATCATGCCTGACTTCACCATTTTTCTAACTGCTTCATTGAAGCCTTCTTGAGTAAATACGATTGATTCGTTATAGCGAGTTGTACCGTATTGCGTGGTGAATGGTTTGCCTGATCTAACCATACGCATATAGTTATTTTTATTGGCTTCAGACAGTGGTCTGTAAGTTGTAGAGCTACTACCATTCATCCAACTATGTTCTTTCAACCATTTTTTTACTTTCATCTCTTGAACGCCTGTACGTTGTGCAAACTCTCGTATTGAATAGGTACGGCTTTTATCAAGTACAGCATCAAAGACTTCTGCTTTAGGTGCCTGGATTTCGATTACTTGAGTAGCTTCAATGAGCTTAGATTCAACTTCTTGTTTAGCAGAAGCTTCTTCGATCCACTTCTTAGCACGTTCAATTGGATCTTCGATCATATAAGAAGGTTTAACCATTTCTAGAAGTTGTTTCTCAAGGTACATCCAACGATCAACGACAGTACCTAAAAACTGTGGTGACAGTTGAGCAACGATAATTGTTGTATCTCGCTTACCTTGTTCGCCTTCAAATACATAATTTTGAGATGTGTATTGTCTATTATTCGATGTAGTGACCACATCCTCAGTCTGAGGAGATGCTATAACACCTGAACTTACAAGGGTTTCGATAGTACGCTTTACATTGTCATGTCGAGCTTGAACTAAATCTGCAATTTCTTGGCTGTTCATTTTGATAATTGTATTGTTATTTGTGTATGCAACTGCGTTGCTAGTTTTCAAATTTAAATTTGACATTTATATATAGACCTATATTAAAGGTTTTATAGTCCGCAATAATCCTAATTGGATGCAGACTTAATAGTGTTTTCTCTTTTGAATATAGTCAGTGATGGTTTTTAATATGGGCTGACTATGCCCCACTAATGTTTTTTATTGTTTTCTTGATAATTAGAATTATAGAATATTAAAAATATCTTGTCAAGAATTCAAAAATATGATAAAGGAACACTTAAAATAAGCTGATATTTTAATTTATACTTTAATCACTTTGTAAGCATTTTTACCATTTAATTTAGTTTCAGATACTTTATACCAGTTAGATACATCTGTCGCTTTCGCCTTTTCTTCAATATTAAGTTTGTCATAAACAGATTGAATCTGAATTTTTAAATCTGCTTTAGTAATGATCTGATCTTTTTTTAGATTTAATAATGCTTTTAATACGGTTACATGATCATCTTTTGCTGTAGCCGTTTCATAAGCTCTTTGTATGTTTGGTTTTCGGTAATCTAAAGCTTTGATTTTATCGTGACCAAGTTCGTCATAGTATGTTTTATAAATATCATCAAAACCATCAACCAGTTTGATTTTGAATGTATCTTTTAGATCTCTGGCTTCACAATATTCTTTCATTGTTTCGCTGAAGCATTGTGTACTTCCATTCAATAATTTATTAATACCTGTTGGCTTATGAGCAAATGGAATTTGTTTTGACTCATCTGTAAGCAACTCTCTGAATGAAGTCGAATATCCTTCATTACTGACTTCAGCACCTTCAATTTCACGAACTACATAAGTAGCTTCCAAAGCTTCATACGCTTGTAATTCTGCTTTTAGTGCAACATCTGATACGTATAGACTTCCTGTTTCTTCATCTTTAAACGTATATTTATCATTTTCAGCAGCTATTAATGCATCTGCAATAAGAATTGGATTTGCGTTAGGATCGTTGATGGCATCTAGTCTTTTTTGGCTATATTCAATTCTATCTTGTACTTTTGATTTCCATTCTGCTTTAGTCATCGAAGCAGATTCAGGAATATTTGCCACTAATAAGTGAATATGCTCATTAAAACGAGTAGATCTAATACGTCCACAAATTTGTGGCACTAATATATAGAAGTCAATTTTAGTTGCATCTTTAGCATCATCAATAACAATGTATGTTTGACCTTCCTCATCAAGAATGTCTGCACCTTCAAAAGCTGTAGCTGTATAGAAATTAATCTTTTTTACTGGGGACGTAATAGCACTAATATCGCCCCAGCGTTCACCAACATTACCTTTGATTTTTTTCTTATTTGTACGATTATCCGAACAAACAAAACGTATGTCACTTGGATTAAATAAATCTTTTCCAGTTTCAGGATCTTTAAGTTTTCTAAGTTTATCAATAGTTTTACTGATTTCTGTAACGCTGTTATAGAAGATATGTGCATTACCTTCAATGTTACCCATTAAATAATCCATACATAAGCCAAACAATGAATTGTTTACGCCTACTCGTTTTTCTAATGACTGTAAGTTGAATTTAACAGCTTTTACATTTTCCCATTCAATAGTACATAGGGGTAGATGGACTAATGCCGAAGGGAAATAATCTCGTTTTGTTGGTGTTGCAGTTAGAAAAACAGCACTTTTAAATTTCTTATAATTCTGCAATACCATTTCACAAATTTCAGCTTTGAAACCACCTAAGTTAATTAGTGTATGAGCTTCATCAATTAATATTTTGAATTCTTGAGGATTGAAGCCTGGTACTTCTAATAGATATTTTAATGAATCAAAAGTACATAAAATTTTGCGTGGTCTTGAACGGTCAGTAAGATATTGAGAAATTGTTTCATTGTCGTCTCCTTCACCATATTTAGTAACAAGCTCAACAATACCAAGATTATCGGCTTGTTTGGATAACAAAAGATTGATATATGGAACAAGTACAACATAATCAATATGATTGCGTAGAACAAGTGTTGTTCCACCACAACCTGTAATTTTCTTATCTACATAACAATTATCAGGGAAATCTGTAAGGATGTTTGAAAGACGTTTTGATGAATCGCCAGCATGAATGGTAATCGTGTTTTCTTCTAGGTTTTGTTCGATACTTGCTGTATTGTCGATGATTAAATCTTGTAAATCCATTATAGGGAATACCTAAGTAGGTCTTAGTTCTTTGTGTCATTTGTATATTGCTGGAGTAATTAAAGGACACTCCTATCCTGTACAGAAGATTATATTAAATAAAAAAAGTAATGTCAACTTTTTATTTTTACAAAATCGACACTTAAAATTGAGCTAATCACATGATTAAACTGTATTTTCCTTTTTTTTATTAATCTTTTTTATTTTACAAAATTGGATTAGAAAAGTTAATTTAAGACAAAAAAAGGAAAATATTGTCTTAGAAGAATTAACCAGTATTAATTCATAAGAACTAACGCACTCTGTAATTATCATTTGATGGCAAATCTCTATAGTCGTTTGTTTGCTCAAACTATTCTTCGGCATATCTGTGTGTTTACACACAGATATACGCTCAGAAAGTTTCGAGCTAAAACAACTTATCCACAAATTTGAATTCCTTTTTCCTTTTTTTTGTTTTTATGAAAATATCTGCTATTTATATTGTGTTTTCAATAAATTAGACAATTATTTTCTTTTTTTTTTTACAAAATCGTATTATAAAGAATGAAAAAACAGGAAGTCTAAAATATCGTATATAGCTTATAATTTAATATTATCTAAGTTTATGATAAATATAAATAAAAAAAGAGAATTTTAGAAAACAGCTTAATCATACTTTTAACGATATATCGAACTCCTTAACAGTCGTTCTCATATCTTTTTTACTTTTAACCATCATTCATCTTTATGTTCTAAGGAACATTCGATTCATTTAATTATTAAACCTTCTCTTTTCTTATCATTCATACAGAACGCTCTAAGGAGCATTGGTACTCATTCACCCTAACCTACCATTTAGTTTGTAGTTGTATTCTTAATCTTTAGAACAAGTAACATGCTTACCTTCTATACTCCTTATCAGTCGTATAGAGCTAACCATTAACAGTCAGTATTCAAGCTATGATCTGTCTTTCGTACTCCGTACTTATCCAGCCATACCATGAACTGACTGCTCCACAGATTGTTTTTTAAGATACTAAAAAAGAAAGATACTGTTTAACAGGGTAGGTATTCTAAAAACTCGAAGAGATTGAAATATCCATCCTTAGATGGGTATGAAAGCTCTAGAAGAAGAAAGATACAATCTGGTCGTATGATTTATTGTTTTGTATAATTTTTCGGAGATAAAAGATAATAAATAGCCTATGTAGCATATAGGCTTATATCACTATAATTTATGAATGGTTGACAAATATAAAAAATTTTGATATGATTAATTGTTTTCTATAACTATTAGTTATAGTTAGACCATAACAAGAATTAATAATAAAACCTTAAATTTACAGTGAATCCATGTATTCCATTTATCAAATCTATCAGGCTGACAAATTAGTATATACCACATACCACACAATGAATCCTGACTATCCTGATCGTACCAAACTCGATCTTATCTTGCAGTCACCAGCTATCCCCTACTATCTCGCTTCTGACTATTTCAAAGCTCCTGAACAATTCAGTATTCAACTCCTACAATCTAGTTTGTCGAATGCCCTACAAGCCAATGAAGTGATTCAGTCTCTTCTGAACCCACGATCTAGCCTTGAACAAGTTAAATTTGAGCTACAACCTAAAAAGAAGCCTAGACGTTCCAAGAAAAAGATTGATCAAGCAGCAGTTGAAAATACGACAAAGTAGTATATAATTAACTACGACAAAGTAGTTTTAGGTGCTGAATGTATACCATCTGTGAAACTACTTTTTTTACCCATGAATACCCTCACTATTGGACTGAAGAGCAATACACTGATTTTAAGATCTTCATTGCAGAAAACCCAACAGCAGGAGATGTAGAACCTCATACAGGCGGTGTTCGTAAAATTCGATGGGGTGGTAAAGGAAAAGGTAAACAAGGCGGTGTTCGAGTAATTTACTATAATCGTTTGCCAAACGGTGAGATCTGGTTATTGACCTTATATAGTAAAGACACGATTACTCAACTTGAAAAAAAGACACTTAGACAATTAGCGGAGTTACTGAAATGAGTCGTTTACTAAGTGACAAAGAACTTGAAGCTCATGAAGCAAAGCGAGACTTAAATTTTGAGTTGTTAGAAGGCGTTAAACAAATGCTTGCTAATAATGCAGCAAGAAGAACAGTAATTACTGAAACAGATGTTGCCCTAGCACGAAGAAAGTCTGAACTCACTCAAGATCAATTTGCCAAAATCTTAGGCATTTCTAAACGTACTTTAGAGTCTTGGGAACAAGGTAAAAGAAGACCTTCAGGTGCAGCACAATCATTGATTAAACTGTTTATTCTTGATCCTCAATTTGTACGTGAACATCTTGCTTAAACAAAATAGCTCTCAGATTGGGGGCTATTCTTTTGTTTTTCCTTGATCTAATTTCTTCTGAATTTCAGCTCTTAACTCTTCAATCGTTACAGTTATCGTCTCTTCATGTTGAGCTTGTTCAGCCAATAGAATGAGTTCTTCATCTTCAGTCATATCACGACCCTCTTCAACAATAAAAAATAAAACCTCTTATTAAGAATCATAAAAATGAAAATCAAAGGATGCAAGAAACAATCTTTCATTGACCAAGCCACTAAGAACGGTGGACAAGCAATCTTCTACGTCCTGAAGTGCTGGGATAAAGAAGAACAGTTCTACAAGATCGGGATCAGCGTAAACCATATCCTAACTCGATACGGCACAGTCAAAGCAATGCCTTACTCATGGCAGATCCTCTATGAATATCCTGACGATCCTGAAGCTATCTATGACTTGGAAGTCAAATATAAGCAACAGATGGAGCACTATTCTTATACCCCATCCATTGCGTTCAATGGTTCTAAAACAGAATGCTATTCAAATTTAACTGAAGAGCTGCAAGATGAAATCTTGGTAAGCAATAAATAGCCTAACAATTTCCATAGTTAAAACTGAAAAGAAGTTAATTAAACCTTGAATGATTGTTGTACGAGATCTTATTTTTTCAATCTCTAGATCAATTGGTGAAGGTTTAGCTGTCTTTTGATTTCTCAATTTTTTCGCATTACTGTTATTTTTTCTTCGAGCCATTTTATAAACTCCGATAAGAGTTGAATCTTGGCTGTACGAATGAGAGCTAACAATAATGTGTCCCAAACGTACAGAATTATGTAGTTGGGTCATTTGAGAGGTGCCTTTAAGCAGAGATAGAGAGATCTTTTTGAATGGAAATGCTACGAATGGTTAGCAATTTAATTATTGGTAAACTTTTGTTTATTGTATTAAGTTGAGCATTAGTTAGGGTTTTATTACGTTCAACAATCAAGATATGTACTATTTTGTACCAAATACAAAACATTAATCGTATAGCTTCTCTTATCTTGCGAAAAGAAAGGCGAGTTAAAGCGTATGGACGTCCTAACTGTTTTACTAGATATGTAATTTGATCTATTACTTCCATAGCCTGTTGCAATCTCGTATCAATAGACATTGCAGCATTTGCTAGTTTTTGAACAAAAGAAGCACTGTAGGCATCAGATAACGATGTCATATAATTCCTTTAAATCTAAAGCAACACTATTAAACTACTATATGTAGTGCTAAATGACAAGATAGAACACTACATATTGACAAAATATAAAAAGTGTGATATAGTTCACATTATTATTTCAGTAGCTTAGGCTGAATAGAATACAAACTAAGCAAGTCATTTATATATTTCCTTTATTATCCAATTCACTTATAGCTTATCTAGGTAGGCTATTTGATCCCCTATTAAGTCAATCTAGTTTTTCTCTTTCTAGTTTGGCTTTTCTTTTTAATCTTATTTATACAACTATAATAACAACTATAAATAATTATAATAATACAATTAAAACATTATAAAAAAGAGACTATTCAACCTCTTATGAACTTATGACTACAGTACAACAATAACAAGAACTAAAGAAAAGACTGCATAGAACCTTAAAGCTCATAACGCTTTTGAATTGTCACTGACTTTGAGTCGTCACTCATCAAAGAATCAAATCAGAACATCACCAGTAACAAGTGATGAATCAAAGGCAGTATATAAACCGAATACAACAACTATATACCTACGTGCGTATGCGTGTGCGCGCGCATTTTGCAACAGCATCAAATCAGAACAATAACAACAACAGGAAGCAATACATTGGCAAGTAAACCAAAAGTCGTTCAACAAGAATCTCCTGAAGAGATCGAAAGAAAGGCAAAAGAGTTAGCTCAAATCGAAGCAAATGAAAACTCAGCCGTGAGACGCAAGAACAAACAATCAACAGCATTGGGAAGTTTAATTGAAGGACAAACTGCCCTATCCAAGACCAATACAGGAACCTAAACCTAGATGGACGCGAATAGAATCCTCAAGCGTTTATCTCAACTCAAATCGGAACGAATTAAACACGAAAGCCATTGGCGAGATTGTTTTAAATATGGCAGTCCTGAACGTCAACAATCCTGGACAGATGTCTCTCAATCAGCATTAGAAAGTGAACGCTCAACAGCAAGAAAAGAACTCTATGACTCCACTTCTGTAGAAGCCATTAACCTTCTTGTTAGCTCTATTATTAGTGGAACAACCAATCCAACAACCAAATGGTTTAAGAGTGTACCCAGTGGCTTAGATGTACCTGAGAACATGACTGAAGGCGAGAAATGGTTAGACACTGTTTCTGATTTCATGTTTAGAAATATCCATAGCTCTAACTTCGATAGCGAGATCAGCGACTATATCACTGACCTGGTTGTGGCTGGATGGGCTGTCTTATACATCGACACACTCAAAGATAAAGGTGGCTTTGTATTTAATGTTTGGAATATTGGAAGCTGTTATGTCAGTTCGCAAAGAGCCAATGGACTGATAGATACGGTATACCGTGAGTTTGAATTAACAGCAGAACAAATCGTTTCTGAGTTTGGAATAAACCAAGTCTCTGACAAAGTAAAAAGAGCAATCGACAAGAACCCTGATCAAAAGTTCACATTAGTACAAGCCATCTTCCCTAGAGATAAACAACAGGTCAAAGGTGAACAAGGACAACGTATAGCAACAGCTATGCCCTTTGCTTCAGTCACCATTGAAGTACAAGCGAAACATATACTCAGAGAAAGTGGCTTTGAAGAACTGCCATGTGTGGTCGCAAGATTTAAGAAGATCCCTGATTCACATTATGGAATTGGACTCATGTCTCATGCATTACCCGATGCCAAGACAGCCAATCAGATTGCGAGAATGTCACTACAAGCAGCAGAACTCAATATTGGTGGCTTATGGTCAGCTTTACATGATGGTGTAGTGAATCCTAATACCTTACGCATTAGACCGAATGCAATCATAGCGGTGAACTCAGTTGATGCAATCAAGCGTTTGGATACAGGTAATGCAGCAGCTCTAGGACTTGAATACCTAACTCATTATCAACAGAAGATTAGAAAGACTTTAATGTCAGATCAGCTCACCAGTCCTGATCAATCTCCGCTTACTGCTACAGAAGTTCATGCAAGAGTACAGATACAACGTCAACAACTAGGCTCACTCTATGGACGTATGCAAGCCGAATATCTAACAGGCTTACTAGAAAGAGTATGGGGCTTATCACTGAGATCAGGTGTACTCCCTCCTCCTCCTGAAGAACTATTACAAGCATCTCGTATTAACTTTACCTTTGTTAATCCACTGGCTTCAGCTCAAAAACTAGAGCATGTCACAGCAGTACAGCAATTGATGTTGAATGTAGGAGAAATGGCACAACTTGATCATACCATTCTCGATAACTTTAACTTCGACAATGCAGTTCAAGTGGTGGCAGATGGATTAAATGTTCCACCTTCTGTTTTCAGAACGGAAGAAGAAATCATGCAATTGAGACAGGCTAAACAAGAACAAGCGCAAGCCTTACAACAACAGCAGCAACAACAAAGCATGATGCAAGGCATGGGACAGACAGCAATGGATGTAGTCAAAGATCAAGCCAAGAACATGACACCTGACCAGTTAGGAGCATTCATTGAACAGTGAAATCTATAAGCGAGTGTTCAGTAGTGGAGAAGGCTTAGAAGTCTATAACGATTTAATCAAACAGTTTGGAGAGCAGACACTCTTCAACAAAGACAATCAATATGACACAGCCTTCAAGCTTGGACAGTATGATGTCATCACGTACATACAAAACAGACTAAACGATCTAAATAAATAATAAATAACAAAAAAAGAGAATAAGAATGACAGACCAAATTGAACAGGTTGAACAAGTACCAGCATTTACTGAACCAAATAATACAACGACTAATACAGCATTAAGTCATAGTATTAATACAACGAATAATACAAGTATACCTGATAAGTTTAAAGTCACCGCAGAAGATGGATCTATCAACTACGAAGCGACATTAAACAAGATGAATGAATCGTATAGTTACTTGGAAAAGAAAGTTGGTACAGGTGAAGTCGTACCCAAGACTGAAGATGAATATGCCATAGAACGTGAAGGATTCAACTTTGAAGAATTTAAAGCAGATGAATCAAACAAAGCATTTCTTAAATCAGCTCATGCTAAAGGTATAACGAACTCACAACTCGACTTCCTTCTTTCTGAATACGATAAACGTGCAGTAGATCTAGTTTCTAATACAAGCCAAATGGATACCGATACAGCGATTCAATCCCTTCAATTAGAATGGGGTAAAGAATATGAATCCAACATCTTCAATGCCATTAAAGCAGCTCGATCAGCAGGACTATCAGAAGAACATATCAACGATCCTAGTATTGGCAACAACGTAGCCGTGATCAAAGCTCTTGCTTATTTTGGTTCACAGTTACAAGAAGATCGACCAGTACAACATGGTACACCTGTAACGACAGACATTAATTCACTTATGCGTAGTGAAGCCTTTTTCGATCCTAAGCATCCTGAACACAAGTCAGTGAAAGCTCAGATTGATGCCTATTACAACAGCCTACGCAAATAACCAATAGCTCCTGAAGTGGCGTTCAGATAAAGCTTATAGCCATACAGAGTCCTTATGACGTAGAGCATAGGATATGTATTCAACTCATATCAGCCCAATGATGGACAACTGAAAACAACTCACTATCTCTACATCATAATACAATAAATAAGACTAAATAAACAATCATAAATACAACTATAAATAGTCTTAATAATAAATATATAATTAAAATAAGGATAACAATAACAATGGCTTATTCAAGCATTGATTCGGTGTTTGTTAAACAGTATGCAGACACTTTTGTAGCACTCTTAGAACAAAAAGAAAGTAAACTTTTATCTACAGTAACCAACATTGGTGCTGTAACTGGTACATCATTTACAGTAAACGAGATGGGTACTTTAGGTGATGACTTCAGCGCATTAACTCGCTTTGGTGAGACTCAATATTCAGATGCATCTTTTGCTTCTCGTTTAGCCGTGATGAATGACTTCCCATCTTTCACACGTTACGCACCACAAGACATCTATAAACTTAAAGCTTCAATCCAAGATCCATTACTACAACGCTTACATGCTAAATGGAACCGTAAAGTAGACTCAGTGGTGTATAACGCATTAATTGGTAATGCAGCTCGTAAAGAAGTAGGTACAGATACCTATACCAATGTTGCACTTCCTGCTTCTCAAATCTTAGGTGATGTAGCAACTTCAATCACTAAACAACTTCTTATCGACATCCGTACTAAGTTCATGGAAAACGAATGTGATGAAGACATCTATGTTACATACAACGCTGACTTATTGAATGCTTTACTTGCAGATACAACTTTAACTTCAGCAGATTATTTAGCTGGTCAGATGTTGCAACGTGGTGAAATTAGCAACTTCTTGGGCTTCAATTGGGTTCACTATGAAGGCATTAAAGCAGTTGATGGTTTATCTGCTACAGGTGTGGCTTATACACGTTCTTCAGTTGAAGTAGGTATGAATACAATTGAAGGCTTGGCAATCAACCAAGTTGAAACTTTGAACCGTTCATACTCAATTGGTCATATCGAAGCAATTGGTGCTGTGCGTACAGATGAGAAGCGTGTAGTCGCTTTCAACTTTAAAGTTTAATTGTAAATATACAACTATTAATAGTTATTTAAATACAACTAAATAAACAATAGCTCTCTATTCCTATCCATAGGGTAGGGGGCTTTTTTAATAATAAAAACAATAAATAAGGATGCTACATGACCACTAAAACAGATATAGCAAATCAGGCACTCAGTTTGATTGGAGCTGATTCCATCTCATCATTTGAAGAGAATACCAGTACAGCAAGACGTATCAGAACAGTCTACGATACATCACGAAAAGCACTACTCAGACTGCATCCATTTCAATGTGCTGTGAAGCGTATCAAGTTAAGTCCATTAGCAACACAACCTGAATTTGGCTATGCCTATCAATACCAACTTCCTGACCATC
Organism: Acinetobacter zhairuonensis; assembly: GCF_022601715.1. Taxonomy (GTDB): domain Bacteria; phylum Pseudomonadota; class Gammaproteobacteria; order Pseudomonadales; family Moraxellaceae; genus Acinetobacter. The sequence goes on along the minus strand of NZ_JAKVIM010000029.1, from coordinate 6,872 downwards.
TGATCAGGATCATCAATACCAATACAGAAGACTATGTAGTCGAAACTGACCGTTTACTTAGTAACAGTACAGAACTGAATTTGGTTTATGTCTCGGACAATAAGAACGAAGAAAGCTATGACAGCTTATTTGTGGAATGTCTGATTCTCTATCTCGCTTACAAGCTCTCAAAACCGATTACAGGTTCTCAAGGCACATCGGATAGCTATTACATGCAATGCCAAGAACTGATTAAACAAGCCAAAGCAGTACAGGCACAAGAAACACCATCTCTTCAATTATTCAGGGATGAAGACTACACATTTACGAGAAGATAATGGCAAAGATCAACCTGATTAAAAATAACTTTACCAGTGGAGAATTGAGTCCGCACATTTGGCTTCGCACTGACTTAAATCAGTACCGTAATGGCTGTAAAGAAGTTCTGAATATGTTGCCTATCGTAGAAGGTGGGATTAAACGTAGAGCAGGAACACAAGCAATCGTGAGTACACCGAATGCAGTTAGAATCTTACCTTTTGTGGTGAGCCATACCGACTGCTTTATCCTAGTCTTCAAAGCCAATCAGATTGAAGTCAGATTACCCGATGGCACATTAAAAACCACACTCACCACGCCTTATACAGCAGCAGATATCAAAGAGATTAGCTACTGTCAAAACAGACAACAGTTTTACATTGCTCATTCTAAATACCCTTTAGCATGGGTACGCTGTTCTGAAGATCTAAGTAACTGGAGCTATGATTCTTTTTCATTCTATGTACCCCCATTAGAAGAAGTATCAACGCCAGCTCTACCATTAAAACCAAGTGAAACCAGTGTCGGCAAAACCTGTACCTTAGTCGCTTCACCGTATGAAGTGTATAGCAATACCAAACGCTATCAGACCAATGACATTTGTTATTACTTGATCAACAACGTCAAATACTACTTCAGAGCTAAACGTATTACTCAAGGCAATCCACCTACCATTCCTGAAGAGACCTATACAGAACCAAATTGGGAACAAGTGACCGTATCAGAAGCTCAAGGATTTACTTCAGCAGATATAGACAAGTTTGTGTTTATCAATGAAGGTGTAGTTCGTATAGATAGCTATATCAGTTCAAGTACAGTGGCAGGGGAGATCCTGGTTAAACTGAATAGTGATGTTGAAGCGATTGGTAATTCATGGGTACTGAAACAAGACATCTTTGAGACAAGCTTAGGTTATCCAAGAGCTGTGACCATGTATCAGCAACGTCTAGTGATTGGTGGTACAACATCCTATCCAAACTATATATGGTTAAGCCGTGTAGCAGATGTCACCAACTTCTTACCTACAACCAATGATGCAGATTCATTTACGCTTTCAGCCAGTTCAGACCAACTGACCAATGTATTACATCTCGCTCAATCAAGAGGGATCGTTGTAATGACAGGGGGGAGTGAATTAGTGATTAGCGCACAGAATGCCTTAACGCCAACCAATACTTCTATCCTCGAACATACCAGCTATGGCTCAACATCGAATATCAAGCCTTTAAAGGTAGGATCAGAATTACTCTTCGTCCAACGTGGAGCAGAAAGACTCAGAACTTTGCTTTATGACTACAGTATTGATTCATTAACATCGAATGAACTGTCTGTCTTGGCAAGCCATATTGCTGAAGATCATGGTGGTTTTAAAGAAATGGTCTATCAACAAGAACCCGATTCAGTTGTATGGTTTGTATTGAATGATGGAAAGCTTGCTTCACTCACACTAAACAGAGAACAGTCTGTTACAGCATGGTCGCAACATGATCTAGGTAGCTCAGTGATTAGTGCAATGACCTTACCATCGACTACAGGTTCAGATCGTCTTTACTTCCTGATCAATCGAAATGGAACACTACAGATTGAGCAGATGAAAGAGGGATTACTTTTAGATTCAGCCAAACAAGTAACGGTTACACATGGAACAACCTGTACTGTGACTGATAGCTTAATTGGAACATTGGCAGATAACGTAGCAGCGTACTATAGCAATGGAACCCATACTTATAGTCTTTCTATTCTCAATCGAGTCGGGAACACACTCACTATAGACTGTGATTCAAGCATTACTTCGATCTATATCGGTCGCAAGTTTAATTCTAGAGTCAGTTTATTTGCGCCTGAACTACAAGGCAGTCCAGCAACTTCAAGTCCTAGTTTGATCAAGGTCAACTATATCAACCTGTACCTATATAAAACCATTAACCCTAAAGTGAACGGTGAAATGGTTGAGCTAAAAGAGTTTACAGAAGATTTATTTGAAGCTCCAAAGCCATATACAGGTGCAAAGCGTGTAGAACTCAATGGATGGAATACTTTTGATAACTTCAAGCTGATCGTAGAACAGGATGAACCACTCCCATTCCACATCACAGCATTGGTACTAGAACTGAATATTAATGAGCGTTAAAGATCAAAATTAAAAATCATCAATTTTACTTATATACATGGTTTACATTCCATATCAGCTAAGCTAATATAGAATTCATAGATGCAAAAAAAGCTGATTAGTCTTTCGACTACCAGCTTGTTTTTGATTCGATATTTCGTAACTTTTCGCGGAGTTAGATTCGAATGTCTAATCATAATAAGCCGTGTCGAGAGACAAGTAAAGACTTTTCATAGGTCTTTTAATTGGTCTATTTGCTTCTAATTTTCTATATAAGGAGCATTATTTTGAACAGAAACGATATGTTAGCGATATTTTTTTCTACTGTTATAGGCTATTTAGGGGCATCTTTTCCTTTGTCTGTAAATGTAGATCTCTCCAAACACACAACAATACATCAAGGGGATAGTTCTAAAACAGACTTGAACTTGCAATAACCGATAAAATTGCTGAAGGTGTCTTAGTGATGCCTTTAGTTTTTTATAATAAGAATAACAATGTACAGAATAGAACAAGCAAAAATATCAGATATACCTGAACTGTTAGAAATAGCAGTTCAATTTTGGAATGAATCTCCAACCTACCAACAACGACCAATCAACTTAGATAAAGTTAAAACTCAACTTCAAACTTTAATCCTTTATCCATCACAAGGCTGTGTTTTGATTTGCTTAGATCAGGACAACAACATACTCGGTAGTTTTGTCGGTGGACTCCAACAAGAGTGGCAATCAGACAGTCTTATGGCTTTTGATTACTGTATTTTCGTTAGACCTGAAAACAGAGGAAGCCGTACAGCTTATCTACTGATTCAAGCTTTCATCTCCTGGGCGAAAGAACAAGGTGCAGATTGGATACAAGTTGGAACAGCAACCAAGATCAACACAGAAAAGACGATTAACTTCTATCAGAAGCTAGGGTTTGAACATACAGGATCATTCTTAGAGATGGCTATATAACCCTATAAATCATCGAATAAATACAATTATAAATAGAACGAATTATAGAGGTAATAATGGCAGTCGCAGCACCAATGGCAATTGCTTATATGGCAAGTACAGCACTTGCAGTTGCATCTACAGCATACAGTGCTTATTCAGCTCGACAATCATCTAAAGCTCAAGCTAAACAGGCTGAACAGAATGCACGTAACGCTGAATCACAAGGCAGAGTAGAAGCCAATCGAATAAGAGACTTAGGTAAAAAACAAGTCAGTTCAGCTACAGCTCAAATGGCTGCAAATGGTTTAGATATTAATGCTGACAATACAGTAGTCGATACCATTACAGATGATATTAATCTGAACTCATCTAAAGATGCATGGACAACTTTCTTTAATGCGAAAAATCAATCAGCACAATATCAGACAGATGCTTCAGCCTATAAAGCACAGGCACACAATGCAACAGTCAGTGGAGTATTGAATACAGCATCTACAGCTTTAAATGCAGCAAGCAATGCACCGAAAGGAACCTTCAGTTCAAACACTCAATCTATCTCTAGTATTCCATCGAATGCTTTAGCTATGGACACCAGCAGAATAAAACAAAACAGTTCAGGGTGGGCTTAATATGCCACAAATAACTATGGGGAACTTTGGGAATGTCTTACCACAAGCTCAAGCAGGAAGAGTATTAGAGACAGGAGCAGGACAACTCGCTCAATCTATTGGAACATTGGCTCAAGTGGGTCAACAAGGTTCATTGAAAGAATTGAATGAACAGAAGAAGATCCAAGATGAGAAAGAAGAATATGCTTTTAACATTGAAGCTTCTAAATATGGAGCTGACTATACCGATGTTGTGACAGAGACGAAGCAAAAGTTAGCAACAGGTGAATTTGATGAGAACTCAGCTAAAGCTTATCTCAGACAAAAGACCGATGAACTGTCTAACACCTATAAGCAGACTTTACCTGATACCAAGCATGACAAGTTTAATTATTATGCTGAACGCATGTTTTATGAATCTGAAGCCAATGTAAAACCTTTGGCATACGATACAGAACGTAGAAAGATTAATGCTGACTTTGAGCAGGTCGGGGAGTCCACCTTAAAGATTGAGAATAGGGAACAGGGGAGGGCTTTATATGCCAATACAGTAGAACGTAATCCTGTACTGACACCTGAACAACGTACTCAATCACTTCAATCATGGGATGAGCGTAGAGACTTATCCGATGCCAAAGGAACATTAAATAGTTTAGAAACAGCTCAAGATGTTGAAGGCTTACAAAAAGTCTATGACAGTGTAGATAGCATCTTTCCTTATATGAAAGTAGAGACAAGAGATGCCTATAAAGATCAGGTTCAGAATGCAATCAACCGTATCAATAAAGGCTTACAGGTTGAACAAGACAAACGAGATAAAGAACTCAAACAACTATCTGAAGACTTTGCTAAGGATGCTTTAACTGGCTATCCAATGGATGCAGGAAGAGCAGATGCAGTATTAAAAGCTGTAGTCGGGACTGAGTATGAAGCTGACGTTAGAGAGAACCTGGCACTCAATAAAGATGCTCAAAAGTTTCGTGATTCATCTTCTATAGAACAAGAACGTGCAATCGCTCGATTAACTTCAGAACTGGAAAATACACCACAAGAAGATGCAAGCAAATTACAGAAGCAATTGAGTATGTTCCAAAACATAGCCAATACATCTAAACAACGAGCAAAAGATGATCCTATTGCTGCTATTCAATCTCAAACAGGCAAGAAGTTGTATACCGTAACGCCTGAACAGATTGGTCGAGGAGATATAGATTTTAAACAGGCTCAGATCACGACTCAGATGCTTGCAGATCAGAAGAAGAATAATGGTGGAATCGGATCACTGATTCAATGGAATGCCACTGAACGTAAAGCATTTACTGATCGTTATTTTGATGCAACGCCTAAACAACAACGTGCAATGCTGACTGACTTAACCAAAATGGCAGGAACCAACAAGGATGCTCAGAAAGAGTATTTCACATTGATTGGGGGTGAAAAGAATGCCTATGACTATATGGGGATCTCTAAACTGAATCAGATGGATATTGTGTTACATGGTTCCAGTATTCGAGCAGCAGATGTTGCTTTAGAAGGAAAAGCAATTCTGAATGCAGGACAGGCTTCTGTATTAGGCAATGAAAAACAGTTTCATACTGCGATTCAATCAGAATTTGGCAATGCTTCAGGCTTAGGGGGTAGTGAACATCGAGCTTATCAAAACTTAGCTTTCTCTATTTATCTAGGACTGGCTAAACGTGGACTTGGTATTGTGAAACAGGATGAGAACGGTAATCCAATCATCAACAAGAGCATGGCTAAACAAGCCTTTGATATAGCAACAGGTGGAACCTATAAACAAGCTTTAGGTAAGAATACCAATCACACCTTTATGCCTTATGGCTATACACAAGCTAGTTTTGAAGATGCAATTCAAGATCATCTTCGTACTCAATATCGTAAAGAGACAGGTTATCTTCCTCCTTCAGAGAACATATTGAATACTCATGCAGTGGTGCAGATCCCAAATATGAACAACTGGTATATGTTCATTCAACCGAATGGCAAGCCGATGATCAATCCAAAAACAACAAAACCATACGTGATAAAAATTAATAATAAATAAGGAACAACAATGGGCTTACTCAGTGGAGAGTTTACCGATCAGGACATGGCTCTTGATGAAACAAGATTAACCGATCCCAAGACCTTTAAACGTGGTGCATTAGCAGATACCGCATTAGGTGCAGTTTCAGGAGCAGCAAAAGGGGTTACTTCAGTGGCTAACGCTGCAAGTCGTGTAGTAGAAGGTGATGAAGTTGCAGACAGACGTTTACAACAAGCCAATGAAGCATTCACTCCACTGAATCAAGGGACAGCAGGACATATCACTTCAGGGATTACAGAAGTTCTAGCAGCAGGGGCAGTGGGTTCACCACTAGGAGCTGTAGGTGTAGCAACTACAGTAGGACTCGGCACCAGGGCTTCAGAACATACCCGACTAACTCAGCAACTTGGCGTAGATCAGGAAACAGCAGATTCAGCTTCTAATCTATTTGGTGCAACCAATGCAGCAATGGCTTTTCTACCTGTCTCTAATGTATTTAAACAGTCTCTTGCTTTGGATTATGCAGCATTAGTTGCAGTACCCACAGCCGTAGGACAAGCATCTATCTATGCTGAAGGTGACTATCTAGAAGCCAATGGGTATAAGAAACAAGGTGAGATGTATAAGGACATGGCAACAGATCCTACAGCCATATTCACTAACTTAACCATTGGTTCAGTCTTCTTTGCTGGCAGTCGTTATCTCAGTGCTAAATCCAATCCTGATTTATCTGAAGCTCAAGTCCATCAGGCAGAAGCAGAGTTCAATAATGTAGTAGACCAGGCTCAAGCCGATGCAGATAGATCAAGTATGCCAACTGTACCTGAATCAGCAGGAGACTTGCTTCAGCATCAACAGAATATCAATCA